>CAZLQP010000011.1:0-57637 GCA_964561855.1 uncultured Burkholderiales bacterium | reverse complement strand
TGGAGGGTCAGTCCTCCGACTGTTTAGCTTCCGTATTCGTGTCCTACTTGTGGAGCACCGATTACTGATACGAATGTCAGTCCTCGTTCTTGCAGTTTTTCTTCAACAACTCCACCGCGATCTAACAATGCAGCAACTGCGACAATCTCACAACCGAAATCTTGCACTGCATCTACACTTTGTAACAATGATCCACCAGTAGTAACTGTATCTTCAACTATCAATACTTTTTGACCAGGCTCTAATGGGCCTGCGATCAAACCTGCTGCACCATGAGATTTCGCTTCTTTTCTAACTGCAAACGAATTTTTCTTGCTCACACTTGCCACTGCTAAAGCTACTGGAATTGCACCAACCACGATTCCACCTACTGCATCAAAATTAGTAAGGTTTCGATCTTTTGCTTCGAGAGCTTCCATAATTGACTGACCAACTAGTTCAATGCAATCTCCACGAAATGTTAGTTGTCGTCCGTCTAAGTACCAGTTTGATTTCTTTCCTGAAGCTAAAGTGAATTCTCCTTCACGAATAGCATGTGTTTTCATAGCATCAACCATGAGTTTTTGCATTGGTCTTAGTTCAGTCATTTCTTGTGTACCTACCATTGTTGTCCTTTACGCTCCAGCTTGTGCGAATGATTGTGCTTGAGACTCTTTTGCTGCATCAATGAACGACAGCATCATCTCTGCCCCGTCGTCGTTACCTAAGATCGACTCACACACTCTTTCTGGATGAGGCATCAAACCGACGACATTACGGGCAAGATTGCATACGCCAGCAATCGAGTCACGACTTCCGTTCGGGTTATCTACATATCTCAATACGATCTGATCGTTAGCGACCAATTCTTCGTATGTCTCATCGCTACAGGTATAGTTGCCTTCGAAGTGGTTGATTGGAATTGTGACTTTAGTTCCAACTTCTAACCGAGAAGTCAAAGGAGACGGGGATGACACTTCTAATTCAGCATCAGAGCAGATAAATTTCATTCCGACATTTTTCTGCAACGCACCAGGTAAAAGTCCCGCTTCACATAACACTTGAAAACCATTACAGATCCCCAATACTGGTTTACCTTGACGTGAAAATTCCTCAATCGCATTCATCACTGGAGAAAAACGAGCAATTGCGCCAGTACGTAAATAATCTCCGTGAGCAAATCCCCCCGGAACAATTACAGCATCAACTCCTGTTAGATCAGTTTCGCTATGCCACATTATTTGAGGGCTAGCCCCGAGTGTTTTTAAAGCGTGAGCTACATCTAATTCACAATTCGTTCCAGGAAATACCGGGATAGCAATTGTCGGCGCCATTATGCATTCGCCATTTCACTAATGTTGATTTCGTATACTTCAATTACAGGATTAGCAAGAAGCTGTTCGCACATTTGCTCAACTTCTTTTTGAGCTTCGTCTTTGCTTTGTGCCTGTAAATCAAAAGTGATTCGTTTACCAATCTGAGCATTTGATACACCTTGAAAATCAAGTGCAGGTAGAGCGCGCATCACTGCAGCAGCTGCAGGATCCAAAA
This sequence comes from uncultured Burkholderiales bacterium, assembly GCA_964561855.1. GTDB lineage: Bacteria > Actinomycetota > Acidimicrobiia > IMCC26256 > JAGPDB01 > JAGPDB01. The sequence goes on along the minus strand of CAZLQP010000011.1, from coordinate 56,107 downwards.
CTCCGGGTAAAGGTGAAACATTAACAGTTACTTTGAATTGAGCCATAACTACAGGTTAGTTCTATTCTGATTATGAGTTGCAATGGAGATATCAAATAGTGAAATTTTCCCTGCAAAATTGAATCATGATGAGTTTCCATTTTGACCCTAATAGCTAACGCTTATTAGACTACTTTCTAATTGTTTAAAGGAGAATACTGATGAGTGGTATATCCCCAGGAGCGAGAGATTTCAACGCCGGATGGGCATCTCATAATCAGGGCTTAAGCCGAGAAGAAACAGTTTCCAGACTTGGATCAGGTGCTGGACTCGGCTGGGACTTTGGAAACGACAGAAAGTTTCGTAGAGAAGTTAAGCAAAACAAAAATGTAAAAGTTTCATCAGGACAGCAAAAGAGCGGACCTAAAAAACCAGTAACTCAACGAATTGCAGATTCTGTAGATAGAGCAGCTGACGTTGCTACTGGTATCGTCCTAACGGGAGTAGCGACAGTCACGATCGCAAATGGATTCTTATACTTAAATGATCAACGCTTAAGAGACAAACCAGCTTTGATCTCTACTAATCCACAAGCAGTAGTTGATGAGACACATGTAGTCTATGCAGACGAGAATGGTCATTGCGCAGTACCGCACTTAATAGTTGCAGATGGTAAAAAGGTTCAATTCGCTTCGAATGTACCGATGACTCTCACATACCATGAAGCAAGACGAAGTCCAGTTCCCGATACCGTGATTAAAATCAACTCTCAAAGCGCGACACATATTAACGTCGAATTCAATGTGCGATCTAACGATTCAGAATCTCTAAAGAAAAGGCGTGAACTTACTTGCACATTTGATAGCAATGCTCCTGCTTCTAGTTATCGAAGAGGTCAAGTTCTATCACTAGGCAGAGATTAAAACTAAACCCACTGAGAAAAATCGTGGCCCGTGATCCGCTCGTAAGCTTGGATGTATTTATTCTGAGTTCCTTCAATAACTTCGTCAGGTAAAGTCGGAGGCGGAGGTGTTCGATCCCAATCCGTTGAATCTAGCCAATCCCGAACAAATTGTTTATCAAACGAAGCTGGAGAAACTCCAGGCTCATATGTTGAACCTTCCCAGTAACGAGAGGAATCAGGAGTCATAACTTCATCAATCAAAATTATGTCATCAACACTATGTGCAGACTTGCCATTGCTTAACGCACCATCAGAGCCCTCGATAAAACCGAATTCAAACTTGGTATCTGCCAAAATAATTCCGACATCTTTTGCGCGCTTTGCTCCTTGTAAATAAAGCGCTACAGAAGCATTGCGAATGAAATCATAAACTTCACTACCTACTAAGTTCCGGGCATCTTCTTGAGAAATTGCTTCATCGTGACCTTCATCTGCCTTAGTTGTCGGTGAAAATATCGGCTCAGGAAGCTTTTCTGCCAACTTCATTCCAGGTTTGTATTTAAAGCCATGGACCGACCCGGTCTCAACATATTCTTTATATCCATGTCCGAATAAATACCCGCGAACGATACATTCAAGTTTGATTGGTACAGATTTTCTAACCAACATTGCTCGACCTTTAAGGTATTCATCAGCATCTGAACATGGAAAATCTGTAACATCAGTCGAAATACGATGATTAGCAATAATATCTTCGGTCTGATCAAACCAATAATTGCTCAAACCATTAAGTACCGCACCCTTTCCGGGAATCTCTTCAGTCATGATCACGTCATATGCGCTGATACGATCACTCGCAACCATCAAGAGTTGTCCTGGTCCTGCATCATACATGTCGCGGACTTTTCCACGATACAAATGTTTCAAACCGCTTTGACGCAATTGTTCAGGTGTAGGAGAAGGGTTAAATTTTTCATTTGCGGGTGTGGTCATTTTGTCTTACTATCCTTTTTGGATTTTTGAAAATACAACATCACTATGTTTGATCAACCTTTTCGGATCAAAACACTGACTTAATGTTTGCTCGTCAATTACTGATGTAACTCGCTCATCTTTTTGACTTAACTCGCTCAATAAAACTCGCTCTTTGAAAGCTTTCTGAGCAAGCTCTTGAACAATTCGATATGCATCATCTCTAGATAAACCTTTTTCAACCAGAGTCAACAAAAGCGTTTGAGAATATACAACACCAAATGAAGCATCAATGTTTTCCCTCATTCGAGCTTCATCTACTTCTATACCTGAAATAATAAACACTGCTTGTCGAGTCATATAGTGAGCCAAAGTCAAAGAATCTGCCAAGATAACTCGCTCTACTGAAGAGTGAGAGATGTCTCGCTCATGCCATAGCGCAACATTTTCTAGACCTGCTTGCAAGTTACTTCTCACGATTCTTGCTAACCCACAAAGTTGTTCGCATTTAACTGGATTGCGTTTGTGTGGCATTGCAGATGAACCTTTTTGCTTTCCCTTGGCAAATGGTTCAAATACTTCAGATACTTCAGTACGCTGTAAGTGCCTAATTTCTAGGGCTATTTGTTCAATTGTTGCAGCTAAAGAAGCAAGCGCATACAGCATTTGAGCATGCCGATCACGAGCGATCACCTGGGTTGCTGGGACTGCTTCAATACCAAGTTCAGCACAGACTTGAGCTTCAACTTCAGGCTCGATATTCGAATATGTACCCACTGCTCCAGAAAGTTTTCCTACAGCAATATTTTTCAATGCATCATCAAGTCGCTTTTGATCGCGTCGCAACTGCAACAACCAAAGAGCCACTTTCGTGCCAAATGTTGTAGGTTCTGCGTGAATACCGTGTGTGCGACCTACCATGATTGAATCTCGGTATTTGTTTGCACATTCAAACAATGCAGAATCGAGAAGTTGAGTTTCTTTAATGACAAGCGATAGAGCATTTTTCAAAATCACGCTTTGTGCAGTATCAACTATGTCTGAAGATGTGAGACCATAATGCACATATCTTGCTGACTCATTGCCCATGTCGCTTTGGACAGTATCAACAAATGCTGCAACATCGTGATGGATTTCTGCCTCTCGTTCTTTTACTCGCCTAACAAAATCTTCATCGATCTTTGGTTGCGTTTGTTCAACAATTTCAGCATCTTTTGCATCGATCACACCGTGATTTGAAAGTGCTTTTACTACTGCAACTTCAACATCTAACCATGTTTGCATGCGAGAGACGTCATTAAAGATCTCTCCCATTTCTTTTGTTGTATAACGATCTATCAAAACGAATTTCCTTGTTCAGTTAAAGCTTGATAAGCAATATCTTTTCGATAATGCGCTCCGTCAAACTTAATTTTTTCGCAAGCTTCATAAGCCCGCTTTTGAGCGTGTTGCAAATCTTGGCCTAATGCGGTCACGTTTAAGACTCGACCACCATTAGTTAAAAGTTTTCCATCTTCGAGCTTTGTTCCTGCATGAAAAACATGAACGCCATCAATGGAGTTTGCAGCATCTATTCCCGTAATTTCATCGCCTTTTCTTGGTGACTCAGGATAACCATCTGCTGCCATGACCACAGTGATTGCTGCATAGTCGCTAAGTCCAAGCTGTTCGTGTCGATCGGTTGTAAGTAATACTTTTCTAAGTTCTCCATCAGCACAAGCTTTTAAAGTTTTTGCAAGATCACCAGTAAGACGCATCATTAAAATCTGACATTCTGGATCACCAAAGCGAATATTGTATTCCAACATTCGAGGTCCTGTTGGTGTGAGCATTAGACCTGCATAAAGCACTCCTCGATAATCAATTCCTCTTGATTTCAGTGCCTTTAAAGTGGGAGAAATACATGTATCCATAATTTCTCGAATCAACATGTCATCAACGAATGGTACTGGTGAATACGATCCCATACCTCCAGTGTTCGGCCCTTCGTCGTTGTCGAATACTCGTTTGTGATCTTGAGCTACTCCTATTGCTGTTGCATCATTTCCATCACATATTGCAAACAAAGAAATCTCAGGACCGACCATTCCTTCTTCGATCACACAAGTGGTTCCAGCGTCACCAAAAGCATCACCTGATAGATATGATTCAACTGCATCTCTAGCGGTTTGTAAATCTTGTGTAACTGTTACGCCTTTACCTGCAGCTAAACCATCAGTTTTTACAACATAAAGTTCACTAGAAGTCTCTTGCGCTAGAATCTCCAAATAATTCAGCGCTTGCTCTTTTTGATCTGCTTCAAAACTTTGATGCAATGCAGTTGGAACACCTGCTTCAACTAATAGATCTTTCATCCAAGCCTTCGAGCCTTCTAGTTGGGCTCCGTCTTTGTTAGGTCCAAATACTGAAATGCCGGCTTCTCGAAGCGCATCAGCAACTCCTGCAACTAAAGGTGCCTCAGGACCAACAACTACAAGATCAAATTTACCTTTTGCGGTTTCAACAACCGCGTGCGGATCATTAGCGTCAATATCGATACAGTCGATGCCTTCATCCGCAACACCAGGGTTTCCTGGAGCTACTGCAATAGTGTCCACACTGTGATCTTGTTTGAGTCGCCATGCTAAAGCATGTTCGCGACCACCAGAACCTAAAACTAATACATTCATTGGCTATCTATTCTATTCGACAACTTATGCCAGTGTCTTGCCAGCGACAAAAATGCAAATTCGAACTATTTAACCGCGGGGCATCACAACAGTATGATCACGTGCAGGACCAGTTGAAGTGAAAGTTACAGGAACACCAATGATTTCTTCAACTCTTGAAATGAAAGACTTTGCAGTTGGTGGAAGTTCATCGAAGCTCGCAGTGTCTTCGATGTCTTTGTCCCATCCAGGCAATGTTTCATAAACTGGTCGTACATCATGAAATGCACTTTGGTGATAAGGGATATGATCGATTCGGTCCCCGTTTGGAGTTTCATATGCAGTACAGATCTTGATTTCATCTAGCCCACCAAGAACATCGAGTTTACACATCGCGATTTCTGTACATGTATTAAGTCGGACAGCATGTTTTAACATTACGCAATCCAACCAACCTGGACGACGTCGACGGCCGGTGTTAGTACCGAACTCACGCCCGCGTTCCACAAGATAGTTTCCAACTTCCATATCGTCCGATATTTGTGTATCAGATGTTCCTTCAGGGTATTTAACTTCACCTGGTTCTAATGGAAGTTCTGTAGGGAAAGGTCCAGTTCCAACACGAGTAACATATGCTTTTGCTACACCGATGATTCGATTCAAAGCGCGAGGACCCACACCTGCACCCGTGCATGCTCCACCGGCTACAGGATTGGATGAAGTTACATACGGATATGTTCCTTGATCGAGATCCAAAAATGTAGCTTGTGCCCCTTCAAATAAAACTTCTTTACCTTCATCTAAAGCTGTGTGCAATAAATGAACCGTGTCATCAATCATTGGTTCTAATCGTGGAACGAGAGCACGATATGTCTCTACAAGTTCCTTTGCATCGTAACCTAAACGATTATAAACCTTAGCTAGAACACCATTTTTCTCACGAAGTACAAGTTCTAATTTTTGCATCAAGATTTTCTCATCCAATAAATCTTGGATACGAATTCCTACTCGAAGCGCTTTATCTGCATAAGCTGGACCAATTCCTCGCTTGGTAGTACCGAGTTTGTTTTTACCTAAGTAGCGTTCTGTCAAACGATCGAGTTCTTGATGATAAGGCATGATGCAGTGTGCATTACCTGAAACTTTAAGTTTTGAAGTGTTGATTCCTTGCGACTCCAAAAGATCGAGTTCTTTTAATAGAACAATCGGATCAACAACAACACCGTTTCCGATTACTGGAGTTACGTGTTCATATAAAATTCCGCTTGGGACTAGCTGAAGTTTGAATGTAACACCATCGACTACCAAAGTGTGTCCGGCGTTATGTCCACCTTGATATCTGACTACGAAATCACTTCGTTCAGCTAGATAGTCAGTGAATCGACCTTTACCTTCGTCACCCCATTGGGCACCCGTAATTACCGTACCTGGCATATTTGATCTCTTTCAGAAAGGAAAAACTACTTCTCGTCTTCTGTTTTCTCTTCAGAATCAGAAGACGCACTGTCATCTGCTGATGCTGATGCTTCATCAGAAGCATTTGCAGCCAAAGACGAGACTTCAGGCTCGTCTTGTACCGAAGGGGGCGAAACAGCTTCTGATGAAGCATCAGCATCAGCCGTTTTACCTTCGTCTTTTTTAGCCTTAGCTGCATCTTTTTCTTCTTTAGCAGCCTTAGCTTTTTCTAGTTTTTCTTTTTCTTTAGCTTCGCGCTTTGCAGCATTTTCTTTTTCTTTGGCGCGCTTAGCTTCTTTTTTGGCTTTTTCTTCAGCTTTTCGAGCTTTTTCTTCTTCGCGTTCTTGCGCTTTTCGAGCTTTTTCTTCTTTAGCTAGTTCAGCTGCACGAGCCTTAGCTTTCTTCTGCTCTTCAATTTTGCCAGAGAACTTAGATTGGAACTTCTCAACTCGACCAGCAGTGTCAACAAACTTCATCTTTCCAGTAAAGAACGGGTGAGATTCAGAAGAGATATCTACTGGAACATGAGGGTATTCTTTTCCATCAACTTTGATTGTTGATTTAGCTTCCACTGTTGAGCGAGTAACAAATTGGAAATCTGCAGAAGCGTCGGTAAATACAACTTCACGGTACTCAGGATGGATATCTTTTTTCATTTCTAGACCTTTCTTATGTTCCTGTGAGCAAGATCGCTATATTTTCAGCATCCAGTCCAGGAAATCAGCTTTACATTCTCGCATATATAGAGTTATTGATGCCAACTAGCGATCGAATAGGGTCTGACCCTATGTACATAGGGTCAGACCCTATTTGTTGGAGCTAGGCACTTCCCAATATCCAGCGCATCACAATGTCTTTTATGGGCTTATATTCTTCCTCTGTATATTGCATATTAGCCACACAATACTTTTTGCCAGATAAATGTGAACAAAACAAACATTCAAAAACATCGTAACAATCGTGAATAAAAGCACTATTAACTACTTGAGCTGACCAAGAAACTGCAAAAGACTGTGTACATTCTTTGGAATCTTCTGCTCTTGCACAATAAACCAAATTATTTGATCTCTGAGATGCTGCTACATATTCGCTATGTAAAACACCATCGCAAAAAAGGATATGTTTTGAATTGTGTACATCTTGAGATCGATAAACTTTTTCTGAACTGTAAATATTGTCGCTTTCGAAAATGTCTATCGAATCTAACTGGCGTTCCGTTGACGTAAAATTTGTTTGCTGCCATGCTTCAAGAATGTCATTTATAGAATTTAAAGGACGCTTCGGGATCATAAAGTCGTCAATATCTCCACGTTTTCTGGCATTATCCATTGTGATGAACTTTGCTGGATTGGTACTTTGCGCCCAAGTAGGTTCACCTGTTGTTGCATCAGTAACTTGTGACGGCAAACGCACATCGAAAGCATATTTCGCTAAAAACTGATCGACACTCAGAGGGTTTTGATAGCCAGTTATTTGGCCTAAAACCTTATCGAGAATATATTGTGCATTTTCAATCATAAATTCCTACTTTATTCATCTACCTTAAATGGTTTCAATGGCGGTTTCGAATCTTGAGTATCTTCTTTATTTTCGGGCAACGGCTTTAAAGGCAACCTTGAAGAAGACTGCGTAGCTAAAACTTCTGCCATTGATGGCCCTGGCATAGGTGTTGCGCTTCTACTTAGCGGATGAGCAGCTGCTTGCATATTTGTTCGTTTAGAGCGCATTGGTTGAGAATTATCAGTAATAGCGGGATTCGATGACGGTTCAGGACTTTTCGGTGACTGCTCAACTGCTGGAAGGTCTTGCATACCCTTGCTTTCCACCGAATCCATTGTAGGTAGTTCAACTTTTTCTGAATATGCAAACTTCGTCGGTAATTCTTGACGATCGAATGATGACAGCTCAGCATCAGTTGCTCCAGTTTTTATTTCGCTACTTCCTATATCCATCGTTCGAGCTTTAATCGCCGGCAATATTTTTCCGCCCGAAGCAATTCTAACGATACAATCTCGAGGGTGAAGTTCGGTCATCATTTTCACACGGATTTCTGATTCAGTCGTGCCCATCTTTAATTCGCGCTCAATAATCTCTCCCGGAATTTCCATCGAAAGATTACCTTCAAGAATTCGAGCATCTTCTTCAGAAACTTTGAACACGTAATAATTAATAGCATTAGACAAAATTGCTTGTTGTAACTGCGGTTCAACTTGACCAAAATATTGTTGAGTCAAAATCACTGACATCCCAAACTTTCTAGCTTCAGCCAAAATTGCTGAAAGCGTAGGATTTTGAACAACAGAAACCTCATCGACAAAAAGCAAAACTTTTGTTCCGAAAGCACGCGCTTGAGCGAGCAAAAATATTTGTTGAATTAATAATCCAGCGACTGTCTTAACTACTTTTTCTCCCATTCGGACTTTGTTTAGAGAAAAAACTGTCAGAAAGTTATCTTGCACCATGTTTGCGATCGACATATCGCCACCCGTGCTAAGTGTTGGCTGTAGTTCCATCTCATCAACAAGTGCAACAATTGGCTGGATCGCTTCCGTGTAATACTGTGTTCTAATTTCGCTAAATTCTGAACCAAAAAAGTGCTCGATATTGTCTGGGATATAGCCTTTTACATGGGATAAAACCTGAGATCGCAACTCTAGGTCCGTCACAAACTTTTTCAAATTTGATAACGACATTGCTTGAGCGACGAACAAAACAAACGTCGAAAAACGAATGACACGTTCAATTCTCGCATTTGTCGTACCCATCATCGACAACAACAAAGTCGAAGTAAGTTCAGTTGATGCAGTTATATCTGCTTCTGCGTCAGGGAAAAGTGAAGCGCCTTCTTTAGAAAAATTTACTATCCGAGTTTGAGGTATAGAACTTAGGTCTTCACGCAATGAATCATGAGGATCGATTACGATCACTCGATAGTTCATATCCATGTTTGTAGCTTTAAGACGATCGATAAAAAGTTGAATGAATCTTGATTTACCACTACCACTTGAACCAACAATAAATGAGTGTTTATCGAACTCAAAATCTGTTAGATGCAAATAATGATCTCTTGTAGTGAATGGGAATGTATCAACTTTTAAAAGCGCGTTTTCACTTCGTGTATTAAAAATGGATGCCGTCTTTTCAATATCTAAATAGTTTGATACACGTTTTTTCACATAAGAAGAATTAGAAAAGAAATCAATGTCTAAAAGTTTCGGAACTAAGTTAAATGCTTGTTTGATTGAACGCTTATGCAATCCGCCAATGTTGAAGTAAAAAGTGCGCCTCCATGCCAAAAGGCCAAAAAAACGCTGAACATCAAATCGCGCAAAATTAAGTTCGTAACTTTTTTTCACCAAGTACTTTTCACGTAAATCCAATAAAGTCCCAAATTTCGGGATTTTTATAAAGAAAGCTTGGCCTGCATTGGCAGGCGGGTTGGTTTTGGGTAGATCTTCCTTAGGAACAGGAATAAGCAAAAAACCTTCAAGGCCGTTAGAGATATTAGATAGATCCTTTTTCGATCTAGCAAAGTATCGGACAATTGCTCCATCAAATACAACATCAATAGTTACAGGTCTAAATCCTTTTACCCTATTTGATACAACATTGATAAATCTTTGCCAGTCTTGTTCTGTTGTATGGTCTTGGGTGAGCAAAAGCTCATAAATATACACCCAAATAGTATAAACCGAATATTCGTTGAAATACAGTGTCAGCGATGGGCTGTTTAACTACCGGAATGTCAGTATTTAAAGCCCAATCGGTATTAAAGGGGTTATAGAAACTTGCGTGCTGTTGATTCTCGTGGTCGCTGCTCAAGGGGCGGGGCGTCTTTTGGTTGTTGAGCCATTCGCGCATTATTATTCAAAACCAAATCCAATAAAGAGCTCTGGTTTTGTTGAATTAACTTTCCCGATGGTTTTTTAGATCGTTTTTTTGCAACCATAGCCATTTAGGCTACCCTAAATGCCCAACTTTCTGCTAATTACTTGACGAATCAGCAATCACAACATTAGCAATCCGCTTCAACTGGCATGAAACACCCTATATACAGCTAGAATATAGAGCTCTGATAATTTTATGAAAGGTTTCTCATGAGTGGTGTATGCCAAGTGACTGGAAAACGCCCTACTACGGGTAAAAATGTGTCGCACTCTCATATCCGAACCAACCGCTGGTTTCGGCCAAATATCCAATCAAAGCGTTTTTATATCCCAAATGAAAACCGATGGGTAAAACTACGAGTTAGCACAAAAGGTATAAAAATCATCAACAAGCGTGGAATTGAGAGCGTTGTTGCTGAAATGCGCGCACGTGGAGAAAAGATCTAACCATGGCAAAAAACGATAAGAGAATACTTGTAAAACTTCGCTCTACAGGCGGTACTGGTTTTACTTACTACACAAAGAAAAACAAAAACAACAACCGCGAAAGAATCGAACTTAAAAAGTACGATCCAAAACTTCGCAAACACGTAATGTTCAAAGAAGAAAAATAAAACGTTCCTCCCAATATCTGTAAAAGCCCAGCCTATGGTTGGGCTTTTTTATTGCACTTATACACTATTGCCAGCAAGTAAAGTTTCAAAGTAAAATGTTTAGCTTATGCAGAATGGATTCTTATAATGGCATTTCGGAAACCAAATGGAAAATCCAACATAATTGATCTAATAGTTTCAGCAGTTGATTTTGAGACTTTGGGCAATCTAATTTACATTCAAAACTGTTTTAAAAACCTCCCTCACCAGCGAGATGGTATTGAAGGTGTTCATGTTCTTTTTGAGGAAAGTGATTACGATTTCGATGAATTATTGGCATTAATGAGTTTCTTACAAGAAAATCAGGTGCCTGTACTCTCTATCAAAGTTGGTCAGCTAGACGAATTGGTCAGGGATTACACCACAGATCAAGAACTAATCACGATAGGAACTGAACCTCCTGCTACCCATGACTACACAGGGATTACACATCTATTTTCTCGAAATATAGAACTACAATGTAATCTTGGAGCACTAAGAGATATTTGGCCAATAGTCAATAAAGCTAGACAAGTATCAGCTTTAGCAAGACAATTAAGTCTTGATTAGAAATCTTCGTCGAGATCGACTTCGCCGTCCACTGCAACTTGGTATGCACTTACCCGACGTTCAAAAAAGTTTGAAAGCTCTTGAACATCTTGAAGATTCATGAATTCAAACGGGTTCTTGACGTTGTATTTAGTTGGCATACCTAACATTGCGAAGCGTCGATCTGCACAGAACTCTAAATACTGTTTCATCTCAGCTAAAGGAAGTCCTGGAATACCATTTGTTAAAACATCTTCAGCAAATTGGTATTCACAATCGATTGCGTCTTGGATCATCTCTTCTACTTGGGCGCGCATTTCATCGTCGAAAAGACTTGGTTCTTCTTGACGCACAGTATCTATAACTGCAAATGCGAATTCCATGTGACAGCTCTCGTCACGAAAAACCCAGTTAGTACCTGACGCTAAACCATTAAGCAGCCCTTTTGAACGTAAGAAATAGACATAAGCAAAAGCGGCAAAGAAGAATAGCCCTTCGATGCATGCTGCGAAACAAATCAGATTCAACAAGAACTTTTTACGGTCTTGAGCTGTTTCTAGTCTTTGCATATCAAAAGTTGAATCAATCCATTTGAAACAAAAATCAGCCTTACGTTTGATCGATGGTATCGTTTCAACGGCTTTAAACATCTCGTTTCGTTCAGCATGATCGGGAATATAAGTATCTAAAAGTGTCAAATAAAACTGGACATGTTGAGCTTCTTCGAAAAGTTGGCGAGACAAATAAAGTCGTGCTTCAGGTGAATTTATATGTTGATATAAATTGATCACCAAGTTATTCGCAACAATTGTATCTCCAGTTGCAAAGAACGCAACAATTCGTTTTACAAGATGTTGTTCTGCCGGTGTTAGTTTTGTGAGGTCATTTATATCTGAAGAAAAATCTACTTCTTCTACAGTCCAAGTGTTTCTGATAGCTGCACGATACATTTCATAGAAATCTGGATAACGCATTGGTCTTAGTGTCAGATTAAAACCTGGATCTAAAATATGGCGTTCGTGTTCTAAACCAGGAAGAGTAAGTTCTTCCTCGTTTTGATCTATAGCAGTTTCTGCAAAAGTATTTGATGCGGTATCGGTCATTGGCAAGCCTCACAACTTTCAGGGTTTTCTAATGAACAAGCGATCTTTTCTGCTAATGCAACATCGACTACTTCATCAGGTGTTTGTTTTTTAGCTACATCGTCAGTTGATGTCTGACGTATTTTTGTAGCAGGTCTTGAACGTAAATAATAAGTTGTTTTGATACCCTTTTGCCATGCGTACATGTACATTGATGAGAGTTTTCCAATAGTTGGTGTCTCCATGAACAAATTCAATGACTGACTCTGATCGATGAAAGCTCCACGGTCTGCAGCCATATCAATTAGCGAACGCATTGGAATTTCCCAAGCGGTACGATATACGGCCTTTAGTTCATCTGAAATGCTGTCTATATCTTGAATTGAACCTTCAGATGCTTTGATCTGATCTTTCATTGAGTCAGTCCATAAACCTAAAGCTTGAAGGTCTCTCACGAGATAGTTGTTTACCTGCAAGAATTCTCCAGATAGTGTTTCGCGCTTAAACAAGTTAGAAACCTGAGGTTCGATACATTCATAACATCCAGCAATTGAAGCAATAGTTGCAGTCGGCGCAATAGCGATGATCAAAGAGTTACGAAGACCTGATTTCATCATGCGTTCACGAAGATCTTCGAAACGCTGTGGATCTTGAGGTTTTGCATCTTCCCATAGATCAAACTGGAATTGTCCTTTAGCTGCACGAGTTTCTCCGAAAGCCTCATGCGGTCCGCTTACTTCTGCTAGTTCAATAGAACGAACAAGCGCATGATAGTAAATTTCTTCTGAGATTCGTGCAGAAATCTTTCGAGCTTCTTCTGAATCGAATGGAAGATGTAGTTGGAAGAAAACATCTTGTAAGCCCATAAGACCTAGACCTACAGGACGCCAACGAGCATTGGACGCTTTAGATGTTTCTGTTGGGTACCAATTGCGGTCAATCACACGATCGAGATAAGTAACAGCTGTACGAACAACTTCACCGATACGATCGTATGCAACATGTTTTCCTTCGGGTCCATCATCGACGAACTTTGAAAGATTGATCGAACCTAAATTACATACAGCGGTTTCTTCATTTGAAGTAACTTCCAAAATTTCTGTACATAGGTTTGAAAGGTGAATCACATTGCCTGGTTGACCTGTTTGATTAGATTTTTTATTTGATGCATCTTTAAATGTCATCCACCCATTACCTGTTTGAGCCAATGTTCGCATCATTGAACCATACATTTCACGAGCTTTGACTTGTTTTACAAACATCTCTTTTGCTTCGTATTCTTCGTATAGTTTTTCGAATTCTTCACCAAAAGTATCAACAAGGTCTGGAGTATCTTTCGGATCGAAAAGCGACCACATGCCGTCTTCTTCCACTCTCTTCATGAATAGATCTGGAATCCAGTTAGCCAAGTTGAGGTTGTGAGTACGTCGAGCGTCATCACCTGTGTTATCTCTTAACTCTAAGAACTCTTCAATGTCTGCATGCCAAGTCTCTAAATACACACATGCTGCACCTTTACGACGTCCTCCTTGATTTACTGCCATAACAGAAGAATCAAGCGTTTTTAGCCAAGGAACAATACCATTTGAAAGTCCATTTGTACCTTTAATTAGTGAACCTCTAGAACGAATACGAGTGTACGCTAGGCCAATACCACCAGCGTGTTTTGAAAGCCGTGCTACGTCTTTGTACTTGTCATATATCGAATCCAGAGAATCTTGAGGTGAATCCAAAAGATAACATGAAGACATTTGGGTGTGTTGAGTTCCTGAATTGAACAATGTTGGAGAAGAAGGAAGGTATGCCAATGAAGAGATCAAGTTGTAAAACTCAATTGCTTCATGGACATTTTCACTAAGTCCACATGCAACACGCAAAAAGAAGTATTGAGGTGTCTCAACAACTTTTCTTGATTCAGGATGGCGGAGTAGATATCTATCAGCTGTAGTTCGAAGACCGAAATATTCGAACAGCCAATTACGAGAAGGTTCTATGGCGTCGTCTAATTTCCTTGCATTTTTCACAACAAAGTCGTAAAGATCATCATTCACGAGACCGTGTTTGTGTTCTTGTTCAATTGATTGTGAAAAACTTTGTATACCCTGGTTGCGCACTTCTTTGTCGATATAAGTACTGAGAAGTCTTGAAGCTAATTTCGAATATTCTGGCTCTTCAACTACTAGGGCAGCGGCAGTTTGGATGGATAGTTTGTCTAATTCTTCAGTAGTAGCGCCATCATGCAAACCTGCAATGGTACGCATAGCTACTCGTAAGGCTTCTACATTGTCTAAACCTACAGTACATCTTGCAATAGCTCGAACAATCTTATTTACATCGCAAGATTCATATGTTCCATTACGTTTTTTAATACGCATCCCAGTCTGGGTAGGATCATTATTTGCACCTTTTTGTGCATTTTCTGAATCATTTTCTGTGTCTTTAAAACCTGTCTTTGGTGAGACCTCTGTAAGGGCCATTTGTACCTCCACACCCATTGTGATGCTTGCGCATCTACTTCTCTAACTGCCATGTCCCAAATACGAAACTGTATTTGTGTACCGCAAATGCGATTTACAAATACTTACGTATACGTAAATTGGGTTCCGCCCCAGTCAGTTCATGAGCTATGTCACCCTCGTTTTGACACAATCCATTGACTCTGACTCACATCAAACGCTTTCGATACAACTCCGTGTCTTTAGTTACGTATCGGATATGTATATTAGCTTTTCGAAAAAAATCGAGTTTCAGATTTTTTCAAATCTGTCTTATCGAATTCGTTCGATGTGACACTGAATCGTATTGCGAATTTCAGAAAGTTTCAAGTCATAGCGACCAGTTTTCACTCAACCAGGATGTTTAGATTTTTTCCAAAATTTTCTAACTCTACAACTTGCATGATAAGAAAATATCCACCACTTTTTCATCCAAAAGTGCTATGAATTATTCTCCTCCACTCGTTTTGAGAGCGATTCTTGATAGACCCTTCGCACGATACAAGCTGTTTGAACTTCGTCAATCAATTCTTTCAGAAACTCTTTCTTGTAGTTTTCATCAGTTAGAGAACTAACTACAAAATAAAGTCCTGACAAAGAAGCAACAAAAACAGAAATTCTTAATAGCTCAGTTGAAAGATTTGCGTCTTGTCCAAATATTTCAGTTGTATAAATTATGTTTGGACTGTAGCCTATCCAAGAAATTAAAACTTCTTGAGGGATTACGAACACTCCAAAAAATACAAAAAATCCAAACAGTAAAAGTGAAACTAGTAACCCTTGTAATCCTTCAGATATGACAACAACAAGTCCAACATTTCCTCGCTGTTTTTTGGAAAGAGAAGATTCCGTATCTAAAGATTTGCCTTGAAAGTCCTTTGCAGGAGTGTTTTTTAGTCGATCTTGAAGGTCGATTTCGCTATCGAAAGACTCGATTTCATCAATCTGAGATGGAACTTTAAATACTGCAAATAAAACACCTGACATTGCGATAATTGAAACACTCACTATGAAAAATGCGGTCGAATTTTGCGACGTTATTTGCCAAATTTCTGATGACAAAAATATGATTGCAGAAAAAAGTAAAAGTAAAGGCAGTGACCGCACTAACAATCCAAACACATCTTCAAGTTGTCGTTTCGTTAAACCAACCGCCCATTTGGTGATAGGGAAAATTCCATAGCTTGTTCCGAAATACACAACTACAAGCAAAACAACATTGACAACTAAAAAAGTGGCTGCTTGATCAAGTTGTTGTCCCGGATAGAGAATCAATAGCGGAGGAAGTAATACAAATGTTGCTAGTTCAACATAACCAACTTTTTGAGGCATTGCGAGAATCTTCTGCTTTCTCAACGCATTGACAAGTGCCCAAAAAACAACAACAAACCCTAAGACCGAAACTACTAAAGCCAAGTTTTTCAATATCTCTTGATCTTTAGAAAGATCTCCAACAAAAAATAACTCGACAATAAATAACAATGTCAAATAAGGCAACAGTCTTGTAAATATGTCGCTGGTTGCACTGTAGTTGTTTATAAAATGAGGCAAACCTCTTTTTATAAACCAGTTTTCGAACTCTTTTTCTTTTGATTTGTTCATAAATCAGACTTTTTTATTCTTTTTGACATGAGCATTTTTTAATAACTCTTCATCAATCCGATCAAGCTCCATGGCCCGCTCTCGCGCACCTTTAGGGAAATCAAACTCTGCCGCTAACGCCTTGGTTGCACCAACTAATGGAACTGCCAACAAAGCACCTAAAACTCCTCCTATAGATACACCTACTAAGGCTGCAACCATCGTTACTGGAGGAGATAGAGAAACAGTTTTCCCGATAATGATTGGTTGTAAAACATTGTTTTCAATAGTTTGATAAACCCAAAATCCAGCAAAAGCTAATATTCCTATGAGAGGAGATTCTGTAAATCCGAAAACTGTAAATGGAATCATCCCGAGTGCGCCACCGAACTGTGGAATTAAATTTGTAAACACAACCCACAATCCCAGTAGCGGCGCCAAAGGAACTCCCAAAATCAATCCATAAGTTCCTATAGTAAAGCCTGCAAGAACTGCGATAAATATCGATCCTGCCATATATTTACCAATAACTCTATGGAACGCGCTTGCCAGACGATCTGCAGCTGGTCTTCGATCGGGATTGATCATCCTTCTCGTATTGCGGACGATTCTTGGCCCATCAAGCAACAGCGCAATCAGCATCAAGAAAAATAACAACCCTAAATATGCTCCATCTACAAAGGTTCTTAGAATATCGCCTAGTGGAGAGTCCTGCGATGAAAGCCTTGCAGGGACACTCTCAAGTGCTTCCCTAATTGATTCTTGCACACTTTCAGTCCCTAAACGATCACCTACAATAGGAAGACTTGCTAAACCTTCGACGGTTTTAGGTATTTGATTTGAAAAATTCGCAACTTCTTCTACAACTCGAGGTCCCATTATGTAAGAGATACTCGAGACGAAAATCGCAAACGTAACCAACACAATACAAACAGCACTGTATCTTCCGATGCGTTCAACAGGTTCGCCATTTTCATCTAGTTTTTGATTTATAGGGAGTCGTTTGAATGACAAATACTGAATTTTTACAATAAGTGGATCGATTGCTAACGAAAATAGTAGCGCTACGACAAATGCAGTAATTGTTTGCGTTATTTCCGACAAGATGCCGACGACAACTCCTAACAAAACAATTGCACCAACAATAACTGGCAAACTTCTCGGATCTAAGTCGATTGTCTTCTCAGAAAGTTCGATTCCAATATGTTCTAAATCTAAGTCTTCGCTATTGCTAGATTCTTTCTTTGGAGATTCGTTCTCTTTAGCGTTCATTATTAGTAGGATAGCCAATAATGAGCAATGAAATGGTGACTAACACAAAAGTAAGGCTATCTTTTTTAACAAGTGTTGGTCTTGTGGCATCAGTAGGATTGGGTTTTTTCCTGCTAGGTGTTTTAGGTAATGCTTCTAGAGCAATCGGATGGATGTTTTTTTCGGCCTCTATAGCAATCATGCTTTATCCAGCAGTCCACTTTCTTAATCGTTATATACCTAAGGCCTTTGCTGTAATTCTTTTGATTTTATTTGTTATTGGTCTTGTAGTTGTACCGGTCTATAGCGTTGTCGAAGATGTAAATGCCCAAGCTCGAAAACTAGAACGCACTTTGCCGCAACGAGCAATAGATTTAGAAACAGATGGGAGGTTCGCAGAAAATTTCCGAGAGTTCAGACTTGAAGAGAGAACTCGAGACGCGATCAGATATATTCCTAATCTAATTGCAGGCGGTACCGACGAAGAGAGAATTAGCGCCAATGCCAATAGAGCAATTGCTGTAATTGTTGGTGGAGTGTTGATGATATTTTTCTTGCTCTATGGCGATAGGTTGGTAAAAGGTGCACTAAGTGTGGTCAAAGATGACCAAAGACGTGATCGTCTTGATTATTTATTACGCCATGCTTTTAGCAGATGTACCAGATTTGGTTGGTCCCAAATCGTTTTGAGCATTTCGGCAGGATTGTTTACTTATCTAATTTGTAGAATCAATAACATTCCAGCTGCAGGTCTACTTGCAACGTGGGCTGCTGTTTGGAACATCGTACCTGTATTCGGAGTCGTAATAGGTACAATTCCGATTGTTGTTTTAGCAGGAGCACAAAGTTTAAGGCTCGCTGTAATATTGCTGATCTTGTTTATTGTTTACGAAATAATCGAATCCTTTGCAAGATTTAGACTTTTAGGTCCTTATGCATTGAGAATGGATTTGATAGTAACGATTTTTATTGTATTCGGAGGCATCGAACTTTACGGCTTGGGTGGTGCACTGTCAGGTCTTGTAATAGCAACTTTTCTTCACGCTTTTGCCAGCGAATTAGCATCTGAAAACCCCGTCTAATTTCTGGGGGTCTGATCCCCTAAATAGGACAAATCGCATATGTACCCTTTGGGGGATCAGACCCCCAGGGGTTCGCCTCGTTCAATTAGTAGTGTGTCACTTTCACCTTTTCGAACAACGACTACATCTCCGGGCCTAAAATTACCCTCTAAAAGTCGTTTTGCTACATCATCTACAAGTTCTTTTTGCAGCACTCGCTTTAATGGTCGTGCACCAAAATCTGGATCGTAACCTTTTTCAGCTAAGAGCCTTATCGCATCTTCTTCAACAACCAAAGTTAGATCTTGGTTCTTTAAACGATCTCGAATATCTTGCAATTGTAACTTCACGATTTCAGTTAAATTATCCAAAGTAAGAGGCTGGAAGACAACAATCTCATCGATACGGTTAACAAACTCTGGTTTAAAGTGAGAACGTACTGCTTCCATCACTTGAAGCTCGTTTCCACCAGCACCCAAATTCGATGTCATCACGATTACAGTATTCGAAAAATCAACTGTTCGACCTTGACCATCTGTTAGACGTCCATCGTCTAAAACTTGTAAAAGAACATTGAAAATATCATTGTGAGCTTTTTCCATCTCATCAAGTAACACAACACAATAAGGCCTACGTCTAACAACTTCAGTTAGCTGTCCACCTTCATCATATCCAACATATCCAGGAGGAGCTCCAACGAGACGAGATACAGTGTGTTTGTCCATATATTCGCTCATATCTATTCGAACCATTGCCCGCTCATCATCGAATAATGAAGCAGCTAGGGCTCGAGCGAGTTCTGTCTTACCGACACCAGTTGGGCCCAAAAACAGAAACGAACCTATAGGCTTTTCTGGATCTGCCAAGCCTGCACGAGATCTACGGATTGCTGCTGCAATTGCTGCAACACCTTTTTCTTGACCAATGACACGTCCTCTGAGATCTTCTTCTAGATGAAGAAGTTTTTGCATTTCTCCTTCTAAAAGTTTTGATACTGGAACACCCGTCCATTTGGAGATGATTTTTGCAATATCGTCTTCATCTACTTCTTCTTTTAGCATTCGCTCACCGGGGGCTACGTGCTCTAATGCTTCAGTTCGGAGTTGGATCTCTTTTTCGATCTCTGGAATTTTCGAATAGCGAATCTCTCCTACTTTTTCTAGCTTGCCTTGACGTTCGAAATTATCTGCTTCAGTTTTGGCAGCATCTAATGCTTGTTTTGCTTGACTAATTGAGGTAATTGCTTCCTTCTCAACTTGCCATCGAGCCACTAAAGACATACGTTTTTCATTCAGCTCTGAAAGTTCAGCTTCTAGATTCTGCAACTTAGATATCGACGTAGGATCAGTTTCTTTCGCTAAGGCTGTCCTTTCGATTTCTAGTTGACGAATTTTGCGCTCAACAACATCAATCTCGTGGGGCATAGAATCAATTTCGATTCTTAAACTTGATGCAGCTTCATCGATTAAGTCAATTGCCTTATCTGGAAGTTGTCTAGCTGTTATGTATCGATCTGACAATACTGCTGCTGCAATTAATGCAGAGTCTTGAATTCTCACACCATGATGAATCTCATAGCGTTCTTTTAATCCACGAAGAATTGCAATAGTATCGTTAACACTTGGTTCACCAACATAGACCTGCTGAAATCTTCGCTCTAATGCAGGATCTTTCTCAATATACTTTCGATACTCATCTAACGTTGTAGCGCCCAACAAACGCAATTCACCTCGTGCAAGCATTGGTTTAATCATGTTTCCTGCATCAACTGCACTTTCGCCACCGCCACCGGCTCCAACAATTGTGTGTAACTCATCTATGAAGGTAATCACATCTCCATGAGCATCAGTAATTTCTTTTAGAACTGCCTTTAGCCTTTCTTCAAACTCACCGCGATATTTAGCTCCCGCAATCATTGAACCCATATCTAAAGATATGAGTCTTTTGTTCTTCAAAGTCTCTGGGACATCACCTTCGACTATTCGCCTTGCTAATCCTTCAGCTATTGCTGTTTTACCAACTCCAGGTTCACCAATAACCACTGGATTGTTTTTTGTTCGTCTCGAAAGTACATGGATTACTCTCCGAATTTCTTCGTCACGACCGATCACAGGATCTAACTTTCCAGCACGAGCTTCAGCAGTAAGATCACGTCCGTACTTTTCCAGCGCATTATATGTACCTTCTGGTTCTGCACTTGTTACACGATGTGATCCCCTAATGTCTTTGAGTGCATCGAGGATAACTTCATAAGTAACATCACTTGCGCGCAACATATCTCCTACAGGAGTGGTAGATCGAGACATTGCAAGTAAGAGATGTTCAGTAGAAAGGTACTCATCGCTTAGAGCACCCCGTTCATTTTCTGCAGCTTCTAGTATTCGAAATAAATCTGGAGAAATATTTGGTGGATTTATGTTTCCTGTAACTCTTGGTTCATTTTTTACTCTTTGTTCTGCTTGGTGTCGCAGAATATTTGGATCTACACCAATTTTTTTCAATGTTGGCTGCACAACTGATTCATATTGATCCAACATTGCAAGCAAAACTCGTTCAGGAGAAACTTCGACATTGCCATGGGCTTGAGCGTCAGCATTAGCTTTATTTAAAGCCTCTGCTGCTTTTTGCGTAAATTTTTCAGGATCTAATGTCATCTTTCCTCCCTTCTTTTGGAACGATTTCTAATTGTTTTTATTTCCTTTTTTGTCACTATTTTTTACTGACAAAATAAATTCTTTAGACTCGACTTTTACTAATGCTTTCGAACCTTTTTCGATAGTCGATTCGACATGATGCAATCTATCTTCAACATTCCCGAGTCGTTTTTGGGTTTTTTCGAGTTCGCTTTTTAAAGTTTCGTTTTCATGTTTGAGATACAACATTGCTTGTTCGTACTCCAATAACTGAGCAATTGCAGTTACACTCATTCCCTCTTCACGCAGAGCTTTGATCCTCATGATTCTTTTTATGTCTGCTTGCGTATATCTTCTATTTCCGCCTTGTGTACGTTGTGGACTAAGTAAACCTTTTCTCTCATAATCTCGCAAAGTTTGCGGATGAGTACCGACCAGTTCTGCCGCAACCGACATTACATAGATTCCAGCAGTTTCATCTGATTCAAATTCGATATCTTTTTCTTGCGCGCTCAATTGTTCTCCAATCCGAATTTCGATCTTGGATGTTCTAATTGATTATTAATCAGTTCTTTAAGTAACTGTTTTTCTGTTTCCGAAACTTCTTTGGGTGTAACAATCTCAAAGGTAACGAGCAAATCACCAGTTTCTTCACCTATGGTGCAGCCTCTTCCCTTTACCCGCAAGGTTTTTCCCGACGATGTCATCTCAGGCACTTTTACTGTTACTGGTTTATCTAAGGTAGGAACTCGTACTTGTGTCCCTAAAATAGATTCAGCGTAAGAGATCGGTACTGTAATTAGAAGTGTTCTTCCTTTGCGTGTAAACCAAGGATGCGTTCCGACCTTTACAACGACGTATAAGTCTCCAGTTCTACCTCCAGCAGATATACCTTTACCAGAAACTTTGATTCTTTGTCCGTCATTAACTCCCGCAGGAATTTTGACTTTTATCTCTTGAGGAGCTTGAGAAGGCAATTGATATGAAACTTTCGCAATCGATCCTTCTAAAGCTTGATAGAAACTCAAATTAGTTTGAGTTTCAATATCAAGACTTTGCGGTTGAGCTTCGTAACCAAAATCTTGTTGTGCTCCAGGAGCCGGTTTACGCATGCGAGAAAAAAGTCCGCCTAGCAAATCTGAAAGATCATCTCCTGCTTCAGATGCATTTGTAAAATTTGGATTCACTGTTTGGAAATTAAATCCGAACCCGCCCGGTACACCAGCTTGCGAACCTTCAGCTGTCATCATTCGAATGTGATCATATTCTTTTCTATTTTCTTCATTCGATAGGACATCATATGCAGTGGTTGCCTGCTTAAATATTTCCGCTGCTTTTTCATCATTAGGATTAGTATCAGGATGGTTCTTTTTAGCAATAGCTCGATATGCTTTCGTGATTTCTTTAGTATCGGCATCCTTTGTTACGCCCAATACTTCATAGTAATCCGTATCGAACCACTCCTTTTGAACTGCCATTTGAGGTACCTATTCCCTACTTTGCTACTTTAACCATTGCTGGTCTTAGCACTCGACCACGGACTTTATAGCCTTGTCGCAATACTTCGACAACAACTTCTGTATCATGCTCTCCATTGTCTTCATGCATCACAGCATCATGCAGCTCTGGATCGAATTCTTCTCCTTCGGGATCAATTCTTTCTAAGCCTTGGCGTTCCAACAATGAAAAAAGCTCACTATAAACTAGCTCCACACCTTTTTTGAACTTTTTAATCTCTTTATCATTTGAATCCAAAGAATTAATAGCGAGTTCAAAGTTGTCAACTACTGGAAGTAAGTCTTCGATAAGTTTCGTGCTTTTCATTTCAGCGTATTCTTGCTGATCTCGCACGACACGTTTTTTATAGTTTTCAAAATCTGCTTGCAGTTGCCTTAATGCTTCGATGTATGCATCACGTTGTTCGATTGCTGCTTGCACATCAGGATTAGATGATTGATTTGGAACAGAGTTAGATGGAATTGAATCTTCAACGCCATCAAACTCTGTCTCATTAAAGTCATCGTCATCTTCGACAACCACACGTTCTGCATCATCTAAGCTAAATCCCAACTTATGATCTTGGGATTCTTCATCAATCCAAGAAGGAACCGAATCTAGATCTACATCGTGACCATCAAAGTCATGCTCTTCGTCATCTTCTATATCAGGCATTTCAGCGTTTTCTAGATTTTTAGCATTCTCTATGAGATCGCTCTCATCATTGAAGTTTGGATTCTCGTCTTTCGATGACATTATTTTTTGTCCTCATCAGATTCCTCAGCTGTTGCTTCAACAACTTCATCTTCCGTTGATTCAGTCGCGTCAGTTACATCGTCAGAGGAAGATTCTTCGGTTGCAGCTTCTTCTTCTACAACTTCTGCTTCTGTCACATCTTCAGGAACTGCACCGAAATCACTAGATTCGTGAGAATCAGATCCAGGACCTTCTGCTTGAGCTGCGGCATAGATGCGCTGAGCAAATTCTTGAGAAGCTTTAATAAGATCATCATTCTTCTTTTGGATGTCTTCTTTCGAAGCACCTTCATCAGCCAAAACTTCTTTTAATGCTTTGAGCGCATCATTGATTTTTTCTTTTTCTTCATCACTGACGTTCTCGCCTTGTTCATTTAGAAGTTTTTCCGTCTGCCAAACAAGTTGATCTGCATTGTTTCTAGTCTCTACTTCTTCGCGTCGCTGTTTGTCTTCTTCAGCGTGCGATTCAGCTTCCTTCATCATCCGATCAATCTCTTCTTTAGAAAGAGCAGTACCACCGGTGATTGTCATTTGTTGTTCTTTACCAGTACCTAGATCTTTCGCAGAAACATTGACGATACCGTTTGCATCTATATCGAAAGTAACTTCAATTTGAGGTACACCACGTGGGGCTGGCGGGATACCTTGCAATTGAAAAGTTCCAAGGTTATGGTTGCGATAACTCATATCTGATTCACCTTGCAGAACTTTGACTTCTACAGAGCTTTGGTTGTCATCAGCAGTTGTAAATACTTCAGATCGCTTTGCAGGAATTGTCGTATTGCGCTCAATGAGTTTCGTCATAATTCCACCTTTGGTTTCTAGGCCCAAAGAAAGCGGAGTTACGTCCAACAGCAAAATGTCTTTTACTTCACCTCTTAAAACTCCAGCTTGAATTGCAGCTCCCACTGCGACAGCTTCGTCAGGGTTGACACCTTTTTGTGGTTCACGACCACTTAGTTCCTTTACAAGATCTGTAACAGCTGGCATACGTGTTGAACCACCCACTAGAACTACGTGTTCAATGTCGCTTACATTTAACCCAGCATCTGCAATAGCTTTTTCAAAAGGTTCACGACATCGCTCTAGAAGATCTGAAGTTAGTTCTTGAAACTTCGCACGTGTAAGGGTTAACTCCATGTGCAATGGACCTTCTGCTGTTGCTGTAATGAATGGCAGATTAATAGAAGTCTCACCTAAGTTTGAAAGTTCAATCTTTGCTTTTTCAGCAGCTTCACGCAATCTTTGTGCAGCCATTTTGTCAGTTGACAGATCTACACCATGTGCGTTTTTAAATTCTGAAACCATCCAGTCCATCACTGCTTGATCCCAGTCGTCACCTCCAAGATTTGTATCTCCGGATGTAGATTTAACTTCAAAGACTCCATCGCCAATTTCTAAAACTGAAACGTCGAATGTTCCACCACCAAGGTCAAAAACCAAAATTGTTTGATCGTGATCCTCTTTATCTAGACCATATGCTAAAGATGCAGCTGTTGGTTCGTTAATAATACGAAGCACTTCAAGTCCGGCAATTTCACCAGCTTCTTTTGTAGCTTGACGTTGTGCATCATCGAAGTACGCAGGAACTGTGATCACTGCTTGAGTGACGCTATCTCCTAAATAACTTTCAGCATCTCTTTTTAACTTCATCAGTGTACGAGCTGAGATTTCTTGTGCCGTATATTTCTTGTCATCGATTTCAATATCCCAGCTTGTACCCATATGTCTTTTAACAGACCTTATAGTTCTGTCTGGATTTGTAATAGCTTGTCGTTTTGCGACTTCACCTACGAGCACTTCAGATGATTTCGAGAATGCAACAACTGATGGCGTTGTTCGTGCTCCTTCGGAGTTAGGAATCACTACCGGTTCACCTGCTTCTAAAAATGCTACGACCGAGTTCGTTGTTCCTAGGTCAATACCTACTGCCTTTGCCATGTTTTGTCCTCCTTCGACGATAACTGCTTATCGACGATATATTAAAAAGCCTTAATATGTATCGCTCAATTTTCTTGAGCCATAATCTATCAACATTATTTAGTCGGCTGCTATTCCAGTTTTATGTCTTTTTTTTATTTAGAATGCTTGTATATATGTCAAAGCCTGCACAAAATACCCAAAAAGTCCAAAATTCTGAATCAAGGATTCGTAGTTTTCATTCAAAATACACAGCTGAACAAAAACTCATAACAATCGGATTTCTTGCAGGTATCTTCGTAATCTTTTCCGGAATTATGCCTGAAATCACAGGATGGAAACGAAAATCTTGTGCACAAAATCCCACTGATCCTAATTGCGTAGAAGTAACTCGCGAAGTCTTCGGAGGGATAGATAAGCCCATAGTTGCAGCTTTTTACTTGGCTGCTGCTGTTTCGTTGATCTGTTGTTTTTGGCTGTTTTCTATAAGGACTGCGCAATACTCAAGAGGAAAAACTGAATCGAGACTGACTACCAAAGAAAATATTCGCCTCAGAATTGCTGGTTTATATAGAGCTCTATCAATGAAAACCCTGCTTGAAGATCGAGCTGCTGGACTGATGCACTCAATGATTTATTTTGGATTTCTTGGATTATTACTTGCAACGATTACTTTAGAGATAGACCATCAACTACCACCAGATGCACAGTTTCTCACTGGGATCACCTATCAAACCTATTCATTTCTCGCTGATCTAGCTGGAGTTGTTTTTCTAATTGGTTGTTTTTGGGCCGTCTATCGACGATACATCAAGAAAGTCAATCGAATAGCTAAAAAATCTGAACCCCAAGATGCTTTCAATATTGTCTTACTCATACTTTTAGGAATCACAGGATTTATAGTTGAAGGTTTTCGCATTGCGGTACCAATGCAAAATGGGATTGACATGTCATTCGAAAAATGGAGTTTTGTAGGTTATCCCTTAGCTCTCATTTTCGAGTCTTGGTCAGATGCGATGGATCTAACCATCGCACATCGATGGAATTGGACACTTCATGTTGGATTGTTTTTCTTATTCTTGATAGTTCTTCCAGCTACAAAGCTTCGTCACATGGTTACTTCTCCAGTGAATATGTATCTTTCGCATCGCGATCGTCCTAAGGGTGCAGTTACTGAAATGGAAAACCTCATGGAGTCCGAAGCCGATTCATTTGGTGCAGGAAAAGTTGAAGACTTCACTTGGAAACAATTGCTCGATACAGATTCTTGTACTGTTTGCGGAAGATGCACAAGCGTATGTCCAGCAAATATGACCGGAAAAGTTTTGGATCCTCGACAAATAATACTGTCCATCAATGATGTGATGATGACGTCCGCAAAACCAGCTCTTTCGCCTACCGTGACAGATTCGAACACCCCATATTTAATGAGCATACCAACCAATGAAATTACTTCTCGTGTGAGCGAAGAAGAAGTTTATGCTTGTACAACTTGTAAAGCTTGTGATGAAATTTGCCCTGTAAATATTGAGATAATGGATAAGATCGTCGATATTCGAAGACATTATTCGTTAATGGAATCAAAGTTTCCTTCTGAGCTTTCTAATGCTTACAGAGGTATGGAAAACCAAGAAAATCCTTGGGGTATTTCTCAGAATGATCGCGGTAATTGGGCTAGCGAAGTTGATTATGAAGTTCCAGTAATTGACCCTCTAGACAAATCATCTTTTCAAAACGAAGCCGGAAGTTTCAGATTTGATGTTTTGTACTGGGTTGGATGCGCAGGCAGTTTTGATGATCGCGCAAAGAAAACTACAAAAGCTTTAGGTTCACTTCTAGATCGTGCTGGCATAAGTTTCGCAATCTTGGCTGGCAACGAAAAATGTACAGGTGATCCAGCGCGAAGAAGCGGAAACGAATATATTTTCCAGATGCTCGCAACACAAAATATTGACACCCTTAATGAAATCAATCCAACAACAATTCTTACTCAATGTCCACATTGTTTTAATACTCTAAAAAACGAGTATCCAGATTTTGGGGGCAACTACCAAGTGCGACACCACACCCAATATCTTCTTGAATTGATAGAGAAAAACAAACTTGATATCTCAAAAGCTCAACTAAACGAAAAAGTTACGTTGCATGATTCATGTTATTTAACTCGACATAATGATGTTGTTGACGAACCACGTTCAATTATTGGCTCTATTGGCGGAATCGAAGTTATAGAGATGGGACGCAACAAAGAATCGAACCTTTGCTGCGGCGCAGGCGGTGCTCAATTCTTTATGGAAGAAGGAGGCAACGAGCGCGTAAATATCGTTCGAGCTAAAGAAGCAAAAGAAACTTCTGCAAGTACTGTAGTTTCTGAATGTCCTTTCTGTGCTGTCATGCTGGGCGATGGCATTGCTGCAATAGAGGAAGATGGAAAGCACAGTAAAGTTGAAGTCAAGGACTTAGCGGTGTTGCTGCAAGAAGCTCTCAACAACCAATAGAATCCGTCATTTGTCGCATTTTTACTATTAGCACTATAATGTAGTGCTAATGCCATATCGTTCTAATAAGCCCCGTAGCTTCCCTGCTAAAAAACTCAATACAAACATTCGAGCGCTTGAAGAATGTAGCGTCGATCGAGCACTAGAAATAATTGACAGTTTCTGCGATGCACTAGAAGATCAACAAATTCAAGATAGAAACGAAATCGCAAGATTATTCCCAAATATTCTATCGAAGTTGTTTTTCAGAGGTTATCCAACAGATGATGCCATTTCTGATTCATTACAAGACTGCGTAACAACAATCATCGATACAAAAGATCCGGTATTAATTGAATCAGGATTCTTCAGACTAGAACGAGTTTTCCATGCAAGCCCGACTAGACACATCCAGTTCTTGGAAGACCTAATTGATAGCTCTAAGCACGGCCAACAAACATATGATGCAGTGTTATTGTCGTTTGCAAAATGTGCAGGTCGCATTTCTCGTTTCGCGGCTGAAGCAAACTCAAATTCTCTTAATGGCAAACGACTGGAACTTTTAGAAATTCTATTGAGAGACTGCGTTGAGAATCCTGATCCTGAAATACGAGCAGAGCTAGCTAGCAATATCTATTTTGTTAAAGATGCATCGAATGATCTATCGGCTATTTGTGATGATCTGATTTCTACGTTGAACTCTGATGATAAAGCTTTTGTAAGATCTAAACTTCATCGGGGCTATACCGAATTTAAAGCATTCGACGACAAAAGAGCAAAAGGTCTATTAAGAGTAAGAACTCTTTCGTAGATCTATTTTTGATCTTGGAAGTTCAAGAAATATTTTGAAGGCGTTGGCCCGCGTTGTCCTTTATATTTAGAACCGAGAGATTCGCCATAAGGAATACTTGCAGGTGTAGTCATTTCCAAAAATGAAATCTGTCCAATCTTCATTCCAGGATAGATCGCGATTGGAAGATTAGCTACATTTGATAACTCTAATGTGATGTGACCATCCCAGCCCGGATCAATAAATCCAGCTGTTGAGTGGATAAGTAAACCAAGTCGACCCAAAGAGGATTTTCCTTCAAGTCTCGCAACTAAAGAGTTCCCGAGCGCCACTCTCTCTAAAGTTGAACCTAAAACGAACTCGCCAGGATGCAAGATAAAAGCGCCGTCTTCTTTGACTTCCACTAATTCAGTTAGGTCTTCTTGCGCTTGTTTAGGATCAATGTATGGTGTTGTGTCATTTCTAAACACTCGAAAAAGATTGTCCACTCTTAAATCCACACTTGAAGGCTGGACATTATCTTTCTCAAATGGGTCGATCTCAATTTCACCCTGATCTAATGCTGTAAATATGCTTTTATCTGAAAGTACCACGGCTGATATCCTAGAGTTTTGACGACTTAAGAGTCCACTTTGTCCGCAATAAAGCATGTAGTTTCGCAATATTCGCCTGCAGTCCATAAAGTCATAAGAAAATGGGCCGAAAGACTTATGTAAGTTTTGTTATGAATACGTCAAAATAACGTATAGGCACTTGGGATGCCCAGTTGAAAGGGAAGCTTGTTTATATGGATTCAAACAACGTCGTTTCAGCTCAAATAGTTAAGAGCAAAAAAACAAAGTTAAAAAACATTGCTTCTTTGATACTTATCACGGTTTTAAGTTTGAGCTTAACTTTAAGTGCTCAACCAAATTCTGATGAATCAACAATTGGATTAAAACCAGCTTCTCCGATTCCTTGGCCATGGGAATTCTGGGGTATCTATCAAGACTCAGAAGGAGTCAAAGCACCCGTTCTAGCCAACAATGTTAAAGATCCCTCTCCAACTATGTCGCCTGCTTGTACGACACCTGAAATAAACATGATTTTATTGATCGATCGATCGAGCTTACAGTTTCGATACTTTGATCCGGATCAGTACCTAGAGTTACGCGAAGGCGTTAAAGACTTTCTTGCGAGATTAAGTGCTATGGCTCAATCTCGTGGAGGTAAAGCCCACGTCATTATTGGTGCATATGGTACTTACAATGTTTGGCAAAACCTGCCTCAAACCCGTATCGATAGCCACACTTGGAACGACGAAGCCAAAGCTCAAATCAATATTGCAGATCTAAACATTTTGCAACAGCAACAAGCGATCATCGACAACATCTACTTCAATCCTATTTCAAATGATCCTGGCGACATTGACTCACCTTTAGGATATAAAGGCGGAGAAGAAGCCAGAAGAAATATCAACGATCGACACACAAAAGAAATGAATATTCAAGACGCACTTGTGCAGTCTTCACGTGAAATTTCAAGATGGGTCGGAGGTAGAAGTTCCGCTGGTCCAGATGAAGATATTGATTTGGTAATGGTTATGACTGGCGGTAAACCAAATGTCAATAACGGCGTAGGTAATTTTCCAGGTCGAAATGCTGTATTTCGCGATCAAAATGCGCTACGAGAATTTAATCGAGAAATAATTGGTAACTGGCGAGACGCGAACGATGAAGATACCTGGCGAACTCGCGATACTGTTTCAAAAATCAGGACAGGAGAAGCTCTAGGACAATACAATGATCCACGAGATTTCGGTCGCCACCTAACAGATTCAGAACCTGGCGATCCGCTATTTACAGGGGCTCGTCCTCCTGCTCGAGTATTCGGTGTAACACTTCTCCCTAGAGGAAACTTAATCTCTGAAGTAGCTCCTGCAATGACAACAATGTTTGGATGGGAATACGCTAATAATAGCCATAATCCTCCAACGCTATTTGGAACCCATAGAAACTGGGACAAAGTAATGGGCGATGTAGAACGTAACCAGCTTGTTGGTGACCTTGTTCTTCCGCTGTTGGATTTACCTTGTCCAGTTAACTTAGGAGTAGTAGAACCGGCACTAGAAATTGAAGTAACCGGAGGAGGATCTGTAATTGCTGGCCAAAGTGTAACCTTGACCGTAAGACTTACAAATAACTCTCCTGCACCTGTACGTAATGTAGAGATTGTTTTAGGAGATCCAATCGGTCCAGGAAGTAACACGCGAATCGTGCCAAACACAATTCCCGTTCAGATTGAATCAATACTTACAGATACTCAATGCCAAGATGCAGCCTGGACCTTCATCGTTAATCTTATAGGAGCGAATCCAGAAGATATTCCTTGTCACTACACAAGAAATCAAACCTATGGTATGCGTTACGAAGGAGGTTATGCTACAAACTCGTTGAATAACTTAATCATTCCTGTCGGAGCAACCGTAGAAAGAGATATTTCATTCACTTTCCCATTGAACGCAACTACTAGTTTCAACGGACAAATAAATGCATACGCAAATGCGAGATTGTTTTACGATGAGTATTCACAATTCGCATGGAATCAACCACGTTCAGGAGATCTAGATCAAAATAGAGGATTTATTTGGATCGACACAGGTACAGTTCTGAGTTTAGATGACCAACTATTTCCCACTTGATCAGCAATTGAACACATTAGAATCTTTGATCAATGAGATTTACTAAATTATTAACTCCACTAATTCTATTAGTGATGATTGTTTCGGTTGGATGTTCTTCACAGTCAAATGACGATAATAATTTTCCAAGATCACTCAATAATTCTGAAGCGCAGATTTTCTCGCGAGCTTTATTTAATAACTTTGAACAAAAATATGTCAACTTTTACGCAGAACCTTTCGCAAATGACATTCAATACAAAATTAGCGGAATCATCGACTGGGAAAATGCAATAGCATTGGTAAATGTAATTGACCCAAGCACAGACGAAATTGTTTTAGAGAGCATAATCACTAAAGAAAACACTTTCGAACGCTTCGACACCCTTGAAGGTCTGCTAAGCGCCGACGGGAAAAAACCAGGCAGCTGGATTCAACGTCCTACATCAACTGATTTTTATAGATCTGACACAATAGGAATTTTCTTACTGGATTTCTATACAGAAAATCCAGAAAATCCTCAGCTACTGAGACAAGACGACTCGAAAATTGTCGGAAAAGGTGAGATAAATAATGAAGAAGTTTTTGTATTCGAAAAATCTGGGAACATTAACTACTTCATAAACGAAAACTCCGAAATTAAAAGAATCCAATTAAAACTCAAAGGTTATTCAGAACCAGTGGGAATAGATTTTTCCAACTATGGCAAACGAGCTCTTAGTTTGCCAAACGAATCAGAGATTTACGATATCACTGAAGTTTCAGAAATATTTGCAAGCAACAGACCCGATTTTTAACTACTGTGTTCGAGCAATATTTGCGAACTTTGTATATTTGTCCAAAAATGCAAGCCTGATTGAACCTGTCGGACCGGAACGATTTTTACCTACGATAACTTCGCACACACCTTTAGATTCGCTGTCAGGATTGTAAACTTCGTCGCGATATAAGAACATCACAACGTCAGCATCTTGCTCTAGCGATCCAGATTCACGCAAGTCTGCCAACATCGGTCTTTTATCTTGCCGATATTCCAACTGTCGGTTCAGCTGAGATAAAGCAATCACAGGGACTTCTAATTCACGTGCAAGAATTTTTAGCCCTCTGGACATTTCTGAAACTTCAATCTGACGTGATTCAACATTACCGCTAGAACTCATCAGCTGAAGATAATCAACAATGATCGCACCAAGTTCTCCATGTCGTGCACGAATTCGTCTTGCCTTTGCGCGCATTTCCATCACTGTACAGTGCGGATTATCGTCAATAAATATCGGAGCTTCAGCTAGGCGTCCAACTGCATGTGAAAGTTTTTCCCAATCGTCAGCTTTAACTTTTCCAGTTTGAATATCACGATAAGGCACTCGTGCTTCTGCTGATAAAAGCCTGTTTGTTAGTTCTAGATGACCCATTTCCATCGAGAAAATCATCGTTGGCTTACTTGACGACATCGCAACATTCGAAGCTATCGATAATGCTGCAGCTGTCTTACCCATTGCAGGTCGCGCGGCCAAAATATATAACGCGTTTTGCTGCAAACCTAATAACAATTCATCTAGGTCGACAAAACCAGTAGATACACCAGTTACATCATCACCTTTGTTATACATTTCTTCGAGGTGCGTCATTGCAGCACCTACAGAATCTCGTGCACTCACAAGCGAATCAACAACTTGACGTTCAGCTACATCAAATATCATTGTTTCAGCTCGGTCTAAAACTTCAGGGATAGATTCAGGTGCAGAATATCCCATTTCAGCAATGTCATTAGCAGCAACAATCATCGCTCTGAGTTGAGATAGATCCGTTACGATCTTTGCGTAATACGAAGCATTAGTTGAAGCTGGAGGGGCTGCTTGAATTGCCAAGATTGTGCCTTTGCCGCCTACCTTATCTATTGATTCGTCACGACGGAGTTGCTCCAAAATTGTTACTTCATCAACAGCTTCACCACGGTTATACATAGCCATAATCGCACGATGCAATATCGCATGCGCAGGTTTGTAATAGTCTTTTTCTTCCACTCTCATCTCGATAGCCGATGAAATCGCATCACGATTTAGAAGCATCGAGCCAATTAGACACTCTTCGGCTTGCAGATTGTGCGGCATCTGCTTATTTTTAGCAATAGCATTGACGCTTTGTGCGTTATTAAATGTAGAGACACTAGATGTCATCCATTTATTATTCCACACAAAGCTCCCTCCGCGCGAAGAGACCCAGCTGACACCAGATAGTAGGATTAGCAGATGCAATCTTTATATCAGAAGGTAGAAACAGCAGCAGCAACCGCAATATTCGAAGCTTTCAACAAGCAATATGACCCAATTGTCCGCTGGAGCTCCAAACCCGGATTCGGCGATCTGCAGATCAATGCTGCAATGTCTATTGCTAAAGATCAAGGCGAGAATCCTCGCGAGGTTGCACAGAAAATCTTAGATAAGCTCGATATTTCTGATCTGATGCAAACCGAACCAGAAATAGCTGGGCCTGGATTCATCAACATCACTTTTTCGAATGAAGCTTTAGGTAACTTTGGAGCAGAACTACTTGTGGACAGTTCTTGTGGAATCTCAAAGACTTCTGATCCACAAAGAATTGTTATCGACTATGGTGGCGCAAATATTGCAAAAGAAATGCTCATCCACCATATTAGGGCAACGATCATTGGTGATGCGCTAGTGAGAATATTTTCTTATCGTGGACATGAAATAATTAAACAAGACCATCTTGGAGATTGGGGCACACAATTTGGAATGCTTGTAGAGTTCTTTACAGTCGATGGAGCAATACCGCAAGATCTTCCAGAATTAAAGGACCTCAACGGATTTTATAAGCAAGCAAAAGAAAAATTTTCAGCCGATGAAGATTTCGCTACCAGAGCTAGAAAAAGAGTTGCGCTGCTACAAGGAGGCGACGAGGATTCTCTAAGAGCGTGGCGCCATATCTATAACCAAAGCATGAACCATCTACTTGAAATGTATAAGCGACTTGGTGTTTTACTTTCAGCAGATGACTCTCGAGGAGAAAGTTTTTATAACGACATGCTCGCAGATGTGTGTTCTGAGCTTGAAGAAAAATCAATCGCCGTTGTTGATGATGGAGCGTTGTGCATTTATGTAGATGGGATTGAAGATCGTGACGGAAATCCTTTTGGTCTAATCATCAGGAAAAGCGACGGTGGGTATGGCTATGCAACAACTGATCTTGCTGCACTTAAATACAATGTTGAACACGATAAAGCAGACAAGGTTATTTATGTTGTAGATGCTCGACAAAGTCAACATTTTCAAATGGTATTTGATGCAGCTTCTCGTGCAGGCTGGATAGATAACACAACACCTATTCATGCAGCATTCGGAACCATGCTCGGCAAAGACGGCAAACCTTTTAAAACCAGAGCAGGTGAAAGCATCAAGCTAGCTGACCTATTGGACGAAGCTACCCGTCGAGCCAAAAATCTCATTGATGAACGCTCTAAAGATATAGATGAAAACGAGAAAGTTGATTTAAGTAAAGCATTAGGAATTGGAGCCGTAAAATACGCTGATCTATCCAACAATCGTGCTACTGATTTTGTTTTCGACTTTGATCGGATGTTGGCAATGGAAGGAAATACTGCACCTTATCTTCAGTATGCAGTTGCTAGAATCAATTCAATTCTCGCAAAAGCCAATGATGCAGATTTAGCATCCGACATTGTTGTAATCGATGCTGAACATGAACGAAATCTAATCAAACAACTATCTAAATTTGATGAAGTTATAGATACAGTAGAAGATAAACTTGAACCACACCATATTTGTACATATCTATTTGAATTAGCTCAAGCTTTCTCATCCTTTTACCAGAATTGTCCCGTAATTAAAGAAGAGAACGATCAATACAGAATTTCTAGACTAAATATATGCAAGATGACAGCAAAAACGCTACAAATTGGTTTAGATTTACTCGGAATACAAGCTCCCAAGAGGCTTTGAAATAATTTACTAATAAAAACGTTTGGAAAGTAATGAAAATATTAGGAATATCAGGAAGCCTTAGAGTTGGGTCACGAAACACTAGGCTTTTAGACACAATTGCGAGCATTGTTCCTGACGACATTGATTTTGAAGTGGCTTCAATTGATTTACCGATGTTTACTGATAACCACGATGAATTTCCTGATGGAGTAAAAAAACTTCGTGATCAAGTACAAAAAGCTGATGCTTTATTTTTTGCAACTCCCGAATATAACTGGAATATGACAACTGCACTAAAAAATGCGATCGATTGGATTTCCCTTGGAGGCAAAGATGCTCCGCTGACTGGACAAGTTGCAGCAATTGCTGGAATAGGCGGTGGAAGACTTGGATCTGTTAGAGCACAAATGGCAACCCGTCAGACTTTATTACATAATCGGGTTTGGGTAGTTCCCGGACCTGAAGTGTTGATTATGCCTAGCGATGATTTATTTAATGAAAATGGGATTCTCAACGATGAATTTGCAGTTACTTTGCTTCAACAATTGATTGACGAATTGGTCAGGGTAACACCACTATTACGTAAATAAGTTAAAAACTTAATCCTGGATCTGGATTCGCCACGTTTTGCCGAGATACACTTTTGCTATGGAAATTTTCTATCGATCGATGCAAACTGTTTCCACCTAAATGAGTTATTACATAGTCTTTTGAATTAGCAATCTGTTCTAGAGCGCTTTCTTTAGTAATTGCAGAAGAAAAGCGCCCCGAAACTGAAAAAGCTCTTTCACCTTCGAACATGACTGCAAATTTGATCTTATTTGTATCTTCACCAAAACTTCTTTCGAAAATCATAAAACCTGATTCTTGTTCACGTAATATATCCGCCACGACTCTGTTATCTAGATCAAATTGAGCAATTTCTTTTGCAGGTTTGTGCTGCCCACCAAAACTTGCCGCGATTTTTTCTGGATACATACATAGGGAATGTTTCCAAGCGTCATAAAGTCCGACTGCAGTTTTCTTCTCTGCATCAAAGCTAAGAAAAGTTTTTTCTGCTAAATCAATTACTTCGGGATCCATAAACGGTTCACGACATTTACGATAAAAGTCTGTAGCCTCTTGGGAGTATTGTTGAACTTGAACAACGCTTCTTAATATTGGTGCTGACCCTGCATTGTATAGGAACTTCTCATAAGCACCAAGATCTCCGACATACCCAAGCGACAGGTCATATATATCTATCTCTCCTTCATGTTTTACAGCAAAAAAAGTATGGCCAAATACTGATACAACAGCTCCAGATTCGTCGACCATGTCTCGTATATTGCTCAATGGAGCGCCGTAAGCAAAATCATCATTTTTGTTTTCAAAAACTCTCGATGGTATCGACTGATTATGTAAAGGATCGCTTTTCATTAACAAATGCTTAATCGAACTTGCTTTTAGAGCATCCTCAGTAGGCATCAAACGCATTCTTGGTCCTACAAATCGGCCTCTAACTCCTCCTGTAAAATTCAAACCGATAGCTGTTGAAATCTCAACGCAGTTTCCTTCTTCGTACCGATCAGGTCCTGCCAATTCTCTTATCTTGTCAGTACCCAAAACATTATTGCGATAGTCCAATGCTGCTAGCACCCATTCTTGAGTATTCATTAAACACAGATGAGATCCTTTTGATGAAGCAAGAGTCTTTTGTGCGATTCCTTTAGTAAAATCGTTTTGCAATTGTGTTTCTATACCAATATCTGCGCTTAATATTTCTAAGTTCTCTAGATTGTCGCCTAGGGATTCAACTTTCGTATTTGAGACTGAACTCAATGCTTTAAGAAACACCGAAAATTCATCTGATTGTGTATCAATTATTAATCTAGCGTCCTGATCTATACGACATTGAATTTCAGCACTTTCCCAGAGTTCTTGACCAAATCCTTTATGAAACGACTTAACACTCAATTTTCCTTTTGAATACCCAATTGCGCACTTTATTTCATCACTGTCTTGATGTTTTAGAAAAAAAACTGATCGACCTTGAGGATGCTGATCCGCGTCAGCAATGATTTTCTGTGCTAATTCTAAAAAACTTAGAGTACCTAGTTGTTCAAAACTTCTATTGGCTATTAGTTCCAAATGCTGAGTTGGGTTATAGCTCTGA
Organism: uncultured Burkholderiales bacterium; assembly: GCA_964561855.1. Lineage (GTDB taxonomy): Bacteria > Actinomycetota > Acidimicrobiia > IMCC26256 > JAGPDB01 > JAGPDB01. The sequence goes on along the minus strand of CAZLQP010000011.1, from coordinate 18,763 downwards.
ACCTGATGATTTTCGTCAATGATTTCAATGCCATCAATTATCCGATATGGCTTTGGCCTTTTTTCAACACCAGTAATTTTGTCGTGAAAAGCAATGAGACCATCTAGTGCTCCAAACCTAGGATCAAGCGCATAAGGCACGTAACATCTAAGGATACCTTCGTAGCCTTTTCTTAAACGCTCAATATCGCCGTATTCTTCTATGCTGAAAGTTGCCATTTCAAAAATTTATCGACCTAAATCACATTCGACTTATGGGTAAAATCAACTTTTAAGCCGATATCTAAGGGAAAATTAACACACAAAGCGCTAGAATCTCTAGCTTATGAGTCAAAATCAGATCAATAAGGTAGCGTATTTAGGGCCTGCGGGTACGTTCTGCCATGAAGCGGTTTTAAGCCAAGCTGATCTAGCGAACTGTGATCTAACGCCACAAAGGTCAATTAGTGATGTTTTTAATGCTGTAGATCAAGAACAAGTCGACATTGGAGTTATCCCTTTAGAAAACACAATTGAAGGTTCAGTCGCCTTGACTTTGGATATGCTTGTTTTCGATTCTGAAGCAATGATTCAACGCGAAATCGATCATAACATTTCACTTTGTCTGGCTATCAAGCCTGGAACCGAAGTGAAAAACATTGAAACTGTTTTATCTCATCCACATGCACTGGCACAATGTCGTGGTTATCTTGACAAGAATTATAAAAACGCAGAAACAAAATCAACAGACTCAACTGCAAGTGCAGCACATGCTGTGGCAACATCAATAAATAACGATTGTGCAGCAATTTGTCCTGTAGAAGCCGCAAATAGTTATTCGCTACAAATTATTGATGCACACATTCAAGATCGCGATATTAACCAAACTCGTTTCATCGCTATTGGCAGAGGCATTCCCGCTCCTTCTCAAAATGACAAGACCTCAATAGTTTGTTTTCAACGTGAGAATAAACCTGGCTCACTTCTGGAGATATTAAAGATTTTTGCGGAGTACAAAATCGATTTAACAAAATTAGAGTCTCGCCCTACAAAAGAAAAATTGGGTCAGTATTGTTTTCTGATGGATTTCAAAGGACATATCGCCCAAGACGATATCGCACAGTGTTTGGAAACTATCCGAAATGATTATGCGGATGTAAAGTTTTTGGGTTCTTATGCTATTACCGGAGACAAAGATGAAGTATCCAGCAATGGCAACGCAAAAATTTGGAAAGAGACAAAACAATGGATCAATGACCTGCGCACCAAAGTAGGAAGATCTTAAACTGGAGAAATATGATCGATCGTAAATCACTAAAGACAGATAAAGATTACCGACAACGCATTGAGGCCAAGGGCGTTGACTCGATCATGCTCGATACATTTTGTGAACTGGACGACCGAAAAGCAGAGCTTAGCGTTCGAGTGGAAGAGTTAAGAACGCAAAGAAATGCAGTTAGTAAAGAGATTGGTAAATCCTCTCCAGAAGAACGAGATGCAAAAATTGCACAGGCAAGTGAGATTAAATCCCAGCTTGAAGTCTTAGAGGCAGAATTAACAGATCTAGAAACACAACATCTAGAAATGTTATTGCAGATCCCAAATCCAGTACATGAAAGTGTTCCGCGTGGCGGCGAAGAAGATTTTGAAGTGATCTCTGTTCATGGCGAGACGATGCCTGCCCCAAAAATGGATCATGCAGATTACGGCAAGTACATGGGTTGGATTATTTCCGAAAAGGCAACAGAAATATCAGGTTCGCGTTTTGCATATATTGCCGGCGATGCTGTGCGTTTAGAGTTTGCGCTCGTGCAATGGACTCTGGATGTATTGCGAGAACATGGCTTTAGCCCAGTAGTTCCTCCTGTAATGGTTCGAGAACAGACCATGGTTGAAGCAGGATTTTTTCCCACAGATCGACATACTGTTTATAAGCTAGAAGATGATGATCTTTTCATGGTCGGTACTTCTGAAGTTCCGCTTTCTGGTTTACACAGAAATGAAATTTTGGATTTAGAAAATCTTCCAATCAAGTATGCTGGCTTTTCAAGTTGTTTTCGACGCGAAGCTGGAACATATGGAAAAGATACTCGAGGAATTTTTAGAGTTCATCAGTTCGACAAAGTTGAAATGTTCTTATATGCCAATCCTGAAAATTCATGGGAAGTTTTTGAACAGATTAGGGAAATCGAAGAACAGATTTGTAGAGATCTTGGGTTTAGCTATCGAGTAATTTCGTGTGCGAGTGGTGATCTAGGTCCAGCCGCCGCGAAAAAATACGATATTGAAGTTTGGTTACCCTCTGAAGGAAAATACCGTGAAATCACGAGCTGTTCAAACTATTTAGATTTTGCATCCAGGCGAGGAAACATCAGAGTTAAAACAGATCAAGGTAACGAACTTGTTCACACGCTTAATGGTACAGCAATACCTATTGCAAGAGCACTAACTAATCTGATGGAGTATTACCAAAAAGATGATGGATCTTTTGAAGTTCCTGAAGTACTAAGGCCTTATATGGGTGGAGCTGAAAAGCTCGTTTCTGATATCGCTTAGGTTTTCAACTACGATATATGCTCTCGGTGGGATGGCAGAGCGGACGAATGCACTGGTCTTGAAAACCAGCGGGTTAATAGCCCCCAGGGTTCAAATCCCTGTCCCACCGCCACTTTTCAATAGTTGAGAACTAGGCTCTAGGTTTATGTCTGAAGAAATCGGAAAAATATCTCTAATCATTCCGAATTATAATTATGGAACATTTTTGCAAGAAGCAATTGAATCAGTGCTGAGTCAAGATCTACTTCCTGAAGAAATCATCATAATAGATGATGCCTCAACAGATAATTCCCAAGAAATCATAAATAAGTATACTGATCATGATTTAATCTCAAAAGTAATCATCAACGATAAGAACTTGGGTATTGTAGATAACTTTCGAAAAGCAATCGAACATACCAGTGGTGATTGGATTGTCTTCGTCGGAGCAGATAACCGTATCAAACCTGATTTTGTTTCAAAGTACGTTCAATGCATTAAAGAAAATCCAGGAGCAGCAATTGTATACAGCGACATTCTGATCTTCGGTCCATTGGCTTTTGAACTTGCAGAAAAAGTCAATGCCAAACCTGTATCTGATGATCAGTACCTCTGGGAATTTCCTGAACCAACGAAGGAAACATTGAAGGAAATAGAAACCAAAAACTTCATGCATGGATCGTCAATGTTTTCTCGATCATGGTACGAAAAGGTAGGTGGATACCAAAAATCAGATGACCCAGAAGATTTTAACTTATTCAGAAGTATCATAAAAGCGGGCGGTAAGGCATTTCACTGCAATCATGCAACTTTAGAATATCGGCAGCACAGCTATGAACAAGCAAACAACGTAATCAATCTGAAAAGAGAAAACGACTGGTTCCGGGCACATTACAATGAAGCAATAAAACAAAGAGATTGGTATAAAAGTGAATACCAACGGCTTCGAAAATTAGAAGATGCACTAACAGCTGAAAGCAAAGTAATTAAGGCTCGACTGAAAAAGCTTGAATCTAGAGACATCTTTGGCAAGCTATCTAGATTGAAATTCCCGAAAAAGCAGCCCTGATCAGGGATTAACTGCACCCAAGAATGGCCTAGAGGCTATTTACATCGACCACAAAACCCTGTAAAATGGACATATTGTGCTATTCGCACATAAAGGAGCATTCACACGGATGAGAATTTTATTCGGTCGCAGGTCCGAACTTTTAAGAACCACTGATGAGCGTTTACGAGAGTATCTCGAAGATCGATTACTAGGAGTAAATACTCTTGATATTGGGGTTATCGAAATTGAGAATCCGCCAAAAGTAGTAACAATCGACAAGATTGTTAGAAGACCCTATGTCAAAAGTCTAAAAACTGAACGTCCTTCGTGGGTTAAAGCTTTGGTATTTTGGGGCGGAGTTAGCATTATTGGTCCGAATGTTGATCAAATTCCTGCTCTCATAAAAGATGCAAATAACTTAGTGTCTGTAGGAACAATTAATCCCGAACGCGTTGATCTAATTGAAGAACAGATTGAAGTTCCATTTTTGAGACAAGAAGAAAGAGTCGTTACAGATCAAGTAGAAGTTCAAGAAGTTGTGGGCTCAACATCATTCAACGAATCAGGTCAAGTAATTCCTGATCCTCAAGTAGTGAATTCAATTGTTGATGAACTCCAGGCAATCGTTGCTCAAGGTGGAAGAATCGACCAGCTGGAAATCCGCGGTACCGCGAGTGATGAATGGGGTTCACTTCTTACTTCATTGGGCCAAAGCGACCAAGGAAATGTAGATACTGCACTTAGAAGAGCTCAAAATTTTGCGGAAGCTGTCATGGCTGCGGCAAACGAAAGAGGTTTCTCTGTTGGTGATATTCAAATAACTTCATTTGAATCTGAACTTGACGATACAGACATTGCTGCCATTGAACTTATGGCGCAACAATTCGGGTATCAAAGCGTCGATCAGATGTTTGATCTATACAAATCGGATAGATCAGCTGTTCCTCCGAGTGTTTCTGAATGGTTCGACATTCGACTTGGTTCACAACGAGGAAGCATTATTTCTGCTGAAGTTACAACAATAGATGCAGTAGAGAAAACCATTATTGTTTCAGTTCCAGATACTCGAACGGAAACAAAAATAACCGAAGTAAGAACCCCTATTGAAAATCCAAAAGACTTTGAGATTTTTCCGATGTTTATTCCACCAATTGGAATTAGATATCGAGATAAAACTCAGACCATTTTACAGCGCGACATCGAAAAGATTCCTGTAACAGATGAAGCACTTTTAAAACTATATCCAGAAGCAAAATCAATTTCTGGAACTCTAGAGAACGACTCTTGGAGATGGACACGTAAATACCAATTCTTAATGCGTGATGATCGAATCGACTACATGCATCGATTTGATTATATCGATGCAAAAGGTCAGCCTCAGACTCTTCGGGTTGCATTTATAGATCATGTGCCCTCGGATCATGTTCTAAAAGCAGTTGAACAAATGCTTGTTGAAGCCGCTAGCGTTGCAGATGGGCAGATTGCAGAAAAACTTTCTTTAATAGCAATCTACCCTGAAGGTGATGCATACTCTCGAGATCCTGAAGTACTTGGTTTAGGAATAGATACTAAAGAAGGACCTGGTGTTGGAGGACTTGCTATACCGGCACTTGGGTTAGTAGAAATCCAAATGAATCCTGCTTCTACTGAAGCTGAATTAGATGCACACTTTGGGCTTAAACATGTCTTCAGACATGAAGTACTCGGACACTTTACAGACTTAGGAAGCGAAAAACCTAAACTTCGAAAAGTCGAAGGTATCCACAATGGCTATCACCTAAGGACACCTTGGAAAACAACAATGATCGAGCAATGGCTCGAACTTCGTGACCTACACTTTGCAGGAGTCGGCCCGCGTTGGAACTTTACACAAATCAAAGACGGGGTTCAACCAGGTATTTTACATTCACCTGATGGAGAACTTTATCATCGTTCCACAAATAAAGGAGAAGTTCCTAACTCAAGAGATGTAATTGAAGTAGAACAAGTAAACGCAATCACACCTTATGGATTAACTGATCCTCGAGAGCTTTGGGCTGAAACAGTTGCTCATGGCTATGCCGATGTTCCATTGGAAGCGAAACATACACTTCACGGAAAACATTTACCAGTTGAAGTCATGAACAGAATCGGCGGTGTAAGACCAGCTCGAGAAATTATGGAGTTTGTACATTCTGAACTTGGAACAATGGTTCAAAGAGATGGGGCATTTTTCCCATCTGCTCAAAGAGTGCAAGAAAGTTCTACGACTACATCGGGTGTAGTTGAAGTAGATCCTGAATTTGCAGAAATTGTCGCAGATGCGAAGACTCGTCCTTTACCGTTAGAGCCTGATCTAATAAGTGTTGTTACTACTGTAAGATCAGTCGGTTCAGAAAGTAAAGTCACAGAAATTCCGCAAGATCCTGCTGCGAGTTCATCGAAAACGAGCAATATGCCTAGCTCTAGATCAAGAACTCAAGCGACAAAGGCGTCGCCTTCTCAAAATCCTCCTTTGAGCCTATAGAATTGTTTACATGGAAAAAACGATTTTATATTACAAGTTTGTCAATATAAAAGATCCTGAAATGACGATGCGTTGGCAAAAAGAACTTTGCACGAGATTGGATCTTAAAGGTCGAATAATCATCAGCCCTCATGGAATCAATGGAACATTAGGTGGATCGCTTGTATCTTTGCGACGCTACAAATCACAAATGAATGCCAGCGGCATTTTTCGCGGAATCCACTACAAGTGGAGTGAAGCCAACGGTGATGTGTTTCCAAAACTCAGCGTCAAAACTCGACCGGAACTTGTTGCTTTTGAAGCACCTGAGGAAATCAAAATAGATGACGAGACAGGTATTATCGGTGGAGGTCAAAGAATCCGACCCAATGAATTGCACAATTTTTTAGAGAAGAATCCTGATGCAATTTTCTTTGACGGCAGAAATCTTTATGAAAGCACTGTTGGACATTTCGATAATGCAGTAATACCCCAAGTGCGCACTTCAAGAGATTTTCTTAAAGAAATAAGTGATCCAAAATACAACTCAATCAAAGACAAGCCGATCATTAGCTATTGCACAGGTGGCATAAGATGTGAAATTCTTTCTGTGCTAATGAAGAACAGAGGATTTAGCAATGTATATCAGCTTGATGGTGGGATCGTTTCTTTTGGAAAGGCGTATCCTAAAGATCCTCTATGGAAGGGTAGTTGCTACGTCTTTGATGGAAGAATCTTAGAGAAGTTTTCTGAAAGTTCAGAAGTGGTTGGTACTTGCTGTAAATGCGGAGATACAACAGAAAATTATTCACATTGCGCTAACGAGCGTTGTAGCTCACAAATGCTTTTGTGTGAAAAATGCGACAATGGTGTAAGAACTCAATACTGTGTAGCTTGTGCTGAAGAAAATTTAGTTTCAACTCAATAATCAGCACTGAAACGCATATAACGAAGTTTCTGATAAATACCTTGAGATATTTGTGTTTTTGGTCGATAAATATTGCTACATCATAAAGTGAGTAGGCAATATGGATAATGAAGTTGAAATCCAAAGTTCAGTACCCTTAGAAGAATTAGTTGATGAACTAAGGGCACACGTTAAATATCTTGAAGAAGATAACGAGAGGCTAAAAGCCGAAGTTCAAAATAGAGATACTCAGATTGGTGAATATAAGGGGATTGTTGCTCGAAACGAATTCTTACGTCCTCATGCTGATCGCCTCGTTGGTTTAATGGGATTTGAATCAATGGAACAATTAATTTCTGAGACTGAAAGCCGAAGTATTGCATCTAGATTTCAATACCGGTTCATTCAGCTTCTCTGCTTACCTTTAATGTCGATTCGAACCTTTATTAAGCGTAGGAATCAGAAAAAACAAAGCTGATTTTCTTTATTCGTAGACTCAAGCTTCTATACTGGTAACCCTGATGGAGGGCTGCCACGAGTTGAGCCGAGTGCCGGATGGGCTAAGCCCAAACTTGTAGCAACCGCCAATGATGGAGGGCTGCCAGAGCGGCCGAATGGGCTTGCCTGCTAAGCAAGTGTCTGCGGTAACGCGGACCGAGGGTTCAAATCCCTCGCCCTCCGCCATTTTTTACAAGTTGAGTTCGTCGCGATTTCGACTTCGAACTAAACTTTGTAACCTTGCACTCGTAGCTCAGTTGGATAGAGCGCCTGTCTACGGAACAGGAGGCCGGGAGTTCGAATCTCTCCGAGTGCGCCAAATTCCATAATTTAGTGTGGAAAAATTGCCAAAACATAGTTCATATTCATAAAAACATCTATTGTAAGTTGTAGGAAGCTACACAAGATAACAAACGAGCAGAAAGAGTCATTGATGCAAACTAATTTGGAAAATGAAAATCATAAAAAGTGGGCTAAGTTTCTAGAAGAACTTATTCCTGGTGAAGCTAAAGTATTCGCTTATGCTGATGAAGATGAAAGCAATTCTATTGCAATATTCTCTAGTACAAATTCTGAAGGAAAATTTGCAGCAACTATTGGACTTATGGAATTCGACCAAAGCCAAAATCCCCAAGAAACTATCCACAGCGAGGTTGTGATGGATGCCCGTGGGAATAATGAAATCATCGAAAATGTTATCAGTACGATAGGTTTCATAATTGGTAAAGAAAAGCAAAAAATTGCACCTGGCGTAGTTTTCGAAGACATTATAGAAACTTATGATTCAGATTTATCCGTTAAACACATCCTTTTTGTGCCAGTTTTTCAAACCACACATCTAGCGAGAGTGGATCTGCAATCAATCATCCTCTACCCACTTCTAGCATGTCCAATTACCGAAGAGGAAAATTCTCTGGTAAATGAGCATGGATACGAATATCTCATGCAATTGTGGGAAGACCAAAAAATTGATGTTTTAGATTGGCGCCGCACAAATTAGTGATAACAACGTCGATCACCTAGAGAGTATCGTACTTTTTGATACCTTTTGGGGGATCAGACCTCCAGAGAATTTAGGAGCAAGTAGATGAGATTTATGCTCAATAACGATGATGCGGGAACTATGTTTACGGCTTTGTCATTAAAACTGATGTGAAACATTATTGCCAACAACATAGTCAAAGCCAGTAATCCTGAAGCTACGAAACTTAGAAATTTAATTGAATCAAAAAAGCGGAATATGAAAACAGCTGCACCTGCACAAAATTCAAAAGCACCGATCAAAAGAAACTGAGTATCGGATACTTTCGTCACCCAAACCGCGCGATTTCCAGTGCGTTCATAGAACAATTCACGAGACTGCAATAATTTCGCTGCTCCTGCGAGCATAAAAAATAGCGCAATAAATCCAGCAAATACCCAAAGAACGATTTCCATTAGCTACACGCTCCTAATGCAGATTCTATTGCATCCAATGCAATTTGGATCTCTTGTTTAGAAACAATTAATGGTGGCATAAATCTAATCACGTTTCCATAAGCGCTCGCACTCATAAACAAGACATTGCTTTGCTCTCTCGCATGCTTAATTACTTCAGCGCAAATCTGGCCATCAGGATTAAAGTCAGCGTCCCTAAATTCTGCTGCAACCATTAACCCAAATCCTCGAACATCAGCAATTGAAGGATACTTTTGTGCAAGGCTACTAAGCCCTGCTCTTAATTGTTCTCCTCGCTCCAAAACGTTAGTAAGAAATCCTTTTTCTTTCATCACTTCAATTGTTGCTAATGCCGCTGCACAACCTATCGGGTTCGCACCATAGGTAGATCCATGACTTCCTGAAGGCCATTTATCCATGATTTCTTTTGGAGCGCCAACAGCAGCAAAAGGAAATCCGCTAGCAATTCCTTTTGCCATTACCAATACATCGGGAACTAGGTCATAGTTTTCTACACAGAAAAACTTCCCTGTTCTTCCAAAGCCGGACTGCACTTCATCTGCGATGAACAATATTCCGTTGTCTCTGCAGCGCTTGAGTACACCGTCTAAGAACCTCTTTGGTGCAGGCGAATATCCGCCTTCTCCTTGTTCTGGTTCGATGATCATACATGACGTTTCATCTGGCGACGTTTGAGACATCAAAAGATAATCAAGTTGCGCCAATGCCCTATCGATTGCTTCTTCTCTTTCTTGTTCGCTACCTATAGAACGAGGGAATTCAGCAACAAAAATGCCTGCAGGCAGTGGCTGGTAGCCTTTACGGTACAAGGTTTTGGAAGTTGTCATTGCCATTGCCATATGACTTCGACCATGAAAAGAACCTGAGAAAACAATAGTATTAGGTTTGCCTGTCGCTTGTTTTGCAAGTTTAACTGCAGCTTCAGTTGCTTCAGCTCCAGAGTTCGCAAAGAAAAATGTGTCGATTCCTTTGGGCGATATCGATTCAAGTTCATCTACGAGTGGCTGTAAGAGATTGTGTGTATAACAATTTATTTGGGCGTGAATAAAACTCTCTGCTTGGTCTTGGATAGCCTTAACAACCTTAGGGTGGCAATGTCCTGTGGAGGTTACTGCAATACCGGAAGTGAAGTCTAGATACTTCTGTCCATCAGCAGTATCTATCCATGCTCCGTTTCCTTTAACAACTTGTAAATCGGTAACTTTGAACCATGCTGGCGATAAATATCCTGTCATGTAAACATGTTACACGTTTATGACGGAGATTTTATTGACGCGTTTTTGCTAAGAGCCTTAGAACCTCGATATATATCCAAATAATGGTTACTAATAAACCTAGAGCTGCTGACCAGTTCATGTATTTTGGCATTCCTGCTTGAGAGCCTCTTTCAATGAAGTCAAAATCTAGAGCAAGGTTTGATGCAGCAATTGCGATTACTAAGACTGAAAATCCGATTCCAAATAATCCGGAGCTCCAAATTAGTGGCATCTGCGCACCAAATAAGGACATGACAAGGTTGAGCATATAAAACACAAATATTCCCAACGTCGCGCCGATTACAATTTTTCTAAATCTAGGAGTTACTTTAAGTATTCGTGTTGCATATAGCGTGTACATCACAAACACAATCACTCCTGTTGCCAATACCGCTTGGAATACGATGCCATTATATTGTTCTTCGAAAATTCTAGAAATTGATCCTAAGAATAACCCTTGTAACAGAGCGTAAATAGGTGCGATGATTCGAGCAGTTTGAGGCTTAAAAGTTGCAATCAAAACGAGCACTAGTGCACCCAGTATTGGACCCCACAAAATTGCTGCTTGCATCCCAGGACTCAAAGATGGAAGGCTAATCCAAGACCAGGTTGCAGTAACGGCTAATAATGCAAATAGAATCAAAGCTGCTCTAGCTGATCCTTCGACAGACATCGTCTCATTTGATCCGCTAACACTAATTGGGCCATCTGTTGAGGTTTGAGAAGGTGCAGCATATCCTGCACGCAGATCTTCTTGGTCAACTCGCTTGAATGAATTTTCGAGCACAACATTAGACATTTGTTATACCTCTTTCTTGTATATACGAATATAACGTTAGCATCGGATCTATATTCCGGGCGTATTTCAAGGTCTACCTTGAGCCATGTGCTTTAATAATATCTGTAATTGAGGCTGTGACTTTGTATGCAGTTGGTAGATCCAAAAATTCGTTAGGCCCATGAGCGTTTGAGCCTGGCCCCAATACCCCAGTAACAACAAATTGAGAATCTGGATACTTTTCTCCCAGCATTGCCATAAATGGAATCGATCCCCCTTCACCCATATGTTGCGCAGTATTAGAAAAATAGTCTTGAGAAGCCTGCTCAATAGCGTTTGCTAGCCAGTCTTGAACTTTAGGTGCTTGCCATCCACTCGCTAGTGAATCCACAACTACATTAACTTGTGCGCCATATGGAATATCTTCGAGTATCTTCTCTGTAATTTTGGCAGCAGCCAAATTTGGATCTACACCTGGTGGGATTCGAAAAGACAGCGCATACATAACTTCAGGCAATAAAACGTTTCCTGCATCTTTAATCGCAGGCACTCCATCAATTCCAATAATTTCTAACTGCGGCTCATATGTATTTGCAATTATCTGACTTGCAACATCGGAATGAATAGGAAGCACATCTTGTGCAAACGCTAAACCATGACCTTTTGTATCCCCAATTATTTTTGCAACGCTTTGCGCCGATTCTATTATGTCTTGAGGAATATCTGCATACAATTCTTCCACCAAAATTTTTCCGGACCCCGGTTCAGATATTCGATTGATGAATTCTCGCATAATATGTTGCGCACTTGGAACGATTCCCCCTGCAGCACCTGAGTGCATTCCTTGCTCTAATACTTTCACTGAAACGTTTAGTTGCAATAGTCCCCGTAACGATCTCGTGATCCAGAAATGTTCATAAGTAAGACATCCTGAATCTAAGCACACAACCAGAGAAACATTTCCTAACGCAGTCTCGGTGCTTGATTCTAATTTTTCCAAATGCGCAACTAAATCCGGACTACCGCTTTCTTCAGATGCCTCAATAATTACGACTGTCCTTGCTCTGCTTGTGTTTTCATCGATTGAATCAAGTGCAATTAAGGCTGAAAATAAAGCGTATCCGTCATCTGATGAACCTCGGCCATAAACTCTTTCTCCAATGTATGTTGCAGAGAAAGGCTCTATCCCTTCATCCCAGCCAGTCATCTTCGGTTGCTTGTCGAGATGTCCATAGATCAAAACTGTGTCATCACCTTTATAGTTTTGTGCAGGTACATCAATAACTAAAAGTGGAGTTTTGTTTTCTATCTCTTGTAAGAAAACTTTTGCATTTTTAGGTGCATGATTATCTGCAAAGTTCAAAAACAAGTTTGCAACTTCATCTATGTAACCATTTTGTTTCCAGTTCGAATCAAATGCAGGAGAAACATTTGGTATTGATAAATAGTTATCAAAAGTATCTTTTACATCATCGTTCCATTTTGTTTTTATGTCGTTAATAATTTCGGTTTTCATATTTTCTTTACCTTAGACTATTAAATGTGATAACGTATTGATCACACATGATCGACGTGCGTGTCGCTATGCATTGTCGAACGGCTGAGTAGATTATACGAGAAGGGTGTCGTCTACAAAGCAGTTCGATTATGCATAGCGCCATGGGGGAACACAACACGTGGATCATGTGTTTTTTATTTTCTAAATTGAAGAAAATTTCAGCTAATTAGTGTGACTAAAGCCCAAAGAGAAACTATAAATCCAATTGCTATAAAAGTCAGTGAGCGACCTAATGGTGCAACAGCCAATGTTGCTTTGCCTTCTTTAATCTGGTTACGAGCCAACACAGCTGAAGTGTGTTTAGATGTGCGCTTTGCAGATTTGAGAGATTCCATTGCAATCTGTTTGTCTTTATTACGCTTGATGATGGCCATGATATTACCCAACATCATGGCCGCACCCAAGGCTAGGATCAGCTGCAATAGAGTTTGCGTGTAAAAATTCACGCCAGGACTCTACTTTTCTTGAGGAACTACAGTGATTGAGACAGTTGCATCTACTTCTGGATGTAGATCGACTTTTGCTTCAAAATCACCTAATGCTTTGATCTGCTGGTTTAAAGATATGTCTCTTCGATCAATATCTAGACCTGATTCTTGAGTCAGTTTTTTTGCAATATCTGCAACCGTGACTGAACCAAAAAGTTTTCCTTCGTCAGAAGCATTAACCGGGATAGTCAATTTAATCGTATTGAGTTTGTCAGCATTTTCTTGTGCAGTAACTTTCTCTTTTTCAAGTTTGATCGCACGCGCTCTTTGCATTGACTTAGCTTGGATTACAGCACCTTGAGAAGCAAGCACAGCAAAACCTTGAGGGATCAAGTAGTTGCGAGCATAACCATTAGCTACTTCAACAATATCTCCTGCACGACCTCGACCTTTAACGTCTTTTCTTAAGATAACTTGCATTTTTATGCCTCCTCAACAGCAGCGACACTTTGAGCTTCGATCATTTCTTTTGCTTCAGCATCTACTGGATCAAGTGCTTTTTTCTTTTTTGGCTCTACAATTTCATTTGGATCCGCCAAAGTTGTGTCTTCGTCGCGCTCGCGTCGTTTCTTGGACTTTGATGTAACCTGACGAACGTTGTATGGCAAAAGTGCCATTTCACGAGCGATTCTGATTGCACGTGCTACTTCACGTTGTTGCTTTTGCGAATTTCCTGTAACTCGACGTTGACGGATTTTCGCTCGTTCAGACATGAACTTACGAAGCAGGTTCACATCTTTGTAATCAACGTATGTGATACCTTCATGAGTAAGTAAAGAAGTTTTCTTTCGAAACTTTCTTATCTCTGGCTCAATGATTCTTTTCTTTTTACTTTTGGACATTTTTCCCTCTCGTTATTTGTAATTCTTTCTAGAATGGCTCGTCGCCATATTCTTCATAATTTGGAGCAGCTGCTGCCATTGCTGGTTCTTGTGGAGCTGAGTCTTGCGAATATCCACCTTGAGATCCATCTTTTCTTTCATTTCGCTGTATCTGTGCAGAAGCCCATCTGAGTGATGGACCAACTTCATCAGCGATGATTTCAACAACGCTTCTCTTTTGCCCATCTTGAGTTTCGTAACTTCTTTGCTCGAGGCGACCTGTGACGATTACACGCGATCCCTTTTGCAATGACTGGCTTACATTTTCTGCCATTTCGCGCCATACGACGACGTCAAAAAAGCTAACTTGCTCCTGCCATTCCCCACCGCGATCTTGCCAACGACGATTTACTGCAACACCAAAACGAGTATTCGCTTGACCTGTTGGAGTAAAACGCAACTCTGGCTCACGAGTTACATTACCTACGATTGTTATTGAATTTGAACTTGCCATTTCTAATGCCTTTCACTTAAACGTTTGTTATAAAACTGTCTATCACAGCGCTACGACAAAAACCGTTTGGTTTACTATTTGTTAATTATGCGCTGATATATGCAGATTCCGGGATTCGCAATACCATATGACGAACGACGTCTGTATCTAATCCCATTTGACGATCAAGCTCAGACATTACTGCAGGCTCAGCCATAGACTGAATAACTACGTAATAGCCTTCGTTCTTTTTATTGATTGGGTAAGCAAACTTTCTTTTACCCCAATGATCGACATTTCCTAAAGTCGCACCAGATTTGGTGATGTGGTCGCAAAAACCTTTGACAGATGTTTGGACATCTTTCTCGTCTTTGTCTTTATCAAAAATGACCATTATTTCATAAGGTCTCAATATATTCTCCTTTGGGTCGTGCCTTTTGGCTACGAGCACGCATACTCATCAGTGAAGGCATACGCACAGGTTTGTGAACCTAACATTCTAGGTTAAGCGACATTAAAAACGCCAAGTGAGCCTTTAAAAAGCCAAGAATAATTAGCTAACGAACGATTCTTAATTGGGGAGCTTTGCCGGATGCAGGTTCACCCTGGGAATTTCCGTCTAGACCGATTAGCTCTGGCTTGTTGCTTTGAGCAGGAGATTTGCCGACATTACCTAACGAAGGATGACTGAAACTATATTGTGTCCCTTTTCCGTTTCTTGCAGTTAATCTGGGCGAGTTGAAAAAACGCTGACGAAGCTCAGCAGGCTTTGCGCCTTCACCTAAAAGGTCAAAGTAGTGATCTATCAAATCTTGGTCGTCAAGGTATATCACAGGTGAATGCCTAGCCATTTTATCTAATGTTGGCATATCTAACACTGCCCCTTGATTTCCCATGAACACTGCAAATTCAAGCGCTTGTTGTGCAAACGTCCTGATGACTAACCTCTGCACATCTATTGATTGTGCATGAAGTGCAAATTTTGAAGGAGAGCTCTGATCTGTATCTCTTCTAGCGGAAACAAAATATACATCTGCTACTCGATCTCTGAAAAACAACATAAAGTTTCTCGCTGGAGTCTCTCCAATTGTGTTTCGAATGTGAGGAAATTTTTCTCTTAATTCATTAACTAGTTCAAGATTTTCACCGTGGCGATCATATACAAGGTCAAATAAATGGTCAGCACGCACTCCGAATCGAGGATCGATATTGAATTCACCAGAGTGGTCGCTTGAACCTAAAGAGTCAGGTTTGCGGACGTATGCTCTATAGTTTGCTATCCATTGATCGGCATAACTCTTAGCTCTCTTTGCTCTAACTTCCGCTAGAGAAGTACTTAGCTCGCGGGTATTTCCTTGGTTATCCGATGTCATTTATCTTCCTTAATCAACAAAGAACCATTATAGCAAAATGGACAATTCGCATCAATTTGCGCAATCGAGCAAATCTGTAGCCTAAAAGGCCAGCTCAGACGATATTTTTAGATCTCTATATTGTCTTTATTTTCAGAGGCCTGTTTTTCTTTGTCCTGGAGCTCTGAAACTACATCATCAGCCATATGATAAGTCTCAGAAGATGCTGGAAATTTGGAATTCTTAACATCGTCAACAAATTCCGAAACTGCGTTGGTTGCTAGCTCTTCAACGTTGAGATATTGCCTCACGAACTTTGGTTTGATGTATTGATCACTATTTCCTATTCCCAAAATATCATGCATTACCAATACTTGCCCATCAACATGGCGTCCTGCTCCGATACCGATCACTGCGATATCGAGCTCTTCGGTTATAACCCTAGATAAGGCATCTGGAACACATTCAAGAACCAGCATTGATGCTCCAGCTTGAGCTAATGCTTTTGCGTCTTCAATTACTCGTTGTGCTTGTTCTAATTCTTTTCCTTGGACTTTGTAGCTCCCCAATGTCAACAGCGACTGAGGGGTTAAACCAACATGACCTACAACGGGAATTTCAGCATCCACCAAAGCTCGCATGATTTCGACTCTGTTCTTGCCACCTTCAATCTTGACAGCATTTGCACCTGCTCTTACTAAATCGATTGCATGTTCAATTGCTTGATCTTTGTTGACGTGGTAACTTCCCCAAACCATGTCTGCAACAACCGGAATTTGTTTCATGTTTTGTTTAGCTACAGCTTTTACTAGCATTAGCATTTCTTTTTTGGAAATCTCTAGCGTCGATTCGTTTCCGAGAACTACCATTGATGCGCTATCCCCAACTAACACGAGATCAACATTTCCATTTTGAGCAAAACGCATCGTGGGTGCATCATAAGCTGTCACCATTACTATCGGTTCACTTCCATCATGGACTTTTCGTCTCGATAGTTCTTGAAACTTTTTCGCAACTATATTCATGTTTTAAAGTCTAGATCGCATTTAACTTACTGTCACTAGCGATAACACCAATGAGAGCGAAAGGGCCCTAGACTAAAGCATCGTGCATAAAGTATTTGAGTTTATATCCAAGAAAAAAGAGGCTGTTTTTCTAGCTATAGCGGTCAGCTTTGGTTCTTTACTCTCAATTGTTTTAAACCTAAACTCTAATTCTTCTTTAAGTCCTCAAGATTCGCTATCAATTTTAATGAGCCACGATATCCTTAATGGCGATTTTATGCTGATGAGATATGGTCAGCCTTCAATAGGAGCGATAGAACAGTATCTCGGAGCTTTAGTTGGTTTGATTTTGCCTTATTCAGTTTGGATTGTTTTTATTCCTAGATTGATTTTGTTTCTTGGAACTTCACATATTCTTTGGTGGTTTTTCAAAAGAACAAACCACAATAAAGAAATGCAAGTAGTCGCTGCACTTTTGTGGGTAAGTGTTTCGTTTAGTCTGTTCCATGTTGGCGGATTATATGGTTCAGCCATGACCGCATTGTTTTTAAACACGATTGGTTTGTATCTGGGGTACTATGCGGCACACTCATTGAGGAATGTGCGCTTCTATTTTGCTTGGGCATTTGTTAGCGGTCTAGCGCTTTGGGCAAGTATCTTTTCGTTGTTGTTTATAATCCCAATATTTATCTGGATTCTATATAGCGCAAGAGCTTTGTTGAAGAAAACTTTTTTAGCAATTGTTTTATTTATTCTTGGTTCGCTTCCGTGGTGGATTTTTAATGTTTCTAATTCTTTTGCTTCGCTGCAAAGCTTACGATCTGATTTTGCTCAACCAATTCCAATAGCTGACAAACAAAGCAACTTCGATATTTCCAGGATTATAGGAATTTCACCTTCTATGACTGACTCTTGGAAGAATGACTTTCTTGCAGTACTTTTGATTGTTATCTTTAGCGCGAGTTTCTTGTATTTGATTCTGATGTTGGTCCTAGGAATTAACAGCGTCTTGAAAGAAAAGCGTCAGTATTCGAACTTCACCTATTTGACATTAGCAATTCTTGTTCTATCGGTAGTTGTCGAACTTAGTTTCGTTATCTATAAGGGTGAAAGTGTAGTTCCTAGATTCGTAAGTCTAGTTTGTATTGTATTTTTCTTGATGGCGTTGAAGAAAACCTGGCTACAAACATCTTTGCTTCTAATCGCTTTATTGTTTGTCAGTATTGGTCATTTCATCAATTCTGATGTTCCTAAACTAATTGATAAAACTACCAAGTCTGAAATTGTTTCCGAACTTCGTGATAGCGAAATCAAATTAGCTGTAGCTCCGTTTGAGTATGCACACTTTTTAGAGGTCAAGTCTCAAGGCGACACAAAGTTTGCACCTTTCGATCAAGGATTTTTCGATCAGGATCGAACTGAATCAGTTAACTCTAACTTGGATGCAATAATTGTAAGAAAAGGCAATTTTGATGATCAATGGTTTTCGATATGCGTCCAAGCAGTTGTCGGTGAAGGATTTGAAAGAAAAGAAGTTGGAGATTTATACGTCTACTTTGTCCCCGATAGATTCCAAAAAGAAATCGCGTCAACAGTCACAGGATGTAGAAACAGTAACTTTTTATCCAAAACCGATTATTAAAAATCGTGGTCCTGGCGACGAATTAAAAAGTTCCATCTGCACTCGACGCAGACTTCTACTAGATAATTATGGAATGATTTGCCAGCGCCTTTTGCTTCTTCTAGCTGGTTGAATTCAGTAACCGGCCGACCATTTTTGTTTTTCAAACCATCGCCATATAAATAATTCACTTCAACTAGCGGACTGCGCACATCTGAATCTGCACAGATTGGGCAATCTCTATCAGTAGGTTTACCGTAATTGGTCGCAACTCTGATCAGTTCAGGATGAGCATCGCAAACATCGAGCGTTGTGAGCATCCCTCGACGAAAGTCCCGCAATACACTTCTGCGCGCCAAGGCATAATCGATATGCGGAATCGACTCTGTCTTTCTTTTCTTATCAAATGGCGACGCTGTCATGCTTGCATTGTACGCCAATTACCCATAATTACAATAAAAATCATCCCCACAAAAGGTA
>CAZLQP010000010.1:0-59013 GCA_964561855.1 uncultured Burkholderiales bacterium | reverse complement strand
GTCTGTGTCATTTTCTTTCCTTTTTCTTCCGGAGGACTGACCCTCCAAAAGGGACGAATCGCCTGAGCGATTCGTCCCTTTTGGAGGGTCAGTCCTCCGGAAAGTATTGATTTAGGTTTTTTTGTTGTCTATATTTATTGTTTCTTCCCTTGATTCTTGAGGGAAGAAATGGAAGATTCTTCGGTAAATAAGATAAGGCCTTTAGCGCCTCTTTCATTATCTGAGCGTATTCATATGCTCCGTAGTAAACCAGAAACCAAAACTTTCGTAATGATAGCCATAGGTTGTTTGGCTATTGGATATTTTGTAACTGTAAATCTATTCCAAAATGAATCTCAAAGTAGAGACCTTACAAATGTAGAAATATCAACTACTACCGAAAAAGAAGCGTCCGAAACTATTTCAGTCTATGTCACAGGTGCAGTCAAAACTCCAGGTGTTTATGAATTAAACAAAGAATCAAGAGTGATTGATGCACTTAAAAAAGCAGGAAATGCAGTTGATTCTGCAGATCTGCAAAATTGCAACCTTGCACAGAAACTTAGTGATGGATTGATGATTGTTATTCCACAAAAAGGAAGCGAAGACAAATCTTTTTGTTCAGGTCCTGTGCAACAAAATGCTCCGCTAGCTTCAACAGGCGATTCGGGATCTATCGCTAAAGTAAACCTGAATACGGCTTCTCAAGCAGAATTAGAGACTTTGCCTGGAGTGGGACCAGCTACAGCTATCTCGATCATTTCTCACCGTCAAAGTAATCCTTTTAAAACTATCAATGATCTAAGGAAAGTAAAGGGGATTGGAGAAAAGCGTTTTGCAGACCTAAAAGAACTAATTGCCGTCTGATGCTGCATATTTCAAAGTTAAATCTGAGCTTTCATATCACAATACTTTTACTGTTTTGCATCGTTTATTCACTAGGACTGTCTGCAGATCATTCAGGAATGCGAGATAAAACGCTTGTCGAACTTAAACAAAAAAGCCAAACCTATAGTACAACTTTAGAGATTATTGATGATCCTCAAACGGCTAATTACGTCTCTCAAGTTCTTGTCAAAGATCTGACTTTAGGTAAGCGAACAATTGCTAAAAGTACCGCAGCTACTCAGCAATACATCTCCAGTCTCGAATTCGGCGATCAAATAGTGGTGCAAGGGTATCTTGAAGATCTCGATTTCTACAATCAATATCGTAAGCATCAACATGTTGTTGGCATGTTGTATGTAACCGATGTTATCGACATCAACCAAGATAGGAATTTCATAGAAACAGTGATCGAGTCTTTGAGAGCGAGAGTTCAAGAGGGTTGCTCGCGACTAAACGAAAACCAACGCGGTATTTGTGAAGGATTGATTATTGGTGAGCGCGGAGCAATTTCAAGGGACACATATTCGACATTTAAGGAAGCACAATTAACTCATCTGTTGGTTGCATCAGGCGCCAACATTGCTTTGATGCTCAGTTTTTTGTCTCCATTAATTCTTAGACTCCGGCTAACAAGTAGAAACCTTACAATGATTGCTGTAGCAGTCTTTTATTGCATGCTTGTGAGATTTGAGCCTTCGATGATTAGAGCAAGTGTGATGGTAATTATTCCATCGGTACTAGAAATTAGAGGATATAAAGTTTCGAAATTCAAAACTTTTATTGGAACTCTCGCGACTTGTGCATTGCTTGACCCATTTTTGTTATTCAGGGTAGGGTTCTGGCTCTCGGCTGCAGCTGTTTTTGGATTGTTGTTCATTTCGCCTATTTTAAAACAGTTCATTAAATCCCAAATATTTTGTGACACCATGGGGGCTTCGTTGATGACTCAGCCAATTTTATGGTTGGTTTTTGGTTTTATAATGCCAGGCAAATGGTGGTCTTCGGTCCCTGGAGTCGCACTTGCTGGGCCAATTACGACTTTTGGCTGTTCGATGGTCTTGATGATTTCTTTTATTGATGAAAAGTCTTTTTTGAACGAACTAACAACTTTGCTTCTAGGTGCAGGTATCGATATGTTGTTAGTGGTTGCTCAATTTGGTGCTGCGAAATGGAGCTTTGTGATTGGGCTATTTATGCTTGCTATATTGATTTTCGCCTACACTAGAAGTAATGTCAGAAAACAGGGTGTTTTATATTGTTGGAGAAGAACCAACATCGAGAGTAGATGAACTCTCGAAGCTTTTAGATCAAATTATCGGAGATGAAGATCGCTCATTAGTCTTAGAGAGTTTTGACCTAAATGATGCAGAATCAGATGAAGATAAAACATCTGTAATTGAAAACGCAGTCGCATCTTTGCAAAGCCCACCGTTTCTTACATCGAAACGAGTAGTAGTTATAAGAGATATCGGTTCTGCAACAAACGACAACGTAGTATCACTTATAAACTATTTATCGGACCAACTCGAGACATCATTTTTTATCGCAATTCAAGGTGGTGGAAGAATCTCTGCGCAACTGACAAAAGCCTGGAAGCCTTATGTAAAACAAATAGGAATCGTTAGAGAAGCTATTGGGGACGTATTTTATCGATTACTTGAAAAATATTCTTTGAGTTTTGAGCCCGGATTAAAAGAACAAATTTTGAAGCATTGTGGAGAAGATGCATCGAAACTTACATCCGTAATCGAACGCTTGCATGGTGTATATGGTTCAAATGTAAAACTCAGCGCGCAAGAGGTGAGTTCATATTTAGGCGAATCTGGAAATGTAGCAATATACGAACTCGCGAATGAGATTTGTTCTGGAAATACAACCAACTCTCTAGAAATATTGTCAAGGATGCTGCACTCAACTTCTTCCCAAAATATAAAACCGATGCATCCTCTGCAAATCCTTGCATTGGTTTCAAATCATTTTAGGAAGTTAGCAACTTTAGATGATAAAAGCATACGAAATAAAAACGATGCACATGCCGCTTTGGATTCTAAAGGCAACCCTTATGGAGCACAAAAAAGCTGGGAGTTATCTCGTTCGTTAGGAAGTGAGAACATTTCAGCATGCATCGAACTGTTGGCAGATACAGACATAGCAATGAAAGGTGCGAATGCAATTGATGTCGAAATTGCAATTGAACTACTTATCATTTCGCTCTGCGAAGTCTGCAGTAATCCGGGTGAAGAAAGACTTAATTCAATAAAAAATCAATACCGCAGTTCATTATATTTGTAAATTCTCTACACTAGTTACAAAAAGTATTAAAAAATCCCTCACAAGCTACGTATTTCGGGCACCATACAAAAAGTACCCATTTCGTTTTATTCGCGCCAGTGCTTAAATAGAGTAAAACGCCCATAAATTCGCATAACTGCACCTCGGGCTCTTAGGGAGAAAAAATGAAAACTAGAGCTATTGAACTTTCTCATATTAGGAAAGCGTCCAAGATCAAGATAGTATCTGCACTTTTGGGGATAACTATTATCGCCTTGATCGGTTCGATATTTGTAGGATCGTCAGCTTCAGCAAACCGACAAGCAGGACTCGAGCAAAGCTCGGGAGCCAGATTAGCAGCGGTAAATAACACTCCTAATCCAGGTATTGACGTCGACTGTGAAAAACCAGTCCTTACAATAGCAATTTCAATTGACCGCTCAGGTTCAGCTTTTGGAGATAGAAACACCTACATCAACACAGTAAAAACTTTCATTGATGATCTATACAACAAATTCGTACTACCAGGTGGAGAAGTTAACTTAATCATTTTTGCCTTTTCCACAATATCGGTGATCCAAAATGATACTAGTGGCGGTCAACTCTTGGTCACTATGAACAACGAAGACACAAGAGATGATATTAAGCAAGTCGTCGACAACATTTATTTCAGAGCGAATGCAATAGGAAATGACTATTTTTCAAGATCAGGTTCACCTTATGATCGAGCGCGAGGCTACAACCCATCTTTACTTGGTGAAACCGGTTGGCACTATACAAATTACGACGATGCGCTTTTGGACATTGCAAGAATAGCTTCAACTTCATTTTTCAACAATCCTGCCGCTGGTCGACATATTGATCTAGCACTGTTTCTAACTGATGGTAAGCCTAATTTCCATAATGGTCCCTCGAGAGTTTTCGACCCTGCAAATACTCCACAGAGTTTTGGTAATCCCTACATCAATCAAGGTGTGAACTATGCTTCACAAACAGTTTCTGCATTGAGGAATGGATCTACTGTTGCAGGATTGCCTTCGCGACCACCGATGGCTGTTCGTGGAGTGCTTATTGAAGCAGACGCAGCAAATTATATGGAACAAGTTTTCGGAGCAGGTTCTGACAACTTCTTATTTGCATCGAACTTCGGTACTGAATTGAATAAGCAATTAGATAAAATCGTTAATTCTCTTTCAGAAGGTATATGCGCACTAGAAGTTGTTTCACCATCAATTGAAGTAAGCGTTAATCCTGGAAATATTACACTGACAGAAACTCAAAACAGATCTTACACAATTACTGTTAGGAATACATCGCCGGTTCCTGTGACGAACCTAGTTGTAACTATCAATGGTGTATATTTCACGACTATCCCAAATCTTGGTCCGCAAGGAGCGACAGATGGAATTGTAACAAGGACTAATATTTTGACACTTCCGCTAGGAGGAAACCTGCCAAGTCAGTTAAATATTGAAGTTAGAGGTACGGCTACGCCTACTTCCACTCAAAGATTTGCTGACAATTCAAGTTCAAAGATTGTTACAGGTGGGGATACCATCGGGGTTTCAATTACAAGGCTTGCATTGCCAGCTTAAGAATTTTGAAAAATAAAAAAAGCCCCCGAAATCTCGGGGGCTTTTTTTATTTGAATTACTTTATTTAGTGTTATTTGCGGCTTTCATCAACTTCGAAGTCTGTCTTGCGGCAGCATTTTTGTGAATACGTTTTTTAGCAGCTGCGCTTGCTAGTTTTGACTGAGCAATAGATACTTTTTCTGTTACATCTTTGCTTGACTCTTCAATTGCAGTTTTTGCATTTTTTACATGAGTCTTAACAGCTGATTTTGTTGAAGCATTGCGAAGTCGTGCTTTTTCATTAGTGATAACACGCTTTTTCTGACTTTTTATATTCGCCACATTTTCTCCTGTTTAACGGTGACTTGACTTTGGAACAGATAAGTTTAGCATCATTGAGATTTTTTCTCACCTTGACACTAAATTATACCTAGTGATTGAGCAGGACAAACTAAGAAATGTATGCATCGTGGCCCATATAGACCACGGTAAGTCTACATTGGCGGATAGATTTTTAGAAGTAACTAATGCTGTAGATCCGCGTCAAATGCGTGAACAGTACCTCGATTCAATGGATATTGAGCGTGAACGAGGGATAACAATTAAGGCCCAGAATGTACGTCTCAGCTACAAAGATCATCAAATTCAATTGATAGATACACCAGGTCACGTCGATTTTGGGTATGAAGTTTCAAGGTCTTTAGCAGCATGCGAGGGCGCAATCTTGCTGGTAGATGCTTCTCAAGGTATTGAAGCTCAAACGCTCGCTAATTGCTTTCTTGCTCTTGAAAATGATCTAGAGCTCATTGCTGTGATGAACAAAATTGATCTACCCGCAGCAGATCCAGATCGGGTTGCTAGCGAGATAGAGAATGTGCTGGGCATTCCAAAAGATGAGATATTAAGAGTCAGTGCGAAAACTGGTGAAAATGTTGCAAGTGTTCTTGATGCTGTGATCGAAAAAATTCCTGCTCCCCAAGGAGATCCAAATGCGCCATTACAAGCTTTGATGTTTGATTCTTATTATGACCAATATCGGGGAGTGATTTCGGCGATTAGAGTTGTAAACGGCGTAATAAACACAAGTTCAAAAATTTTATTTGCTAACGCAGGCACTAAACACGATATTGAAGAAATCGGTATTAGAAATCCTAATCCTACTCCGGTCAAAGAACTTGGCCCTGGTGAAGTGGGGTATCTAATTGCTGGAATTAAAGATGTAGGTCAAGCTAAATCTGGTGAGACGGTAACTACTCAATCAAATCCAGCAAAGGCGTTAGAAGGTTATAAGGATCCTAAGCCGATGGTTTTTTGTGGGATGTATCCTGTCGACGGAGATGATTTCGCAAACTTAAGAGAGGCGTTAGAAAAATTAAAACTTAATGACGCCAGCTATACATTTGAACCTGAGACATCCGCAGCTTTGGGATTTGGGTTCAGGTGTGGATTCTTAGGATTGTTACATATGGAGATTATTCGAGAACGATTAGAGCGCGAATATAATTTGAACTTAGTAGCTACTGCGCCAAATGTTGTTTATAGCGTCAAGCTGAAAAATGGAGAAAGCAAAATCATAGAATCGCCTTCGCATATGCCGTCGCCTGATGCAATCGATGAGATACAAGAACCATTTGTAAAGGTCACACTTTTAACACCTAAAGAATTCGTCGGTCCACTAATGGAACTCTCGCAAGAGCGCAGGGGAGAGTTATTGAATATGGAGTATCTTTCTCCCGAACGTGTTGAGCTACGTTACGAACTTCCATTGGCTGAAATCGTGATGGATTATTTTGATGCAATGAAATCAAGAACAAAAGGATACGCATCCTTGGATTATGAAGCTAGTGGTTATAAACCTTCGAGTTTGGTAAAGGTGGACATCTTGCTCAATGCTGTTGTAGTTGATGCGTTTTCATCAATTGTGCACAAGGATAAATCTGTGGAGTACGGCCGCAAGATGACCGAGAAGCTAAAAGAACTGATTCCTCGACAATTGTTTAACGTACCTATACAAGCTGCAATTGGCGGAAACATAATTGCGCGTGAAACAGTTAGTGCGAGACGAAAAGATGTCTTGGCAAAATGTTATGGTGGCGATATTACCCGAAAGAAGAAATTGTTGGAAAAACAAAAAGAGGGTAAGAAGAAAATGAAATCTATCGGAAGAGTAGAAGTTCCGCCAGAAGCATTCGTAGCAGCTCTTAAACTTGATGATTGATTAACCTATAGGGTCAGACCCTATTTATAGAATAGGGTCTGACCCTATAAAGTTTTTAACCTGGTCTTGATGCGCCGGTTAGTCGACCAGTCGCCGAAATCTTAACTACATCTCCGGTTTGAGGAGCATGGATCATCAAGCCGCCGCCAATATATAGACCTATATGACCAGGTCGATATACCAAGTCGCCAGGCTGTAACGCATTTAGTGGAACTTTAGGAAACATTGCATACTGTGCTCCAGAAAAATGCGGCATTGAAACACCTGCTGCGCCCCAAGCGCTCTTCGTTAATCCTGAACAGTCGTAAGTGTTTGGACCGGAAGTTGCGTACTTGTAGGGTTTGCCTAATTGTTGGCGAGCGAATTCGATTGCGATTGCAGCTTTTGGTGAAGGTGCGGGCAGATTTCCAGGTAACTGAACATTTGAAGGACCAGAATTCGAATTTTGTGAGTTCACTGGTGCAGGGCTTGATTGGGTTTGTCTTCTTTCTCGCTCTTGTTCAACAAGGCGTGCTAATTCTCCTCGAGTTTGGTCCAATAGGCGTTGTTGTTCAGCGTTTGCTGCTTCAATTTCTTTCTTCTTCTCAGCTAGTTCTTTTTCTTCAGCCTCAACTTTCGCGAGTTGTGAATCAAGTTCTGCCTTGCGCTCTAATACTGATTCTCTAGTTATTTCTAGTTCTAATAGAACAGAATTGTCGTTGCCGGATGCGATGTCTGCATATTTTTCTTTACGAATTAAATCTACTTTTTCTTTCCCATCTGCCTCAGTTGAGGAAGCGGACGTGTAAAGATCAAATACTCGTTGTTGAACTCTCTTTTTGATTTCACGATTTTGTTGTTCGGCAACCTCGAGTTGACTTTTGGCTTCATTTACGCTTCGTTTGATGTTGTCGAGGCGAATCCTGGTCTCATTATAGGTTTCTGCAAGAACTGAAATACGGTCCCCATTTTGTTCAATTTTCTTGGCGATTTCGGCGGCCTTTTTTCTCTGCTCTTCAACAGGATTAGCGTTAGCCTCATTGGGAATAGTTGAGATTGTCAAAGCTGTGATCAACAAACCAATCGAAAATCGAGTAAATAACTTCCAAGTAACTTTATTCATATGTATTGTTACACTATAGCAAGCATCCTTGGAAAATCTAACGTTGGTATTCACGAATTGCGCCTTCACCTGGGCATATGCGATGCTCACAGAGTTTGACATCAAGATTTTGATGCGCGATTTAGGTTCCTTAGACGATATTGTAACTACATGAAATTTCCCCTTGGAATCTATGTTCACATTCCTTTTTGCTCGAACCGATGTGACTATTGTGATTTTGCCACCTGGGTAGGAAAAGAACATTTAGTACAAATTTATATAGACGCGCTTATTAACCAATTGACCTATCACGCTAAGAATGAAAGTGTTCTAGAAGAAGCAGAGTTGATAAGCATTTTTTTTGGAGGGGGAACCCCGAATTTTATTGATTCTAAATATATTGTTCAGATTCTCGAATCTATTAACGACGTGATATCGATCAATGAGAATGTAGAGATTACGGTTGAATGTAATCCCGATTTTTTAAACCAAGATAAGTTGAAGGCTTATATCAAATCCGGTGTAAATAGAATTTCACTAGGGGTTCAAAGCATGGATCCGAAGGTGCTCGAATTTATCGGTCGCAGACATAACCCAAATCATGTTTATAATTCAGTTGACCTTATAAAAAACTCAGAGATCAATAATTACAGCTGTGATCTTATCTACGGCTCATCGGTAGAGAGTCTGCAAAGTTGGGAGACCACACTTAATGAGATAATTGATTTGGGGCCAAATCATATTTCGGCCTATGCCCTAGGTATTGAGAAAGGTACACCTTTAGGAATCGATGTGTCTAATGGTCTAAAAAAAGTTGCTAACGAAGATGAAATTGCTGATAAGTATCTATTGGCAGATCAGATTTTTAATGAAGCAGGATACGGGTGGTATGAAATTTCGAATTGGGCAAAGATGGATTATGAATCAAAGCACAATAATCTCTATTGGACTGGTGGAAACATTATTGCTTTAGGTTGCGCAGCGCATGGAAACACTAATGGGAAAAGGTGGTCGACGCCTAGAAATATTGAAGTCTATATAGAAGACTTTTCGGGTGAGATAAAACCCCGATCTTTTAAAGCTCATTTAAATTCATCTTCATTTATTGATGATAGTCAGATGGATTTTTCATTGAGATTACGCACAAAAAAAGGTGTACCTTCTTTAGGGTTGGATAGTAAGCAGATACAACCGTTTATAGACGAGGATTTGATTTTCGTAGACCACGATTCGATCTCATTAACGCCCAAAGGCAGATTATTGGAACATGAAATCTCGATTGAATTATACAAGATGATGAATAAATCATAAAAGAACTACAATAGAAGCTATGTCCAACGATCAGTTAAACAATTTTTACGATCTCGATGAGAGAAAAAAGTTGATTCTTAAAACTATTGTTGAGTCCTATATAAAAAGTCCAAATCCAATTTCGTCGAAGATTGTCGGTGAGACTTGCAATATAGATGTGTCTAGTGCCACCATACGAGCAGAAATGCATGCGCTGGAAGAAGCTGGCTATCTAACGCATTTGCATACATCTTCTGGAAAAGTTCCTACTGATATGGGATATAGATTTTTTGTAGATAACTATGTATTGAATTCATCGTCAAGCTTTGGGTTTAAAAAACGAAAATCTCTCAAGTCATTTTTTGAATTAGGGGATTCCGAATCAGAGATATCTGAAGATTTAAGCCTTACTGCAAACAAACTCTCGACTTTAAGTTCTCAAACTGCGATCGTGATCAAGGATACAAACAACAAAGCCAAAGTGAGTGATGTTCACACGACGAGCTTAGCGGATGGAAAAATAGTTGTAGCACTAATTATGGACGATGCAACTATAGAAAAGGTCGTCATAGATTCAAGACAGCTTTACGAGCTTGGAATTGTAGGTTCAGTAAATGGCGTTGAATTAGATCAATTGAAAAATTGGGAGAGGATTCTTCAAGGAGTTTTTGGCGAAAAAGGGCTTAGTGAAATAAATGAACTTAAAATTCCTCAGAATAGACAATCCGAAGAGTCTTTATTTATAGGTCTTGTCTGCAATTCAATCGAATCTCAGATTTCAAGGAACTTTACTGACACCTCAGTTCATTTAAGCGGTGTCGCAAAACTAGCTGAAAATACTAATAAAGAACCGATCGAAAATTCTGAAATAACTGCGAAACTATTATTGTTGTTAGAACAACAGAAACAATTAGCAGAATTAATCAAATCAAGCTTAAGTACAAATACGGATGCCAAGATTGGATCAGAAAATAATAGATCAGAATTAAATGAGCACTCTATAGTTATATCTCCATTCGAAACATCTGTTGGAGAAAAAGGGGCACTAGGCGTGATCGGTCCGAAAAGGATGGATTACAAAAAGGTTTTCAACTTATTGGATAGTGCAAGTGTCCATATAAACAAAAGAGTAGAAGAATAGATGCAAACAGATTTTTATGAATTATTAGGCGTCGGGCGTGATGCCGATCCAAACCAGATAAAAAAAGCTTATCGAGCACTAGCTAGAAAGTATCATCCAGATGCCAACCCAGGAGATAAAGAAGCAGAGGAGCATTTCAAAGCTATTTCTGTTGCATATGAAGTATTGAGTGATCCTCAGAAAAAAGCTCAGTACGATCAATTTGGGATCGATGGTTTGCGTCAAGGTGCAAATTTTGGGCAAGGAGCACAGGGAGGATTTGACTTCAATCTCTCTGATTTATTCGAGTCGTTTTTTGGAGCGACAGGATTTGGCGGATCTCCATTTGGAGGTAGAGCATCAGCTTCGAATGATATCCAAACGTCTCTTTCTATCACTTTAGAAGAAGCGTGTTTTGGCGTAACAAAAACAATTGATTTAGAACTCGATAAAACTTGTGATGAATGCTCGGGAAGTGGCGCAAAACCCGGGACTTCACCTACGACATGTCCTAACTGTGCAGGAGCCGGAGCGGTGCAAGAAATTAGGCAAACGATGTTTGGTCAGATGATGACGTCCTCTCCTTGTGGTCAATGTTCTGGGTATGGAAGCATTATTCAAGAACCATGTTTTAAATGTGGAGCTAGCGGAGTGATTCCAACTTCAACTTCTTTAGAAGTGAACATCCCAGCAGGAGTCGAGACATCTTCGCGCCTAAGATTATCTGGCCAAGGCCCCAGCGGATACCGCGGCGGACCTAGTGGCGATCTTTACGTAAACATCAACGTAGAATCTCATCCGAAATTTGAGCGCAATGGCGATGATCTCGTATGTGTCGAAGAAGTATCATTTTTGCAGGCAATTTTTGGTTCGATAAAAGTTATAGAAAGCTTTGATGGCCCAGTCGATTTAAGAATTGAGCCGGGAAGTAAATCTGGAGACTTATATAGGTTAAATAATCATGGGATGAATAGGTTGAGAGGTAGGGGTAGAGGAGATATTTTGGTGTATTTAAATGTCGCCATACCTTCGGCCAAAGAATTGAGTGAAGATCAAAAAGACTTATTGAAAAAATATGCTGAGCTAAGTGGTGAAGAAATTATCGAACTTCCCGAAGAACCTTCATTGTTTCAAAAAGTAAAGCGTGCTTTTTCGTGATAGAACAGATAAGAAATTCTAAAGCGCACATATTTGTCAAAGAATTATCTGACATAATCACAATTACCGGAAAAGATTATATTCATCTCGCTAAATCGTTAAGGTTAAAAACAGGTGAGCATATAAGTGTCGCTAACTATCCAACAGTCAATATCTATAAAATCACTCACATAGATTCCGATTTGATCGAAGCTCATTTGACTAGTGTTTTCGAAAACGTAATGGAACCTCAAATCGAGCTTTTCGTTTCCCTTTTTAAGATAGATCGGCTCGAGATGGGAATTGCAAAAGCTACAGAGACTGGAGCCACAAAGATATATATAGGATCTACTGCTCGCTCTTCGATAAAAATAGGAAAAGATAAAATTGAAAAACTAAGTTTTAGATTCTCTGAGATAGCAAAAAATGCTGCAATGCAATCAAGACGAGCACAAGTTCCACAGGTGATTTTTACTAATGGTTTAATCGGCGATTTCCTAAAATCCAATCTCGAAAGATTTGTTTGTGATCCAAGCGGAACCGCGAACCAACTAGGTGTGCCTTGTTCAATTTTGATCGGTCCCGAGGGAGGTCTAAGCGAGGAAGAGTTCGGACAATTAGAAGCTAATTCGAGGTTTCTTAAACTCTCAGATCATATATTGAGAGCAGAAACTGCAATGGCAATCGCACCTACAAAGATTTGATAATTGCTCTGACCTTTCCAGGTTTTGTTGAGTCGGATCTCTAGATTTATACGTTAAGTGTTAAAACCGACTAGTCTTAATTGCCACCTATCGTGGTGAGTAAATGGAGGTAGTATGGAAGAGAAAGACAACAGAGAGACGTCTCTCGCTGTAGGTGAGAAACTTCGACAAATTCGTAAAGAACAACGGTTGTCACTCCATGATGTTGAAGAGCAATCAAATCACGAATTCAAAGCATCAGTTGTCGGCGCATATGAACGCGGCGAGCGTTCGATATCTGTTGCTCGTTTGATAAGACTATGTGAGCACTATCATATTTCTCCTTCAAGTGTGTTGCCAAGCGAAAATACTATTGATTTAACTGAAGAAGAAGGTACACACAAAAAGATAATTGTTGATCTAGCAAAAGTTGCCGATAACAACCATGCTGAAGCGATGGTAATTGGCAGGTTCGCCAAAAGTGTTCATCATCAAAGAGCAGAAGCACAAGGTCGGTTTTTAACTTTACGAAGTGATGATGTTAGAACCCTTTCTGCAGTGTTTGGCAAATCGATTGAAGATTTCACTCAAAGGCTAAATGAGCTTAATTTGCTTGCTGATCAGGAAAAACCCGTCAGTGTTCTATAGCTTTAGAAGTGTCTCTTAAAAGACGATAAATAGTTGAACAAAAATCTATGAAAAAACCCATCGATGCTCCAATACCTTCAACGCTAACAATTGATAAAAACGACATAATCAATTCGCTGTTGGGTACAAACGATGAAAATATTGATCTCATCGAAGAAGCATTCGATGTATCAATATTGGTGAGAGGTAATGAAATTACGGTCCTCTCTAAAGACGCTAGAGTATCAAAAGAAGTTATTACACTTTTTGAAGAGTTAGTAAAAGTAATTGAGCGAGGCGATGTTTTGGAACAAGAGGATATCGATCGGGCAATCTCAATGGTTCAGAGGAAAGAATCTCCAAGTGAAATAACATCTCATCATGTAGTTAAGGCTAGAAAGTCAGTCCATCCCAAAACTGAAGGTCAGCGAAAATATGTCGAGGCTATAGGCGAAAATACAATTACTTTTGGTATCGGTCCAGCAGGTACAGGAAAAAGTTATCTAGCTATCGCTTCAGCGGTTGCTGCTTTGCAAAATAAAGAAATTCAGCGGATTATTTTAACGAGACCCGCGGTTGAAGCAGGTGAGCATCTCGGATTTTTACCTGGTGATCTATTGGCAAAAGTGGATCCTTACTTACGACCTCTTTATGATGCCATCTTCGATATTGTTGGCACTGACAGTTTTGCAAAGTTGCAAGAACGTGGAGCTATTGAAGTAGCGCCTTTGGCATACATGAGAGGTCGCACGCTTAATGATTCGTTTATTATTTTAGATGAAGCTCAAAATACTTCTCCAGAACAAATGAAAATGTTTTTAACCCGTCTAGGAATAGGTTCAAAGATGGTAGTTACTGGTGATTTGACTCAAGTTGACCTTCCATCTCAAAAAGTATCAGGTCTTAGAATTGTGAAGAAGATTTTAAATGATGTCAAAGGCGTGACGTTTTGTAATTTGGATAAATCTGATATCGTAAGACATAAAGTAGTCCAAGAAATAGTAGATGCTTATGAAAAATGGGATCGAGAACATCCTCATCCTTATCAAAATCCAGAGAGCAAATAGATGAAAAACCCTGAGATTATTGGTGATCCAAGAGTATCGGTTTTTGGTACTAATGAGCAAAAATCGATAGATGTCGATGTTGCTCGTTATGTTGAACTTGCTCAGTTGACTTTATTCAGGGAAAACATCATGGGCACCTGTGAAATGTCATTAATTTTCTGCGATGTTGAATCAATGTCGGTTCTAAATAAGCAATATATGGATAAAGATGGCCCGACAGATGTATTAGCTTTTCCTGTAGATGACGACATCGTCGGTTCAGGTAGAAATCCTGACAACGGCGGGAGGGGCCCGGCTACTCCCGCAGAAGATGACGAAATTCCACAATTGATAGGCGACGTATATGTTTGTCCCGAGGTAGCAAAGAAGCAAGCAGACGAAAACAATAAATCTCTAGATGAAGAAATAGCTTTACTGGTTGTTCATGGAACACTACATTTATTATCTTATGATCATTATGAAGTTCAAGAACGTGAAGAAATGAAAGCGCGAGAAAAATCAATTTTGCAAGAATTTTTTGAATTATATCCACTGAAGAAACGGCGAAAATAAACAATGACTAGCAATCAGATCATACTTTTATCGATAGCCTTCGTGCTTTTCTTGTTTTCTATAGTTTGTGCATTAGCTGAAACTTCCTTTGTACGAATAAATAAGGTCCGAGCACTCGCCTTAGAAAAGGAAGGTAGAAGAGGGGCATCAAGACTCCGTCAAATGCATGAACATCCAGAGACAACCTTGAATATTTTATTATTGGTTGTTTTAATAACGCAATTAGGTACAGCATCAATAATTTCAGTTGTGGTCGAAGATCAATATGGAGGAATAGGTGTAGCAATCTCCCTTGTATTACAAATTACCTTGTTCTTCGTAATCGGCGAAGTTGCACCCAAGACTTATGCAGTGCAAAATCCAGATAAAGTTGCATTAGCGATGACTCCATTTTTGTGGGCTATTACAATTATCACCCCTTTAAAATGGATCTCTACAGGTCTTATTGGTCTTTCAAATATTATTTTGCCAGGTAAAGGCATCAAAGAAGGACCTTTTGTTACGGAAAACGATCTTAAGACAATGGCAAGCGTTGCAGCCGAAGAAGAAAGTATTGAAGAAGAAGAACGTGAACTTATTCATTCCATATTTGAATTCACAGATTCTGTAGTCCGAGAAGTAATGCAACCAAGAACAGACATGACTGCAATTGTCGGGGAAACCACAATATCTGAAGCACTCACGGTTGCAATTGAAGCAGGATTTTCTCGAATTCCCGTATTCAAAGATAGCTATGATCATATAACAGGAATTGTCTATCTAAAAGATTTGGTCGAGAATGAACGGATTGGAAAAGGCAATCAGCCGATTTCTTCTGTTCAACGAACTGCAGTTTTTATCCCAGAGCAAAAACGAACTGCAGAATTGCTTCGTGATATGCAACAAGGGCAGTTTCATATGGCAATCGTTGTAGATGAATACGGTGGAACTGCAGGTCTTATAACGCTCGAAGATTTGATTGAAGAAGTATTTGGTGAGATTTCTGATGAATATGATTCAATCGAGCCAACTGTAGAGGAGCTCGGTGAGTTTCAATGGAGAATTCCTGGCAGAACTTCAATCAGCGAATTGAAGACTCTTTTAGATATTGAATTGCCAGACACAGAATGGGACACTGTTTCTGGATTGGTTTTCAACGTATGCCAGCACGTTCCGTATGAAGGCGAGCATGTTAAATTTGATGTATTGGATTTTGTGATCGAAAGAGTGCAAGGTCAAAGGATAGTTACAGTGCGAGTAACGAAAAACGAAGTTGATGATTCAAACGAAGATCAAGATAACAGCAAGTCTAGTAGCCAAGTTTCAGAAGCATCTTCAGATTATTAAATGAAGCGCGATATTTTTAAATCAGGTTTTGTCTCTATTGTTGGGAGACCAAATGTTGGGAAATCTACTCTTGTTAATGCTTTGATCGATAATGAGCTATCAATTTCATCACAGCACCCCCATACCACTACGAGACAAATTAGAGCCATTGATAACTCTGATGATTATCAAATTATCTATGTAGATACACCTGGCATTCATAAACCAAAAAATGAAACGGGTCAGGCTATGAACGATGAAGCTTATGATGCTTTATCTGGTGTGGATATAGTTGTAGCTGTTTTCGATGCGTCACAACCTTTTGGTAAAGGAGATCGCTTTCTAGCTGAAGAATTATCGAAAATACAAAACCTCTTTGTTGTTCTGAATAAATGTGATGTCTTTGAAGATGTAGGCGCTATCGCTAACAAAGCTAAAGAACTTTCAGAGATCGTTCCTCATGCAAAAGAATTTTTCGTAGTTTCTGCATTTACTAAAAAGAACGTCCAGATACTAAAAAAGTCAATTCTTGAATCTTTGGAACCCGGAGAGGCATATTTCGATAACGATATAAGTATTGACATGAGCGATTCAGAACTCGTATCTGATGTGTATCGCGAGCAGTTAATAAGACAGCTTTATCAAGAACTTCCGCAAAAAGTTAAAGTAAGTGCTGAAAAGATTGAGTCCGACAGAGCACTTGGTTTCGAAGTAAAAGTTTATGTTGAAAGCAATTCTCAAAAGGCGATCGTCCTTGGACAATCAGGCTCGATGATCGAGAAAGTCGGGACTTTGGCTAGAAAAAAGCTCGAATCCATCTTCGGTAAACCTGTATTCTTGCGTGTTAATGTAGTTCTGCGTGCCCAAAAATGAGCACTATTAACACTGAGAATAATTTTTCTAAAAGATTTGCCTAGTATTTCCATTTAAATGGAACTTTTTCACTAAAGTATTGCAGTTGTATAGAACATAATTACGAGGAGATACCAGCTTCATGTCAAGGGCGCGAAAGTTTAGAAATATTATCGCACTGTTGACCGTGGCTCTATTTACAGCATCTTGTGCTGCGGGTCCGGACAATAATCAAAATACACTTCGACCTAAAGGTGAAGGCGCAGAGACAATTATGAATCTCTTCTCACCTGTATTTTGGATTGCAGTTGTTATTGGTGTAGGTGTTTTAACAGCAACGATTTATGTTGCAATTCGATATCGAGAGACTCCAAAGAATAAAGCGCCAAAACAAATTCATGGTAACTCTGTGTTGGAAATTGGTTGGACTATTCTTCCACTTTTACTTTTAATAGGAATTGCTATTCCAACAGTGCAAACAATTTTTGATTTGAAGGCTCCCGCAGGAGAAGATGCTTTAAAGGTTGAAGTAGTTGGAAAACAATGGTGGTGGCAGTTTGCTATAGAAACCGATGAATACGAACTAAAAGATATTGACGGCACAACGAAGTTAGATGCAGATAATCAACCAATTACGTCTGATCGCGTTGTTGTAGCAAATGAATTGGTAGTTCCAGTGAATCGTCAGATCGATTTTGATGTTAAAGCGTGTAATGACGACACGCCAGTTATTGGGCAGACCGCAGAAGAATTGAAAGCTGCTAATCCATGTAATGTTATTCACTCATTCTGGATACCTTCTTTGGGTGGCAAGATCGATGCTGTTCCTGGACGAACAAATAACCTAACTCTTACTCCAACCCAAGAAGGTGTATTTACAGGGCAGTGCGCTGAGTACTGTGGTTTGTCTCATGGTGTTATGAGAATGCAAGTAAGAGTCGTGAGCGAGCAGGAATTCCAAGATTGGATTGCTGCCCAGAAAAACCCACCTACTGATCCATGTGAATTTGGTGTTTGTGAAGGTGAAGTGAATGAAGTAGATGAACTGATCCGAAAATTTGGCTGTGCAAACTGTCATGCTTTTAATGATCCAAGCGAAAAGACCTATGGGCCAAACCTTACTCACTTCGGTCCAGATTTCGATAATGAAGTTATGGCTAGCGGTATCTACGAAAAGAACTTCGAACAAACCTGGCGTTGGATATACAACGCTACTGACTGGGAAAACGGCTGGGGTATCCCCATGCAAGCTGATGATTGTCGATTAGGGCCAACTCCTGGACAGTTTAAAGAAGGCGGTCGTTGCGTTGGCATGCCGGATTATTCGAAAGAATACACATATAAAGATTTGGACGGCAAGACGAATACTTTGCCTGCAATGACAGAAGAAGAAGCCCAAAAAATAGCTAAGTATTTACTTGGAAACAAATAAGGTGAGCTATGTTGAATAAAGAAAAAATCGATATCGAAAATTCTTCGCTAGAAAAAGTTTCGAGGCCTTTCAATCAGATACTTAAAAGACCTACAAAGACCAAGGGATTCTTTAGTTGGTTAACTACTGTTGATCATAAAAAGATCGGGATAATGTATCTCGTTACATCTCTTGTATTTTTTGTAATCGCAGGTCTAGAAGCAATCCTGATAAGGCTCCAGCTATGGAATCCAGATGGGACAGTTCTTACAGCAGGTCAATACAATCAAATGTTTACAATGCATGGAACAACTATGGTTTTCCTCGTTGGAATGCCGATGATTGCCGCTTTCGGAAACTATTTGCTACCACTACAAATAGGGGCAAGAGACGTAGCCTTTCCTCGCGTAAATATGTTTGGATACTGGGTATTTTTGCTTGGTGGAATTTTTCTTTACTCGAGTTTCTTTTTGGGCGGAGCTCCTGATGGTGGATGGTTTGGATACACGCCATTGACATCAGCATCATATGAATCAGGATTTCTTCCAGGTCGAGGATCAGATTTTTGGGCAATAGGACTTTTGATGCTTGGTGTAGGATCCACCACTTCGGCTATTAACTTTATTGTTACTGCTGTGAACATGAGAGCACCAGGAATGAAACTGATGCGCATGCCTGTCTTTACTTGGATGATAGTAATCGTTTCATTCCTTACTGTCTTCGCAATGCCGGTATTCACTGCAGCATTAACAATGGTGTTCTTCGATAGAAATTTTGATACCACTTTCTTTTTTGCCGCAACCGGTGGAGATCCACTTCTGTATCAACATATGTTCTGGATATTTGGACATCCTGAGGTATACATTTTGATTTTGCCTGGAATGGGAATTGTTTCAGAAATTCTTCCCGTTTTTTCGAGAAAGCCTCTATTTGGTTATAGCGTTATTGTTTTTTCTGGAATTGCGATCGGTTTCGTCGGCTGGGGAGTGTGGGCACATCATATGTTCGCTTCCGGATTAGGACCAGTCACGATATCGGCATTTGGTGTTTCGACGATGTTGGTTGCAGTTCCTACAGGTGTGAAGATTTTTAACTGGTTAGGTACTCTTTGGGGTGGATCAATCAGGTTTACAACCCCAATGTTGTATGCAACTGGTTTTATTGCAATGTTTACTCTAGGTGGACTATCTGGAGTGACGCATGCAACAGTTCCTTTGAATACTCAACATACAGACACGTATTATGTCGTAGCTCACTTCCACTACGTTCTATTTGGAGGCTTGGTATTTGGTCTCTTTGGTGGAATTTATTTCTGGTTTCCAAAAGTATATGGACGCTATATGAACGAAACTTTAGGAAAGATCGGATTTTGGCTAACGCTAATTGGATTCAACATGACATTTGGTCCAATGCATATCTTGGGTCTTGCCGGCCAAGCTCGAAGAACGTGGCGCTATAGTGAAGACCTTGGATTCGAGTTTTGGAATAGGGTAGCTACTGTAGGTTCTTTAGTTGTAGCATTTGCCGTACTGTTGTTAGTAATTAATGCTGTGTGGTCTAGATATAAAGGAAAACCTGCTGGAGCAGATCCATGGGATGCACGAACTTTGGAGTGGTCAATCCCATCACCAGTTCCAGAGTATAACTTCTTAGAGACACCTAAAGTTCATTCTGTAGATGATTTTTGGCATCAAAAATATGAAGAAGATGAAGACGGTCGACCCGTGCTTAAAAAGGGTGTTGATCTGAATGCTGAACCTAAACAAGTTTCTACCGAAGAAGCAATAGAAAAGTATGGTGTTCACTTACCTTCTCCATCATTCTGGCCATTCATAGTTGCATTTGGAATGCTCATAGTTGCATTTGCTTTGGTATTTCATGCCTGGGTATTTGCAGGACTTGGGTTAATCGTAATTATGTCTGGTTTAATCGGCTGGGCAATAGAACCAGATGTTGAACACGAAGAGCACTTAGAGGTACACGCATGAGCGCCGCAGAACAAGAAGTAAAGGAAAATGACTCATTAACGACTGTTCATGGGTCTGAAATTGATGAAGCTGCTGAATTGGTAGCTGATGATATAGCAGTTACCACGGGCACTAATAAAGAAAAACCGTCAAACGCTAAACTCGCAATGTGGCTCTTTTTAGCCTCAGATTTCTTGTTTTTCGGTGGGTTTATTTCTGCCTTTCTTCTTTACCGAGGACGTGCACTAGAAATAGTAGACGCCAATTTAGAAATCGGTACCGATCCAGGATTGGTTCTATCGGATGTAATTGATATTCCATTTACTTCAGCTACTTCATTTATCTTGTTAATGAGTTCTTTGACTATGGTTTTGGCCTTTGCTGCGATTAAGAGAAATGATTTGCGCAGGACGAAAATCTGGTTAGCTGCGACAATAGCATTTGGAACAATTTTCTTGGGCGGGCAGATTTTTGAATTTACTGAGTTCATTCGATACGGATTCACATTGTCAACAAACGTATCAGGGTCATCGTTTTTTGTATTGACCGGTTTACACGGAGCCCATGTGACTGTTGGAATTATTTGGTTGGCCGTATTGTTGGGTCTTGCTTACCAGGGGAAGTTAATACAAAAGGACTCTGAAAAAGTTGAGATTGCTGGATTATATTGGCACTTTGTCGATGTAATTTGGATCATTATTTTTACAATCATTTATTTGATACCAGTGAACTAGCGAGGCATATCGATGACTGAACATCAAACAACAGCAGAACATCAACACACTTCACCTGCTCAATATGTAGCCATAGGGGCAGTATTAGTTGTACTTACAGCAATAGAAGTGTCATTGTATTATTTAGAAGATGCGATTCAAAGAGGTCTGCTTATTGCTGCATTACTCTTTTTAGCAGGAGTGAAATTCTTTTTAGTGGCAGCTTATTTCATGCATCTAAAAGACGACCCGAAAATATTTAGAAGATGGTTCACGATAGGTGGAGTATCAGCGATTATCTTGTTCACTATTGTTTTGGTTTCTCTTCATTTCCAAGACTACAGATTTTTCTAAAGGTGCATCAAGTTGCCGCCATTTGAGATCCACTATGACGTAATTCTCATCGCAGCCATTTGGTCATTTGCATATTTCTTGGCGTTTGTGCGTCTTGCACCTCGATTGTCCCGAGAGACAAGACCGAGCAATCTGCAATTAGCTAGTCATATTATGGCAGTGACGATATTTGTCACTGGGTCAGTTTGGCCAGTTCATGACGTTGCTGAAAAATCTCTATATTTTGTTCATATGTTTCAACATATGGCTTTTTTAAGTGTTATGTCGTTTTTGATCGTTCTATCTTTACCGACGTGGTTAGCTCGTTGGCTAATTGTTCGGAAATATATACTTCCAACAGTTCGATTTACTACAAGGTTCATTCCAGCAGTGATCCTTTTTAATGTTTTGATAGTCATATTTCATTGGCCGAGTCTCGTAACTTTAACCATCAATAACGGCTTGGCACACTTTATTGCCCATTTTGTGATGGTCGTTTGTTTTATGGCGATTTGGATGGTAATTATTTCGCCATTGCCTGAAATTAGAAAACCTACTCCTGTTGCACAAATGGTATTCTTATTCCTGCAATCAGTGATCCCTACGGTACCAGCATCATTTTTAACCTTCGGAAATTCTCCTTTGTATCAGGTTTATGTCGATTTGGAGCAAATGTTTAATCTATCGGCCTTAGAAGACCAACGGATTGCTGGTTTGGTGATGAAATTAGGGACAGGTCTGCTTCTTTGGGCTGTAATCGCAGTTGTTTACTTCAAATGGAACACGAAAGAACGCGCTAGAGAAATCCGTGTTAAATCGAAATTAGGTAATAGAATGGAAGCTCAAGCTTCTTCATAAATAAGGAAACTTTTAGATGGAAACATTAGAAAAAGACGAAACTAAAAAGAATTTCAGAGAGAGGTTTTTACTCCCGTTTTCTATACCTGTCGTTGCAACTTTGGTCGTTGCTCTGCTTGGTATTAGTTTCTCTCGAATATTCTTAGCAGGTGTTGGTGAACACTCTGGAGATAAATCGCCAGGTTCAGGAGCAACTACACCTGTAATGTGGGCAACTATTATTACTCTTGTAGTGTTAATCGGGGCAGCATTAATATCTGCTGCTCGAATGAAGAACTATTCGTTTAATCTTATTGTCGTTCTTTCTTTATTGACAATTATTTCCATAGGTGCCGTCATGTATAGCTCGGGTGAGTTAGGTGAAGAAACTTTACAATTTGGTCAACCAACACCTGAAGAGCAGGCATCGGCTGATCCAGAAAATGCTGTAGCAATACAAGCATTGCCTACTAACTTGTTTGATTCAGATCAATATAGTGCCGAAGCTGGAGTTGTTACTTTTGATTACATCGGAAGAGGTGGAGCACACACCCTTCGGTTTAAAGACGCGAGACTTAATTGGTTTGAATTGGTGGTTAACGATACATCTACAGCTCAAGGCCAAGTTTCTCTAGAGGCTGGCGAGTACGTTGTGTTCTGTTCAATACCTGGGCACGATCGAATGATTGCGAATTTGTCAGTACAGTGAGCAAAGTTCCTCATGCAGTTGAACAACTAAATCCCGATAGGATCAATAAGGATATAGACGTTAAAAACCTCCCATCACATGTAGCGATTGTTATGGATGGAAATGGTCGATGGGCAAAG
This sequence comes from uncultured Burkholderiales bacterium, assembly GCA_964561855.1. Taxonomy (GTDB): domain Bacteria; phylum Actinomycetota; class Acidimicrobiia; order IMCC26256; family JAGPDB01; genus JAGPDB01. The sequence continues at coordinate 36,280 of CAZLQP010000010.1, read as the reverse complement.
CAAAGAGGACTTTCTCGCACTAAAGGTCATGAGCAAGGAGAACAAGCGCTCTACGACGTTGTTTATGGGGCCTTGGATCTGGGAATCAAATGGATAACTGTTTATGCTTTTTCTACTGAAAATTGGAAACGACCTGCAAAGGAAGTTTCATTTTTGATGAATTTTAATGAGAAGTTACTTCTTGCGAGAAAAGATGAATTAGATCGGCACAATGTTAGAATTCGATTTATAGGACGAAGAGAATCGAAAGTTCCATCGCGATTGCTGAAACGAATGGATGAAGCCCAAGAACAAACTAAATCAAATGATGGAATTAATTTCACTATTGCATTTAATTATGGTGGAAGAGTGGAGATTGTGGATGCTCTTAAGTCAATTTTAGAAACAAACAAAGAGATCTCTTCTAAAGAAATCAATGAAAAACTTATAGCTTCAAATTTGTATTGTCCAGAGATGCCAGAGGTTGACTTAGTATTCAGATCTTCTGGAGAACAAAGAACTTCTAATTTTATGTTGTGGCAATCAGCATATGCTGAATTGGTATTCACTGAGACTCTTTGGCCAGATGTCAGGCGAGAAGATCTTTTTGAAGCTGTTTTGGAGTATCAAAAGAGGCACCGAAGGTTTGGAGCCTTGTAATGTCTGCAAAAACCATCCGAGACATAGGAGTGGTATTAAGGACACTAAAGCTGGGCGAAGCCGACCGAATTGTCACTATTCTTACCAAAGACCACGGCAAAATAAAATGTGTTGCTAAGGGTGCTCGAAAGTCAGGCTCCAAATATTCAGCAAGACTACAAGTTGGATCAGTTATCGATTTTCAATGGATTGACAGTAACCGAGATTTGCTGCGCTTGACTCAAGTCGAATCAGTTTCTTCAAATAGATATTTGCGTGAAGATCTCGATTTGTTAAATGCTACTGCAAAAATGTTGGACACAGTTGATGGTATATGCCACGACCATGGTGTGCATAAAGAACTAGCAGAGATGACAATTAATGCACTTAAGACGATGAATGAGACCAAAAAAGTTTCGGTATGTGCTGTTTTTCTTCTGAAGATATGGAGATTAGAAGGACTTACTCCTCAATACGAAAGCTGTTTAGGGTGTGATTGCCAAACAGGCTTAAATCATTTCTCGGAACTTCAAAGCGGCTTTTACTGTGACGACTGTGCTCCTATTTCATCAATTGAAACAATTAGTCATACTCGAGAATCCATTCTTGCAATCTACGAAGGCAAATCTACTGCTGTGATTGATAATATGCCAGCTAATGTAGCTTCGGAACTTGAAAATATTGCTATTTCACTTATTGAGAACCATACAGGTCGAGCAACTAGAGCTCTAAGCGTTATATAACCAAGAGTTAATACATACTTTTGTCCTAGAATATAAAGATTATGGATAACCAAGATAAATCAAGTAATGACCAAATGGAAAAAGTTGTGAACCTATGTAAAAGAAGGGGATTCATTTTCCCTTCTAGCGATATTTATGGTGGATTTAGATCAACATATGATTACGGCCCGCTAGGAGTTTTGTTAAAGCGAAATGTTAAAGATGCTTGGTTTAAAGACATGGTTCAAAACCGCGACAATGTCGTTGGTCTGGATGCTTCAATTCTTATGCACCCAAAAGTATGGGAAGCGTCTGGTCATTTGGCAGGATTCACTGATCCTCTAGTTGAATGCAGCGTATGTAATCAGCGGTATCGAGAAGATAAGTTAGAAACCGACGCTGAAGGCAATCCAATACCTCCACAATGTCCACAAAATAAGAAAAAACCTTGTCAACTCGGAGAAGCAAAAAATTTCAACTTGATGTTCAAAACTTTCGTAGGTCCTGTTGAAGATTCAGCGAGCATTGCATACCTGCGACCTGAAACTGCTCAAGGTATTTTCGTCAACTTTAAGAACGTTCTCGATACAACCCGTCAAAAACCACCTTTTGGTATTGCTCAAATTGGTAAGAGTTTTCGTAATGAGATCACCCCAGGAAACAACATTTTCCGAACACGAGAGTTTGAACAGATGGAAATGGAATTCTTCTGTCCGCCAGAAGAAGGCGGGAAATGGTATGAGTATTGGAAGCAAGAAAGACTTAATTGGTTTTTAAATCTGGGGATGAAGCCTGACCATATTCGACTTCGTGAACATGAGTCAGATGAGCTGAGCCACTATTCAATAGGTACTTCTGACGTCGAGTATTTGTTCCCTTGGGGTTGGGATGAACTAGAAGGTTTAGCTCAACGTACAGATTTTGATCTCAAAGCTCACATGGAACATAGTGGCCAAGACTTAACGTATTTTGATCCTCAGACTAATTCCAGGTACGTTCCTTATGTGATCGAACCAGCGCTTGGTTGTGACAGAGCGGCTCTTTCCTTTTTAATTGATGCCTACGATGAAGACGAAGTTAGTGGAGAAAGCAGAACTGTCTTGAGACTCCATAAGGATTTAGCTCCTTATAAAGCTGCCGTATTGCCACTCTCTAAAAAGGAAGAGTTGATGCCACTATCGAATCAGGTCGCTGATATTTTGCGTCCACATATGTTCATCGATTTTGATGTCACTCAGTCAATAGGGAAGCGCTATCGACGCCAAGACGAAATAGGCACACCATATTGTGTTACTATCGATTTTGATTCGATAGATGATAACTCAGTGACGATACGTGAGCGTGATTCAACTCAACAAACTAGAGTTTCAATCGATAAAGTAATTGATTTCATTAGTGAGAAGTAATGATTAGAAAAACCATCGATCTTGCAGATGTCGAGTTTGCTTCATATCCTCAAAGGGTATCTGCTCGAATAATCGATATGATCATGGTTTCGTTGTTGTTCTATGCATTTTTGAGTCTGATAGGTCAAGAGATAGACCAAGATGCTGGTCCTTTTGGAGACTTAGGACTCGGGTTGTGGGTCTGGATGTTGCCACTGTTTTATCTTGCCTATGAGATTCCAGCAACAGCTGCTAGAGGTCAAACAATCGGTAAAAGAATTATGGGAATCAACATAGTTCGAACAGATGGATTAGTCGGGATAGGCCTGGATCGTGCATTGAATAGATTGTTGGGGATGTTGTTTTTGATGTTTCTTCCTATAGTTGGAATACTTGGGCTGACTTGGTATTTTTTTGATCCGCTAAGGCAAAACATTCCAGACAAGATCGCTAAGACCTATGTGATTCGAACTCCAAAAGGATTTTACCTTCCAGAAAGAGATGAAGAGTCTCGTTCTGATCCACAAGAGTAGACAAATGCCTAAGGAATCTAAAGAACAGCGTCAACGTAAAAATAAAGCTAGGCGTGAAGCTCTAAAGGCTAAGAAGAATCAAAGCTATCGTCGCAAAAACCAAATTGGTTTAGATGAGGAAGAAGTAAATATCGCTCCACTTTGGAGAAGGGTAGTCCAGTTTTGTATCGATCAAACCATGTTGGGTTTTTTCGTTACATTCACTTACGTAGCCTTTGCTTTGATCTATGATCTTGCAAATTTACCGCCGTTGTTAGCAGTCGCACCACAGATAATTTTCGGCGTTGGCTATTTAATTCCGATTGTGGCCTTAAAAGGTCAGACATATGGGATGAAGAAATTAAATGTTATGGTCTTGAATAAAGACGGAACAGCACTTATTTCTAAATGGAGATCTGCGCTTCGTTGGTTTATCCTTTTTGGGCTTCCTAATAGCTATTTCATGGTTCAACCAGGTACAAATGCTTTAGAAAATCTCGTTTATGTTGGCATATTATCGATCTCAACTACATTGGCGGTTGTATCTCCAATGTTGGTAACAAAAGACAGGAGAGGGCTGCATGATCTTGTCTCCGGAACAATAATGATCCAGATCCCTAAAGTGGATAAATAGTCCTATTTGTTCGCTTAATTGTTGATTTCTCCCATAAATGTCGTAGTCGCATTGTACGATAAAGACATAAAGGAGATCAATGCTGAACGATACAGAAAAAGCAAACGAATATAGTGATACTACTCAAAGCATTTCTCGTGCAGAACTTTGGGTTGCAACAATGGCAGGAAACCCTGATGGAGATGTAATCAGAGCACATTCAGAGCCGATTCATTATGAGGTTTATGATGGTAACAAATTAGAGAAATTTAATACTTCTCAGCTTTTAGATAGTAATTCCAGGTGTGAGTTAGAGGAATTGATTTATTCGCCTAGTGCTACTAGATCTTCCATCGATGGACAAAGAAATCGAAAAGAAGCGCATAAGGAATCTCTGTTTTTGAATCAGATTTCATTAAGAACTAACTTTGAAAAAGATCGAGATCGAATATTGCATTCGCAAGCATTTAGGAGATTGGCCGGAAAGACTCAAGTCTTTTTGAAGCCAGATGATCACCAAAGGACAAGACTGACACATGCATTAGAAGTTGCTCAGATCGCTAAAGCGATTGCTAAAGCCTTGAGGCTCAATGATACTCTGGCAGAAGCAATAGCTTTAGGTCATGATTGTGGACATGGTCCAGGAGGACATGCGAGCGAAGATGCATTCGATCAATTTCTCCCTGGGGGATTTAATCACGCAGTATTTGGTGCAGATGTGACTTTAAGAAGATTGAATTTATGCGAGGAAACTCTTGATGGGATCAGAAATCATTCGTGGTCGTTAAATACTCCAATGACGCCAGAAGCAGAAGTGGTCAGTTTCGCGGATCGTATTGCCTATGTGTGTCATGATTTAGAAGATGCGCTTTCTTGCGAAATGATATCAAGTAGAGATTTTCCCAAGGAATTAAGAGAGTTCATGTCACAATCCAAAGGTGCTCAGATCGATTTTTTCATTAGGGGAGTAGTTGCAGGAACATTGTCGAGCGAGACGATTGCTATAGAAAAACATAGTGGTGAGATTTTGATGAAGTTAAGAAAGTTTAATAATGAGTATATTTATCAACATGAGCTATCGAAAAAACAAAATGAAGTAGTAATAAAGACATTAAGAGAACTTGTCGAGTTCTACATTATTAATCCTCAAGAGATTCCCGAGAAATTCAGGTCAAATGCGATAAAAGATTCTGATCCTATTGTATTTGCAGCAGTCGAATATGTAGCAGGCATGACCGACGAATACGCCTTCTCCAAACACGCCCTCCTGGGGGTCTGATCCCCCAAAAGGTACAAATAGCCTTGGTGATTAAGTAATTAGATTTCACTATTGATTGTATTGGTAATTAAGCATCTACAATGTAAGTGCATATATGGGAATAGTCGCTGAAGATATACAAAAAGTCAAAGAAAATGCTGACATTGTTGCTCTAATCTCTGAACATGTTCCACTTAAGCGAGCTGGAAGACGATTTAGTGGATGTTGTCCATTTCATGAAGAAAAGACTCCATCATTCTCTGTAAATCCAGAACTTGGTTTCTATTATTGTTTCGGTTGTCATCAAAAAGGTGATGCCATTACATTTCTCCGCGAATATTTGAACATGGATTTTGCAGAAGCCGTTGAGCACTTGGCGAAAAAGGCAAACATAACCTTAAGATACGACACCTCAAAAGACACTAAGGCTTCAGAACTCAAGCCACTTTTTGCGGCCTTAGAAAAAGCAACTGATTTTTACCTTCAACGTCTTAAGGAATCTCCAGATGCAAAAATTGCTCGTGGTTATGTTCGATCTAGAGGATATGACAAAGATGTTGTAGAGAGGTTCAAGATTGGTTATTCTCCGAATGAGTACGATGCACTTGCCAAGTATCTATCAAAAGATTTCAATCAAAAAATATTGGTCGAATCGGGTCTTTGCTATAAAAATTCTCGTGGTGGACTAACTGATGTGTTTAGAAATCGATTGATGTTTCCAATCACAAACACTCAAGGCTCAGTTGTAGGTTTCGGGGCAAGAACCTTAGATGGAACGCCTCCAAAATATAAAAACTCTTCTGAAACGAAACTATACAGAAAATCCAATGTACTTTATAATCTTTCTAGTGCTAAGTCAGTAGCATCAACTAAAGGTAACGTAGTTGTTTGTGAAGGATATACAGACGTCATTGCGATGACCTTGGCTGGAGTTGATCAAGCAGTTGCTACCTGTGGAACTGCGGCGACTATTGAACATGTAAAACTAATGCAGAAGTTCGTAGACAAAATAATTCTTTGTTTCGATATGGATCAAGCTGGTCAAAAAGCAGCAACAAGATGGCTCGAATTTCTTCCTAACATGACTGCAGATCTTTACATCGCACAACTACCTCAAGGAAAAGATCCTGCAGAGTTGTACAAAGATTCTCCCGAAAAACTTCCCGTATCTATTGATTCCGCAATACCATTTCTAGAGTTCTTGTTGAATCGAACTACATCGACCATAGATACTTCGTCGTCTGTTGAAGATCGGGCGAAAATAGCTCAAGAGGCCATTGGAATTATTCGCCAGAGTCCATCGAAGTTAGTCCAAGAGGGCTATGTGATGAAGTATGCACCGATGTTAGGATTTGAACCAGATTGGTTTTTTAATGAATTGTCAAAACCACAACCGACGAAACAAAAGAATCAAGGTCAAGATGCTATTGAGACTAATCTAATTATTCAGCCTCTCGATTTGGAAAAAATACCTGAAGACCTTAGGCAAAGAGAGCTTCTTAGACTATGTGTCCATGAGCCTCAAAGCGTAGCGGGCTATATACGTGGGGATGTCTTTACTCATCCAATATATCGTGAAATTTTCGATTCTTTGATTGAATATGAAAGTATCGATGAAGCACTGATTTCGCTTAGGGAAGAAGCACAGTACATTCTTAACCAAATTTTGGTTGAGGATATTGAAAACATAGAGGATATTTCGTCATATTCGTTAGATGTGTTTTCTCGCGTTGTGGTTTCGGAATCTAAAGAATTTCTCCATCAATTAGTTGCACAAGGAGCCGACAATACATCACAGGTAAAGAAATTACTTGATCAAATGGCGAGTTCTATTGAAAAAGGGGATTATCAGACGCTTACCGAAACAGCTAATAAGCTTCTTGACATTAAAGCCAAGAAAACTTCGGTTAGTATTTAATAATTGCCTATAAAAGAGCATGCCAAGATAGGTTGATAATGTCAGAAGATAAAACAATTTCAGAAGAAAATTCTGAGGACATCGAAACCGATGATGCTCAAAGTCGCGTTGATGCTATTGTCGATACTGTTAAAGCAAGAGGTTTTATAACATCGGGAGAGATCTTCGCGGCGTTAGCTGATCTTGAGCCAGAAACTGAGGAGCTCGCAGCGATCTATGCAAGTCTGCGTGAACGTGGTGTAGAAGTCGTTGACGAAATTTCTGATGAGCTCAAACGTGAAGATGAAAGAAGATTTCGTGGAGTCTCTTCTCAAGAACGTAAAGATCGATTAGCCGAACCTGTAGATCCGAATTTTAAATCTGGAACGCTGGATCCAATGAGGTTAACCACCTCTACAACATCAGCAAATTTTGATCCTGTAAGGATGTATCTTAAAGAAATTGGTAAAGTTCCGCTTTTGTCTGCAGAACAAGAAGTTGTCCTTGCTAAAAGAATTGAAGCCGGTCTTGATGCTGCAAAGAAACTAGAAGAAGAAGTGATTGAAGATCGTTCGAAAAGATCTAACTTGAAAGCCGTAGTGCGAGATGGAGAGATGGCATCTAGACAGTTGGTAGAAGCTAATTTGCGACTAGTTGTGTCTATTGCCAAACGATATGCCAATCGAGGGATGGCTTTGTTGGATTTAGTTCAAGAAGGAAATCTAGGACTAATGAGAGCCGTCGATAAGTTTGATTATTCGAAAGGATTCAAGTTTTCCACCTATGCAACATGGTGGATTCGACAATCGATAACTCGAGCGATCGCCGACCAGGCCCGTACCATTCGAATTCCAGTCCATATGGTTGAAACGATGAATAAAGTAATGAGAATCAAACGTCAAATGGCCCAAGATTTAGAACGCGAGCCTACACATGCTGAGTTGGCTAAAAAAGCACAACTTCCGATTGAAAAGATTCGAGAAATTGAACGAATTGCTCAAGATCCTGTGAGTTTGGAAACTCGGGTTGGTGAAGAAGACGATTCGATGCTTGGCGACTTTGTTGTGGATCCATCTAGTTCTACTCCTCAAGCAATTGCTGCAAGAAAACTCTTAGTGGAAGCTATTGAGTCTGCACTTAGTGAACTCAATGATCGCGAACAAGCTATTGTGCGGATGCGCTTTGGGCTTGACGACGGCGAAGTTCACACGCTTGAAGAAGTCGGACAGACATTCGGCGTCACTCGAGAGAGAATTCGCCAGATTGAATCTAAGACTCTGCAGAAGCTTCGCCATCCAGTCAGATCGAAGCAACTTCGTGATTATTTAGAAGAATCTGAAGAACTCTAACCCCAATTTTCCAGTTGGCCCAAAAATGAATGCATATTGCATTCTTTTTCCCGCCAACTCCGATTTTTGTAGCCAAAAAATTCTAAGTTAAGCCTCTTGTCTGCTAAAGTGTACTGACTTTCCGGGGTAGCTCAGCTGGCAGAGCAATTGACTGTTAATCAATGGGTCGTGGGTTCGAGCCCCACCCCCGGAGCCAAGTAAAGATCCTTTTGGTATCGGTTTCATTAGAATATACTTCTTTGGTGTCAAAAATAAAGACTTATGACGCAATTTATCTGAAGGACAAAACTCTTTCAAAAATAGAGCTATCAGATGAAATAGTGAAAATATTTCCTGGTAATTCTATAGAAGAGGCAATTGAACTGCCCATTTTTGATACCGAATTAAAAGGCGGATATGCGTGTGTCAGGTTAAAAAAATGGTACGGATGTTTATAAAATTCGAATGAACACTGAGGATAAGAGCCAAACCTATTGGCTTAAGTTTGTTTTAAGTTTTTCTGTTGCTTTTGCACTTGGTCTTGCCTGGATTGCAATGTTATATGTTCTTCCAGAGCCGTTCAGAACAATTTTGAAGGTCGTATTTCTAGTAGCAGTTATTTTGTTCTCAGTAATCTCCCCGAATGCCATGTTAGGTGCGGTCCAGTTGAGAAGAGATAGGGAAGACGACCTTTTATACACTGCTTCTTTTTTTGCTATTCTCTTAGGATTATGGATTGTTTATACAATGCTTGAATATCGTAAGCTTGAAAAGCATTCTTCGAGAGATTCTCTAATTAAAGCATTCAAATATAGAAAGCAATTGTTGCAGGAGAAGGCTTAGAGTTTCAAATATACTGGTGTTTTATTGTGAATATAACGCTATCATTTATAGGTGAATTTAGATAAAAATCCTCATAAAGTTGATAATTTGATATCAAAACTAAAGTCTCAATTTCCGGACTTCGAAATAAAGAATGCCCAGCTAATTGAGCACGGTTGGGACCATGATGTAATTGATCTTGACGGTGAGTACATTTTTAGATTTACGACTAATCCAGATTATGTAGGTCGTTTGAAGAATGAAATAAAGCTCCTTGAAGCGGTTTCTAAAAATGTTGAGGCTTCAATTCCTTCATATGAGATTGTAGCCAACGATTATTCATTTGGAGGATATAGCAAAATTCAAGGTGAGCGACTTAGTAAAGAGCTTTACGGGCAACTTAACGAAGCCCAAGAGAATGCTTTGGCGACACAGATTGCAGATTTTTTGACAGGTTTGCATCTTACAGATGTCAAAATCGCGGAAGAGTTGCAGTTTGAAATAGAAGATTTCAGAAATGAAGCAGTTGAGTTAAAAAGCCAGGTGAATGAGCTACTGAAATCACTATTCGATAAGAATGATATCTTCCAAATTCACGAAATTCTTGATCAGTATTCAGACATTCAAATACCTGTTGTTTCAATTGTTCACAGAGATTTCTATAATGCGAACATTATTTTTGACAAGGAGAATTTAAAACTAGGTGTGATTGATTTTTCCGATGTAATGATAGGAGACGCTGCTACAGATTTTACTGAACTTTATGAGTATTCAAGTGAGTTTGTTGACAAAGTTTATAAACACTATCAGGGACCCAAAGACGACACATTTCTTCAAAGATCTAGACTGTATTATAAGAAGGTCGGAATTTATCTGATGGTGCAATCTCAACTCGGCGATAATATCGAATTCGAAGAAGCACGAGCCATATATCAGCTCGCACTAAGTTCTTAAATGTTATTGACTGTCACTTTTTTAGCCTTCTGTAAGATTCCCGTATCCCAAGCGACTTTATTTTCTTCGACGTTTTGATGAATTTCCTTGCAACTCCCGAAATTTTTATACGATAAGACATTGGAGAGAGCTTGTACATATGGGTTTTACCTGTTCGAAGAGAAGGGGACAGTTCAAACTCTCTTACACCCAAGAACAAAGTTTCTATTTCATCTGAAAGCTCTTTGTAACCTAATTTCTCTGCCAAGTTGCGTAATGGTTTTTCTATGTCATTCATGTATTTGAGACGCCAGGCGAATCCTTTTTTAATCCCATCGTCGCCCTCGAATCCATGATAATGAGTGCTATGGTCGATATATTCCTCAACTTCATTTAAAAGGCGAATCAAACAAGCTTCTTTTTCGATTTCATTAAGTTTGTCTAAATTATCGATGAGCTCCTCTATTTGCTGAGGTGAGTATGCCCACTTAAATTCATGGTATTTCCTTGTTAAAGTTTCGATCTCTTCATCGGTATAGTCCAGTAGCATTTTTCGAGGATTGTTGATACCGAAATCTCCATCTGCATATGTTGCATGTAAAACTGATGCCGCGATAGTAGCTGCCGGTCGTTTTAGCCAAACTGCAAGACTCGCAGTTCCAACACAATGAGCTAGAAGCGTTTTGCCGGATCCTCGATATAATCCAATATAAACTCGAGTGCATAATTCATAACTCTTTGCAACTTTGATGATGTCATCTTCAGCGTAACCATTTTCTTTCATCTGGTTATAAAGTTGTATATTTGTTTGTGCAATGTATAGTTTCGTCACGAGCACAATACTAGCTTAAAATAATCAAGTTAATTTTGCCGAGCTGGTGTTTGTAGCATATGATGTTCAGATGAGTAATAATCAAGGAAGATCAAATCACTATGGCCAATATATCCCAACGAAGTTAGGCGCAAGCGAAACCAGTGCGATGTTTGGGCATGTAATATCTGGAAATGTTGCAGCACAATATGCTCTCAGCGCAGGAACCTATGAATTCAAGGCACTTAATAGAGGCCACATTTTTTCTTTAGCTCCCTCGTTACCATCTTGGTGTAATGGAGAGCTCGTGAAAGTTTCCTATTTGGTCGAAGGCGGCGTCGATTCACAAGCGGCACAAGTAGAAATAGTCCTCGACTCTCCACAAAAGGGGATACACGTACCCGGTGGTGCAAAAGTTAAGTTTGAAGTGTCTCAAGGAGTATTGCTTGTTGATGAACGAGTAGGCACCAAAGGAAATGTTCCAGAAGTTTTTGATAAAAAAATACAAACTCCTTTAATCAAACAAGGTTCAGAGTTGCTTCAATACCTATTGCCTGGGGATTCAATCGCTCAAAGTGGAAAATTAACCGTGGCTGCAGGACATTCAATTCAAAGGTAGTGCTTAATGGAAACCAAGTCAGGAAATAAACTGCACCCAATAGGTATCGGCACTTGGACAATGGGCGGAGAACGAGAAGCAGTAATTGATCCTGAACTTGATCAAAAACATATCAAAGCTATTTCTTATTCAATTTCAATAGGGCAAAATCATATAGATACAGCTGAGCTATACGGAAATGGTCACACTGACGAACTAGTGGCACAAGCAATAAAAGGAAAAACTCGAGAAGATCTTTTTATTGCTAACAAACTCTGGGAAACGTCTTTTGGAGAATCTGAGACGCTGCAGGGTGTGGAAAAAATGTTAGAGAGAATGCAGACAGATTACATTGATCTTCTCTATATCCATTCGACTTTTGACGGAGAAGATTGGATCAATGCTCTCAAGCCGATAGAAAGACTGATTAATGAAAGAGTTGTTCGGTATTTTGGAGTAAGCAACTTTAATGTACAAGACATGGAGATATCTAGAAAAAACAGTGATTTGAAAATTGCGGCTAATCAAGTGCATTTTAACGTTTGCTATAAAGACCAAGTCGACAATAAATTTCGAGAATACGCCAAAATAAATGATGTTCAAATTGTGGCATACAGGCCAGTAGAGAGGGGAGCGTTAAATAGCAATGAAACCCTTTTGGATATTACCACAGCTCACAATGCAACTCAGGAACAAATTGCGTTGGCATGGTTGCTGCAACAAGGTATTCTCACTATTCCTAAATCATCTACTAAAGATCACATAGATATTAATTTTGGGTCGATGGACATAAAGTTAAGCCCAGAGGATATTTCTAGATTAAATTCCTTATAAATGTAGGTTTTTAGGCCCAAAACCTAAATATAAACACCATTTCTAACTTAGAATATGATGAGCATTTTATAAAAGATAAGGACTGTCAATGCCAATAGCAAAAAAGAAATCTGAATCTTCGAGTTATGACGCTAGCAAAATTACGGTACTAGAGGGTTTAGACCCAGTTCGAAAGCGTCCGGGAATGTATATTGGATCAACCGGAGCACAAGGCCTTCATCACCTTGTTTGGGAAGTAGTTGATAATTCAATTGATGAAGCAATGGCAGGTTATTGCACCCGGATTGATGTAACTCTACAAAAAGATGGAGGTTGTCGAGTAGCTGACAACGGTAGAGGAATACCAGTAGATTCGCATCCTCAACATAAGAAAAAATCGGCAGCTGAAGTTGTAATGACAACTTTGCACGCTGGAGGAAAATTCGGAGATGGAGGATATAAGGTTTCAGGCGGACTTCATGGTGTAGGAATAAGTGTCGTCAATGCCTTATCTAAAGAATTGCATTTACACATTGAACGCGATGGCGGGGCATATGAGATGACATTTGCGGCTGTTGGATCCGGAAAAAATATTCGGAGTGGAGTTCCTCAAACGAAATTGAAAAAGATTGGATCCGTACCTAAAACAAGAACTGGAACAACTGTTACTTTTTATCCAGATGAACGTGTTTTTGATGAGGTGAATTTCAAAGCTCAAACGATTTGTGAACGTCTGCAGATAATGGCATTCCTCAACAAAGGTTTAGAGATCGGTTTTCATGACGAAAGAAAAGGACACGAGCGAGAAGAGTTGTTTTGTTACAAGGGAGGAATTGTTGATTTTGTTAAACATTTAAATGCTTCAAAGTCTCCGTTGTTCAATGGTGTCGGTTCCTTTAACACTTCGACTGATGCTGGTGAGATCGATATTGCCTGGCAGTGGAATAGTTCATACCACGAAGGACTCCATAGTTTTGCTAATGGTATCGCTACGACAGAAGGTGGAATGCATGCAGAAGGTTTTAAGCGAGCATTAACGACAGCTGCAAATAAGTATGCTCGTCAAGTCGGCCTATTGAAGGAAAAAGATGCAAATCTCTATGGAGAAGACGTGCGCGAAGGCATGTGTGCAGTAGTAAGTGTGCGTTTATCTGAACCGCAGTTCGAAGGGCAGACAAAAACGAAGCTCGGAAATACTGCAATGAGATCTGCTGTTGAGAAAGCTACAAGTGATTTTTTCCTTACTTGGCTAGAACAAAATCCAACTGAAGCAAAATCGATAATAACTAAATCGGTTAACGCATCAAAAGCAAGAAAAGCTGCAAAACAAGCAAAAGAGCTAACGAGAAGAAAATCATCTTTAGATTCTGGAGGTTTGCCAGGCAAGCTAGCAGATTGTTCATCGAAAAAGCCAGAATTAAGTGAGTTGTTTATAGTTGAAGGTAACTCTGCCGGAGGTAGTGCTAAAGATGCCCGCAATCCAACAACTCAGGCGATTTTACCTTTGAGAGGAAAGATCTTAAATGTAGAGCGTGCTCCATTAGATAAAATCCTGAAAAACGCAGAAATCCAAACTTTGGTCTCATCAATTGGTGCGGGGATTGGTCAAGATTTTGAAGTCGATAAGATGCGTTACAAGAAAATCATTATTCTCGCAGATGCTGATGTAGATGGAGGACATATTAGAACTTTGTTGATTACGTTTTTCTATCGACAGATGTTCAAATTAGTAGAAGCGGGGTGCTTATATGTTGCTCAACCTCCACTTTATTCAACCGAAATCAAAGGTGAGAAAGTATATGTTGCTGATGAAGCGCAGCGACAAGAATTGATCCAGAAAAATTCTCGTTCAAACCTAAGGTTTGTTCGATTTAAAGGATTGGGCGAAATGGACGCTAAGGAATTGCGTGAAACAGCGATTGATCCGAAAACTCGACGCTTGGTTCGTATTGATATTGACCAAGCGGCAATTTGTGATGAAGTTCTAGGAAAGCTGATGGGTGACGATGCTCAAGCAAGAAGAACATTCATAGAAGACAATGCAAAAGAAGTAGAAAACATCGATGCGTAAAGGTCCGTCCTTTTCTTCTTGTGTAGAAATGTATTAAAGCAAGATAGAACAAGAAGAAAAGGACGGACCTTTACTCGGGAGGGTATGAAATGGCGAAGAAAAAACAAGATATGACTTTGTTCGATGAGCAAGTTCCATCCAAAGCGCTAGTTGATGAAGTTGAGAGCGCGTTTTTGGAATATGCAATGAGTGTGATTGTTTCACGAGCATTGCCCGACGTAAGAGATGGCTTAAAGCCTGTGCATCGGAGAATATTGTGGGCGATGCATGATGCAGGGATCAGGAGCGATAGGCCTTTCGTAAAATCTGCACGTGTTATAGGTGATGTTATGGGTAGGTATCATCCTCATGGCGATCAATCTATATACGAGGCTTTGGTTAGAATGGGGCAAACTTTTTCACTGTCACTTCCACTTATCGATCCCCATGGAAATTTTGGTTCCCCTAACGATCCAGCAGCAGCAATGCGTTACACCGAATGTCGGTTGTCTGATGTAGCAGATCAAATGTTGAAAGATATTGATGAAGATACCGTCGATTTTGTAGACAATTTTGATGCGTCAGCACAAGAGCCAACGGTATTGCCGTCGAGGATACCAAATATTTTGATAAATGGTTCCCAAGGTATTGCAGTAGGTATTGCAACAAATATTCCTCCTCACAACCCAATTGAAGTCATCAAGGCGGCAATACACTTAATTGACAATCCTGAAGCAACTGTCAAAGAGCTATCAAAGATAATAAAAGGTCCAGATTTTCCTACCGGTGCAACGATACTTGGTACTGATGGTATTAATGATATGTACCAAAAAGGTAAAGGTTCCATTAGGGTTCGAGGCGAGCATAAGATCGAGGAATCTAAAGGTAAGACTTCGATCATAATCACTTCAGTTCCTTATCAAACCTCAATTGAGTCAATTGCAGAAAAGGCAGCTGATGCAGTGGAGTCTGGCCAAATAACAGGCGTTAAAGACATTCGAAACGAATCTGGGCAAGGTGAAACTCGATTGGTAATTGAATGTAAAGTTGGTACAAATGTTTCAGTTGTTTTAAACAACCTATATAAACACACGACCTTACAATTGTCACTACCCGCCAACATTATTGCATTAGTAGATGGGGTGCCAAAAACTTTGGCGTTAGACGAGATTCTTTCGGCTTGGGTGACACACCAAATTGATGTCATCCGTCGAAGGAGCCAATATCGCTTGAATAAAGCGCAGGATCGATGTCACATCGTTGAAGGATTGGTGCGTGCAGTAGACATGATCGATGCGATCATAAAAGCAATCCGATCATCTAAAGATCGCTCTAGTGCTCGAACAAAATTGATGTCAGGTAAGTTTTCATTTTCTGAAATTCAAGCCAATCACATTCTTGATTTAGCATTAGGCAGGTTGACAGAATTAGGTCAAAAAGAGCTATCTGATGAGCTAAAACAACTAAAGAAAACAATTAAAGAATTAACCGCGTTACTCAAAAGTCCGGCAAAAGTCCGTGAACTTATTAAACATGAACTCTCAGATTTTCTACAGACACTTAGTTGCCCAAGAAGAACGAAGATCGAAAAATCAGATACAGGAACAATTGATTCAGTTGCAACAATTGCAGAAGAAGATTTGATTATTAATGTTTCAGCTAGAAATTATCTCAGGGCAATACCGGCAAATTCAAAAGCATCAAAAATCACAACGACAAAAGACCGTGACAGTATCTCATCAGTATACGAATTAACCAGCTTGAATTCAGTTGTAGTGATTTCAAATATTGGAAGGGCATATCGCATCCCATGCTATGAGATTCCTAAAGATAGGCTCGGTGCAGTTTCAACAATGGTTTCATTTTCATCGGGAGAAAAACCAATTTCAGTGATAGATGTAGACAATATCGAAGCCGTTGCGATGATCACCAATAAAGGCGGAATAAAAAAAGTTGATGCAAAGGCACTATCAGAAATTGCAACACAGAAAAATGGTGTGGTTTGTGCAAAACTCGCTTCAGGCGAAGAAATTATCTCTGCAGTTGAAGTCCATGAGGATGATGATCATCAGATGATGGTTGTTACTAAGAACGGGCAAGGGATTAGATTTCTTCTGTCAGATGTAAGATCTACTTCTCGTTCTGCCGGAACAATTAGAGCAATGAAACTTAAAGCTGACGATGAAGTTGTCTCTGCCATAAGTGTTTATGAAGATGATGATTGTGTCCTTGTTACTGACAAAGGATATGCGAAACGAATGCACGTTAACTCGATGACATTGCAATCTAGAGGCGGGTCAGGAATGAAATCCATGAAAATTCAACCATCCAGGGGGTTAGTAAGCGCAATGTGTATTGCAATGGGAGATGAGACTGCATTTTTAAGCGATTCCGAAGCTTTCGATGTAGCAACTACGTCTATTAGCTTGCAAGATCGTGAGGGCTCAGGTACCAAGATCAAAGGTGCGAGTGGGAATATAACGCTGGTAGTGCCGGTAGCTGATAGTGTTTAAAACGCTGGTCAGATGACAAAAAAGACATCATTTTGATGATTGATAATATGTCCGTTATGTCGCATAATGAGCATTATGCGAATAGTGCGCGATCGGGCGAAATTTTCTATCTATATCTTGTCTTTTCTTGCAGTTGCCTCAAGAGTCGGATTTATCGCTTCTTCGTGGATCTTGCTGGTTTCTAGATTTGAAATAAACCCAATTCTTGCCGGAATCATGAGTATTCTCGTACAAGGTTTTACAATTGCAATGAAACCCATAAGCGAAAAGTGTTTCAATTATGTCTCGGTGCAAACATCGCTCGTTTTGGGCGGAGCGCTAGGTGCGATTTGCTCTGTGGTGCTCATACGCGTGAATTCAATTATTCCTTTTTTGGCAGTAGTGCTAATAGCGAGTCAATCAAAAGTATTCCTTGAATCAACTTTTCCGAAAATCACACACTCCTATGTAGCTAAAGAAGAAAACTTTTCTTCAAAATTGACTGGTGTCCAACAAGGTGCAGTTTTGTTTGTTAGTGCATTAATTGCACCAATAGCTCTATCATCGATAGTACTTGGACCAATATATATAACTGCTTTTCTGTACGCTTCGGTGCTATTTTTTGTGCTTAAATACAAGTTTCGTCATTCAAAAGTTGATTCGATTCATCAAGTTATCAATGCTCGAGAATCCGACATTAAGCGACGGCTAGATGACATCGTACTGAACGATTCAATTAGAAAAAATCAGTCCCGAATACATAAGTTCAGGAGAGTTCCTGCAACATTGCTAAGTATGGACTTAAGTATAAACATAATAAGTGGTAGTGCAATGATGCTCATGCCTTTGTGTTTTATCGAGATGTCAAAAGTATCTCAAGGTATGGATTCGACACTATGTATGATTTACGGAGTTTTTGCTATCCTTAGCGGATTCATTTTGAATCCATTTCTTCAGTCAAAAGTAAAACTTAACGACGAGAAACGTTGGAAATTATTGTTGGTTACTATGTCTTTAGCGGTTTTGTCTACAGTCTTTTATACAACATTTGCAGGTGTAACATTAGCAGTTGTTTCAGCAGCTGTATTCGGAATTTGTTTAGTAATGTTTCATTCGAATCTGTATAAAATCGCAGCTAATAATCTCACGGATGTTCAATATCAGGCTTTTGGTACGACGATTATGCAGCGAAATGCAATTGCGAGAGTAGTATCTCCTGTTGCGATAGGGGTTTTCACTGCAATGACGTCACTAGAAGCCTCGTTAGCGTTGGTTTTCGTTTTATCTTGCATATTTGTGGCAGTCATTTCATGTCGTGTTATTCTGATTCTTCGTGGAATACGAAGCGCAGAGAAGTTACTTGCAGAAGCTGGAAAGCTTGAGCGAAGAATTGAAGAACCATTCACCATTCGATACTCAAGAGGAAGTCTCTATCAAGAGAACACTAGAACTAATCAACAAGCTGTCTATCAAGTCGCTCGATCAAAACAAGAGCGATCATCATATAACCGGTTCCGCCTTTATCGTCTCAAAATATGGTTTGCTATTGCACTTCCACAAAAAATTCCCGATGTGGCTCCAGCCAGGGGGGCACCTAGATCAAAATGAGTTACCATTATCTGCTGCAATAAGGGAAACTTTTGAAGAAACTGGGATAATCGCGGAGTTTCAAAATAAAATCTTCCATGTTGACGTACATGATGCAGGTACCCATATGCATTATGACATTAGATATATAGCTGTTGCGGCTAATCCTTTTTTGAAACCTGCTGAAAATGAATCAAAAGCAGTAGCATGGTTCGGCTTCGACTCGTTGGATCAACTTCCAGATTTAGCGAATAAAGGGGCATTTCGCAAGATAGTGCAAAGTCGTGAAAAATTATTGGTGGGGACGGCGGGGCTCGAACCCGCGACCTAACGATTATGAGTCGTTTGCTCTAACCAGCTGAGCTACATCCCCAAGGTTATGACGTAATAGCATAGATGCTATGAACACAAAAAACGAAAATGTAGAGATTCCGAGTGGCTGGATTGAGAATAATGGTCAACTTGAGAGAAAATTTGAGCATGATAAGTATGCTCAAGGTGTTGAGAAGGTTTTTAAGATTGCGAAAATATCATCAGATTTGAATCATCATCCGGAAATTACTCTTAAATACTCTGAAGTTGTCGTTAGTACTTTCTCTCATGATATTAATGCTATTAGCGGACGGGATATCGAGCTCGCCAAAGCAATTAATGCAGAATTTGGGGACTAGGATATCGAGTTAGTTATGGCATTACTTATACCTCTTGCAATATTTCTAATCATATGTGTTGCAATGATCGTAGTGCTATACAAAAGTTCTGAACCGTCTTCAATCGATACAATCGAAGCATATTGTGATGCGGTATTAAACAAAGATTTGAAAATACAAAATGATTTGCTCATTACAAATGCAAACATAATCAATATCGAGAAAATAATTGAACCACTAAGAGTTGAATTCAGTGAAATCGGTAAGAAGTATCCTTTGGAGATACTGAAAACTCTAGAGAACCTAGATACCTCAATTGATATCGTTGTTCTTAGTCACCCACTTCTCGTAGAAGAATTGGAATTCGTATGCCAGTATTTTTCAAATCAATGGCTGATAACAAAAATAAAGGTAAAGCAGAAAATTTAAAGGCATTAAATGGTGGAAATAAATAAGGTTAATAGATTATTGGATCAGGCGGTAGAGACGTCTGTTGAAATAAGAAAACAGATAGAAAATATGAGTCCTTCTGATCGTCGAAAGCGCACATCTAATCTCGGATTTACTAACCAATATGAAATCGATGTTTTAGCAGATGAAATAGTGCATGATCATTTAAGTGATTTTGAAGGATATATTCTCAGTGAAGAACGAGAAGTCTCTAAAAAGGACGTCGAAGGAAACGACTTTATTTTCGTTATAGATCCAATAGATGGTTCTACAAATGCTGCTCATTCAGTTGGCTACTGGTGCTTTTCTGCGGCGCTTTTATATAAAGGCGAAGTAGTAGGTGCTGTAGTTGTCGATCAGGTTAATCACAGGATATTTAGAGCAACTTTAGATAATGTGGTGTCTCTCAAAAATAAACAGGGCTTGCAATTAGATTTAACAAATCAAAGCAATGATCATGAAGATGTAGGAACACGAGCAGATAATTTCTCATCTGCTGTTATTTGCTTCACAACTCACGAAGGTCCATCGATTCCTTTTAGACACTTCAGACACTTCGGAGCATCTGCGCTTTCGATTTGTGAGGTTGCAGCAGGATTCATAGATGCTTATATAGATGATGAAGATATCTTGTTGAAACCTTGGGATTTGCTTGCTGCTGAATTTATAGCCAAAAAAGCGGGATGCACTGTTATTAGGCGAGATTCAGATGGATTATTAGCCGCAACTGGTGTATTTGTCACACACTCAGAAACGCTTGTTGAAGCTTTTAAAGATATTTTTCCGAATTTTTTTAATAATTAACTTGACTCAGCATATAAAGCTCTGCTTTGCTGGTAAACATGAAGAACACATCAATAGGCAGAATTTGGGCGTATGTATCCACTACATTCGACTCTATTGGTGTTTTCGCGCGCCAATTTAATGGGGAGCTTTTTTCTATGGCTAACCAGGTCAAATGGGCTTTCAAAAATTTTGGTGGAGCCACTTTGTATCCATATGCCATTAATTCAGGCACACCGAAGCTTTCACCGGTATTTTCCAGGCAGGATTTTAAACTAATCAAAAGGACCTAAAAAAGTCCGAAGATTTTGAAAAAGCCGCCGGAAACCCCGGCGGCTTTTTCGTTTTACACCAACTTTTAAGGAAAATACCATGATGTATCAAGAACAACAAGAACAACAGCATCAACAACCAGCTTGTAGTGGTCGAACAGAGTTATTCTTCTCAGAAAAAACTCAAGACATGAGAGCTGCACAAGTGATATGCGCAACATGCACTCTGCGGGTGCAATGCTTAGAACAAGCAAGACTCCATAAGGCATTTGCCGGTGTGTGGGGAGGAGTCATCTTCGTTAACGGAGAAGAGATACTGCTCAAACGCGGAAGAGGTAGACCTCGTAAGAGCGAAGAGCTCGACAACGCGCGGGTTCTGAAAGCATTGGCAGTAAATGCGCCTGTAGAAGAAGTTATTCAAGAGCCAGAAAATGAGGAAATTGATGACTCGCAGCATGTATTACAGCGCCATATCGCCTAACCTTTAGGGCATGACAGATCTAGATCTTATTCATGCCCAAGAGGTGGCATTACATGCAAGCGAGATTGCGTCAAAGATGCTGAAAGCAAAATTTCGCACTGATTTAGATGTAACTTCTAAAGGGCATGTCGATTATGTCACCGAGCTCGATTCACAATGTGAAGATGCAATTCGCTCTGAATTAGCAAACTTCGATGATTCAGTTGCATTCATTGGCGAAGAGTCGATGAACTTTAATGTTATCGGAGACAAAATTGACATTGAACTTCCCGATACTTGTTGGATCGTCGATCCACTAGATGGCACAAGCAATTACGCACATGGTTTTTCTGGATATTGTGTTTCAATTGCATTAAGAGTCAATAAAGAACTAAAAGTTTCTGTAGTAAATGCGCCATCTCTACGAGAAAAATTTACGGCAATATCTGGAAAGGGAGCCTTTTCCAGCTTTAATAATTCAGAATTCGAAAAAATACATACGATTGATAATGGAGATAGATTTAATATCTTTGCCACTTCTTTGCCATTTCGCCATCCAGAATATATTGATGAACACTTAGGTCTGGTTAGAGAGTTTTTTAATGTATTCGAAGATATGAGGCGAGTAGGGTCCGCAGAGCTCGATTTAAGTTGGACAGCTAAAGGTATTTGGGCCGGTTTTATAGAGAGATTTTTAAAACCTTGGGATTCCTCTGCAGGCGGTTTATTAGTCAAAGAAGCTGGGGGAGTCATCACTGACTGGAGTGGTGATGACCAAGAATGGCTCATAAATGGACAAATATTAAGTTGTGCATCGGCTCGACTCCACGAAAAAATACTTGATCTGATAAAGTAAATGCTTCGCTGAATCGTGAAAACGATCTCGCGGGCGTTTAGCTCAGTTGGCTAGAGCACCTCCCTTACAAGGAGGGGGTCGGGGGTTCAAGTCCCTCAACGCCCACCATTTTTCTTTGGTTTGTATTCCAAGTCCTCACTCTTACCATTTTCCTCGGCCGGTGCTTTGCACGATCCTCAATGGCATCTAAGGTGTTAGGTACGATATGGCTAACTTAAACCTTAAAGCAAAACTGCAAAATATTTCAGATAAGAAAAATGAGCTCGTTCATTCAAATAAGTATCTGTCTTTTTTCGATGATATACACCGCAGAATGAAAAATGACAATGCTGAGTTTAAAGTTGGTGCAATAACTTATTATATGTTTTTATCTATACCTCCGCTCTTGCTTTTTTCACTAACTATCTTTGACATGATATTCGAATCGGATCCTCAATTTAGAGATAGAGTTATAGAATCTACTTTTTCAACTATCCCAGTTGTTGGAACTACTTTGGAATCTAACTTGAGTTTTGTACAAGCTCGCGGATTAACTTTGTTTTTGTCATTGGCGCTGATGTTGTGGGCTATTCGCAAAGGAACAATTGCTCTTCAAAGTGCTCTCTGCGAGATATTAAAGCAAAACGATTTAACCAAAGAAAGGAATCTAATTGAAAAAAACCTCCGCGCATATTTAATAATGCTGATTATTGCAGTAGGTCTATTTCTTCCAACGTTTTTTAATTCGATTGCATTAAACAATGTTTTCTTAGGATCTCTTGTTTTGGTACTTAGTAGTATTTGGAACACTGCGATTGTCTATCTGATATTTTTAGTAACAGTGGATCATAAGAGTGCGAAAGGCTGGGGAGTGCTGTTTTCTGGAATCAGCGTTACTCTCATTCAGTTCTTGAGCGTCTTTATAATTGGCAATTCAATAGATAATTCTCGTCCGCTATATGGGACGCTGGCAGTTGTGCTAGCTCTGTTGATTTGGCTTTCACTTCAGATTAGGTCACTTGTATACGGTGCCTTAATAAATTCGGTATTAACCAAGTAATTACTTTTTTCGCCACCATAAATTTTGGTATGAAGTGTCTACAAATCCGTGTTGTTTGTAAAATTCAACTGCTTTATCTGAAGCATGAAGTTGAACTCTAGTTATTTCTTTCTCTTCAAACCATTTCATTAACGCGTTTAAAACTTTCTCTCCTACACCATATCCGCGAAAATCTTCCTCTGTTGACATCCAACGGATGTATCCCATTTTTCCGTTTGGAAGCCAAGGTTGAGGAATGTCGTTATAAACGATTCCTATACCACTTGCTACAATTTTTTCGGTTGCAGAATCGTAAGCCACCACTGCAGTGGCAGTACCTTGTGAAGTTGCTTGTTCTAACCACTCGATTGCTGGTTGGTGCCAGTCATTATTTTCATTCTCGAGTTCAATCGAGTTATACAATTCGTTTGTCAGCTCTAAAACTCGATCATATTCGTCTTTAGTAGCTTCTCTGGTCGTAACAAGGGGAGTGAATGTATCCATTAGGAAATACTACCAATAATTTACTTGCGGGTAAATTTACGAAATTTGTTAAATAGTTAAGCAGTATCTAGGTGATCTTGTATAGGGCTTTTATGTACGCTGGTAGGGAAAACTATCTCATCAGCAGTCACAGGAGGAGAAAATAGATATCCTTGGCCATAATTGCAGCCGAGCTGCTTTAACGACTCTCTTTGAGAATCTTGCTCAATTCCTTCTGCTGTCACAGACAGATTCATTGCTTTTGCAAGGCCCAATAGTGCTTTGATGATCGCAGTATCGTCAATATCGATGTTTAATCCACTCACGAAACTTTTATCTATTTTAAAGCCATCAATCGGCAATTTCTTTAGATAAGCAAGAGATGAATATCCTGTACCGAAATCATCTACGCGTAACCTAAATCCAAGATCTCGGATATCGTTAAGCAAAGCTATAGCCCTTTTCGTATCTCCTAAGATTGCGCTTTCTGTGATTTCAAAAATCATAGAGTTGCTTGCAGTTTCTACAGAGCTTTTTACTCCTTCTATCTCACGTAGCAGTTTTGGGTCTCTAAGTTGGGTAACACTGAGATTCACATTCATTGTTAGTGCATTTCCTGAAGTCGTCGTAAAAGCATTTTGCCAAGTCTTAAGCTGACTAAAGGCTTCTTCCATCATGAAGTAACCTATGTCAAGAATAAGTCCTGTGTCTTCAGCGAGCGGTATGAAGTCATCGGGTTTTATGATTCCCTTTTTGGGGTGTACCCATCTTGAAAGTGCTTCAAATCCGACTATCTCATTAGTAGCTAACGATACTATCGGCTGATAAAACACCTTTATTTGATCAGTGTTTAATGCTCGCCTTAAATCATTTGTGAATTTAAGTTCCGTAGATTTTCGTTTACCATCTTTGGAAAATGAAATCTCGATAGTGTTTTTTCCTTGATCTTTTGCTCGATACATTGCAGCGTCAGCATCTCGAAGAATGTCTTCGGCAGTGAGATCAACTCCAGAACATATTACAACGCCGATTGAACAAGTAATTACAGTTTCACCTTGAGAGAGTAGTATCGGTTGACTCAAAGAATCTTTTATTTCTTCTGCAATAAGTTTTGATACAGTCTCTGTGATCGGAGGGTTCAAGAGTACAACAAACTCATCTCCACCAAGTCTCGCGACTTCACCTCTGGTTCCCACTATGGAGCAAATTCTTTCAGAAGTAAGGTGTAAAACAACATCTCCAGCAGAATGTCCCATTGTGTCATTTATCATTTTGAATCTATCTAAATCTATAAACATCAAGGCAAAAGATTCTTGATTACGTTCTTCCTTAGTTTTACTTAAGAATTCGTTGATCAAGTTAAAGAGATGTGTTCTGTTCCACAATCCTGTTAATGGGTCTTTAATTGCGAGTGATTTTAATTCTGTTTCATGAACTTTTTGATCAGTGATATCTTCGATTTGCACTACAAATTCTGCTGTGTCATCATCCTTTTCACTTGTGAGTGGAATATGACTAATTGATGCTGAACCCCAACGGATAGACCCATCTCTTTGAAGGAAGCGGCATTCTACGTTTATGCTTTCTCCATCAAATTGTCCAAGGACAGTAGCTAGATTTACGTCAAAGAGAGTTCTGTCGTCGGGATGAATTATATAACTCAAAGCACTTGCAATAATTTCATCTGCTGAAAAGCCAGTGAAGTTACAGAAAGCTTTATTTGCTCTAAGTATGTGGCCCTCTTCATCTAATAGAACGAGCGTAGTTGGACCGTTTTCAAATGCAATTCGAAATTTCTCTTCAGATGTCATCATGTTCTTTAGGTCAATTTCGTGTTGCCTTAAAAGTTTTCTGTTTTCGTAATATGTAATTAATTGTTGTATCAACAACGAAGCAACAAGACAGCTAAAAATTACAATCAGAACACTGTTCGATACTGATTGATTTAGGAACACATAACTGGCATAAATCAAGGTGATAAGAGCAGATCCAAAAATCGAATATCTTAAGATGTCTTCTCCTTTTGCAGTTAGTACCTGGCCCGGAGCACCTTCATCGCGTTTGAATGTGAAACAATATCCAACTATTGCGATGATAGTCAGCACGCCAACTACAGGATGAGATATAAATTCGTTTTTGGAAGGATAGAGCACACGATAGACATCTGCAATTGAGTTAAAAAAGAGAGATTGTGCGACGGGGAGAATAACTCTGTCTAGACCTCGATACAACGTAATGGCAAGAGCAATTGATGCAACCATTATGTCGAGAAAAATTATTCCGGCTTCACTTTGCTCCATGATGGGGATATCTCCATAGTTGAGCAATATCGAGCACAAGATAAAACTTATTGAGCATGCAAGAATAAAACCATCAAATAAAACACGAGCTTTTGATATCGCGCTAAAAGAATGTAAACCAATGCCAACCACACCTGCCATAGCTAGAGGAAAGACTGGATAGAAGAATATTTGCTTATGTTCATAAAGCAGATCTCGGATAGTAGGCGAGACTTGCACGGCGAAGTCCACGCTTTGCGCTATAAACCAAAAGCTGCATGCATATATAAACAAAAGCCAACCTTTTACCTTGGTGTGCTTGTATTTATAGATTGCATTAATGGCAAAAATAAGAGGGAACAATGGCTTTAAAAGCTCTGCAATAAACCAATAACTATCTTGTTCACTCGAAAAAAAATTGTATTGTATTAGATACGTTGCGCTTAAAACAACAATCAGCGAAAGCAATATTGGTGTGCTTGCGAAACGCTTTATACCCAGGTAGAGGCGATCGACTTGTGTTAACTGATTGTTCACTCTATATGTTTCGGCCTCTAATTAGGCGCAAATTACAGTAGATACAGATTGTTGTTCGAATTTAGACGAATAATGCGAAATCGGGCACAAATATGCAATTATTTCAATAAAGATTGCATGATTTCAATGTTTTTTATGACATCTGCCTCATCAATATGAATGTTTGAAATTTCAATCAATTCTGGTTCAGTGGGATACAAGAATAAAAGATTGGTTGTTTCTATTTTTAAGTTGTGTTTTTCTTGAAGTAGGAAAGTGTAAGTGCTCAACTGACGGGCATATTTTTCAATCTTTGATGCAATGGTGTATCTGTCGTTAACTAAGTCAGTTTTATAGTCTATTAAATGCCAACATCCTGAATATTTAACCAAAATATCTATGTAGCCTTCAATCCAGTAGTCTCCAACTCGTCCGCTAACAGGTACTTCTCTAAGCTGCTCATCAGAGTTTTTGATCAGTTCAATACTTTGTGCTTTTTGAACCATCTCAATTATAGTTTCAACTTTTTCAGGGATCCCTTCGTCGAGCGCACAAGAAAAGCAAATATTTTCAATGACTGCTGTATCGCTATTAAAATCAATGAGATTCAAAGCTCTGTGGGTAGCTGTACCGACAAGGTTTCCTGATCGTTCACGTGTTATTGAAATCTTTGGCGAATCGTATACTGACTTGTTTGTTTCTATATCTAAAGAACTTGGTGAGATGATAGAAGTTTTTTGTACGGTACTTTTGAGAATATCAAGGATCGGACTCAAACTCTTTTTTGGCGATATAGATACGTTATCTTTTCTGAAGGTGTTCATGAGATTGTTATTAAAAGATTCTGAAAACCTATGTGGCTTGACTCTTAAAGTGTCTGAGTTGTCCATTAACGATGTCTTAAGTAACTCAACGGATGTTGGCTTTGAGGTAGATTTTGATTCTTTCTTGGATTTCGAATGCAAACACAGTATTAGATTGTTTTTTGCTCTTGTCATACCAACATATAACATTCTTTTTTCGTCTTCGAGCTCTGTCGACTTTTTCTCGCGAACAGTATCAGAAATTAATTGGGAGTGAAGGTTTGATCTGATGAATATTGGATATGTCTCTGTAGTATCTGTAGGTTTTATTGCAAACGGCTCGGTTTTATTGTTGTTGCTATGGCTCGGCACTAAATAGACAATGGGAAATTCCAAACCTTTTGATTTATGAATCGTCATGATCTTTACAGCATCGCCTTGGTCTGAAGGTATGAACTTGATGGGGGTTTCTTTATTGTTACGTAAGTCTCGAAGGTGTAATGCAAAATCATGGGCATTACTGCTTATTTTTGTTTCTTCAAATTTGATAGCGATATAAGTGATGAAATCTGCAACATTCTTTGCTTCGGAGGGCTTCAATCTGGAGTAAGTCTCGTAAAGACCTGACTGGAAAATCACGTTTTTTGCAAGTTCGAGTGGTGTCAGCTTTTTTGAAAGATTATGTAAGTCAAACAATTTTTTCAAGGAGTCCGCTATTTTATGATCGTTATGTTCGGTTAGATTATCTTTGTAATTCCAGATATTTTTGTTTCGACCGGAATTTTTGTGCAGACTTATCCAGTCGAGTAGGTCGTCGTTCGTGCACAGAAAAACAGGAGATTTAAGTGTTCCTGCAATAGCTATATCTTCTTGGGGGTCAACGATTGCATAGATAAAGTTCAAAACGATCTTTGTGAAAGTTAGGTCCCAGATCACTTCAGAAGAGTCGATTTCATAGGGTATTTTCAAATCTTCAAGATGTGGAATAATGCTGTTTCCTATTGCATTTGTCCTCACCAAGATGGCTATATCGTTGAGCCCAATTTCCGATTTTTTTTCTGAAGTATCTTTATTATCGACGATTTGAAGTATGGAAGCAGCGATATCGGTACCTATTGCATCTTTGACTTGAGTGGCAGTAGAAAATTCTGAATCACCCAAATAAGTCACGCTCGGAAAATCATTCGCAATATTTTCCCTATTGCTTTTCATTGGTCGGTAATCTTCTATAAGTGTTTCCATTGAGATGTTAACTGCATCAAGGATGCCAGGAACGCTTCGATATGACTTTTCTAAAGCAACTTGACGAAGCTCTGACTCGGATATAAATTTTTCATAACTCTTTACTTGTGCACCTCTGAAGGAATAAATAGATTGTTTCGAGTCTCCAACAACAAACAATTTTCCTAAATCGCTTTCATCATTTTGTTCAACTAGCGCTTTGACTATTTCAATTTGTTCATCATCTGTATCTTGAAATTCATCTATCAATATGCACTTGTATTTTTGAGCAACTTCAACGCGAACCGACTCTATCTTTAGTAATCTTGACGCTAGTTTTATTGACTCGTCGTATGAGATCATGCCTTGTTTGAAACGTGACTTTCTGAATCGGTTTGAAAAAGACCGAGCCAGCTCAGAAGTAGTTTCTAAAACTAGCATTTTGACTCGGTCAGAGTAATTTTCTTCTAGCTCCCTTAGCTTGTCTACATAAATTTCAAAATCTTCTAAATCTCCTCTGGATTCAATTGAAAACCTTTTCTCTGTAATCGCTTTTTCTCTACTAAGAAGCACTTTTGCAGAGTCGATCTTATTTCGGTTGTTTGAAAACGATCTAATGAATTGATCTATTTTAAGTATTCTTGCGTTTGCATGAGTTTTTGGATTATCCATTTCAGGCAAGGAAAAGCTCTGCTCATATGAATCGTAAAGCGCAGTCATTTCGTTTTGAATGGAATCGAGAGAAGAAGACAGCTCATGAATTTTATCTGATATTTCTTCGTCAGCTATTTTCTCGTCATCGATACCATTCACCGATAAAAACGACCTCATTAATTTCATGAAGGTAGATTGACTGATTTTTAGCTGGCCGCAAAGTGAGAAGAAATCAACAAAGTCCGGATCGTTACACTTTTCGTTATACATTCTTCTAAATGACGTTTCGAGCATCAAGTCAAATTCATTCGAGTCAAGAACTCTTGCAGGTGCATCTAAAGAAGCTTCGCTGAAGTACTTGGAACAAATTTCGAGGCAAAAGGAATGTATAGTTTGAATCGAGGATATTCCTATGCTTTTCAATGCGTTCTGAGCCCAAGTTTCTTGCTCGAATTCGAGCAAGCGTTCGACTAATTTGGTTCGCATTTCGCTCGCAGCATTCTCAGTGAAAGTTACGAGTAGGAGAGATTCTAGAGGAATGGATTTTCTTAATAGTGCAACAACTCTTTCGATTAGAATATATGTTTTACCGCATCCTGCACTTGCAGATAGAGAAAAAGAGACATTGAGGTTGTCGCAAACGTACTTAACAGGGTCGTCCACTTCAATGATTTTGCTTTGTGTTGTTTCAATAGTCATGATAAAACCTCGTCGGAATTTTCTCCTACGGCTGACGAATAATTTACATAAGGAGTTTCTTTTTTAATCGTTTGCCACATTGACTTATTCTCATTAAAACAGATACCTTCAAACTCACATTTTTCACAGTTGTTTTCTTCTCTATCACCATCTTTGGTCGCTATAAAAGATACTTCTCGCGCTGGAAAATTTAGAGTCTTGATTATGCTAAGTATAGAAATTAGTGTTTGTTTGAGTTCAGCAAGTTTTGAGGGTGTTACGGATTGAATGTCTTTAGTTTTTTCATCCGGTTTTAAGTACCAGTATTCTAGAGCTCTAATGTCATGGCTATTACTAAGTAGCTGAGCGTAGATTGCGAGTTGTATTCGTCGGCCGTAGTTGTAAAAATCTACTGAAGAATTGTTTTTAGTAGAACCGGTCTTGTAGTCAATTAATGCAACTTTATTTGAATCGTCGAAATCTAGACGATCAATCTTTCCTTTGACGTTTAGAGAAATGTCTTCGATTTTTAGTTGACCGCTTACCTCAATTTCGGCTTGCGATTCTCTGACTTGAGCTTGCTCTAAAAGTTCAAAAAAAGTATCCAAATACTTACTCAGAGATAAATAGTTCATCTCTTTGCTTGCTAGTGTTGGAAGCACTTGTTCTTCGTGCAGCTCAGAAACTCTTCTTTTTAAGATGTCATATACTTCTTCGTTGCTTAGATTTTCATTTGTATACTGTTCTAGTAACTGATGGATCAGGTTTCCGGAATCAAGTTTGTTTAGATAATCTGGATCAGTATTAATTGGCTCAGATCTAAGTTTTAGAATATTGCGATAAAAAAACTTGTATGGGCAAGTCGCCAAGGTCTCAATTCCAGTTGCAGAAATCGATGAAATAGTTAAATCTGATAAAGATGTGTTTATAGGGTTGGGGAGTTGTCCTAGCGATGAGGACAAGTGATTCTCGCATTCATCTAGATCAATTTCGACTAAGGGGTATTCAAAAGTATGGTGATCTTTTACCGTTCGAGGATCTGACCAAATAGGTTGAGTTATCTTTTTGGCATCCATCCCATATGCAGAAGTCGAATAATTGATTTCATCTGAGCAATTTAAAAGCCAAGATAACTTATTCTTTGAGATTGCGATTAATGCCCCTTGGTCCTCTACTCCAATAGAAAGATATTGGTCATCATTGATAAGTGATACTTTAGGCTTAACTGACTGAAAGAATTTATCACTAATTCCAAGTACAAAAACAGAGTCAAAATGACTACCCTCTAGTTCATCAGGCAGTGAAACATAAATTCCTTCGCCAATTGTATTTTCTCTCAGAGGTACTTCTGTTATTAGATCAACTAAGTAAACGATATCTTCAACGTTTGTATGCAGTTTTATCTCACTTAAATCCTTGATTAGTTCGAAAGCTTTTTGTGCATTCTCAGCTTCGTTTTGTGTGGTCTCAAAATATGCTTGGTCGATGTAATTTTTGATGAACTCAAATATCAGTTTTGTTTTTAAAGTGGCTTGTTTTTCGCTGATCAATTGCGCAATTAGTTTTTCAAACCCATTTTTGAGCAAGAAGTAGTCTTTACTCTTTAACCATGTAAATCGATCGAGGCTGCGCTCTAAGTCAATGGTATCTTGATGATTTTCTAAAACAAATTTAAAAAACTGTACAATCTCGTTATTGGCAAGAGTTGTAGCTGAGTTGCCCGCCACAGGGATGCCTCGTGATTTGGCATTGCTAATAAAGAACCTTTTGTATGCCATGTTTGGGACGATGACGGCTACGCTATTTAGGTCTGATAATCCAGCGGATTCGCTTATTCTAACTAAAACTGATTCCATTTCGTCTAGCGGACTTTGATACAGGTCAGTTGGTATAGATCTCGATTTGATTTCCGCGTTTTTGTAAATGATTTCTTTATCGATGCAAACACTGATGTCCTTTTTCAAGTTTTTGATTGCTCTTGTTGAATATTCTGGGGAAATTAAAACACACTTACCTAAAATTAGCTCTAACTGTTTCTTGTTGATAGCGAGTTGATCGTTTTTTTTGAACTTGCTCAACTCTTGGTATTTCTTATAACAAGAATAGGCTAGAGGTGAGTAGTGTTTAATATCTGAAAGTTCTGCATCCTCTAAGTTGCATACGATCTCTAAAGTGTCGTCGATGTGTTGGATCCTTCTCCAAGAGACTTGACCGAAAATTTCTTGTGATATCTCTGCTAAAAGCTCCCATTGTTTAAGTGTTTTTGCTGGATGATAAATAGAGTTTGGATTTTTAAGTGAGTCAACTAACGATTGAACTTCTCTGACTGAAGTGTTCTTAATTGCAAATGCGCCATTTAGATCTTTCATGAGCCTACGTCGCATGAAAATTGCAGAAGTTGAGCTTGGCCAGATGACGGTAACATGGCGATGCCCAGAATTCTGTATAGACATCACAGATTTTTTTACTTGGTTATATATTTCTTTCGAATCCTTGCAGGGAAGCTGAAAATCCATCGTTTTATAGAGTACTTGCTATACGAGACAAAATAAGGTTGTGACTGCCGATTTCGGCAATTTTTGAGCTAGAATAGTGCCATCATGAAACGTTTTGGTGCATTGACACAGTTTTTCATCATCATATTTATTGGTGGAACATTGCTAGGACTTTGTTTGGCAACCTTAGCTCCAGCTTTAGGTATGGTTGCCAAGGCTCATAATGGTACGGATAACATCGATATTGCACTTTCCGATTTATCTTCGCGAACAATTGTGGTGGACGCTAAAGGTAACGAGATAGGACGTTTAGGTTTAGAAGATAGAGATCCGGTAAAACTAGACGAAGTACCTGAGATAATGCAGACAGCAGTTGTCCTGGCTGAAGATAGAACTTTTTGGGAGAATCCAGGAATTGATGCCCGTGCAATCGCTAGAGCAGCTACATCGAATGTTTCTTTAGGTAGTGTTAACCAAGGTGGATCGACGATTACTCAACAACTAGTAAAAAATCGATTGCTCACAAACGAAAAAACATTTTCGAGAAAAATCAAAGAGGCAGTTCTTGCTTATCGTTTGACAGAAAGATATTCGAAGACTGAGATCTTGCAAGAGTATTTAAATACTGTTTACTTTGGTCAAGGAAGTTATGGAATTAAAGCTGCTTCGGAGCGATTTTTTAAGAAGCCTCTTGCAGACCTTACAATAGCCGAGGCTGCTTTATTGGCAGGTGTAATTCCTAACCCAGAAAGCTGGAACCCATTTACTTATCCAGATCGAGCAAAAAACCGAAGAGCAGTTATTCTTAAAGTGCTAAAAGATGAAGGCGTTATTACCGCTGAACAAGAAGCTGAGGCAAATGCGGCACCCCTGCCTACTGAAAAACCATCTGCCGAATTGAGACCTCAAACGTATTTGGTTGCAGAAGCGCAAAGACTTTTATTAGACGATGAAAGACTCGGCGAAACTGCCCAGGAAAGATACAACAAAGTATTGAGAGGTGGGTTGAAGATCCATACATCGTACGATCCAGACCTTCAAAAAATGGCTCAAGATGCTGTTGACTCTAAGTTGCCAAATCAACCTCCGTTTACAGCTGCAATGGTCGTAATGGATCGAAATACTGGAAAAGTTTTAGCTATGGTTGGTGGTCCTGGATTTGAAGATGCGACATTCAATTTAGCGACGCAAGGAAAACGCCAAACAGGTTCAACTTTTAAAGCAATAGGTATGACCGCAGCATTAAATGAAGGGTTCTCTCCAAATGATACCGTCTCAGGATCATCCCCTTGCACTGTGCGAATTGATGGTCACGCTCCTTGGGAAACAAATAATTACGCTGGTGGTGGTAGCGGTACAACTTCTTTGACTCGAGCTATGGCAGGGTCTGTCAACTGCGCCTTCGCTCGTTTGATAGGGGCAGTAGGAGTAAGTAAAACTGCAGAAATGGCAGAACGTCTTGGAGTTAATCATGATGTTCCAGAATTCCCATCCATTTCTCTAGGTACAGATGAAACCACACCGCTCGATATGACAACTGTTTACAACACTTTATCGACCGGAGGAATCAGACATAACCCTGTGTTTGTCACGAAAGTTGAAGGACCAAATGGTGAGATAATCTTCGAAGAGAAGTACGAAGGTACAAGAGTTCTCGGAGAAAATGTTGCTTATAGTGTGGTCGATACTCTAAGAGGTGTGATTAACTCTGGAACAGGAACAGGTGCTCGCGTGCCGGGACATGATGCTGTTGGTAAAACTGGAACTACAGATAATTTTGGTGACGCATGGTTTTGTGGAATGACTATGAAGTACACCTCTTGCGTTTGGATGGGTAACCCTGCAGCTCGTACGCCGATGACGAATGTCGGAGGGCGAAGCGTTTCGGGAGGATCATTCCCTGCTTCTATTTGGCGAGCTTTCATGATTCCAGCTATGGCAACACAAGATGCTCAAAAGTTTCCTGCACCAGACAAAAGCAAATGGCCAAGTCCA
Source organism: uncultured Burkholderiales bacterium (assembly GCA_964561855.1). Classification (GTDB taxonomy): domain Bacteria; phylum Actinomycetota; class Acidimicrobiia; order IMCC26256; family JAGPDB01; genus JAGPDB01. The sequence goes on along the minus strand of CAZLQP010000010.1, from coordinate 2,228 downwards.
AAATTCTTCACAGAAGCAGGTCGGGGGACAGAGCGCCCTCCAGAAGAAGGAATAGCTGAATTCCAAAGAAGTTCAACAACGACTACAGTTGCAACAAGACCACCTTCTACAACTACTACTACAACATCGACTTTCCCGCCTGCCACGACAATCCCGGATGATGACGATTAATTAAATGCTTTTCTATCTAGTTGGTCTATCAACTCTGTTGACTTTTTTTATCTTTCGATCTGTAGGTATTGATTATCGTTATGTGGCAATCGGGTCACTATTGCCTGTATTGATTGATGTTTTGATAGGAAGACCACTTGCAGGACATGCTTTTATTTTTCCTGTGGTATTGCTAGTGGGGATAATGTTGGTAACGATTCCTGCTTCTAGGTTGTTGAGAAGAAAGCTGCTGTGTATACCAATCGGAGTTTTTTGGACTCTTATTTTGCAAGGTACTTTCATGTTCAATTATCTTTGGTTTTGGCCATTTTCAAGTGAAGACCAGAATTATTTAATGTCGTTGTTTCCTTCTTTTGGATTTTGGATTTTAAGAGACATAGTTGGAATGATATCCATTTACATTTTATTCTCAATTGGTGAACTCTATAAAAAAGAAAAGCTAGATGTGTTTTTAAAAACAGGAAGAATCTCACCAACATAAACGAGAAAAGGTCCGTCCTTTTCCAAGGAAAAGAACGGACGAAGTCGGATCGCACATACGCCGGATTCTGTACGCACTGGACATAAGTCAGGTGCGTGGTGATCATCCATCTCGCCACAATGTCTCCATTGTGATCTAGCAACCTACCCGAAACTATTGCGCGAGCAACGCAGTTTCTTCTTGGTCTTGCTCCTCGTGGGGTTTACCTAGCTACAACAATTGCTTGCTGCACTGGTGCGCTCTTACCGCACCGTTTCAACCTTACCTGTGCAATTGCCATCGGCGGTTTACTTTCTGTTGCACTTTCCGTCACTTACATGCCCGGTATTTCACCGGCACGATGCTCTTTGGAGTCCGGACGTTCCTCGGCACTGTCAAGCAGTGACGCGATCACCGTGCGATCCAAACACGATTCTACTTTAGATGCATGCCATCTTGCTAGTAGATACTTTATGCACGATGTACTTAGGAGCAGTGAAGTCTGAGAGACTAGAAGCAACCGATATGGAGGTGTAATTATGATGAGTTCCGAAGATCTAAAAATTGAGCAAAAAAATACACTTAATGAAAAGAGAATGAAGCCTGGTATTCCAGCGTTGATTCTCTTTAAGTTAATGGACATGATATACGGGAAAGAAGCTACACTTTCGAAATTTTTAGTGTTAGAGATAGTTGCCAGAATGCCATATGTCGCTTGGGAGCAAGTTTCTTACATTGCCATTACTCATACACATTCGGATCCTAAGTTTGCACGAAATATTCACGACACTGTGGTCGAATCGCGAGAGCAACAAGACAACGAAACTTGGCATCTGTTGATACTTGAAGAACTGATTCAAAACAAGGGACAGAGACTAGGATTTCTAAAAGTTCGCGTGATACCACAAGTATTAGCTTGGGTGTACTATCACATCTCATGGTTAATGTATGCAATTAAACCAAAATTCAGTTACACATTAAATGCGCAGTTTGAAGACCATGCGGAGCATGAGTATATGTCTTATGTTGCTAATAATCCTCACTTTGATGAAGAAAAATGGGAGAGTCATTTCAAAAAAGATTATGGCGAATACGAAACCTTAGGAGATCTTTTCAGAAGAATTGGATTAGATGAACGAGAGCACAAAGAAGCTTCATTGGAAAGAATAGATAAGGCCCGATTCGGTCAGGAGTAAGGATTTTTACGATAGAGCTTAAGAAGCTTTAGCGAATTCTTCTGGGTTTTGAGCTATTTCAAAAGCAAGTTTTGCACTTGCAGTGGAACCTTGTTGCTGATAAATACGTGCAGCTGCAATTGCATAATCGTGAGCTAGAGGCAGGTTGCCTTGTGCTAGTGCTGATAACGCGTCATGGAATAGTTGGGTAGGGTCTTGGGTGTGTTTCATCTGGTTTCTCCTCGCCCATGTGGCTTGTTGTTCTTAGCTAACATCATTTTTGCTTTTCTAACAAGACCCAATAAGCAAAATGGTTCGTATGGCTCATGTTTAAAGCGCACACAGCGAACAAAGCGAAACCTATTACTCGTGTTAGAAGGATTTTCTGGCCTATATTGAAGGTGATCCCTCCAACATAACAA
>CAZLQP010000009.1:0-60275 GCA_964561855.1 uncultured Burkholderiales bacterium | reverse complement strand
TTTCGGACAAGGCTCAATGCTTGTCCGAAATGACCGCTATGGAGGGTCAGTCCTCCGGATGGCTCCAGATGGAAGGAAAAAGTGACACAGACACCACTACATATCCAACTCGGTTTAACAGACGAAGAACTTCAAGACATTATTGAAGTTTTAGACGGTCGCGAACCTAACGATCTAGAACTCGCAATGTTTAGCGTGATGTGGTCTGAACATTGTTCATACAAATCTTCGAGCAAATATCTTAAAACTTTTCCGACTAAAGGTGAACATGTACTTGTCGGTCCTGGTGAAGGTGCAGGAGTTATAGATATTGGTGATGATATGGCTCTAGCTATCCGTATTGAATCACACAATCACCCAAGCGCAGTAGAACCCTATCAAGGCGCAGCCACTGGAGTTGGCGGAATTCTCCGTGACATATTTTCTATGGGAGCTCGACCTATTGCATGTTTAGATTCTCTTCGTTTCGGAACTCTAGATGATGCGCGCACACGATACTTGGTCGAAGGTGTCGTGAGTGGAATCAGCGGTTATGGAAACGCGGTTGGTGTACCAACAGTTGGTGGTGAAGTAGTTTTTGATCCATGTTATAAGGGAAATCCTCTAGTAAATGTTATGGCTTTAGGTGTTCTTCCAAAATCTCGATTGACACTAGCTAAAGCCACAGGCGAAGGAAACTTAGCAGTACTTATAGGATCATCGACAGGACGAGATGGAATTGGTGGAGCATCTGTTTTGGCTTCGGCCGGTTTTGATGAGACTAGTGAAACCAAACGTCCTAGTGTTCAAGTCGGCGATCCATTTACAGAAAAGAAATTGATAGAAGCATGCTTGGAGCTATTGGAATCAGGGCTTGCAGTTGGAGTGCAGGACTTGGGTGCTGCAGGCATTAGTTGTGCAACATCTGAATGTGCAGCTGCTGGAAACATGGGTATAGACATAGATTTGAGTGCAATACACCTTCGTGAAAAAGGTATGACTCCCGCAGAGATTATGATTAGCGAATCTCAAGAGCGCATGCTTGTAATAGTTACTCCTGAAAATCTTCAAGCAGTACTTGACCTGGCAGAAAAGTTCGAAGTTGATGCCTCTGTCATCGGAAAAGTCAATAACTCTCAACGCTATCGCGTTAGAGATAAAGGTTTTGATGGCGAAATAATTGCAGACGTTCCGGTCGGAGCTTTAGGTGATGGTCCTGCATACGATCGTCCTGTTGAAGTGGATCCGCAATTAAGTGCAAGACAACAAGTAGATGTGAATTCTGAGCTTCAAAATAAGATTGGCAACAAACAAAACTATAACGATGAGTTGTTGGAAGTATTGTCATCGCCAACAGTCGCTTCAAAAGCTTGGATCTATTCTCAATACGATCACCAACTTTTCTTACAGACTGTTAACAAGCCAGGCGCGGACGCAACCTTGCTTAGAATTCATGGCGCTAAAGCAGGAGTGGGTGTAACAGTCGATGGCAAAGGTAGATTCTGTGCCTTAGATCCTTATCATGGAGCTATTGCAGTTGCGTTAGAGGGTTTCGCAAATCTTGCTTGTGTAGGTACGACACCAAAAGCAATTGTCAACAACCTAAATTTTGGTAATCCTGAACATCCGAACGTGATGTATGATTTTTCACGGGTTGTAGAAGGAATTTCTCAAGTTTGTAAGGCAAGTGATACTCCTATCGTTGGTGGAAACGTGAGTTTCTATAATGAAATCAATGGTGAAAATATTGATCCAACTCCTGTGTTGGGAATTGTAGGGGTTAAAGAAAATCTAGATACTCCAGCACCAGGATGTGCTCTGAAAAACGATGATCACATTGTATTAGTAGAGCCAAGTACTCTCAGTACCCAACATCTAACTTTGGCGGGTTCTGAACTTGCAACTCTAAAAGGTTTACGAGATGGAATGGCTCCAGTAGTTCACCTTGAAAACTGTCTAGCAACGATATCAGTTATAAAAGACATTGTTGATTCTGCAAAGATAAATGGTGTTCATGATATCTCCGACGGAGGAGCGATTACCGCTATCTCTGAAATGGCAGTCGCAGGAAATGTCGGTTTTGAAATCAATGTTGAATCTACTGAAAATATGTTAACCACGCTTTTTGGAGAAGGTCCCGCGAGATTTTTGCTTTCGATCTCTTCTGAAAATGTAGATCATATCCTCAGCGAATTACCAGACTCAGTTAGCGGTCGGATCATTGGTAAAGCACAAGGTGATTCAGCAGTTGTTACATTTGGAGATGAGAAGATTATTAATGTTTCTCTAGAAAAAATCACAGAAGTATTCACACAATCACTCGAAAAAGCCATCCACGCTTAGAAAAGGTCCGTCCTTTTTATCTTTCAATAAATTGCATTTATACAAGTCATTACAAGATAAAAAGGACGGACCTTTACTCAGGCGTTTAGATCGATGGAACGGTTGGTGAAGAGTCCGATTGATTCTAGGTATGAGATGATTTGCGCGCTTGAAGCATTTGGATCTCGATCGTGAGTCAATACCCGAAGTTCCGGAGCGATTGGTTCGGTATAATCAACAGCAGCTTCAGAACCGACTCTTTCAATACAGATGTCAATAGGTGTATCTACAAAAACTTCAATAAAGTTTCGAATATTTCCTCGAGCTTCTTCTGCTGCATCTGGCCAGTTCGAATCAGACACAACAATTGAAGTTACCCCGTGTCTTGCTAAGAGCGCCGCAACCCAACCAAGACGACGAGTATCAGTAGTACCATCTCCCATTACCCTGGGCCCTAAGTCCAAGTTGCGAGCGATAGATTCGCGTTCTAAAAGTTCACACTCAACATTTCTTCTTAAAAGCTCTGCAGTTACTAATCGTCCCAAGGTGTGTTTTCCTGCACCTTTGCGACCCGAGATCCAAATGCAATAACCTCGAATTTGTTCATTAAATTCAGTCTCATTAGGTAATTGCATAGCAATAAAGAATAGCCGTTTTTAGTAGATTTGGCACACTTTCGAATATTGAAATGATTTCTATTTGTTCGAGATCGCAAAAAAACACTTTTCGAACTAGAATGAATAGCAATGTGCGGAATAGTCGGCCTCTATGCTCCAGGCGAAAAAACTTCTAGTCTTGCGTACCTTGGACTATTCGCACTTCAACATCGAGGTCAAGAATCAGCAGGTATTTCAGTCTCAGATGGCGAGAGCGTCACTGTTGTAAAGGACATGGGTCTAGTTGCGACAGTTTTTGATGAAAGAAAACTCGCTCCTTTAGAAGGCCATATCGCTATCGGCCATGTTCGTTACTCAACTACAGGTACTTCTCATTGGCAAAACGCCCAGCCATTATATAGATCAATTGGTTCTAGAGGTTTTTCTATTTCTCACAATGGAAATCTAACCAATACCGATCAGCTTGCAGTCGCGCTAGGTAAATTACCTGGTCTTGACATAAAAGAAACTTTTGGTATCGACTCTACTTCTGATTCAGATTTGGTCGCTGAACTTATTGCTCGCCATATCTCTAATGACACAGAAAATGAAGAGGAAGTAAAACCAGAAGCATTAGAAAATGCGATTTTAAAGGTTTTACCTCAACTTGAAGGCGCCTTTTCGATGGTTTTCAGTGATGAAAATCAGTTAATTGGAGCAAGAGATCCACTTGGATTCCATCCTTTAGTTCTCGGAAAATTAGCAGATGGCTGGGCGCTAGCTTCAGAAACTTCTGCACTAGATATTATGGGTGCGCATTTTGTGAGAGATATTGAACCTGGAGAGATGGTAGTTATTAATTTTGACGGAATCCGCTCGACAAGATTTAGTGACGCTAATCCAAAACTTTGTGTATTTGAATTTGTTTATTTTGCTCGACCGGATTCTCATTTATACAATAAAAGCGTTCATGCTGTTCGACAGAGAATGGGTGAAGAGTTAGCACGACAAGCTCCTGCAAAAGCTGACATGGTGATGCCTGTTCCTGAATCTGGAGTTCCAGCAGCTCAAGGTTTTGCTAGAGAACTAGGAATTCCGTATGGAGATGGAGTGGTTAAGAACCGCTATGTTGGAAGAACCTTTATTTCTCCTACGCAAAAAGCCCGAGGTGTTGGTGTAAGAATGAAACTCAATCCGATTCGGGAAAATATTGAAGGAAAATCTTTAGTAGTTATCGACGATTCAATAGTTAGAGGTACTACAACAAAAACTTTAATTGCAATGTTGCGCGAGTTTGGAGCAAAAGAAGTTCACTTCAGAGTGTCATCTCCTCCTTATCGTTGGCCATGCTTTTTCGGGATCGATACAGGTACTCGCCAAGAACTTTTGGCTGCGAATATGAGCGTTGGCGAAATTTGCGATTATATCGGCGCTGATTCACTCAGCTATTTAGAAGTAGATGCAATGATTCGTGCAACAGATTCTTCACCGGATTCATTTTGTACAGCATGTTTAACAGGGAACTACGAAGTGGATGTTCCAATAGATTTGAGTATTAAAGCAAAATTAAATTATCAAGATGAATCTGGCGAGACTTTTTATGCCAGTGACAAAGTTGATGGATAAGAAATTAGGTAAAAATGACATCTTCTGTTTCTGATGAAAGCCTGACTTATGCAGTAGATATTGAAGCTGCAGATGATTCTGTTAAGCGCATCCAAAAGCATGTGAAATCAACATATAACGAAAATGTTTTATCTTCAGGAGAAACGAGTTTTGGTGGATGTTTTGCATTCGATACTTCGCAACATAAAAATCCTGTACTAGTTTCGGGTACAGATGGTGTAGGTACTAAAAGTGAAATAGCTGCAATGATGAATAGCTACGACACTATTGGTATCGATCTTGTAGCTGCCAACGTTGATGATATTGCAGCTCAAGGGGCTAAACCGCTTTTCTTTTTAGATTATGTATCTGTAGGAAAAGTCGAACCTGAAATGATGGAAGACCTGATCAAAGGTATAGCTCAAGCGTGCAAGGAAGCGGGTGTTGCTTTAGTTGGCGGAGAAATGTCTGAACATCCAGAACTAATTGAGCCTGGACATTTTGATCTTTCCGGGACTGCTGTTGGGGTAGTGGAAAGAGAAAACATTTTACCTAAGGATATTGAGGTTGGTGACGTTCTCATTGGGATAGATTCTCCTGGTATTAGAGCCAATGGGTATACCCTGGTTCGAGATACATTTTTCAAAAAGGCCAATAGAGATCTTGATGCACCTGCTTGGGAAGGAGCAGATGTAACTCTGGGCGAAGAACTGTTAAGACCAAGTGTGCTTTATTCTCCGGTGATGCAAGATATCTACTCTCAAGGGATATCAGTCAAAGCCTGTGCCCACATTACGGGTGGAGGATTGGCAGGCAATATAGTTAGAGTTCTAAATGACAACATTGAGGCAGTGATCAATCGAGGCACTTGGGATGTTCCTGAGATATTTAATGAAATCCAGCGAGTTGGAAATATTTCAAATGAAGAAATGGAAAAGGTTTTCAATCTTGGAATTGGTTATGTTGTTGTCGCGAAAGAAGATGCAGTTCAAGAGATTCAAAGTATCGCTAAAACACATGGCCGCACAACGTTCGTTATCGGACAAATAGAACAAGGTAACTCAAAAGTAAGACTTGTTTAGTATCTCATTTCGAAATTTTATTACGAACCAAAATTAAGATAATCATTTCATTGGACGCATTTATCCTGGTCAGAGCATGTTTTTTTGATTACCTTTGTTACTTGTAACAAATATCGCAAAAGGTACAATACTCACATTGGCGCCACAAAGGTGACATAGGCTATGATTTATAGGTTAGTAAAAAACGAGTAAGTGATTACGAACTACCCAAGAGGGATAAGTTATGACACTTACGAAAGAGGGGAAGCATGGCTACCAATTACGACGAAGAGGCACTATTGACTCCATCGGAAGTTGCTGCAATGTTTAGGGTAAATCCTAAAACTGTAACTCGTTGGGCGCGATCAGGAAAGATTTCCGCGATTCGTACTCTTGGAGGACACCGCAGATTCAAGGCTTCTGAAATCAAAGACTTCTTAGCTCAAGTTGAAGAAGAACTAGAAAACTAATAATTTGTACCTCTCTGCGTCGACATCGATTGGTGTCGACACAGAAAGGTGCAATCAATCATTGACCAGTTTTCCGCGCGAAAGCTGGTTTTTTATTAGCACAATCCATAAAAACGCCATGAAGTGGAATTAAAGTATTCAGTGATGGTTCAAGTGTCTCGATACATCTCATAATGAATCAAATAGCAAACTACTACTCAATGCTAGATCTTGGGTATTTTACCCACGAACCAAATAGGCCAAAAGGGTTCAGCGATTTCCCACAAGGATTCATGCCAGGAAAGAACGTTCCTGCAGGTGTTGTAGCAGATCGTCCTTGGAGACATTTAACTGTCATCACTCCAACTTGGCGAAATGCATTAAGCGATGAATATCAATCATCTAAGGTAACTGAACTTTTAAGAACAGGAAAGTTAAAAGCTACAGTATTTTCTGATGTCGATTATGCCGTTATGGATCGAGATGCACAACAACACGTTGATCAATATATTGCAGACCGAGCTACACTTGAGTCTTTAGGTTTTGTTGCTCAATTCTACGAGACATTAAGAAACCCCTCTATAAGGCTTGAAGAAATACAAAGACATCCTTCAGCAGAAAAAAGCTTTGAGATCGGTCAAGAACTTTTACATCGTGCTTTGAAGGAAATTCCAACTGAATTTATTAAGCCAGGTAAAGAGAAGCTCATAGAAGAATTACAGACCAAAGCTCAACTTTCTTTGACAGATGAAGATTACAAGTTGGCTTTAGATGGTATCCACGATGGATTTTATCAGTTGATTATTAACCCTCTTTCTGAGTATTTCCAACGTGAGCATAAAGCCCCTTTACTAAATAGAGATTTAGTGGATGCTCAATCTGGCGATGGGAGAATGGATCTTATCTATACAACGATTGCAGCTTTTTCGCATGTTTCGATTAAAGACAGATACGAGATGATCAGACACGAGACTTTTGGACAGTTCGATGCTAATGAACACCTTTATCCAGGAGTTCGTGATTTTTTCGAAGAGTTGCGTCAACATGGTATCGATTCTGTTGCAATAACAAGAGGAAACCAAGTTCCTTACATTAAAGGCTCAGGAAGTAACATCGATGATCTTTTTGATCGAGTACATTCAACTTTGATTTCTCACAATAGAAGCTCAAATCAGCGTGATCCACTTTACCCTAAAAAACGAGTTCGACCTTATTCGCAAGTTAATGACAACTTGAGTTCTACAGATAAAATTCGAATAATGGTGCACGAAACATTGCATGCATTTAGTAGAGCTCAGATGCGATTTAGCTCTCCACAAGAATTGATTGATTCAGTAGCAACGTACCTTGATCATTGTATTTTCATAACCGATGCAGATAAAGAGGTTTGGGGAACTTGTCCTACTGTTGCGGTCATGGCATTGAGAACTCCTGACGAAGGATCTATACAAAGGTTCTACGATTCTCTGCCAGAGATCCCATCTCCAATTGCAATCATCAATCCACAACAGATTCAAGGACCGCTGCATGGAATTTCTCCAGATGATGTGCTGCCAGATTTCAGTCCTCGAAGGCCCGAGATTTCTAAACTCATCGACATTCTCGATAAAGGGCAAAGCCCACGTGAAATTTTGGATAGGGTTTCTGTATTGCCAGAATCCCCAAGGTCAGAAATTAATCGAGGTTTAGAACTTTAAATCTTTATGCTCTGAACCAATGGATAATTGAGCACATGGCATTTCCATTTAGATTAAAAGTTTGAGAAATGGTGGCCAGGACCGGCGTCGATCCGGTGACCCCACGCTTTTCAGGCGTGTGCTCTGCCGACTGAGCTACCTGGCCACGACATTATCGCATTTAATAATGCGTGGCGGTCCTGACGGGATTTGAACCCGCGACCTCCGCCTTGACAGGGCGGCGTGAACTCCAGACTTCACCACAGGACCTTAAGAGATTAAAACTCTACTAGAAATCTTGCTCTAAGTTGAACTTGGAAGATTAGATATTGGGAATATGATCGTTATTTTTGAAATCCCAGATTAAATACAGGGCTTTGGGCTACCTGCCCTGAAAGGAATACATTAAGCCAAAGACCCATGTACATCTCAGGTCCTACAGCGGTAGAAATATCGCCCAAATCAATGATCTGAGATTTGTTCCAACCAAACTTTTGGAGTATCTCTATTGTCGTAGATTTAGCTTTGTCATCGTCTCCGGAAACGAAAATATTATGTGCCTGACCTAGAGAGGAAGGATTCACCATTAGCGAGGCAGTAACTGTATTAAGAGTTTTGACAACCGACAAGTTTGGATATCGTTGCTGGATTTTTCTTGCTAAAGAGTTGCTAGAGCTAGCGAGACTTGTTGGTTTGTGGTCAACCATCTCGAGTTCATTTGCTAGATCAATACAAATTTTTCCATTTAGGTATTGTTCATCAATCATTTCAAGTGCATCTAAAGTGTGATTTCCGTTTGTGCAATTAAAGATGATTTCACTATTTTTAGCTGCTTCGTCAAAAGTTGCATTTTTAGAATTGTTTGCTGTTGCCCATTGGGTAGCCTCGGGATTATCCCCAGTTCTTGAACCAATAGTGACTTCGAATCCTTCTTCAACTAGTTTCGTTGCGATAGTTTTTCCAACATTGCCGGTGCCTAAAACTGCAATCTTCATATTTAAACCTCGGGGTTTATCGGAACAGATGTGACGATAATGCGGTCGATATATCTGCGTTCTCCACGGTCGTATCGACCTCCGCATGTGATCAGATTTAATTGGCTTGTAACTGATGGGTCTTGCGAGAACAAAACTCTAGGCGCATCATCAGCACTTATTTTTGTTTGAGAAGTTACTTTAAATTCGACTTTTTCACCACTGCCGAACTCGACAGTGAATTGATCTCCATTTTTTAGATCTTCCAAGTTCTTAAAAATTCCAGGTTTGCTTCTTCCATCAACGTGGCCATCAATAATGCTTAAACCTTTTTCCCCCGGACGAGAACTTTTTATAAACCATCCAGCAAGCCCGACGTTGCTAGGAACTCCAACTTCTTGTCGTTGATCGACATCAACTTTTTGGATGAAACCTCCAGCAGAAATTGTCGGCAATTCAATAAATTTTGGATCATCAGGTCCACCGCGCCAGACATAGTCATCTAATGGTGTTTCATCTGGATCATCTACCGAAACTGTAACAACTTCTGGATATCCAACTTTCTCGGAAGATCTCGTAAGAACCGTCACCACGCTAATAGTAGATATCACAACGACCAAAAAGACTGCTGCAGATGATTTTTTATGGTTAGCAATATAAGAAAGCATTTTTTTCAACACGCCTAGATCCTAGCAATAAATGATCTTGCATAGCGATGTAACGAAGCGACGATATCGATCTAAATTTCGCTACATTCCGCTGTTTGTGAATGTGTAGCTTGCAATTGAATTAAATGGACTATTAATATGATTGAGCATTAAGGCGATAATAGGAATACGTCATCAACGGAGGCCCAAAAAATGAAGTTTAAAAAGTTCTCAGTGACTCTTATCGCGATGTCTTTACTTGCGTTTCAATTCGCAACCATATCAGGTGCAAGTGCTGCGGAAGATACCGATATCAGACTGACAGCGATCAGAAATTTTGAGAATCAGATGATCGAATTTGAGCTGTGTAATGATGGCTCTACAAGTGTAAAGCAAATCGTTTTAGAACTCGAAGCAACCAACATTACCTACAATGAAGCATTCATTTCTCCATTCGACGAAACACCTGCAACTGATCCTGGAACATTTGATTTAAATACGTTGACATGGGAAGGAATTTTGGCATCTGGTGAATGTCAAAGTATTGGTTTGTTCGGAGCAGATTCAGGGGTGTTAGGAGATAGCGTAACTACAACTTTGAGAATAGTATCTGCAATTCAAGTTGACGATACTGTAAATACTGATACAAACCCTGGAAACGATGAAGTGGTTCTTCCATCGTTTACAATATCTCCACTTTCAGATCTGCAAGTTGATTCGCGATTGGCAACTACAGGTACTATTACAGAATCTACAGAAGTTTCTTATCAAATAGACTTTAGAAATATTGGTGAGGGTGAATTCACTAATCCAAATAACTATTTCATCTTCGCTTTTATACTTCCTCCTGATTCGACATTCTTAAACGTAGTAGACGAAAATGTTGATGATGCACTTGTTGTAGATCCAGGTAATTGTTTTGCTCCAGGTACGGTTGGAGAAGTTGGTATAGGTGCCGGTTTAGCGCCATATGCTGACAGGACTATTGTTGTCTGTAACTTGTCAATTGGTGGTGAAGGTGTTCTGCCTGTTGGCAATACGATTTATCCTTTCAGCGTTAATATAACTGCAGGGGCCTCTTTAGCTGCTGGAACAGCAGATGTTGTAGGGATAGTGCAAGGAAATGACGTTGATACTCTAGAACTTGCCAGGACTTTGGTTTCCGGTGGAGATCCATTAGATCTTGGTAGTAATAACGTTGTTTATTTATCATATGATCCTGAAGCACTTACAGCTACAGCTTCACTCTGTCCAGGGCAAGGTCCAACAACCACTAATGGTACCGGATGTTTTCGAATTACCTTTAACAAGAGAATTTATGCTCCGAGTTTCACTACTGATGATTTCGATTTAGGTGGCGTAGGAAATGTTTCTGGTTTTGAACAATTAGATGACTTCACTTGGGAAGTACGGGTTAGCGGCATACTTCCGGGCCAAACTCTTACATTGAATCTAAGATTGAATGAGATCCAAGATTACAGTGCACAACAAAATGGAACTCAAGTATTGGGTATCAATACAATCAGGTTTGCTGAGACTCAAAATGTCGACGAAACGAATAATGAAGGCCAAGGTTCACAAACGCTTCCTCAAACTGGAACATCAACAAGCGGTCTTTTAGTTTCGTTTGTTTTGCTTTTGATTGGTTTTGTTCTTCAAGTTACAAGCAGAAAACGAGTGATTTAATCACTGAGTTTTCTTCCTAAATAGAGCAGCAGTAATTGGTACCGAGACGACAATTATTGCAGCACACCAAGCAAATGCAACCCAAGTAGGCGATGTGTTCGGAGTTGGGTAATCTACCAACCATTCTCGTGATTTATCGATCACTAAAGTCAAAGGCTGATTCTCTGCAAAAGCACGTAATCCTGCTGGCATTGTCTGTGTTGGTACAAATGCGCTTGAGATAAATGTGAGTGGAAAGATGATGATAAAGCCCATCCATTGAGCTGCTTCAAGCGAATTTACTAGTAAACCCAATATTGCACTCATCCAAGAGATAGCTAACGTAAGGGCTGCTGCTAGAGAGATTACAAGCAGCCATTCAGTTATGGATGCAGAAGGTCTAAATCCGATAATGAAACCAACAACGACAATAATTACACCTGAAACGAGGTTTCTAAAAAGATCGGCAATGATGTGTCCAATAATAAAAGCGCTATTAGACATAGGGAGAGACCGAAATCTATCGACGATTCCGTCTTTGAGATCAACCGCAATATTGATGGTTGTGTAGTTAGCTCCAAATGCCAAAGTTTGGATCAATACTCCAGCAAAAAGATAATTGATGTAGTTGATTCCTTCGGGAAGAGATTGTTCAATTGCTCCACCTAAAACATATCGGTTTAGCAACATGAACATCACAGGAAACATTACTAGCGACATCACTTGGTCGAAAGATCGAATTACATGTAAAACTGATCGTTTTGTTAATCGCCATGAATCTACAAGGGTCCAGTAAAGACTAAAGCCAGAGTGAATAGGTACATCTACTTTAAGGTCATTCATTATTTATCACCTTTCGAATCTGCATCGAGTACTTCTTCAGCTGTTTCTCGCCCTGTAAGCGTTAGGAAAACATCATCAAGTGTTGGTTGTCTCAATGCAATTGTTTCAACTTCAATATTTGCATCTTCTAAATTCTTCAATTCTGCTTGTAAAGATTTAACACCATCAGTTGCATTAACGCTGATTGTTCGATCTTGTTCATTTGACTTGATGATTTCGCCATTTATTACAGTAATTGCTTTACTGAAATCGCTATTTGCGTCAATAATTACATCTAGCCTTTCAGCTCCTACTTTGGATTTGAGTTCTTTAGCTGTACCTTCGGCAATCACTACGCCATGATCGATCACGATTATATTGTCCGCTAAAAAGTCTGCTTCTTCCATATATTGTGTTGTGAGCAAGATGGTTGTGCCATTTTCAGCAAGCTTTTTCACCATTTCCCACATTGCCATACGACTTCGAGGATCGAGACCGGTTGTTGGTTCATCCAAGAAAATAATTGGTGGATTCGCAATCAAACTCATTGCAAGATCGAGTCGACGTTTCATTCCGCCGGAGTAAGTTTTAACTGGTTTATCGCCGGATTCAACCAGGTCAACTTCTTTTAGTAAGTGCCTAGCTATTTCTCGAGATTTAGCTTTTGGTAAGTGATAAAGATTTCCGATGAGCTCTAAGTTTTCAAAGCCAGTAAGGTATTCATCTACGGCTGCATATTGTCCAGTGAGTCCAATGCTTGCTCTAACTGCTCCTGCTTGGTTTGTGACATCGAATCCATTTACTGTCACTTCTCCTTCATTTAGATTCAACAAAGTTGCAAGGATACGAACAGTAGTAGTTTTACCTGCACCGTTTGGACCTAGCAGAGCTAAAATTTCACCTTTTTTTACATTGAAGTTGATTCCTTTAAGAACCTCTGTTTTACCATAGGATTTTTTAAGTCCTTTGATCTCAATAGCATTTTCAGACATTGGATTTCTTTCTTGAATTCGAACTTTTACACTCTACAGCTTGGCTAGGACAAAATCCAAAGATTTATAGCTTCCTTCTGTTCCATACTCAGCACCCGTAGCTAGCATTGCATCGCGGGCTTCCTGGCTGAAGAAAGCGGTTGTTCCTCGCAATATGGTGGTATTGCCGTTTTCTATGAAGTTAATTTCCTCGAGGACAACAGAACCAGGTTCATTTTCAAATTCGAATGTATATACGAGTCTGGTTGGTTCGACGATATGATTTAAGCCGCGAAATGTGTATTCTTCATTGCCGTTGTCATCGTAGCAGACAAATTTCCATTTACCTCCATAATGAGCTTGAAATTCCTCTACTCGGGTTTTAGTGTTGTCGAATACTCCCCACCATTGACTCAATAACTTGGGATCGGTGTGTGCCTTATAAAGCTGTTCAATGCCAGCATCGAATTCTCGTTCATAAGTAAAAGTTGTAGGTGCATCTGTCACTCGCATTGTTGTTGTCATGATTTCTCCTTCACAAAAACATTCAACTTGTCAAAGATGCTCGACCAGCCTTCATTGTGACCTGTTTTTTCGGCTTCGACGTTGAAACCTGTTTGAGTAAATGTCATTTCGGTTTTTCCGTTTGCATCTTTTAATTCGACAGTACATACTGTGTGAGGGTATTTATAATCTTCGGTATCATCCCAATGGTGTTCAAAAACTAGTTTCGTAGGCGGATCAACTTCCAAAAATTTTCCTCCATAAATTTTTTCGGCTTCGTCTCCATATTTCATTCCTGTTCTATATGAGCCTCCAACTTGAACATCAGCATCACGGAAAGTCACCTGGTATGGTCCAGGGCAGCACCACTTTGCACACTGTTTAGGATCAGCCCAAGCATCGTAAACTATTTGGATAGGTGCATCAAAAACGCGGTTTATGGTTAAAGTTATATCTTCACTCATTTATGACACCTTTGCTTCAACATAGTCTGCACACATTTTTAGAGTCGCAATAAATTCTTTCTCGCCTCGACCCATTGAATCTTCTCGTTCGAATGTGTTGTGATAGGTAAGTTTTGTAGTGTTGTCGCCCAAGTCTTCAAAGGTTATGGTTACAGTTTGAATTTCAGTTTCTGAGCCATCAAATTCTTCCCACCAAGCGCGCATTATAATTTTCTCGTTCTCAATTATTTCGATAGGTTCCAATGCGCCTTTGGCAGTTATGTCTTTAGAGTGCATGTATTGTTCTACGTGTCCACCTTCAACGAACTCGCCTTTTAGGATTATGTGCCAGTCATCAGTTTTAAGCCATTCCATCATTTTCTCTGGATCAACCCAAGCTTGAAAAACCAGCGATACTGGAGCCTTCATCACTCTGCTTACTTCTAAATCCCATCTTGTATCTCGGTCAGTAGTCATAATTTTCCTTTACTTTGATAGTTCTTTTTCTAGTGCTATTTCTAGGTAGTCATATGTTGCTGCGACACCTTCAAGCATTCCCATTTCAACAGATTGTTGTAATTCTTGTTCGCTTCCAAATGTGGTTGTACTGATTACGCGAGTTGCATTGCCTTGAGTGGAGAACTCTATTGTGGTTTTTGAAGTCGGCATTTCTTTATTTATTTCGCCACTTACATCAGTAAATGAGTCTTCACAAACTATTTTGTCCGGCGGGTCAATTTCTAGGTATGTCATTATTCCCCAAGATTCCATATTCGCATATTCGCTTCCATCGTCTGGACCCTTCATCATGTAGTGCCATTTGCCGCCCTCTCTAAAGTCCATTTCGGAATGTGCAAGTGTCCAGCCTTCACCTGGTAACCACCATTGTTTGAGTTTTTCTGTAGCGGTCCACATTGAGAAAACGAGTTCTTGTGGTGCATTAAACACTCGCTCTAAAGTAAGTGTTGGCCCTTGAATGTTGTGTTTCATTTTGTTCGACATTATTGTTTCCCCTCTTCTTGAACTTTCTTAAGATATGCATCGAGTGAATCAAAGCGTGCTTCCCAAAGTCTTTCGTAATAGGCAAGTGCTTCGGTTGCAGTGCGAAGTGTTGCTGGCGCCATTTGAACATACTGTTCGCGGCCTTGGCGACGTTTCACTATTAGTTTTGCTTTTTCTAATACTTTAAGGTGCTTAGACACTGCTGCGAAAGTGAGATTGTACCTTTTAGCTATTTCGCTTATTGTCATTTCTTTTTTTGCGACCCGAGAAAGTATGTCTCGCCTTGTCGCATCAGCGAGTGACTGGAAAATATCGCTTAGGGGATCTATTTTCCCTTGATTTATGCTATATTCAACCATATAGTTGAATATTAACATCTGTTTCTTTTGGTGTCAATTTGGCAACGCCGGATAACTGGTAATTATCGATTAAAAGGTATTACTTTCCCAGAAGGATTTGAGCGGTTTGATCGAGGAGGAAGCGGATTAAGACTGATCCTTTCAAAGATATCTCGTGCCCATTCGTATCCTTGTTTCGTGAGCTCGAATCTACTTTTGTCGTTTCGATGCTTAGTCACTATTCCTTTTCTAGAAAGGTCTCGTAGCGTTGATGATACAAAATTTTCAACTGCTTTAGTGCTAGTCGGTTCTACTGGGACAAATAGAGATTGTAAATACTGCTGTGATGCTCCACCTGGTACGCTTCTAATCAATTCAGCAACCATTATCAATACTTCTTCAGAGGGATCTTTGTATTTGATCGGTTTTGGCTTGTTTCTGGGTTGAATGACTGAAACGCCATCTGTTGGCTTATTGGCTTTTCGGATTGGGTTTCTCATATTCATCCTAAACGTAACAAAATCCAAATATGGCACCCCCAACGGGATTTGAACCCGTGTTACCACCGTGAAAGGGTGGCGTCCTAGGCCGCTAGACGATGGGGGCTAGGACTTGCTAGCAACATAATCGCTGAGCAAGAGGTAATAATCTAGCAGAAACGACCATATTTGTTTCAAGCCAGCAATTAAATCTAGCGTGAAAGCGTAACCTCGCTTGTAGGATTGCTGAGAGCTAGATCGTTTTTTTCTAGTGCTGGTCTGATATGACTCAAAAAATTCCGTAGGTCAGCTGAGAAACCATTCTCTGGATTAAATCTTAAAATTTCTAGTTCTATTTTGTGCAGATAATCAAGTTTCTCGGTTAATTTTTCAGAGAAATACTTTGGAATATAAACAGCAATAACATTATCGTCCCATTCATATCTCGGAAGATTCTCAGGTTTCAACATATTTTCAACTATCAACTCTAGAAATTCAATTTCAGCATCAACATATTCAATAGCTGTCGTACCTTTAAAACGATCTTGTTCTACAAAAGCATTGGTACTTGCCTTTAACCACGAATCGATATCTTGAGTGAAATTGCCAAGATCGGCAAGCTTTGCAATTAGTTCTAAATGAGTTCGAGGCCATTTGAAACCCGGTCCGGTACAAGCTGGATTTAATGATCTAGAAACTTCACTCGCTTGAATCAAACCGTGTGTTTTGATTCTTAAACTTATGTCGAAGCCATTTTTATATGCGAAAGCATCTACAACTATTGCAGACATTTCTTCATCGCTTAATTGTGTTATCGGTTCCGAAGTAGAAGTGATTGGTTCGCGGTATGCTCCACTTAAATCGTTGTCTTCTTCGATTCCTACATTAAGCGCATTTAATAAATGCCTCAGCGTGTCCTCTGTTGGTTCGAGACCATAGAGTTCACAAATAGATTCAACAGATAAATAAAACTTTTGTTCCTTTGATTTTGTTGCGTTATGAACACAGTCGTGTCCTTTAGAAAAAATCTTTGCTAAGAGTCTGTCCTGTGCGGAGAATTCAAAGCCAGAAGTCTCTTCAATCATGTCCATAATCCAGAAAAACCGGTTTTCAACATCTAAAAAGTGTGACGGTGAATGATAAAACCCTGGGTAATTAAATCCTCGAATAAAGTTATCTAAGTCTGCAAAAAAGCCTTCAATATTTTCTGGGCGATTTGGATTTTTTCCCAAGATTTTCTCTAATCGAATTCCAGGAGCTATAACTCCAATGAGGCTAGGGTCAGTACTAAAGCGACTTTCGTCAATTGTGTATGTCGTATCCATTTCTTCCTTGAATTAAAACTTCGATGAGTTCATCTAGTTTAGTCAGGTACTCCAATCACAGGAAGTGAGGGACGAACGACCGCGAAGGGCGAGCGGTTTCCGCAAGCCCTGACTGAAAAACCAGTACGCCCGGTGGGGATCGAACCCACGACCAACGGATTAAAAGTCCGGTGCTCTACCAACTGAGCTACAGGCGCATTCTCTTTAGAATCATCTAAATGTGAGAGCTAATAATCGTACTAGAAATACCATAGCAATTGCCTAACCCAGCCCAACGCGAGAAGTTGAGCGCGCATGACGCGAATAGTCGTTTGCTATCAAAACTTAGCGAAGACCATATAAATACTGGCAGAAATTTTCAAAATTAGGTGTCATTTGTGCGAATAGTTGACCGATATAGATACCTAAGACGCTTCGGAAGTTGAGAATTTTTCTCGACTTTCGAGCTCAGGTTTGAAAGGAGAAATATCAGTGTTGATTTTAGATACGACTGAAATTACTCCTGGCATGGTTAAGTTTCCAAAAGGTATTCCAGGTTTTGCGTGGATAAGAGCAATGCAGTTAGAGCAAATGCCTCGCGGACTTTGGTTATTTAGATCAGTAGGTCCACACTTTGTTATGGTTCCGCCAAAAAATGTTCGACCTGATATCCAACTAGATGTAGACAACGCGATCGCTTCTCAGCTAGAGATCTCTTCACCTGCAGATGCATTTGCACTCTCAGTAGTGAAACTTAATGAGCATTTCGAAGATGCGATGGCGCATTTACACTCTGTAATTGTTGTGAATCGTCATACTCGTAACGCTATGCAAGCAGTTTTACCTCACTCTCCACATAAGGGTTGGATTCCACTTTACGCATAAATCCAAAAAATCGTATTTGTATCTATTAGTGACACGCTTTTGTGTTTTGTTTGTCCTATTATTAAGATCAAGAGTTAACACGGATGTGCCGATAACATTGCCGAAAGGATTATTAATGCTTGTATTAACACGCCGAGCGAATCAAAGCATCATCATTGGAGATGATGTTGTTGTGACAGTGCTTGAAGTTCGTGGAGATCAAGTTCGTATTGGGATAACGGCACCTCGAAATGTGACCGTACATCGCGAAGAAGTTTATCGAGCGCTTAATGATGCAAATGAAGTTGCTGCAACAAATGGCGATATTAGCTCTAAGGTAAGTCAAGAAGAAGACACTAAATCTCGAGCGTGAGTAAATCTAGCGAAGTCGAAGTTCATGTTCATTCTCATGGGCACAGCGAATTTGATGTTCCTATTTCTAATAAACACAAGAAAATAATCTGGACCACTGTTATTGCTGTTGTTCTTTTTGCTGTTGTTTCTGTGATTTTTACATGGCCTAGTCCATCAGAAGTAAAGGCTGTCACAACTGAAGTTTCTAACAATATCGATTTCGCAAGTGATGTTCGTCCTGCTGTTGTTGATTCCAGCAGAGTTGACGTTTGTCCCGGGCAAGAAGATCTGGATCCTCAAAACCAGACTCAATGCTTAATTGTGTTATTCGATGTAACCGATCACGAAGTCTCTCCTTTAGAAGGAGAATTTTGTGAAAACAATCAACCCTATAACGAAAATGATGAGTTGCCTATACGCTATTGTGTGCAGCAAACCTTCGAGCCTGAAGGTGCTACCACACCCCAATTTCAAGATGGCAAAAAAGTAGTACTGTCATATAGAAATGCCGAAGGCATTGAGCCAGAATTTAGATACAGTTATGCAGACAACGATCGACGACTTCCAATAGTTTTGTTGGTGGTTTTATTCGTAGGTGCAGTTTTACTATTTGGTGCGCTAAGAGGGATGTTGGCAATTGCAGGACTTCTAGTTAGTTTGTTGATCATTATCTTCTATGTTCTTCCTGCTTTAGTCGCTGGCGGAAATGGTTTGATAATTGCACTTACTGGAGGAACGTTAGTTGCAGCAGCAGCGCTATATTTAGCTCACGGTATTAACTACACAACACATATCGCATTTTTGTCTTCTATTGGTTCGGTCTTTTCGATTGCATTTTTGTCTACTTTGTTTTTTGAATTAGGAAACTTTACAGGTTTTGTTTCAGAAGAAGCTCAGTTTTTGAGTGTTGGAGATGCGAACATTGATCTCAGAGGTTTATTGGTAGCAGGCGTGATTTTAGCATCGCTTGGTGCACTAGATGATATGACCGTAACTCAAGTCGCTGCAGTGTCAGAACTACATAAAGCACGTCCAGATTATCGTTTCAAAAAGTTATGGGACAGTGCGTTAAGGATCGGTAGAGATCATGTTGCAGCTGTTGTAAACACTCTTGCTTTGGCATATGTTGGTACATCGTTGGCTTTGATGATGTTGTTTGTATTGTCAGAACAAAATATTATCTGGGTGCTTAACTCTGAAGCTGTGGCAGCACAGTTGGTAGGTGCATTAGTTGGTTCGATCGGACTGATCGTTTCAGTTCCGCTATCGACTGCCATTTCTGCTTTTGTTGTTGATCGATCTGACGAGAGTCTTTGCACGGACCATGATCACGACCATGATGAAGATGAAGATGTGAGTCAAGACAATAGTTCCGCCGGGAGCGAGATCAAATAGTCTTGATATTACTAATCCTGCAATCGAACCTAAAAGTCCGAATAAAGTTGCTCCAATCCATGCATTTCTAAAATTATTTGCAATGGTTCTAGATGACATGACCGGCACAACCATTACCGCTGAAATTAAAAGCAATCCAGTGATCGACATTGAAAATGAAACAATAAATGCAACCGAACACATCAAAATGATTCTGAATAGATGAACATTTATGCCAGCAATCTTCGCAGAGCTTTCATCTAGTGCAATACCCAAAAGTATTTTTGATATTGCAATTAGTACTATCGATACGATTGCACACGTAAGTGCAAGAAGAAATATATCTTCCCATGTCACGGTCAAAATTGAACCGAATAAATATTGCTGAAGTTGTGATTGTCGAGCACTTCGTCCAGCAAAGGTAATGCTTGCGGCTATACCGGAATAGAAAATAATTGCCAAAGCGGTATCCGCATTTTTTGACACTTTGAATATAAGTTCAATGATGATAGCGGCAAGTAATGTTGCAATCAATCCAATCCATTGAGGTGTGAGCTCCATCCAAAGCGCTAAACCAACGCCTGCTGCTGCTACATGACCAAGACCATCTCCAACAAGAGATATTTTTCTTTGAACAACAAAAGTTCCAATCAACGGAGCTGTAAAGCCTACGAGTATCGCAGCAATTAGTGCTCTGAACATGAATTCTGTTTCAAAAGGATAGAACAATGTAGATAATAATACTGAGTTCATTTTCTATCCTCATTGAAAGTATCGTGTTCAAGCCTTTCTAGCCAGATTGGTAAATCATGTTCATGGATGCCTAGGGATACTCCTTTTTGAGAGAGCTCATTGGGAGTGCCATCAAAAAGTACTTTGTTCTTAAGCACAACAATCTGATCCACAAGATCCGAGACTGCAGATAGTTCGTGACTCACTAGTAGAACTGTTGTGTCGTGTTCTTCAATTATATGGCTAAGAGAATTCCTGAACAGTTCTTGTGAGGCGCTATCAACTCCTGCTGTTGGTTCATCTAAAATTAAAAGATCAGGTTCACTTGCAAATGCTTTTGCGATCAGAACGCGTTGTTGTTGTCCACCTGAAAGTCGATCGAGACGGGTGTGCTTGTAATCGGTAAGACCAACAGACTCTATAGCGTGAGAGATTATTTCTTTATCCGCTTTGTTTAGTCGAAACCATTTTTTGTTACCGAGAGTTCTGCCAGAGCTAACTGCTTCAAAAACACTGACTGGAAAATCATTTGGAATAATGTGGCGCTGAGGAACATACCCTATTGAATGTCCTTTATGGCTGTGTGAACAATGAACTTCAGAGTTTCCCCTATCTGGTTTAATCAGTCCTGTTATTGCTTTTATCAAAGTGCTTTTTCCAGCACCGTTTGGACCTACTAATGCACATAATGATTTTGCCTCGACTTGAAAAGTGACATTGTCTAATGCCTGGACATCGTTGAATTTATGGGAAATTCCCTTGATCTCGATGGCGTAGTTAGTTTGGCTGGACACGAAAAAAGTTTACTCCTGAATTGCAATTGAGAATGATTCTCATTATAGTGTAGGTGTTGTTGATATTTCGAATGGAGAGAACAATGGCAAAACTATCTAGTAGCAAATTTAAGTATCTGAATGTCTTGGCACTTTTGGTTGTATCTTTAATGATTTTGAGTGCGTGTTCTTCTGAATCGAATGATGAGACAGGTTCCAGGGTAGATGTTGATACGTCTCCAGAAAACACGATCATAACAACGTTCTATCCAATTGAATTTGTTGTATCCGAAATCGCAGGTGAAGATTTTAATGTTGTGAATGTAACGCCGGTAGGTGCACCTGCACATGATTTTGAGTTGTCACCTTCATCAACTCAAGAAGTGTTAGATGCAAAACTAGCAATAGTTTTAGGAGAGGGCTTTCAACCGGCCATTGAAGAAACAGCGCAAGCTAGAAACGATGCGACAGTTGTCTTGATGGATTCCATTATCACCGATAATGCGCAAGAAAAGGCAGCTGCTCCTATTGTCGCCGCTCGGATGACTCATGGAGGTGAAGATCATAGCGATGAAAAACATAGCGAGAAAGATGGTCATGATCACAGCCATGATGGTGTCGATCCACATATTTGGCTGGATCCTGTTTTAATGCAAGAGGTTGTTGATGTGGTCGCCAATGCAATTGTAGAAGTTCGTCAAGAAAACAAAGATCAATATTTGCAAAATGCAAAAGTGTTGAAAGATGGTCTTAAAGAGCTCGATCAAAACTTCAAATCGCAACTTAGTAATTGTAAATTAGATACTTTTGTAACTAGCCACGATGCATTTTCACTGTTAGCTGATCGATACGAGCTGAATCAAGAACCAATAGCAGGGTTTTCTCCAGAAAATGAACCAACTCCTGAAAGAATGGCAGAAATAAAGAAATTGGTTGATGAAAAAGGTATCGAGACTATTTTTTCTGAAGAATTAGTATCACAAAGAGTTGCTGATTCCTTAAGTTCAGAAGCAGGGGTGAAAGTAAAAATTCTTTCTCCTCTCGAAAGCTTAACTCAACAGCAAGTAGATGATGGTGAAGACTATTTCTCGATTATGGGTTCGAATTTAGTGGCTCTTCGTTCAGCTCTGAAATGTGAGACGGTTTAATATTTAAAACTCCGATCATCAAGAAAAGCGAGCTGATGGTCGCTGTAGTAAAGATCATGAGCCTTACCGTGTTTGAACTCAAAGTTGAGGCAGGGAAAGGTTCGATCAAACTAGCGAATTCGATTGCGGATCCAGCAATTAAACCTGTAATACCGCTAATGCTTAAAAGTGGGGCATGTCGAGAATAGAACTCTTCGGTTGTTGTGGCTTTGGAGTGCAGTGATACATAAAAAGTTGCAGAGAATAGAGCAACGACTCCTAACGCATATGCAGATTGTCCAAGGTTGGACAACAATCCTTCGTAGCTAAATCGGATATAGCCAATTATGTGAGCGCTTTGGATTGTAATTACTATCAATGACAAACCAGCAAGAGTTTTTCGATTGAAGATTTTTTGTGCATTTTTCTTTGCGAACTTTAGTATTGCGAAAAAGGTAATCGTCAAAGCGACCCAAGTAAGAACCACAGGCCAAGGATTCGATACTTTCCCAGCATAAAGTTCAAAGTTGATTGTGTGAGGCTCAGAATCCACTAAAACTTCTATTGCATTAGTACCTAAGTCTGTAACACCTTTTGGGACATCACCCATATAATGTGCACGATGATCATGAAACCGGTAGCTATTCGAATTTGAAATTTTTTCCCAGATTGGTTCGGCATTAGGGTCATCTGAAGTTTCAGCAAATTCCCTTCGGACTTTTTCTGGCGAATATTCCTCTGTAGATTGATCATTGATCAATCTGGTTGGGCTCAATTTATTCTCAAAAACTCCTTCGGAATTAAACAATAAGTAAGGTTCACTATCTATTCCGAGGATTATGATTTCAGCATCGGTTATTCTTTCAAAAATCAAGTTTTCACTATTTTCAACGATTGAAATAGAGAAGTCATTTGTCGTTGGAACTATTGAAGTTATTTTTGATGATGTTCGGCTTGCATCAATTCCTCCTAATCCGTGTGCATGAGCAGATTGAGGAGTTACTAACACAAAGGCTGGAACTGAAATCGCCATGATAGCGAGAAGTTTTATCAACGATTTCATGCTTTTAACTTACGATGAATTTCAGTTCACTTACAAACTCTGGTATCGCATTAGGATAGTGAGATGTTATTAGGTGCCCTTTTCACAAATCAACCAGCAGACCCAATTGATTTCATTCCGAGTTTGATTATTAACTTTTCGGGCTTGTTGGCTTTGCTGTGCTTATTGTTCTTGACCGGATTTATCTTGTGTTATTTAGTGCCAACGATCTATCCAAGATCAGAAGTATTGAAAAACTTAAGAGATAAATATACAGATATTTTTAGCGAAAAGCTCTACTTCCTGATTTGGCTAGTTCCTGTATCGGCAATGGTGTTGTCACTAATGATGTCAGAATACTTAGGTTTTGTTCCTTGCAGGCTTTGTTGGTATCAACGAATTTTCATGTATTCATTAGCTTTACTGATGCTTTTGTATTTCTTCAAGAGAAAAAAATGGATGCGAATCACGGGTTATGCTCTTTGTGGAATTGGCGGCTCTATATCGACTTATCACGCCTTTATAGAAATGAACCCGCAATTTGAATCTAGTTCTTGTGACCCGAGCGTTCCTTGTGCATCTCCATGGTTTTATGCTTTTGGTGTTCTGACTCTCGCATCTATGGCGCTGCTCGCCTTTTTGACTACAGCTGCGATGTTGTTCATGTCCTCTAGGGGCGAAATAGTACAGAAATCTGAAATTAAGGGCGATAATTAAGTGTTGTTACTATTAGCGCATTGATGCATTATGCTCGTAGTATTAATTGTCGCAGGTAGAAAATAAGGAGTCACATGCCGACTAAAGCTAAAAACAAGAAAAAGGGTAATGGTCCTTCAGTTTTTACAATTGTTGTTTCTGTTGTTGTGGTGCTGATGCTGATAGTTGTAGCTTTAGCAATCTCTAGTTCAAAAGAAGAAAAAGCAGATCCCGCAAAAATTCAAGTTTCTAATTCAGTGACAGTGTCGCCTGCGAGTGTTGGAGACCAAAGTGGTCAAGCTTCACTGCCTCCTTTTGATGATGCTGCACAAACAGGAGCAGATGCGGCTGTGGGTCAAATAGTTCCACAATTTACTGCGCAGAAGTTCGATGGTACTCGAGAGACAGTAAGTCCAGATGGTAAACCTTATGTTTTGATTTTCTTGGCGCATTGGTGTCCAAATTGTCAGGCTGAAGTTCCTAAGTTGGTAAAGATGTCCGAAGAAGGTTCTTTGCCTGAAGAAGTTGAATATTACGGTGTAACTACTGGTACATCTTCACAACAAGCAAATTATCCACCATCAAGATGGCTATTGAGAGAAAATTGGCCGTGGACGACTTTATTAGATTCCCAAAGAAATGAAATCGGTAATGCTTTCGGTCTGTCAGGCTATCCATTCATGGTGTTTGTAAATGAAGATGGAACTGTTGCTCGCCGAGTCAGTGGACAAATACCAGACGAACAATTCATCTCACTTTCCCAATCTTTACTGGGGGGCTGATCCCCCATTTCAGACAAATCGCAAATGCACCTTTTGGGGGATCAGACCCCCAGCTAGCAGGAGGGGCAGATGCCGGTAAATTCTAAGTGATGGTGCACGTTTTTGAATCTGTACTTGTTTCCTAGCGAAGCTGAAAGTTTATCGAGCTCTTTTTCCAAACTTTCTTTCAATTCAATATCGATTACTAATCCACATTGTTTGCATCTCATGTGATGGTGGTGTCCAAGTAAATGCTCGCTTAATTCAAAAAAAGTGAAGTCGTGATCAGAGACAACCCGATCTACAAGCTTGGCTTGTTCGAGAATCGTTAAATTCCTATACAAAGAAGACTGAGCCAATATTTCTGAAGCATCTGCAATTTGGTTAACCGTTAAAGGATTATCAGAAGCTTCAAGAATGAAAAGTATCTCTCGTCTTGATTTTGTAAGCCTTGAACCTATCTTTGATAATTCAGTTTCAGCAATAGATTCTAAATTTTTAGAAAGATTGGCCATGGATAAAGGTTAGCGTTCTAAGTCTCAAGTAACCTAGTTCTCATGGAAAATAATGAAATCAATAATGAAGAAACTGAGCCAAAAACTATAGAGGTAGACATAGAAGAACTTGAAACAATTCTTCAAGACTCTTTTGCCACAATCGAAAGCCTAGAAGAAGAAATGGCAAAAATCTCCAATGAATTTGATTCAATAGATTCAACCATAGAACAAAGCGAAGACAATGCAGATACAAAAATAAATCCCAGCGAGGATCAATAATGACTGCTTTTAATGTTGAATCGATGAATAAACCAACTCTTTCTAATTCGGTTGAACTTAAAAGCGAAGATGGGATTAAATATGCATTGGCAACAAATGATCCAACGCCTGTGCATTTAGATGGGACCTTCATGCCACCTATCTACGCAGTAGTTCCAGTTTGGGAAAAGGTTTTTGAAGTAGTAGCAAATGTTGTACCCGAAGAACATTTTTTCAGTGTCGTTCATGGAGAACAGGACATGATTTTTCATCAACCACTAAAGGCCGGAACTACTTTAGAAAGTTTTGCTGTTGGCGAAAGTATCTCTGTCAAAGAATCTGGAACAACTCTGGTTGTTAAATCAGAGTCTCGAGATGCTCAAACCGATGAGCTAGTAGCAGAGCAATATTTCACGATGTTTTTTAGAGGGGTGCAAGGCGGAGACGATTTTGGAGTTGCACACAATAGTGGTTTAAACGCTGATAAATATACTTCGTTGATCTCACAAGGTAGTGTAACGAGTGCTCAAAGTGCTCATATCGACGAGGATCAGACATTTAGATACGCAGAAGCTTCAGGAGACAAGATGCCAATCCATCTAGATCCAGAGTTTGCTAAATCTGTAGGCCTACCAGGAATAATCGTCCATGGGCTTTGCACTATGGCTCATGGGAGCTGGGCAGCGATAGAGAACTTGTGTCAATCAGACCCTACAAAACTGCATCGAATCGCTTTGCGTTTCTCAAAGCCTCTATTGCCGGGAGAAGATATAGTCACCAATTTCTATGAGGCCAATGATGCTGTCGAATCAGACTTTAAAGGAAACACATTTGCTTTTCAGACTGTTCGTCCAAGTGACAATATGGCAATTTTAACCAATGCATTTGTCCAGGTCAGAGTATAAAAAGTGAGCATAATGCACCTTTTGATTGCTTATTCCTGCTAGCGTTTTACTCGTTATGCACACACCAGCGCAACCTAGTTACGCTCCTAGCCCCGCATCCAGAGCTTCCAAATATATGGCTCTCGGAATCATCGCAACCGTCATTGTTTTAGCGATTTCTTTGTCGATAGAAAATGTTGCCCTAGGCGCTAGTACTCGAAGTGCTCAATCAAATAAATCCAATAAGTCGCTTTCTCAAGTCAAGGCTGCTGTAAATCAAGCCAAAAAAGAGGCAGATCAAGCAGCGGCTCAATATGCTGAAGCATACGGAGCTCTTGAAAAAGTGGGAGATCGTTTGACTGAGGTTCAAAGCCAGATTGATGCTTCCGAAGCGACAATGGTCCAGCTGGAAGAAAAAGCAGCTGAATATGTTTTAAATGCATACATTCGAAGTAGTGATACTTCTGATAAAGATCCTCAAGAAGTAATCGATGAAAATCGCCGCACTCAGATGATGTCTACAGTTGCAGCTTTTGATTCAAGTCAGCTGACACAATTGTCTGGTTTAAAAGAAGACTTGGCTATAACTCGTGAAGAACTTTCAACTCTTCAAGAAGATCGTAAAAAGAGGGTTGATGAACTCGATAAGCAGAAAAAAGCTTTGGACGAAAAACTTCAATCTGCAGTAAAAGCTCAAAAAGATCTCGAAGCAAAATTGGCAGCTGATGCTAGAGCTTCTAGGCAACGCAGCCAGCAAGCTAGAACAGCATCGAATAATTCAAGCTCTGGAACTTCATCAGGTCCAGCTGGTCAAATAATAAATCCTGGGAACGGAGCACTTACCTGTCCGATCCAAGGTCCACTAGCTTTTACAAATGACTGGGGACGTCCACGAAGTGGCGGGCGTACTCACAAAGGAAATGACTTATTTTCTCCTCGTGGAACTCCAAATGTAGCGATCGTTTCAGGAAGCGTAATGTTCAGAAATGAGGGTACTGGTGGATTGAGTGCTTATCTTTCTGGAGACAATGGCGTGACTTATTACTACACCCACCTAAATGGTTATGCAGGTGGAAATCGAAGAGTTCAACAAGGTGAAGTGATTGGCTATACCGGTTCGACTGGTAATGCTTCTGGCGGTTCTCCTCATACACACTTTGAAATGCGCATGGGTGGAGCGAACGGAAACCGTGTAAATCCTTACACAACCCTCCGCAGCATCTGCTAACTTCCAGGGGACTGACCCTCCAAAAGGGGTTATTTGCTTAAATCGGACATTTTGACTATCATGGTTTGATTGATATTGATACTTGGCTCCAGTAAAGGAAGACGTGCCATGAAACTGAAAAAATATGCAGTTCTATCAGTTGCAGCTGCAATGTTGGCTACAGGTTGTAATACCGATTCATCGGGCAAAGAGAGCCCACGGACGGAAATAGAAAACATTGATGAGTTTTCAACCACTATCTATATCGATGGGACGAGCGGAGATCCAAATCTTGACGGACCGCAAGCTCCGCTCCCTCCAAGTTCTCAGATCCCACTGGCTATTCAATGTCAAACTCGTGTGGCAGATTCACAAAGCGAAATAGTTTCCGATGTTCTTTCACACATCACAATTGAAAAAGATTTCCAAGGTGTTGTCACTTTGACTGTGGCTCCTAATTTGATAGCTGTAGGTGATGAAACTCCTGAAGAATTAAAGCAGGCACTTCTCCCATTCATAGGAGTTGGGGGTTCTGTGACTTTAAACCCTGGTGTCGAAAATGTAACTTTGGTATTTGATAGAAGTATTTTTCCCGACAAAGAAGATGCAATTTTCGTCCTTGGGCTTACCGTAGATGGAACAGCAATTGTTGATTATGCCCTTGGCTCAGGCGTCACTGCACAATCTGTTGGCGAAGGCGATCAAGCAATTGCAGCCGTGTCTGTTACTCCCGATAGCGATGATCTTGTAACAGTAATTTGGGGAGACGTTCCACAGCAGGTACAAGGCTATAGCAATATTCCAACTGGATTTTTTGCAGAAGGTGATTCGATTAGATCTGACTATATTGGAATTGAGAACTTAAGTGTAGCTGCTGATTTTCTAGATACATCTTCAGATGTCGGTTGTTCAACAGCAGCAGGTGCAACTCAACAAGTAGGCGACGGTTCGGTAGTTGTGCCAAGTAGCAATGACAATAAAATTGCTGTTCGCGATTTTTAATTCTCTCTCGGAATTTTCAAACGAATAGGTGAGTGCAATGAATCACGAGATGCCTCCTTTAGAGTTGCGACCTCAATTTTTTCAAAGTGTTATAGGTCCTATTTGTCATTATGTAGTTGCTCAACATGTCGAAGGTCTCTGTGAAGTGATTGATGAATACGTTCCTGTAGCTTTTCTAGAAGTCTTGCCAGCGTATAAAGTAATTACACAAAATGAATTCGACAGTGATCGTGAAGCATTGCATCGCATCTTAAAAGTTTCTAATGAAGTATTTCGCAAGCTCGTAATTAAGCGCGATGACATTGCTGAATTTCCTCTAACTATCGAGCAATCAGTGGCCGCAGGGCGATATTTGTCAGAAGGAAAACGAAGCGCATTTAAATTGCTCGACGATCATTGCAACATTCACAAAGAATTGGTTTTTACTGTAGAAGCTGTGAGCGTTATCGAAGGAGCATTTTTACTAGCCTCTAGAACTAGCGGATTTGAACTCAAGACGATTGAAGATTTGCGTAATTATATGAAACTCGATGGTTTCAAAGAGGCTTTGCGGGTTTTGATGTCAGGACCTGCTGGTTTTGATATAGAACTATCAGGATCTCCGAAGTCTCCTGAGATCTACCAAGAATTCAACAGGCGTTATGAATTCTTAGCGAATCTTGAAGATGGAAGAATTGTTGTTAGTCCAAAGCTTGAAGATTTTTCTCGATTAGTGCGAAAGCTATTTGCTGCTAGTACAACTTCGATGCCTGATCCTCATTTGAGATACTCCTCGGGTTGTCCAGCAAAGAATTTGTCTTTCAATAGATTTCCTAAAGGATTAAAAGAACGAGATCTCGCTTTAACAGATGACCAAATCTCAAAGTTATGTAGTGGAGATAATCCAGTTGCAGAGCGTTACATCCGAAATGGTCAAGAGAGCGAAGTATATGTAATTTTACGCGATATTATCGATGAATTACTGCCAGTAGTTGATCGACACCTTGCATGCTTCGAACGTAATCTTGAAATGGTTGCAAGATCTACTGCAGACAAAACTCTCCTAAAAAACCTAGCCGCCATCGGTGTTCCCGGAGGACTGACCCTCCAAAAGGGACAAACTAGATAAGTTAGACGGCATTTCCTTGTTTACGTTTCTTAGCAATTCGAGCACGCTCTGAAGGATCCAAAATAACTTTTCTCATTCGAACTGATTGAGGTGTAACTTCAACGCATTCGTCGTCAGCGATGAACTCCAATGCAGATTCCAAAGTGAACAATTTAGGAGGTGTTACTTTAACTGTGTTGTCGGATCCTGCTGCACGCATATTAGTTAATTGTTTTTCTCGAACAATATTTACATCCATGTCTTCATTCCGAGAGTTCTCTCCAACTATCATTCCGAGATATGCAATGTCTCCTGGTGCTACAAAAAGTGTTGCGCGTTCTTGAATAAGAGTTATGGCATAAGCTGTAGCTTGACCTTGACGATCAGCAACGATGCTTCCGCGGTCTCGAGCTCGAATGTCTCCTGCCCATTCTTCGTAACCTTCAGCTGTATGATGTAGAACTCCTGAGCCTTTTGTTTCAGTCATGAAATCGGTTTTAAACCCAATTAACCCTCGAGCGGGAATAATGTAATCAAGTCGTGTCCAACCTGTACCGTGCGTTACAAGATTTTCCATACGACCTTTACGAGCAGCTAACAACTGCGTGATTGCTCCAACAAATTCATCAGGGGTGTCAATTGTTAAACGCTCAGTCGGTTCACAAGTTTTACCGTCAATTTCTTTTGTTAAAACAATCGGTTTACCAACTGTTAATTCGAAACCTTCACGACGCATTTGTTCTACTAACACTGCAAGTTGTAGTTCGCCTCGAGCGTGAACTTCCCAAACATCAGGTCGTTCAGTATTTTTTAACCGCAAAGCAACGTTACCAATAAGCTCTTGTTCTAGTCGTTGCTTGATCTGATTTGCTGTGACTTTATCGCCTTCTTTTCCAGCTAATGGAGATGTGTTGATTCCGATCGTCATTGCAATTGCTGGTTCATCAACGGTGATAAGTTCCAATGCAATTGGGTTTTCCGTATCAGCCAAAGTCTCGCCGATTGTAATATCTGCAATTCCCGCAACTGCGACGAGTTCACCCGGTCCTGCAGAATCAACTTCAACCCGTTCATGGTTTTCAGTTACATAAAGATTGGAAACTTTTGCTCTTGCAATATCGCCGTTTCGTTTTATCCAAGCAACTTGTTGACCTTTATTGATCGTTCCATTTGCGATACGACAAATCGCAAGTCGTCCCACGAAAGCAGAAGCGTCAAGGTTCGTTACATGAGCTTGAAGGCTGTGACCCTCTATATGTTTTGGAGCGGGCATATGATCAACTAAAAGATCGAGGAGCTCGTTTACGTTCTCAGGATGATTAGTACCATCGGGTGGGGTAAGTGTTGCCCAACCATTTACTGCAGAAGCATATACGATTGGAAATTCAATGTGATGGTCATCAGCATCAATATCAAAAAGCATTTCATAAACTTCATCAACTACTTCTTTAATTCGAGCGTCTGGCCGGTCAACTTTATTGATGATTACAACCAAAGGAAGATCAAGTGCAAGTGCTTTTCTTAAAACGAAACGTGTTTGGGGCAATGGACCTTCTGCGGCGTCAACTAAAAGTACAGCTGAGTCAACCATAGTTAAGGCGCGTTCAACTTCGCCACCAAAATCTGCGTGTCCAGGAGTATCTACAATATTAATCTTCGTATTTCGCCATCTCACAGCAGTATTTTTCGCAAGGATAGTAATACCTTTTTCTTTTTCCAGATCTCCAGAGTCCATGATTCGCTCAGTAGATTCATTCGAGCGATTAAGTGATCCAGTTTGACGAAGCAAAGCATCAACTAAAGTAGTTTTTCCATGGTCTACGTGTGCAATGATCGCGACGTTTCGCATACCCTCAACGGGAGTAAAAGTAGTTTCAGACATAAGTTTATATTCTCTCACGAAACTATAAAAAAACTCGATTTGTACCTTTTGGAGGGTCAGTCCTCCGGAAAGCGGGGTGGGAGATTGGAGATGAAATCGGTTACGTTGTCGCCATCTTTAGATCTAGTGGCCATTTTATGTCCGCAAATTTTACATATATGCGTGATCACCCAATGATCTCCTTTTGGCGCGATATCAATTGGTTCCATTAGTCCTTTGCAATTGGCTTTGCGATCACCAGGGCTAATGTCTACATGAAGAGAATACAGACACTTCGGGCAATGATTCGTATAGCCGTCACCAACTACTTCTGCACCACAATTGAGACATTCAAAATCTTCAATAGTGCGCTTGAAAGTTTCAGACATAGTTAAACCTCTTATCCCTATATCACCACGTTGGCTACAAAACCTATCAAAAATTGACCAAAAATCAGGCCAACGCGAGGAAGAGTTTGGCGCGCTCGGAGGGATTCGAACCCCCGACCCTCTGATCCGAAGTCAGATGCTCTATCCAGCTGAGCTACGAGCGCTTGGTCTTTTTAAACTATTCGGATCAGAGTTTCTGATCCCCTGAACTCATAAGCTCTATCCAGCTGAGCTACGAGCGCTTGGTTTAAGGGATTTATACTAATTCACAGAATCAAAAAGTAAAAACCCAAGCATTCAACCTATATGTTGAGCATTGTCATCAACTACGCTTAGTATGTATAGAACCAAAAACAAAAAGGTGTAAACATGTCTGATGAGTCAATAGACACTCAAGAATCAACTTCTGAAGAGCAATACAGGCGAAGGATCGATACCATTTTGGATGGTACGTATACCCAAGATCTTGCGTCAAAGTCTGAAGATGAAGTTCGTCAGCTTAGAGATGAAGCTCGAGAAGTAGAAACAGAGATTTCGTATTTGCGCAGACTTGCTCAAAGTCGTCTTGATATCTTCAATGCCGAGATCGATCGCCGCGAAAAAGGTGGATCTTTAGCGGATCTAATAGCTGCACTGCCTGGTATTTTGGCTTCTGGAGAGACTCGATCGTCAGTTCCAAATTCGCGTCTAAGTTCAATACTTGCTCCTTCTCCATCTGTTGAGTTTAAGCGCGGAATGGAAACATTGGTAAGTGATGATTCATTAGCAAACCTAGATAGATTGACAGATCAAGAACTTAAAGAATCTATAGAAGCTTTGAAGAAATTTGAAGATGAAACTTCTGCTACGCGCAAACAATTGCACTCTGTGATTGACGTTTTAGAAAGCGAAATTGCGCAAAGAGCTACAAGTTAATAGGCTAGAGCAATTCGTTAAGTTAATTAGGGGGCTTCATGGTCGACGATGCAAAAGCGGCAGAAGAATCTGATGGTAATTCATCAGATGAATCTGAGTCGCAAAATGAAGTCGAAAAGCGACTCAAAGATCTAGGTGACTTTATTCGTGATCAGAGAAATGCAGCACAATTAAGCCTTAGAAGACTCTCCTCATTGGCTGGAATATCTAATCCATATTTGTCTCAAATTGAACGTGGACTTCGAAAGCCGTCTGCTGAGATTTTGCAGGGTATAGCTAAGGGTCTTCGTATTTCTTCTGAAACGCTTTATGTCCGAGCTGGAATATTGCATCCTCAAGAACGTCAAACTGTTATGGACTCAATCCGTAATGAAGAAGGACTAAACGAAGAAGAACGAGATCTGCTTTTAGAGTTGTATGCGAAATTAAAAACCGGAAAAACCACTGTTGAAGAAATTCGAAAATCTCTAGACGAAGAAGAATAAACTATTGCGTTATATTGCGATAACATGTTATAATGTTTGTTAAGGCATTCTTTTGAATGTTGACGGATGAAAAGCTTGTTATCAAAGGTCGGGGAAGCCTTCATAAACAGGCTTTTTGTCCGCCCCCTTTTTGCTAAGTTCTAAGGTAATGAACGTATTAATAATCGGCGCTGGATCAATGGGCCAAGCAATAATTCGAGGACTTCTCTCTGCAGGCAACGACTATTCGATAGTTGTTATTGAGAATAATGAGCAAAATGCCCAGTTTTGCTCCGATCTAGGTTTAGAAACCTTTTCTTCAATGGAAGATTTAAAACTTTCAAACCCTGCCCAATTCCAGGTTTGTGTAATTGCTGTTAAGCCTATTGATGTTGACCTAGTCGCTAAAGAGATCTCTCAGAAATTAGATCCTTCCACGGTGATCCTCTCAATCGCTGCTGGAATTTCTCTTCAAAGGTTGCAATCTAATTTGGAAGGATTCCCAATTATTCGGGCTATGCCAAATCTTGCTGCTTCGGAGATGTTGAGCGCTACTGCAATGTGCTCAATTGCTGTTAGTGAACGCGATGAAGCATATGCGAGAGAGATCCTTGAAACTGTTGGAACAGTTGATCGTGTTAATGAAGATGACATGAATACAGTAACTGCAGTTTCTGGAAGCGGTCCTGCATACTATTTTCTATTGTCAGAACATATAGTTTCAGCTGCAGTCGAAGCAGGTCTAGATGCCCAGATCGCACAACGTTTAGTAATGCAAACTTTTAAAGGTTCAGCAGTGCTCGCTCAAGATACAGGATCTTTTGGTTTACTTCGAGAGCAAGTCACTTCTCCTGGAGGAACCACCCAAGCAGCAATTGAGGCTTTTGAATCAATGGGATTAGAAAAAGCCATTAAAACCGGGATAGCAGCGGCAATTGACCGAGCTAAGGAAATCAATGAATCTGACACCAGTAAAGTAGATTAAGAGTGTCTTATAATTGTCGAAAGTAAACTATGGATAGTCACGAGTTTGTACCAGCACCTCCGAATAAAATACGGATAAAAAAAGCTCCAAGAACAGTTATTCGAGCTATTCGAGAAGTTGGAGAAATAGTTAATCAACCAGATTTAGAAGAACTCACTTTCGAACAAGCGCTAAAGAAGTTAGGTCTTGCCGGTTCAAGGAGTTCAATAGCGACAACCATATTTAGGGATTTGGTTGGAAATCTAGCCCGTCGACATCACGATGCAACAATGGGTATCAATCCCAAATTCTTGCTGCACGCTTTAGATTCGGGTGACATCGAAGAATGTGCGAAAGAAGTTTTTGGAGTCGATACAACGCAGAACAAAGTATTCATTAACGAAGAATTGGCAACCATTGCATTAGCTGAAATGTTCGAAAGACTTTTTGACGCTTCTCAAAATGGAGCGCGTATAATTTTTGCTTCATCAAGACCAGCTTCAACACTTGAACTTTTCAGCGAACTAGCCTTGATGTGTTATCAACTTGGAGCAGAGATTCTAGATTCATTTTCAAATAGTTCATCTTTTGTTGCTGACGGACGAAAAAATCGTCAACTCACCTGGGTTTCTAACGTAGGCGTAGTGTCTCATGAAGGCTCTTTGTTGGCTACTAATGATGCGAAAGTTGCCGATGAGTTGATGTTTCATCTTCCAAGACCAGACTTAGTAGTTGCTGATCATGTATTCGCTGGAGCTGCTTTAACCAACGGTTATGAAACCATAGGTCTTTGTGGATTGGAATCTTTAGCAGTAGCAGTCGCATCTGTGAACGAAAAACGATGCCTTGCTGTTCCTGTAGATATCGATCGACCAAGTTCACATTACGGTATTATTGCGAATGAGGCGAAATCTTTTTTCGAAAGCCAGTTATAATTAAGTTAGTCGTTGACAAGACGATATATACACGGATAATAGAAACATTCGCCCGAAGAAGTAGTGTGATTTCATGTCAGAAAATGAACAATCCGGTTATGACCAAATTCAGTTTAATTCTAAAAAATACAAGACGATTTCGTTCTTGTCTGACTTAGGTACTGAAGATGAGTCAGTTGCTGCATGTAAAGCAGTTATGCGTCAGCAATGTGAAAGCGTAACTATTGTTGATATCACTCATGAAGTTCCTCCTTTTGATGTTCGTTTTGCAGCTTTAGTCCTTACGCGTGCTATTCAGTTTCTAAATGAAGGTGTAGTTGTTGCCTGTGTAGACCCAGGAGCTCCGAAAGATCAAAGATATATAGCTGTAGAGCTAGATGCTGGAGTTTTGATTGGACCTGATAATGGTATTTTGGCACCTGCAGTACGAGTAATTGGTCAACCTCCTAAACGAGTGCATCAGATCTCAAACGAAGAATATCGTTACGATACTCCGAGTGCTACATTTGCTGCTCGAGATATCTTGGCACCTGCTGCAGGATTAATAGCAAATGGTATGGATATTGCAGAGCTAGGGCCACAAGTTCCACTTTCAGATTTAGTGCCTGTTTTACTTGAAGCTGCAACATTTGATAAAGGCGGTGCAATTAATGCAGAGGTGTGGTCGATCGATCGCTATGGAAATATTGAGATTAATATAACGCCTGAAGATTTAGAAGTTGTCAATGCAAAGTTCGGCGACAATATAGTTTTGAGAATCAACAATGAGGATTATGTTGCAAAGTATGTAGAAACATTTGCAGATCTTGGAGCGTCAGAGCTTGGTGTGCTTACTGACTCATCAGGACTTTTGACAATTGTTAAAAACTTAGATGATGCATGTAAGCAGTTAGGTTTGAAAGCTGGAAAGTCGTTGGTGCTTTTAGCTCCTAATACTGAAGTTACGGGAGAACTCGATGAAAACATTCAGTATCCTGTAGAAGAAGAACAGCCACCGCAGGAAAATCCGAATTCTGGGGCAATGCTAAATCAACAGTTTCCAGTGCCACAAGCACCACCGGTTCCCTTTACGAACCCCGAGGTAGCTCAGCCACAAGTAATGCCTGAAAATATGAATCAACAAAATGTGCAACCAAACGAATTTGTCGATTTGCCTGCTCAGGTCCAGGCTCCATTGCCTAATGAATTTGTTGATCAAGCTCCTCAGGTTCAAGTTCCTCAAACTAATGAGTTTGTCTCTCAACCTGAAGTCGCGCCAAATGAGGTTCCTCAAGTGACACCTCAAGCATTTGGTGGTCCTGCGCAAGCACCAGCGGAACAACCAATGGTTTATCCTCAGGATGATTTGCAGCCATATGTTCCTCAAGAGCAGATGCAAGAGCCACAAGTAGCGATGGATCAAAGCTATCCTGAGCCGGTTGCGCCAACATACGAATCACCGGTTCAATCTGATCCTTATAGTGGAGTGATTACACCAGTTGATCAACCACAACCTTATGTAGATCCTCAATTTCAAAATCAACAAAACATGCAGATGGGTACAGTTCCACCAATGCCTCAAGTAGAGCCAGATCAAGCTCAAGCGCAACAGCCAGCCGCGTTGCCAGAAAATATGTTTGATCTATTTAAAGAAGAAGGCGAAGAAGATACTTCAAATAATTCTTAAGTTATAAATACAACTAGACTAAATCTCATGAGGTCGTGGGTAACATTATGTTTAGCCGGTTGCATGGTATTAATTTTCATAGCAGCAATAGCAAAGTTCTATTTTGGATTGTGATTAAAATCTAAGACTCTAGAACTGAGATTCTCTGTATGATTGCAGTTAGATCTGCAGATGCTGTTTTTAGAGGAACAGCTTTTGCTAGTTGATCTTCGGTTGCGCTTGAACTGCTACTTTGTGTTTTCGCAGGGATTGCTGAAGCTTGTCCTGAACTATTGTTTTGATTAGTTGCAGCTGGGGCCTGAGTAGTCGTGCTTTGAGGCATTAACTGCATAAACACTTGTGTCACATAGATAATATTGCCTTGACGTACAACACCTATTCCAACATCAGTGAATCCTGAATCAACTAAGTTATCGAAGTGGCGAGGAGATGCTACAAGTGCATTGTGGATTGCCAAAACATCTGGACCCATACCAACATTCTCTCCGAGGCGGTGCCAATTTTGTGTTACACCATTAGTAAGAGTTGAATGGAAAATCGAACCTGAACTTGCTTGAGTTTGGCTCCATGCTCTGGCCTTAGCTAGTAACTCGCTATTAGATTTCAACGCACCAAGTCCACGCGATGCTCTAAGTGCATTTGTCCTACTTAAGAATTCTTGTTCAGCTGCACTATCTACACTTGCGAGTTTGAAATTTGATTGGAATGAACCAGATGAAGTTGCTCCGGCTGGTAATGCTGTGAATGAAATTAAAATCGCAAAGAATAAAGGAGTTGTGATCATTTTCTTCCAGCACGAATCTTTTAGACGCATATAGTTCTCTCGGCTATTGATTTACTTTGCTTAAGCGATTTGACCCATTATGTTCAGTTAGGGAAAATATTCTCGCTATTTAACGAATATTACGAAAATCACGAATCAGTAAAACCAGGGCTACAATAAAATGATAATGAATCTAGCTTCGGTCTTAATACACGCTTCCAAACACGTTGCCATCAGAGATGGAAGTGATGTGTTTTCATTTAAAGATTTAGGCGACAAATCTTTACGATTGTGTGCTTCGTTGATTGCGGCCGAAAATATTACACCTGGCGATCGAGTAGTGATTCTTGGGCACAACTCCGCAGAGTTTGTTGTTTCTTACCTAGCTGTTTTAAGCAGTGGTGCTGTAGTTGTTCCGTTAGACCCGATTTCAAAAGAAGCTGAAATGGCACGAGACATTTCATTAGTTGATCCAAAACTTATTATTACTTCTACTTCCTCTTGGATTCCGGAAGCATTAAGAGAAAAAGTATCAGTTATCGAATTCAATTCAACCAAATGGAGAAAGTATTTAAAGTCAAAACCGGCAAAAATTGTTGAACGCAATGAAAATGATATTGCTTTGATGATGATGACAGCAGGAGCAAGTTTTCAGCCAAAGCCTGCAATGCTTTCGCACAAGTCGTTGGTATCTAATCTGGAACAAGCAAACAAAGTTGATGAACTGAGATTGAATCAAAAAGATATTGTTCTCGGAGCGTTACCGATGTATCACATTTTTGGTTTACATGTGGTTTTGGGATTTGCATTATATTGTCAGTCTCAAGTTGTGATTACTCGATCATTTGATGCATTGGAATTAGCAAATGTCATTAAAAATTCTAAAGTGAGTGTTGTTCCAGCAATTCCCGCAGTATTCGAAGCATTCTTAAGAGATGAGCTTGTCACAATTGATTATCTAAATGAAGTACGAATGTTTATAAGTGGTGGAGCTCCGATGAGAAATGAAGTGCGCGAACTCTTTAAGAAGAAGTTTGGGAACAATGTAAGCGAAGGATATGGAATAACAGAAGCTGGTCCAATGATCAGTTTTGCAGCGGATCCCAATGTCGAAGGTGAATTAGGTAAAGCGCTTCCTGGTATTGATATTCAAATTAGAGACTCCAGTGGCTCGGTTGCCATCGAAGGAGACGTAGGCCAGATCGTTGTGAAAGGAGACAATGTGTTCTCTGGTTACTACAATGACAGCGCTTCAACTAAAAAAGTGTTAGATGACAACGGTTGGCTATATACAGGTGACATCGGAGTAGCTGATAGTAACGGAACAGTTATTTTGATCGATAGAAGTTCGGATGTGATTGTGGTTAGTGGGTTTAGTGTATTTCCATCTGAAGTTGAAAGCGCCTTATTGAAACACGATCTTGTTAAAGCTGTTTCGGTGGTAGGCGAACTAGATACTGATACCGGTGAAACTCCAGTAAGTTTTATAGTGTTAGATATTGAACCGAGCGAGATTGCTGATCCAAAATCTAAGCGAGTTCTTGAAAAGACGCTGAGAGATCATTGCTCCACTTTGTTGGCTAGATATAAGATACCTTCGAAATTCAAATTTGTAGATGAACTATCGATAAAAGCTAGCGGTAGGCCACTTAGGAAGTCATTGCGCTCTGCGATGTCGAATTTTGACGATATTTGAATTATTAGTTCATTAAATATGAGTTGTTTTCGTATTTAGCCAATAGGGATTATTAGCCTATATTGCGTGATTGAAGACCAGCGCCCAAGGCCAGACTTACATGGATTTCCGATTGTGCTGTTGTTCGCAGATCGGAAGATTGTTGTCGTGGGCGGTGGCAATATTGCGACAAGGAAGACCCAAGGGTTAATCGCTGGAGGAGCAAAGAATATTACGGTCATTGCCCCTGAGATCTCTCAAAAGCTTCAAGAACTGGAAGAACAAGGAAAAGTAAAGCTTGTTTGGAAAAAGTTTGAACCAACTGATTTGGACGGAGCATTCTTTGTTACTTCAGCAACAGATGTTCCTGGAGTTAGCAGGTCTGTCTTCGAAGCAGGTGAAGAGCGAAATATTTTTGTTAATAGTGCTGACGATCCAGTGAACTGTTCATCGATTTTGATGTCAACTGTTCGACAAGGTGATATCACCATCGCGATATCTACAGCGGGAAGATCGCCTGCATTTGCTGCATGGTGTAGGAGATATCTAGAAACAAGAGTTACAAAAGAATACGTAACCTTAATTGATCTAGTGAATGAAGCTAGAGAGAGTATCCGGTCAAAAGGCGTTTCTAGCGAACTTGTAAACTGGGATCCTGTATTTGATTTTGATGTCGTTAGACTGGTGAGCGAAAATAAACTTGCCGATGTAAAACAAATTATTGAAGAAACGATAATTAATTGTTTGAACGACGATGATCGTAAGTTGTTGGAAGTCAATAAGAAGTAACTATGTCAAAGCCTATAAAAATTGCATCTCGAAAATCTCCCCTTGCTCTGTGGCAGGCAAATACTGTTGGCGAGATGTTGAAATGCGAATATGAAATCGTCGAAGTTAGTACAACTGGTGACATAAAACGAGATGTTTCAATAGCTGAATTGGGAGGAGTCGGCGCATTTGCGAAGGAAATCCAACTTGCAGTTTTAAATGGTGATGCCGATATCGCTTTACATAGCGCAAAAGATTTACCATCAATTACACCAGATGGCCTAGACCTAGTGTCGGTGCCTTTAAGAGGGGATGTACGAGATGCATTAGTTGGATCGACTTTACAAGATTTGCCTTACGGTGCAGTTGTAGGTACAGGAGCTCAAAGGCGTCGGGCACAACTAGCAGCTTTGCGGCCCGATTTACAGTTTGAAGATTTGAGAGGAAACATTAATTCTAGGTTAGAAAAGGCCGTGAATTTTGATGCGATTGTTGTTGCTAATGTTGCTTTAGAAAGACTTGGTAAAACTGATCGTGTAACTCAAATATTGACCATTAACGAAATGTTGCCTCAAGTTTCCCAAGGCGCACTAGCAATAGAAGTTAGAAGTGATGATCAGGAATCGAGAGAAATAGCGTTGGCAATAAACGATAAAGATGCTTATGCTTGTGTTAGTGCTGAACGTGCATTTTTAGAAACTTTGGGTGGAGGTTGTTCAGTTCCTTGTGCAGCATTTGCGACAATGGTCGATAGTAATACGATTTGGCTTCGAGCGCTTCTAGCAGAGCCTCGTGGAAGAAAAGTTGCAAAAGCTCAAGCAAAAGGTATCGATCCTAAAGAATTGGGTGTTGCAGTGGCACAGAGTCTCTTAGTAGAACATGGTGGTGAAGAAATTATGGAGCTGGTTATTTAATGACTGTTTATTTGGTTGGTGCTGGCCCTGGAGATCCAGAGCTAATTACAGTTAAAGGAAAAAGGCTTTTAGAAAAAGCACAATGTGTTGTTTATGATCGTTTAGCAAACCCTGAACTGCTTCGTTTAGTTCCGGAATCTGCCATCAAAGTTAGTGCGGGAAAAGGACCTGGTTCTGTAGATCTTACCCAAGATGAAATCAATGCAAAGCTTGTCGAGTTGGGTAAAAGCTACGAAATTGTTGTTCGATTAAAAGGTGGCGATCCTTTTGTGTTTGGACGTGGTGGCGAAGAAGCGCAAGTTTTGATTGAGAACAGTATTGAATTTGAAGTGGTTCCAGGAATTACTTCTGCTATATCTGCTCCAGCATATGCTGGTATACCAATAACTCAACGAGCTGTTGCTACGAACTTTACAGTTGTAACAGGTCATGAAGATCCTACAAAAGACTCAGAGCAAGTTAAATGGGCTGATCTAGCTAAAGTCGATGGAACATTAGCGATATTAATGGGTATCGGTAACCGCAAAGCTATTGCTGATGCGCTGATTGCTGGAGGAAAAAAACCTGATTGTCCTGTTGCTGTAATTAGGAATGGAACTCGAGGAGATCAAAATACTTTGCGTTGCACACTTGCAGAGCTTGGTGACGCAGATGTTAAATCTCCGAGCGTAATTGTTGTAGGTGAAGTTGCAGGTATAGATTTAGCTTGGTTTGAAAATAAACCTTTATTCGGAAAATCGATTGCAGTGACAAGAGCTCGTGAACAACAAAGCCAGATTACTTCTAAGTTGCAACTTTTAGGTGCACAAGTCGTTGAAGCTCCTTCTATCTCGATCGAAAAATGCGACTTTGAATTTCCTGACCTAGATGATGTGACTTATGTTGTATTTACATCTACTAATGGTGTTCTGCATACCATGAACGCACTTTTTGAATCCGGAAGAGACGTAAGATATTTTGCTAATTGTGCATTGGCAGCCATTGGTCAGGCAACTGCAGATGAGTTGATGAAATATGGTCTCAAAGCAGATATTGTTCCTTCACGATTCGTTGCAGAAGAACTGCTTGAACTCTTCCCCGACTCTATAGGGTCTGACCCTATAGCTCAAAAGGTTGTTTGTTTTAGAGCAAGTGAAGTCCGAGATGTGCTTGAAGTCGGTTTGATTGAAAAAGGATATGAAGTAATTAATGTTGATGTATATAAAACATTGATTGCAGAAGTTTCTCAGCAAACAATTGAGCAAGTCAAGAGTTGCGATGCAATTACTTTTGCAAGTTCTTCTACAGTAAAAAATGCATGTAAACTTTTTGGTTTAGATGTTGTCAAATCTATTCCTGTCAAAGTAAGTATTGGGCCTGTAACGTCGAAGACCATGAGAGATTTAGGTATAGAGGTAACAATAGAATCTGATCCTCACACAATTGACGGTGTAGTCGATTCTCTAGTAGATAGTTTTGTGCCTAATAGGGTCTGACCCTATTTACTATAGGGTCAGACCCTATTAGAAGAGCGATGAAACATATTTTGATGTATTATTCAATTGATGACTGAGCAATATTTCCAAAGCCAACCTAGTGTTGAATCTGATCCGAAAAAAGTTGCTTTGAATATTGGAGAAAAAGAGTTTGTTTTTAAGACTGACCGGGGAGTTTTTTCTTATGAG
Source organism: uncultured Burkholderiales bacterium (assembly GCA_964561855.1). Classification (GTDB taxonomy): domain Bacteria; phylum Actinomycetota; class Acidimicrobiia; order IMCC26256; family JAGPDB01; genus JAGPDB01. The sequence goes on along the minus strand of CAZLQP010000009.1, from coordinate 17,802 downwards.
AAAGTCGACAAGGCTACTCGCATTTTATTGGATATTTTTCTAGAAAAATTCTATGGAAAATCTCCTGAAATAATCGCAGATGTTGGCGCAGGTTATGGCCCAATTGCGGTGGTGGTCGCAGATAGATTTCAAGAGGCTAATCAAATATTTGCGATAGAACCTAACGAACGTGCACAGCAACTTTGCAAAGAAAACTATCAATCAAATATTAATGATGACCGTCTAGTGATGTTTTCTCCTAGTGAAGTCGATGATTCTGTTAGGCCTGATTTGATTGTTTCTAATCCACCTGTTCGAGTTGGTAAAAAAGAGCTATATGATTTATTGAATTTCTGGTCCGAGCGTCTAATTCCAGGAGGTCAAATGTGGCTAGTAATTGCTAAGAATTTAGGGGCTGATTCGGCTTCAGCATTTCTTGAAACTCAATGCGATCTAAATGTAAAGCGTGTTGCTTCTAAAAAAGGATTCAGAGTTCTGTGCTGCAAAAAGCCTGAATAAACGGACATTTTGCTCTGAAAATAAATAACGCGTATTGTATATGCCTATGGCATTTCCTATTCATCGTCCTAGACGACTTCGAAAAACACCAGCTTTACGTGCTTTAGTTGCAGAAACAACTCTTAGTCGTGATGACTTGATCGCTCCTTTGTTTGTTAAAGAAGGTATTTCTGATGCAGAACCAGTTAAATCTATGCCTGGTGTTTATCAACATACCTTGCAGTCATTGAGAAAAGAAGTAAATGACATTGTTAATACCGGAGTTAGAAGTGTAATTCTTTTCGGAGTCCCTGAACATAAAGATGGAGTCGGTTCACAAGGTGATGATCCAAATGGAATCGTGCAACAAGCCATTATGGAATTGAAGTCTGATCACGGTAACGAACTTGTAGTGATAACCGATGATTGTTTGGATGAATATACAGATCATGGTCATTGCGGAATAATAAATGAAGACGGAAGCGTCGATAACGATTCGACATTGAAGCGTTATGCTCAAATCGCTTTAGCTCAGGCAAACGCAGGCTCAGACATGATAGCTCCATCAGGAATGATGGATGGTCAAGTCGGCGCAATTCGAAAAGCACTAGATGAAAATGGTTTTAATGATCTACCAATTATGGCTTACAGTGCGAAATATGCATCTGCAGAATATGGTCCCTTTCGTGATGCCGCTGAATGTGCTCCAAGTTTTGGTGATCGACGAAGTTATCAGATGGACAAAGCAAATGCACGCGAAGCCTTGATGGAAACTGAACTTGATATTTCTGAAGGTGCAGATATAGTGATGGTTAAACCTGCATTGGCATATTTGGACATCATAAAAGCTATACATGATCTATTTCCTCAGCCAGTTGCTGCATATCATGTAAGTGGCGAATATTCGATGCTCAAAGCAGCTGCTGCAAATGGTTGGATTGATGGTGAAGCCGTAGCCCTAGAACACCTGACCTCAATCAAACGTGCAGGCGCAAGTTTGATTTTGACCTATCTAGCGAAAGAAGTCGCTCCCCTCCTTTAGCTGGGGGTCTGATCCCCCAAATCAGACAAATCGCTTATGTTTCTTTTAGTTATAGGGTCTGACCCTATTAAAAATAGGGTCAGACCCTATAACGGATGTCGTTAGCGTTCTAGGCGGTAGACGTCGTGGATACTTGATGCATTTGCGCTTGGCACGAAATGATCCTCTGTTCTATTAAATGTGAAACCTGAATTAGTTGCTACTTTTGCGCTAAGTGTATTCAATGGGTCACACGCGATTTCAATAGCTTCAGCATCGGTTTGGGAAAAAGCGACTTCACAAAGCTTTACGACTGATCGAGTCATTATGCCTTTTGATTGTTTATCGAATGCTAGCCAATACCCTATCTCCAAAATAGTTGGATCGTTTCCTCTATTCATTAAACCTATCGCTCCTGAAAGAACCGATTTATAATAGATGCTCCAATTGGCTTCTTTGTTTTCAGCTTTATTGTTGGCGGATTCTGAATAGTGAGTAAAGGATCCTTCGTCGGGAATATTTTCAGCCCAAGGCAAAAACTTAGATAGATGTTTTTTGTTTGCCGTTGCAATGTCAACAAAGTCTTGATAGTTCTCGGCATTTTTTGCAACGAGTACTATTTCATCATCAACAACAATTTTATCAGGTAAGTGAGATATTTTTATAGCCATTGACAAATAATACGAACAAATTTCAAACTTGTCGACCGATTAACGAGAAAAGGTCCGTCCTTTTCCAGGAAAAGGACGGACCTTTTCTCTAGGAATTGAAGGTGTGGTTTCCAGTAATGATCCAAGATGCAAAGTGCCAGAACGTATCGATTGGACTGATGTAATAATTTGAACCTTCTTGTACTGTCATCAAACCAACTTCTGGAAAATCGTTTGGATTTTGACGGTAACATTCTCTTTCGTCAACATTTTTTGTAACCGGTGTATAGTTCGTACCTGTTCCTCCGTTAAATGCATCGGCATCTTCAAAGACATTTTCATTAGCGTCAATGACTGGGAAAACTATTTGAAAAGCAAGATCAGGATCATCATTTAATTCTTGCGCAGTGAATTCAACGTTATCAGCATCAATAATTGGAAACGCTGGAGCTTCATTCACTATTTCTTCACTTTCAAAAACTGCGTAAGCACCTTCTGTGTTCAAACATCGTCCATCCCAATTAACTAGCAACCTAGCGGCATACGGAACGAAGCCAAAGTTCTCCAAATCCGAAGTTGTAACTTCTAAGTCGTAGTTGATGTTTAGTATTAGTGAGTTGATTGCAACAAAACGATATGGATTGTTTGGATCTGTGTCATCTAGATTTCTAACTGTCATGTTGAGATCTGTTAATTCGACTCCTTCTCGAACAGCTCGGAAGTAGAGATTATTCTCATTAAAGTCCTCAGCCTTTTGAATTACATCTCTATATTCAAATATTGGAGGGAAGAGTTCTTTTGAAAACATATCAATAGATGACTGGGAATCTAACTCAAGAGTTGAATTGATTAAGTTCCGGACAGCTTCTTCTGGAGATGATCCACCACGAGCAACAAATACACTTCTGTCAAATATAGGTTCTCCAAGATCCCATCCATTCGCATTTGCTGTAATCCTTAAGTATTCGGCAGCTGTATAAGTGCTTGAAAAATACCAACGTCCACCACGGTTTATGGCAACATAAAAAATGTTTTCTGATTCTAACTTTTTTTCATCAAAATCTGAACCAGTTAATCGATTGAAGTTGCCTTCTTTCCATTTGGCATTTATTTCTTCAAGATCGATATCTTTTAGTTCATCTCCCTCGAGCGAAGCATTACGTGGTAAACGGGTCTCATCGACGTCAGCAGAAATTTTCCCTTTTACTAGTTCCACTCTTGCAAGGTTCTCTGTAATTGATGTTGTTCTGGTTTCGAGTCCAGAAACTGAGATGTTAAATCCATCCAGCGGCTGGCTTGCAGATGCTATTTCTTCATTTTGTTGAAAGTAACTTGTGAATAGATCTCGGTTTGTAAAGAGAGGTTCAGTTTCTGCAGGATCAAGTTGTCTAAGCACACCTAGTAGATCTTTTTCCTCTAGAGATGCAAAGGTGCTCTCAATTACAGCTTCAGGTGTAGGTGAACCGGGTGTGACATCGGTAACCATTCTGTAAATAAACATACCTGCATAGATCAATGCAAGAATTCCAGCAAAGCCGATAGTTCCTCTGATAGCAACTTTAACTTGTTGTTGACGTTTTTCTTTTTTGAGTTGTTCTTCAATTGCAGGATCTACATCAGGCTCGGGTTTGTCTGAAACACTTTTGGTTCCTGCGACATCAAAGATTGAGCCAACGCCTTGTGTCGGTGGTGGAGTTTGTTCAGTTCCGGGTTGTTGCACATAACGAGGAGGTTGTTGTGAAGAAGGGGGAACTGCAGATCCAGGTTGCTGTGTCGGTGGATGTGTCGGTGGCTGTGGCGGTAATGGTTGTTGTGGATTTCCTTGAGGCTCTTGTGGAGCTTGCGGAGATCCTTGTGGCGGTAATGGTTGTTGTGGTGTTGCAGGTGGAACGGATTGTTGCGGATCTCCTTGTGGTGTTCGAGGAGGTAACGGTGGCTGCGGCTGTTGTTGCGTCGGATTTAATTGTTCTGATTTTTCTTCAGAATCGTCTTGTGGCTCTTCATCAAAAAACCAACCACGTGGTTCATCTTTATCTGCCATCAACGTTCCTTTGTTATGTATCCAATCGAAAAATACGATAAAACTAAAACAGCTCCAAGTATTGTTACATATGGCCCAATTGCACTTGGTACTAACGAGCTATTTAAGTTCAATCTTTCTATAACAATAGCAGTATAAATAACGAAACCGATGCCATAGAATCCCAATAAAGATGTAGATAGCAATACTAACTTGTTAAATCCGATGCTGATAAGTGTGATGCAACACAAGACAATAAATAGGATGGATAAAATACTAATTGCCCTAGCGAAGCCAAAGTATTTGCCAAATGTCGTCGCGTAATCAGCAATTTTGAAAACAGTGTAACTTGGTTGTTTGGTCCAAGGCATAAATAGCGAACAAAAGATTAAAACTACTCCAAAGTATAAAAGCGCGAGTCTTAAACTTTTGATCACTATTTTATTTCAATTTTGTTTTTTGATATAAATGTCGTTAGTGCTTTGTATGTGTATTCAGCAGTCCCTTTGGATTCATCTCGCATTAGATTCGCCATTATCCGCAGTAGCATTTCCATTAAAGGTTTTGAATGCATCCCCACCCGAACACATTCGCGCATAACTTTTGGATTTCCAATTGTCTTTACAAATAGTCGTGCTGTTTTGAAATACGTACCAAATTCATTGGTTAATTGGGATGTGTAAGAATTTAATTCGTTGGGGTCATCGTTTTTAAGCGCTAGAACAATCGATTCGGCCGCCATTGCTCCTGTTTCATATCCATAGGCGATGCCTTCGCCATTAAATGGATTTATTAAACCTGCACTATCTCCTGCAACGACCCAATTTGCGCCAACTTTTGGTCCAGTAGATCCGCCAGTGGGTAATTTACCTCCCGTTGCAGGTCCGCAACTTGTCTCTGGCGAGATTCCCCAATAACTTGGGGCAACATCACAAAAAGATTCCATCAATTTAGTTGTGTTGATATCTTTGTATCCTTTAAAAGTCGATAACAATCCAACACCCACGTTGATAGTTCCGTCACCGACGGGAAATATCCATCCATAACCAGGTAAGAAATCACCGTTCTTATCAACAATATCAAGGTGGCTTTCAATCCAAGGGTCGTCGTGCATTGGTGAATTGAAGTATCCTCTAATTGCCATTCCCATTGGGTAGGTCTTATCTCGTTTGAGTCCTACATGTCGACCGAAGCGCGGTGTTGATCCTTCGCATATAGCAACATAGCGAGTTTTGAGATTGATGCTCTTGCCACTTTTATCAGAGACAACAACTGATTCGATTTTTCCAGTCGAACTATCAAATACGGGTTCTTTTGCCTCGAACCCCATATAGATGTCGGCTCCTGCATTTTCGGCAGTAAATGCCGTCAATGCATCTATATCTCTTCTTCGCACTACATATCCATAATTAGGTAAAATGTCGTGTTTAGGCCAATTCATTTCCAGTGTTCTGCCAAATGCAATAGATCGAAGTCCATGATATCGGTGGAATTGAGATAAATTGTCCTTTAAGCCCATTTTTTCCAACTGATACACTGCTCGGGGAGTTAGACCATCGCCACATGTTTTTTCTCGAGGAAATGTCTTTTTTTCGATTAGGGCAACACTATATCCTGCATTGCTAAGCCAGTAAGCACAAGATGATCCAGATGGTCCTGCTCCTACAACTACACAGTCGTAAGTTTGATTTTGATAACTATCAATTTTGACACCATTAGGTATGTATGTTGTTTTGGAGTTTACCATTTATGTTTCCGTTTTGAATCTGTCATTTAAGGTTACTGAACATTACGTGTTCGAGCCAAGCTAAAGATTTTTATGGTGAAATTTAAATCCGCCACTATTCGAGAAAAAGTTGCGTATTCTTCAAGAAATTTCTTCAATGGTTTCTATTGAGGGGCAATAATTCGATTACACTCGAAGCGTACACTTTCGACCATTTCGAAACGTGTGTGGTGAATGCTGTCAAAAAGTATTCTCGAAAAGATGGACAAAACAAAAAGGAAAATGCACCATGCCTAATTTATTACCAGGCTCTGTATTGAACTTCCAACTCGATTGGGCGCATCCGGCAGGACGTTTGATATGGGCAGTGTTATTTACGACTTTTGGTCTCATCTGGATTATGGCTTTAATGAAACGACCTGCAGTTAAAAGTAATCAAACAGGTCCAAAAATTCTTGTGGGTTGCGTTGTAGCAGGAAGTGCAATGGTGCTCGCAGGAAAAACTATTTTAGAGGACTCACTTACCGGAGATACTTTGGTTCCGTTTGGATTCATGATTGCTTGGTTTGGTTTTATAACCGGAGTTTGGGTTTCGATTATGGCAATCAATTTCAAACAGTTGGAGTTGAAAATTTCAAAAGTTCAGTTTTTCGCTTCGTCTCTGGTTGCAGTTTTAGCGATTTATTTAATTGGGGCATTTGTTGGAAGGTCAGTAGAACCAGTAGCTTACATTGCTGCTTGGATCAACTTGTTTTTGATCGTAACTATAATCACCCTTTTTATCTTACAGATGCCACATCGAACCCAAGATGCGACTTGGGCAGAAGCAGTTTTTGGTGCAACCTATGCATTCATAATGATGACAATGATCTATGCAATCATTCCTCACGAGTGGATTACGTTTGCAACAAGTTATTTAGGATTTACTAAAGATGTAAAAGTATCTGCTGGTGGAGAATTTGTTCTTCAAACTTGGCTCAACGGTCAGTTCTGGAGCAGTAATACAAGGCTAATTCCCTTTGAGATTAACTTAGAAATTGTTCAAGACCATGCGACAATCGCACTTTATGTTATTACAGCATGGATAAACATTTTACTTTTCTCAGCATGGCAAAAACGTAATCTTCCTGTTGAAGAAAAAGTTGCTAATGAAGAAGAAAAGCCAGTAAAGACTTCTCGCTTTGGTCGTCCACTTAAAAATTTGAAAGCAACGAGGGCTTAATTAGATATGGTTAAGATCGATGCAAATCCACCAATGCCAGAATTCATTTCTGACTATGTAGTCTCAGAAGTTGATCCAAGCTATCTAATAAACGCTGTTAAACCAAAACAGTTTTTACATATAGATCAATCTGAATGCATTATGTGTGAAGGTTGTGTAGATATTTGTCCTTGGAAATGTATTCACATGGTAAGTGTCAATGCAATCGATGAAGCTCAAAATACAGATAAGCCAGGTGAAGACCCTCGCGATAATGTTGCGTTCATTGTTGATGAAGATGTTTGCACTCGCTGTGCTCTGTGTGTAGACCGGTGTCCTACTGGCGTTATTGTTTTAGGTAAAGTAACCGACGATACCGCTAACGGTGATCCACACATGCGTACAGAACGTCATGGGTATGCTTACGGCGTAAGGTTCTAGGAAGGTATAAAAGTGGCATTAGATCAATTGACCAAAAAGCCTAAAGAAATGGCGAAGCAGACATGGGGTAAAGTCCATGATTCTCAGGCTATGAATTCAATTTTTCGACCGGGTTCGGTATTTAGGAAAGGCTACACAGACTCGCCTCGTAACCGTTCATATGTGATTATGAACAATGTTCTGTATCACCTTCACCCTGTAAAAGTTAAACGTCATGCTGTAAAAGTTTCCTACACTTTGTGTTTAGGTGGACTTTCATTTTTCTTGTTTATGGTTCTAACTGTTACTGGTGTGTTTTTAATGTTCTTCTATCGTCCTACAGCTGAACAGGCTTGGAGTGATATTCAAACTTTGGAAACTGCAGTGTACTTTGGAAGTTTTGCGCGTAACATGCATCGCTGGGCTGCGCACTTAATGGTGCTGTCAGTTTTCTTGCATATGGCTCGCGTTTTTTATCATGGAGCCTACAAAGCACCAAGAGAATTTAACTGGGTCATTGGAATTATTCTTTTAACTTTAACTTTGCTGTTAAGTTTTACGGGATACTTGTTGCCGTGGGATCAGCTAGCTCTTTGGGCTGTGACTGTGGGTACCAACATGATGGGTTATTCGCCCGTGTTGCGAGAAAATGTGCAATTCGTTTTGCTTGGTGGAAATGTGATTTCAGGAGATACCTTATTGAGATGGTATGTGTTGCACGTTTTCCTATTACCGTTCGTAATCGTCATCTTTATGGCAATCCACTTCTGGAGAGTTCGTAAAGACGGCGGAATTTCAGGACCTTTATAAGGAATAGCTATGGCAGAAATACCTGAACACTTATTAAAACGAGCAGCGGAGCGAAAAGCTCAACTTGAAGCAGAAGCTTCGGGGGCTGGTGATGCTTCTAACGATGCATTTGCAGCCAACGAGGAGACTTCAGGCTCCGAGAGTTCCGCAGGAGGCGAAACAGCATCGGTAGAAGCATCACCAGCCCCCGAAGAAAAAGAAGAGGTATATACTGGGCTTGCTGCAAAAGTTCCAATACATTTATTACAGCGTTCTAAAAAGCGTCGTGCTGTATTAAGCGGAGAAAGCGTTGCAGATTCTGGATCGGGAACTACAACTGCTGTAGCAGGTGCTGCACCTCCATCAGCTCCAGCAATGGTTGGACCAGATGGACATACACATCGCTTATTAACAGTTGTTAAATCAGGTTCAATACAACAAACGAAAGCTGAAGCTCAGGACAAAGTTCATACATGGCCTCACCTTGTATCTATCGAATTTGGGGCAATGGTGATTGTTACAGCTGGGCTAGTCGTGTTTTCAATTATTGCCCGTGCACCATTACTTGGGCTTGCAGATTTAAACCAGACACCTAACCCTTCGAAAGCACCTTGGTACTTTTTAGGATTGCAGGAACTACTTACAATGTTCCATCCAATGGTTGCTGGTGTAACAATTCCAGGTGTAGCGCTAGTAATTTTGGCTCTCACTCCTTATTTCGATAAAAACCCATCAAACAAACCAAGTGATAGAAAATTTGCCATTATTTCAATGACAATGTTCTTAATCTTTTGGGCAGTGCTCGTTATCATTGGCTCTTTCTTTAGAGGTCAAGGATTCAACTTTGTATTCCCAATGAATGATGGCGTATTTTTTGAATTGTACGAAGAAAGGCAGAAAACAAAAGTGGATCAATCAACAATAATTGTTTTCTCATTGATTGCAGTGCTCGCAATCGCGGGTTCAAGTGTTGTGCTCTTGGGAAGAAATGCTGCGAAAGGAAAAACCCAAAGTGACAATGCGGACCTAGAATCATTAAAAGCCGATGGAAAAAAATTAGCTGAACAAACAGAACAAGAAGCGAAATCAGTAAAAACTGAAGAAAAAACAGTACTTACTGAAGAAGAAATTGGAATTTCACGAAGAAAATTTTTGAATCGATCTCTTTACGCTCTTTTAGGTTTGGGTTTTGGTCTTCCTTTCCTGTCTTCGTTGTTGGCTTTTTTGATTCCAACAGGTAAAGGTGGATTCGGTGGTCTTGTAAATGTATCGACCCCGATTCCAGACATTATTTCTACAATCAATTCAACACGTCAGCCTTTCTATATCCCCGAAGCTCGTGCATATATAGTTGAATTTCCAAACGACTCTCAACCTGCAGTTGAAGCAGCGCAAGCAACAGACAGTTACACACAAAATCCTGCAATCATTGAAGGTATGGTTGAATATGGTCTTGTTGCTTTGTACCAAAAATGTCCACACTTGGGATGTCGAGTTCCATGGTGTGAATCTTCACAGTGGTTCGAATGTCCTTGTCACGGATCAAAATACAATCGTGTTGGAGAAAAGACAGGTGGACCTACACCTCGCGGTATGGATAGATTTCCATTTCAAGTTACCGGTAATTCAATGGTTATAAATACAAACCTTGCTGGAGTGGTTTCAGGACCGCCAGATGGTGTTAATACAACTCGTCAATCAGCGGAGGGACCCGTATGCGTTTAGTTATTGCTGATGTAATCCTTGGAGCAAATGCTCTTCGAGATAGATTAGAAAATCCTTTTTCAGTCCAATCACTTTTGCTATTCGGTGCATTGATTATTCTTTTCTTGGCTTTGGCTGTTGGTTTAAATATTGCAACTAACAAAAAGGATGAAAAGAATCCTCAAAATATAGAACCGTTTTTTGAAGATGAAGTTTTAGAGACAAAGAAGTTAGAAAGAACTTTATCAGTCGCATTGTTTGCCGTTGCAGTAATTGCTGTATCAATTGCAGGTTATTATATTTGGGAAGCAACTCGTCAATCTCAAATGGCAAGTTCATTTGATGAGCGCAGCGTCCGAAGAGGTCAAGCGCTTTACGCTAATGCTGCAATGCCTGGATATAATCCAACGGAATCTTTAGCTTGCGCGAACTGTCACGGTGGTTACGATGAAGAGACAGGTCGCTTTGCAAATGGTGGTACTGCAACATTCACAATTGCACCAAAGTTAGATCCTCAAACTGATCCTGCTTGTGAAGGTGACAACCGATTTAGAAATCCAGACTGTATTGCTGTCACGGTAGCTTGGCAAGCTCCAGCGCTTAATACTGCACTCTATAAATTCCCGATCAGAAATGCTGAAGCAGATAATCCTTTCAAGTCTGCTTGCTCGGTTGCGGATAAGAGAACTAATCCAGATTGTCGTTCCCAGGTATTTGACATCCTTACTTACGGTAGACCAGGAACACCAATGCCAGCATGGGGAGTACCAGGTGGCGGTGCGGAAAATGAGCAAGCAATAAATGACCTTGTTAACTTTCTAGCAGCAATTCAATTACCTGCTGACGAAGCAGCACAACCTTTAAGAAGTGCAGCAATCATTAAACAGAGCAAAGTCATCGAAGAACTTGAAGTTGCATTAGATGAAGCAAAAGACAATGCCTTAGCAAATGGAACTGAACCTTCAAGAGTGAATCAAGATGAAGGCGTTAAAACTGCTCAAACCGCTTTGAATGCAGCAAACAGAGAACTTAAAGCCATCGAAGCAAAGACTGAAACTCAATATATTAGAGAAGCAGCTATTGCTCGAGCAGAACAAGATGTAGAGACTGCACGAAAGCGCCTTGAAGAAGAGGCTCCAGCAGGGTTGAACAAAGCAAATGCTGATTTTGCAGCTGCTGTTAATGCTTATAATGCTGAACCAACTCTGAGAAATTTTTCAAATCCTCAAGATTACTTAAATAAAGTAGAAGAAGATCAAACCTTGATAGGGCTTGAGAAGAATCTTGAAATCGCAAGAGAAAAAGGTAACCGTAGAGAAATTGCTAAAGCAGATAAAGCCCTTCAAGAGTTCAATCGTATTCAAGATATAGCTCTGAACTATATTGAATCTAGAGACGCTGTTGCTCAAGCTCAAGCTACTCTGGAGATTTTTGCTCCTGCTTCACTGAGAAATTCTCAAGTAAGGCTTGAGCAGCTCAGAACACAATCCGATGGACAGCTTTTGTTTGAATACAATTGTGCACGTTGTCATACAAAAGGCTGGTCATTCTTCACGCCGTCTGACGCGCGTGTTCCGCTACCTGCACCACAAGGGACAGGTGGATTTGGTCCTAACATTGCTGGAGGAAATCTTTCAAAGCAATTCCCATCTCCTTTGGATCAAATAAGTTTTATAAATAGTGGATCAAGATATCAGGCTGCATACGGGCAGGCCGGAGTTGGATCAGGAAGAATGCCTGGATATAACACTGTTGCTGGAAGAGTTCTTACTGATGAACAGATCGAAGCAATTGTTGATTACGAACGCAATGCAATGTCTGGTCAAGGACAGAATTCTCTAGGAGTAGAGAATCTAGGATCTTCAATTGAGAGCAGAGATTAGGAAATAGAGTTATGTTAATTACTTTTGCAGCTGCAGTAACAGAAAGAACTACCTGGTACCCATTAACTCTTGGGTGGCTAGTTATCATCGCAAGTGTCGGCCTGTTTTTTGGATCAACATATTTAATCCTGGCTACTAATGTAGGTGCGCGTTTAGGTTTCCTTTTGGTTGGAGCTGTAACAGCAGGTTTTTTAATGGTTCTTTCAATGCTTTGGATAACAACTGCAACGCCACTAAATGTATTCAAGGGAAGAACGGTTGAATTCAAAGCAGTAGCTGTTGTAGATAATGTAGAGAGTTCAAATATCAAAGAAGTTCAAAGAATTTTGGAAGATGGAAACAAGCTTTCCGGTACAGAGTTTTCTAACATTAAAGCCGCAGCGGATACAGTATTGGGTCCAGCAGTAGATGGTAAAGAAAAGCCAGCTTCGGTTGCAAACGATTTACCTTCAGTGCCAGTGATTGTCACAGATATTTACCAAATTGGGGGATCACAACCTAATCCATTATTTTTAGAATTTACACATACGCCAGAATATGCTGCTGCTTTTTTCTGTCCTGTAGATCAAGTGAAATTAGAAACGGCATTTAGAACTACCTGCGATACGTCATCAGCTGCAGCTGCGAACAATAGGATACTGATACTGCAAAAAGATCTTGGTTCTCTGCGACAACCTCCGATCTTCTTGTTCTTTGGTTCAACTGCGCTATTCATTTTGTTCTTATTGGCTCTTCACTGGAGAGAAAAAGATTTAAAAGAAAACTCTGATGAAGAAGAACCAGATTCTGAAGATGAAGACAAAAAAGAAAAGGTTGATGCATAATGATGAGATTTGCTAAAACCATCAAAATAAGACTGTTTTTATTTGCAACAATAGCTGCATTATTTTTAACAGGATGTAGTGCAGAGCGCGGAGGAGTAATAGTCGACTCTTCTGGCGAACAAGGCGGAGGAACTCAACCTGGTGGTGGAGGTTTCGCTTTTGTGTTGCTTGCCGTGATGATTTTCATCTGCGTTGCAGCAATGTTTGCGATGGATCGAATTAAAAAACGAAAACTTAGATCTGAATCAGACGAATCATCAGATCAAAACTAAAAGACAAGAGAGACACTAAGTGATTCAATCATATTTGCCTGTAGTCATCCTGCTCGCAATTGTCGTACTCTTTTTAGCTGGTTCTTTTTTAGCCTCAAATGCTTTAGCTCCAAAAAGAAGAACTATGGCAAAGACTGCACCATATGAGTGCGGTATTGTTTCTGACACAGAGTTGCCATCACGTTTTAGTGTTAAGTTCTACCTGATAGCAATTGCTTTTATCGTCGTTGATGTTGAAGTTATTTTCTTATATCCGTTTTCAACAATTTTTGTTGACAAAGTTGTCAATGGTGTTGTTGTTGAGGGACTTGGTGCTGCAGGTTTGGCAGTAATGGGTATCTTCATTGGGATCTTGATTATTCCTTTTGCTTATTTACTTGCATCAGGAGCGCTTTCATTTGGTCCAAAAACTCCAAGCACATCAACTCTTCTATCACCTTTAATCCGATCACAAGGTTTCACTCGCTCTGAAGGTGTTAATTCGGAACCATATGAAGCCAATGCATCAGGTTCCGAATCATCTGAGATCTCGAAAGAAGGTGATGCATAATGGGTTTAGAAGCTGTATCACACAACTTTCTAACTGGACGTTTAGAAGATCTTGTTAACTGGTCGCGAAAATCTTCAATGTGGCCAGCAACTTTTGGTTTGGCTTGTTGTGCTATTGAAATGATGGCAACAGGTGCTGCTCACTATGATTTGTCTCGATATGGAATGGAAGTTTTCCGTGCTAGTCCGCGTCAAGCAGATTTGATGATTGTTGCAGGTAGAGTAAGTCAGAAAATGGCTCCAGTGTTGAGACAAGTATATGATCAAATGGCTGAACCTAAGTGGGTTATTTCCATGGGTGTTTGTGCTTCAAGTGGTGGAATGTTTAATAACTATGCAATCGTCCAAGGTGTAGATCAAATTGTTCCAGTAGATGTTTATGTTCCTGGTTGTCCTCCGGGGCCAGAAACGTTAATGCACGGAATTTTGACTTTGCATGACAATGTACAAAACGGTGAAATATTAAAGAGAAGAAACACAACAGGTTCGGGTGCACAAATTTCTATCAACCAAATCGATGGTCAAAATGGTACCACCATGGTCGGAAATCCTCGCGTAAAGAAGGTTGCTAAATGAATTCGTTAGCAACTGCAATTTCCGAAAAATTTGAGAATATTGTTTTTTCTGATTCTCATTCACAAGATGTTTTTTATGTGAATTCTGGTGATTACAAAAATATTGTTCAATATCTAAAAAATGAACTAGATGTTGTCATGTGTATTGACGTGACTGCTGTTGATTATCATGGCGCACCAGATCGTATCAAGCCCAAAGGAGTTGAGCTCCAAAGATTTGAAGTCGTATCAAACTTTATTTCGCATATTCGAAACGAAAGAATCAGATTGATAGTGCAAGTAGATGAGCATAATCCTCACGTTGATTCGATCGCAGATATCTTTCCTGGAGCGAATTTTGCTGAGCGCGAGGCTTACGATATGTTCGGTATAGTTTTTGATGGACATCCAGATCTAACAAGAATTCTGATGCCAGATGAATGGGAGACTTTCCCTCTTCGCAAAGATGACGCTAACGCCCGAATCCCCGTAAACTTCTCCGACGATTTCTCCGGAGGACTGACCCTCCAATCTTCGCAAAATGGACAAAGCGAAGGTGGTGAGTAATGCCAGATAGAAATTTCGAATTAGAAAATGAACGACTTTTTACCCAAACCGACGAAGGCGCACAACTACTTACAAAATCTGAAGTTGTTCTAACTGGTGGTCCTTGGCCTGAAGAAAATCAAGATGAAACCATGATCGTAAACATGGGACCTCAGCATCCATCAACACATGGAGTTCTGCGTGTGATGATGGAACTTGACGGTGAAATAGTCCTGCGTTCAAAACCAGTAGTTGGTTACCTACACACGGGAATGGAAAAAACCGCAGAAGAACTTACATATGTACAAGGTTGTACCAATGTAACTCGAATGGATTACGCGTCGCCGTTAAGTAATGAACTTGTATATTGTTTGGCTGCCGAGAATTTATTAGAAATTGAAATTCCTGAACGAGCAACATGGATGCGAATGATGCTGGTTGAGCTCAACCGAATCTCATCTCACCTTTTATTTCAAGCTACAAACGGAATGGACGTTGGTGCAGTCTCGATGATGATCTATGGTTGGAGAGAGCGTGAGGAAGTTCTTCGATTATTAGAAAAGATTACTGGTCTGAGAATGAATCACAATTTCATTCGTGTTGGTGGGCTTGCGGCAGATCTTCCAGACGGTTGGCAAGACGATGTCCTTGAAATCTGCAAGATAGTTGAAAAGGGTGTTGCACAATACGACGAAATTCTAACTGGAAATCCAATTTTTCGTGAGCGAATGGTTGGTGTCGGAATTCTTTCTCAAGAAGATGCCTTAGCATTAAGTGCAACAGGACCTATATTGCGATCGACTGGTTATGCTTGGGATCTTAGAAAAGAACAACCTTATTTAGCTTACGAAGATGTTGATTTCGATGTGATCACAACTTCAAATGGCGATGTATATGATCGTTATCGAATTCGACTTTTTGAAATCTTGGAATCAATAAAGATTGTTCGTCAGTGTGTTTCAAAAATGCCAAAGGGAAGCTATAGAGTCCAAGACAAAAAAGTCACACCTCCACCAAGAGCTCGAATAGATGAATCTATGGAAGCATTGATTCACCACTTCAAATTATTCACAGAAGGTTTCAAAGTTCCAACAGGTGAGACTTATGTAGCTGTTGAATCACCTCGTGGAGAAATTGGTTGCTACATGGTTTCAGACAATTCATCAAAACCACTTCGATGTCATGTCCGTGGACCTAGTTTTTATAATCTTCAATCGATGTCGCCTATGATGAAAAACCGTTACGTTGCTGATGCTGTTGCGATCATCTCCAGCGTTGATCCGATTATGGGTGAGGTCGATCGATAATGTTTAATGAAACAAATGTTAAAAAAGCGAACGAAATCATTGCGCAATATCCTTCAAAGAAATCCGCAATTTTACCCCTTGCTCATTTGGCTCAAGATCAAGACGGATACCTTTCAACAGAAGCCATGAAAGAAATAGCAGAACTTGTAGAAGTAACTCCCGCTGAAGTGAATGGTACTTGCAGTTTTTATACAATGTTTAAACGCGAGCCTGTGGGTAAGATTTTGGTATCTGTTTGTACGAATGTTACATGTCTTGTAGTCGGTGGTCCTGAGATTCATCATAAATTGACTAACAAATATTTAACTGATGAAGACGTGACAGTCGAAGAAGTTGAGTGTTTGGCTAAATGCGATGGAGCACCTTGTTTCCAAGTCAACTATGACTTCATTGAAAATGTGACTCCTGACCAAGCTGTTGAAGTTGTTGAAGAATACAAATCAGGTAAGCGAGAACTTCGTACCATTTCTGGTACTTTGGAGGGTCAGTCCTCATGACGGTAGCAGAGACACGCATTATTACTAAGCGGATGAATGAATCCGAAGACAATCACAACATTGATACATATATTTCTCTAGGCGGATACGAAGTTGCTAAACGAGCAATTCGCATGAATCCTGACGACATAGTTGAAGAAGTAAAAACTTCAGGTCTTCGCGGACGTGGAGGCGGAGGCTTTCCTACTGGAATGAAATGGTCTTTCTTGCCGCCGGATTCTTTCCCAAGATATTTGGTAATCAACGCTGATGAAGGTGAACCATCAACTTTTAAAGATCATATGCTGTTAGTTCGTGATCCACATCAACTTATCGAAGGAATTATCTGTTCCGCTTTTGCTATTAAGAGTAATAAAGCATTTATATATCTTCGTGGAGAACTTGCACTCGCATACGATCGATTAAACGCAGCTTTGAATCAAGCCAAGGAAAAAGGTTTGGTTGGAAAAAATGTTGACGGTACAGATTACGAACTCGACATTGTTATTCACCGTGGTGCGGGTGCATATATTTGTGGTGAAGAAACTGCTTTGATTGAATCTCTAGAAGGCGAACGAGGAATGCCTAGATTGCGTCCGCCTTTCCCAGCAATAGCAGGGCTATATGCAAAACCGACTGTTGTAAATAATGTTGAAACAATATCTACTGTTCCACACATTATTGAAATGGGTGGCGAAAAATACGCAGCACTTGGCGTTAATAAATCTACAGGAACTCGAATTTTTTCAGTTTCAGGACATGTAAATCGTCCAGGTAATTATGAAGTGGAACTCGGAATCACATTTAGAGAGTTGATTTATGATCTTGCTGGAGGAATTCGAAACTCTGGACGTGTAAAGTTTTTCATTCCTGGCGGTGGATCATCACAATGGTTAACAGGTTCCGATGAACACCTTGATGCAAAACTAGACATGGATGAAGTTGGCGAGAAGTTTGGTGTGATGCTCGGTTCTGGTGCAGTAATGGTTTATGATCAGACAACTAACCCAACTTTGGTTGCGTGGAGACTTGCGAAATTCTATGCTCATGAAAGTTGTGGTAAATGTACTCCATGTCGTGAAGGTACTGGATGGTTAGAAAAAGTTTTATATCGAATGTCTCATGGTCAAGGAAAACCAACAGATCTGGATATGCTTCTCGATGTTGGAGACAATATATCTCCTGGACTAAATGCACCTTTTAGTCAAACTACGATCTGTCCACTGGGTCCAAGCTCTGTATCTTGTGTCGTGAGTTTGAACAAATATTTCCGTGATGAAGTAATGCAGCAAATCGGCGGCTCTTCTGCGTCTATAGGGTCAGACCCTATGAATATAGGGTCTGACCCTATAGACGCAGGTAAAAGCGAGGTGACAGCATGAC
>CAZLQP010000008.1:0-61822 GCA_964561855.1 uncultured Burkholderiales bacterium | reverse complement strand
CGAAAAGAACAGCAGAAACAATATATGCCGGAATTAACGTTCCAGTATCTCTGCCGGTTAGAACTAGATCACCATCCCCACAAGTTGCTGTCCCATCACCTGGAGGAGTTGGGCTCACCCGAAGCGGCTTAGGCGCTTCTCCAGTAGCGGCAGCTCCCGCGCTTTAATTTACTTGCGATGGGCTTGTTTACTTCGTTATTACCGAAGTAAACAAGCCCATCGCAATATCGCTAGCTGGAATTAGCGAGCATTTTAGACAATTAAGTTACCAGCGCGTATTATTGATTGGTGAGTTAGGGGCTTAAAGGAGTTTTGAAATGGTTGATACTATGCAAGAAGTTATAGATGTAACTTTAGATTCAAATGACAATAATGTTAATGATATTGATCTGAGTTTCTTAGAAGCTAAAGAGCTAAATGACGATTTCTTTGCAATTGAAAGTGACTATTTCAAAAGTTTGTCACAAGTATCAACAAAGCCTGCCTTCGTTCCTACATTGCATGATGCTGTTTTTGAGCCGCCGCTAAATCACGCATTGTGGAATTGCGATTCATGGCCAGAACCAACTCGGCACTTCCCTAGCTAAGTTTTAGACTACGCAGTCATCTCCAAGCACAGTTCTTAACTCTGCTATCAAAGAAGAACTCGGATCAACAGTAAACGTTGCACCAAATCTGACCACAGTTGTTTTGTCTCTATCTCTTATGTGAAAATATACGGGCGAATCTCCGGGATAGTTAGAGAGAATAGCTTTTAATTCATCTGCAAGTTCTTTTGTCAAAGAATTGGCTGTGGTAAGTAATCGCAATGGCGGACCTGAGCCATCCATTGTAAGTTCTGGAGTGGAGATATCTATCGCAATTAATTTGACCTGATCATCACGGGCATCAACTCTAGCTGTGACTAATACAATTTTATCTTCATTAATGATTTCACCATATTGCGCCATTGTTTTAGGAAACACCATGACCTCAATCCCTAGACTGAGATCCTCAAGAGTAAACGTCGCCATCAAGTCACCCTTTTTTGTATAGCGCCGCGACAAAGAAGTTATTACACCGCCAACTGTTATCGTCTGACCTTCGGAACATTCTTTTGCTTGAGCAACGGACTTTTCACTTAAAGCGGAAAGAGCATTTTCCATGCCTTTAAGAGGATGATCACTAATGTAGAGCCCGAGCATTTCTTTCTCGAATTGCAATTTAGTTGTCTTGTCGAATTCAGTTTCAGGAATTGGAACCCTAGAAGAGCTATCTCCCCCACCTGGCTCCGAGCTTTCCCCGAATAAAGACATGATTCCAGCTTCAGCCTCTCTACGTCTAGATACGATATTGTCGATTATTTGTTCATATACCATCAATAAACCTTGGCGAGGATGTCCTAGAGAATCAAACCCTCCCCCTTTTATTAAAGACTCGATCGTACGTTTATTAAGAACATCTATCTCAACACGCTCGCAAAAATCGTAGAAGTCTTTATAGTATCCGCCGTTTTCATCGCTTCTTCCTTCTACAATATGCGAAACTACACCTTCACCGACGTTTCTGACAGCGCTAAGACCATAAAGCACGTGACCATCTTTTACACTGAAATCAGATTCCGAAGAATTAACATCTGGGACCAATACTTCAATTCCCATTTGACGACATTCTGCTAGATATATTGCTGATTTATCTTTGTCTCCTTTGGTTGATGTAAGAAGTGCTGCCAAATACTCGTGAGGATAATTCGCCTTTAAATATGCAGTTTGATATGAGATATAGCCATAGGCAACCGAGTGAGATTTGTTGAAAGAATAATCTGCAAAAGGTTCAATGATGTCGAACATTTCATGTCCAAACTTTTCACCGTATCCCCGCTCTGCACAACCTTGCGCAAACTTTTCTCTATGCGCTGCGATCAACTCACGTTTTTTCTTACCCGTAGCTTTACGTAAATCATCAGCTTCTGCCAATGTGTATCCAGCCAACTTTTGAGCTACACGCATCAACTGCTCTTGATAGATCATCAAACCATAAGTCGGTTCTAAAATATCTTTTACATCGTCATGATAGTAAGTAACTTCTTTTCGACCATTTTTTCTATCGGCATAGTCCATATGCATATTCGCAGCCATTGGTCCTGGACGATAAAGCGCAACCAGCGCTGCAATATCCTCAAATCTTGATGGCATTAACGCTCGGATTAGCGAACGCATCGGGCCACCTTCTAACTGAAACACACCAATAGTTTGAGCGTTTTTGAACAACTCAAAAGTTTTATCGTCTTCTAAGTTAACATTATCTATATCGACCTTTATTCCTCTAGATTTTTCTATCTGCTTCAAAGTCAGATCCATCACATCAAGATTACGAAGCCCTAAAAAGTCCATCTTTAAAAGCCCCAAGGACTCTACGCCTCCACCTTCGAACTGAGTAACGATAGGCGCGTCTTCGTGACTTCCCCCGGCTACTGGTTTTCTCTGAATAGGCAGATACTCTGTTAAAGAATCGCGCGCGATTACAACTGCCGCTGCATGAATTCCATCTTGACGCCTAAGACCTTCAAGGCCACGCGCGACATCTATTACACGTTTTGCGTCTGAATCGGTATCATACAAAGTACGTAATTCAGATGCCATTGCATATCCGTCTTTATATTTGTCAGTCTTTTCAAAACAAGCCCAAATCGGCGTATCACGCCCCAAGATTAAAGGTGGCATTAACTTCGCAATCTTATCTCCGACAACATATGGATAACCAAGTACTCGAGCGCTATCTCTTACTGCTGCTCTTGCTTTGATAGTCGAGAAAGTAATAATTTGAGCAACACGATCCCAACCATATCTACGTCCCGCATATTTAATCATCTCTCCTCGATAACGAGAGTCAAAATCCATATCGATATCAGGCATTTCTTTACGTCCCGGATTCAGAAAACGCTCAAAAAGTAGGTCGTATTTAATCGGATCGATATCAACTATTTCTAGACAGTAAGCAACTGCACTACCTGCCGCCGAACCACGACCTGGACCAACCCGAATTCCATTATCCTTTGCGAATTTTACTAAGTCCCAAACAATCAAGAAATAAGCTGGGAAACCCATCTCTTTTATAACACCCAACTCATAATCGATCCGCTCCATCGTAGAAGCCGGAATTTCATTACCCCAACGTTTTTTTGCGCCTTCTAACACAAGTTCACGCAGATAACTTTCTTCGCTATGACCTTGAGGACACGGGAATGTGGGAAGAATGATCTGACCAAAATCAAAGTTAACATCTGCACGTTCAGCGACTAACAATGTATTATCGCAAGCACCTTCATAGTCTCTAAAGAGATGCCGCATTTCGGCAGCAGTTTTAACATAAAACTCTTCTGCTTCAAATTTAAATCTCTTCTCATCAGAAACCAAAGATCCTGTCTGTACGCACAAAAGTGCATCATGACTTTCTGCATCGTGTTTGTGGGTGTAATGACTATCATTGGTTGCGAGCATTGGCGCATCAAGTTTTTTCGAAATTTCAACCAATAATGGCAGTACCTTCGCATCTTCGGGCAAACCATGATCTTGAAGTTCGATGAAAAAACTATCTTTCCCAAAGATATCTTGATATCTGCTCGCTGCTTTTAATGCTGAATCAAAATCATCTTTAAGTAAATGCTGATTTACCAAACCGCCCAAGCAACCCGAAGTGCAAATCAGCCCTTCGCTATGTTCTTCTAACAGCTCCCAGTCAGTTCTAGGCTTATAATAAAAGCCATCTAGATATGCTTTTGATGAGACCTTGGTGAGATTCTTATATCCGGTATTGTTTTCAGCTAACAGAGTTAAATGATAAGTTTCCATCTCTGAGCGTTTTGGCCGATCGAAACGCGATCCATTCTCAAAGTATGCTTCAGTCCCTATAACTGGCGTGATTCCCTTTTCTTTACATTTCTTGTAAAACTCAAGAGCACCATACAAGTTACCGTGATCAGTCATTCCGATTGCTTTTTGCCCATCATCGACTGCAGCTTGTATTAACTCATCAAGTCTTGAAGCACCATCTAACATCGAATACTCAGTATGAACGTGTAGATGTGCAAAAGATTTTGACACTGAATTCCTATCCTTGATCTATTTGAATCACTATATTCTAATCAGTTTCAATTGACTTTAAGACACTAACCAGATCATTCGGCAAAGGTGCGCTAAATTTAACATATTCACTTGTTATAGGATGTTCGAATTGTAACGTATGTGCATGCAGAAAAGGCCTATCCATCTCTATGCTCTGTCGATATCCGCCGTAAGTTCGATCTCCAACAATTGGA
Organism: uncultured Burkholderiales bacterium; assembly: GCA_964561855.1. Taxonomy (GTDB): domain Bacteria; phylum Actinomycetota; class Acidimicrobiia; order IMCC26256; family JAGPDB01; genus JAGPDB01. The sequence goes on along the minus strand of CAZLQP010000008.1, from coordinate 57,525 downwards.
TGACCGATCGAAGATAAATGAACACGTATCTGATGCGTTCTTCCAGTCTCTAATGAAATATCTAGTAACGAAACATCTTTGTTTGAAAAGTATTGCGAGACCTCAAAATGAGTTCGAGCAAATTTACCGTCATCTTTAAGTGCCATCTTTGTAGCGCGTGTTTGACTTCTACCAATGGGTGCATCTATCACGCCTTTTTTGGTGGACAGCTCACCCCATACTAAAGCTATATAAATTCTTTCAACATCGTGAGTAGAAAACTTCTCTACAAATTTCTCATATACTTCTTGTGTTTTTGCAATCACCAAAAGCCCTGAAGTACCTGCATCTAATCTGTGAACAATACCAGGTCTTTCAACTTGCCCGACGGTTGAAATATCAGGATATCGGTAAACAAGTGCATTAGCAATAGTCCCATCAGGATTACCAGCGCCGGGATGAACAACCATACCCTGCTCTTTATTGATCACCGCCATGTATTCATCCTCAAAAACTATATCTAAATCAATCTGTTGAGGTTTGACTTCAACTTCTTTGAGTTCAGGTATCGTTGCTTTTATAATGTCGCCCGGTGAAACCTTTTCTGATCTTTTGCAAAGTTTTCCATTTAAAGTGACATCTTTGTTATTAAACATTTCTGTAATAACCGAACGAGAAATATGTGTTTCAAGAGCTATTGCTTTATCAATTCGAAGTGTCTCTATTCCTTGAGGTATTTCAAACTCGATCTGGCTCATCTTTAACCTTTCTCGAATCTAAGAGTGTGAAAATAATCAAACATACAACACCAATTGAAATAAGTGAATCGGCAATATTGAATGTAGGGAAACTTCCTACCTTAATGAAATCGGTTACATTCCCAGTACCCCAATATGGCTCTTGAAAAAAACGATCAACGAGATTCCCCATAGCGCCTGAAATAATCAAAGAGTAAGACAATGCGAGATATTTGCTTTCAGCTTTGAACATAATACGAAATAAGATAGCCAAAATCACAAGTCCAGCTATTGTTATGAAAATTGTTGAACCCTGAAACAGAGAAAACGCACTACCTGAATTAAATGCAAGAGAAAAACCAATTTCAGTGTCTGCAATAAAAATAGGAGAACCTTCCAAATTGCCCAATGCCCAAATTTTAGTTAACTGATCAAAAACTAGACCTAAAATAATAACCCCAAAGAGCAATTTCAAGTTCGATGACTTAGCATCTGCTTGTGATTCATTAGCAGCAATAGGTTCCATTTGGATTATCTAGAAACGACGTTCTGATTTTGCTTTGCAATCTATGCAAACTTCTGCCCAAGGCAAAGCTTCCAATCTTGGTATACCGATTCGCTTCCCACACTTTTGACACGAACCATAAGTCTTTTTCTTCATACGCTCGAGAGCACGATCTATCTGATTTACTGTATTTTGAGCTTCTGCAGACAAGAATAGAGTTCTCTCTCGCTCGACTGCGACAGAATCGCCTTCTCCTGATTCCTCATCAAATTGCGTATCACCAGCTTCACGATCAGTTATCAAATCGACTGCTTCTTGCGCTAGTTCTTCTGATTGGAACAGATTTCTTTCACGCTCCATTAAAAGCAATTCTTTCAACTTCTGCAAAGTCTTCTCATTAATATTAACTTTTTCGATTTTAATAGGGACTTCTTTTTTAGGCTTTCTTAAAAGCACCTTCTTCGCAGGTTTTTTTTCAACAGTTTTAATCTTAGAAACTTTTTTCTCTGCGACACTTTTCGCATTTGGTTTTTTGGTAGCAGCCTTTTTAGTAGCAGTCTTTTTGGTAGCTACTTTTTTTACAGCCGTTTTTTTAGTTGCTGTTTTTTTTGCTGTCGTTTTCGATACAGTTTTAGCCACTTTTTTTGTAGCTGATTTCTTTGCAGTTGTTTTCTTAACTGGTTTCTTCTTGGGAGCTGCCATATTTTCGCCTTAAATAGCTATTGAAATATTTGTATATTTACTTTTTAAATAGCCCTTTAAAAGGACCATTGTCCTCTGGGTCTTCTTCCGAGGGACCTAGAGGTGACTCATCGTTTACTGCTTCTCGTAATGATGCAAAAAAGTCATCATCATTGAGATCTTCGGACTTCTTTCGAGCTTTTTTGTTAGGTTCAAAAGCGCCACTAAGGTCTGAAGACTCTAGCCCATCAGAAGCAGGCTCAACCACTTGTGGAGTTTCCTCTCCTGCAGGGGCGACTACGCTTGGGGCGGAATCAACAAATGCTGCAAATGGATCTTCGATTACCGCATCGTCGGGATCTTCATCTCCTGCTGCTGGAACTTCGATGATCTCATCTGCTTCATAATCATCGCTTACAAGCACTTCATCGTCTATATCATCATATGAATCTGGAGAATCGTCTGCTTCAAAGACATCATCGAAAGTTTGAGGCGCTTGAACAGTTTCGCTTTGGTTCGTACTTTCAGCTTTTGTTGCCACTACCTGTTCAACAGGTTCAGGAGACGGATCTATATTCTCAACCTTAGGCAATTCAGGAATAGATCCTACATCTATAGTTTCTCGAGCTTTCAGCTTCTGAAGATCTTGCTCGACAGCCTCTAACAACTTAGATCTATGTTCTTGATCAAATCCTTGCAAGATTTTAATATCACTTATTAGTTGGGCACGTTTTTGGGTTAGCTCTTCGACTAAAGCTACGAACTTTGCTCTTTCTTCTGCATGCATTGAATCTGCTTTTGCTTGAGCATCTTCAACTAAAGAATCTGCTTTGGCTTGAGCATCAGATACCATCTGTTGCGCCTGTTCCTCAGCTGCTGCGATGTTTTTATCAGCTTCATCTTTTGCATTTCCAGTTAATGACTCAGCTGCAGACTTTGCTTGTTCAATCAATTCATTGGCTTGTGTCTTTGCATTTTCAACTAGTTCTTCAGCTTTAGTTTTCGCTTCACGCAAAGTCTCGTCTGCAGTGCGCTGCGCTAGTAGTAGTGTTTTGTTTATGAGCTCTTCTTTTTCCATCAACTGGGCACTGTCTTGAGCTATTTCCACTGCCGGCATTGGTACTTCTTGAGCAACTTCAACAACAGGCTCTTCAATAACAGGTAATTCTGGAGCCTGCGGCGTCTCCGATGATTCGGTTCTTAAGCGTTCTAGCGCTTCGAAAAGCTGTCGATTTTCTTCGATAAGTCCTTCAATTGTGTCAGCTGCGCGTTCTAGAAGTGAATCCACTACATCTTGATTTAAACCAAACGCTTTCGATGGGATCTGGGCTTCTCTCAGTTCGCGCGGTGATATCTTCATAGCGTGCCATACTACACCCAATCAGGCTAAAAAGTACATCATCAATAAATTTTTAGCACTGCTAGGAGTTATTTATGCTATCTAAGAGCTGCGGTTATTTGAAGCAAGAACCAAAGTGTCATAGCCAAAACAATTCCTGCTGTATCAAACATTCCAATTGGAGGAACAAACCTTCTAATGAAAGACAATATCGGATCGAATAGTTGATGTAATGCTCCTTTAATTTGAGCAGGAATTCCACTTGGATTCAGAGGGAACCAGCTCATAATAAAGTAAATGATCAAAAGCAACCAAACAATAAAAATGAGATTACTTAATAGAGCTAAAAACACGTTTATACCTTAGTATGTTTTTTCAATAAAATACGATCTAAGTATTAATTTCTCTATGTTAATAAAGTGCACTGTTTGCCATGCGTTCTTTATCTTGATCTGAAACATCCATATTGGATGGCGTAAGAAGGAAAACGTGTTCATCTACGCGAGACATCGAGCCATCAGTCGCAAAAGCTAAACCACTCGCAAAATCAATCAATCTTCGCTGAAGTTCTCTAGGTAATCCACCCAAGTTCATTATAACTGGTCGACCCATTTTCAATCTCTCACCGATTTCTTGAGCATCATTAAAACTCTTTGGCTCACAAACATGAACACTTGGAGCTGCTTGAGTTGTCATCGGCATTGTTCGTATAGTTTGTGGACGAATATTTTCTTCCGCAGTAATTGTTCGAACCGTCGGAGCTTCTCTACGGGGTGTTGTCGGCATAGTTGCCGGTCTGGCTACTCTCTCTTGTTTTTGTTCTGCCATCTCTCGCGAGTTGTAGTTATCAAAACCTGAGTCATCAAAATTGTCATAACCGAGAAAATCTGCGTCGTCTTCGTCGTCCTGCAGACCAAGTGCAACCATTGCTTTACGCCACATTGGCATCAACCCCTTTGTTCAATTACAAGCTTACATTCTAGCGTTTTTTTAACACTTAATGTGTTAAAGAGCTGTACTATTTATATACTCTTGTGCCAAATATAGCATTTCCAAGCCGTATCATCGTAGCTCCGTGACGGATCGCGAGCTCATAATCGCCAGTCATCCCCATTGAAATGGTCTCCAAGTTCCACTGCTCCGCAACAGATTTAGCTAGATCAAAACACTTTTGTGGATCCATTTCTAGCGGAGGCACATGCATTATGCCTTTGACATTGATAGAACTCTTGAGAGCATACTCGTATAATTGACCAAAATTTTCTGTCAACACTCCCCCACGAGCTGGATCTCCATCAGCACTTAGTTGAATCAAAATATCTGGAGAACCATCTAAACTCGAAAGTATGTCAATCTGTTTAGTTGAATCAACGCTCTGTATTAAATCGACACATTGTGCAACTTTCTTCAATTTATTTGACTGAATCTTTCCTACAAAATGCCAGGAAATATCGCAATCTAATTGGGCTTGTTTTTCGGCAAGTTCTTGCGCTTTGTTTTCTCCGAAGTTCTTAACTCCTAGGTCATATAAATCCTTTATGGTTTCGCTACTTTGAGTTTTTGAAATTGCGACCAAATCAATATCGTCTGGTGATTTACCAACAGATGCAGCACTCTCGGCAATACGATCTAGGACTTCTTGAAGATTCGATTTAAGGCTTAGGTCAACCATGCGACGACCCCTTGCCGACCTGTGACGTTATCTCTTCGATATGAGAAATGATTTGGAGAACCAAAGGTATTTATTCCAATTTCGTCAAAATCCACATCGATACTTTCACATTCATATTTTATTGCAGCGGGTAAATTAAATGCAGGTGCACCTGATTTAGTCTTACCGACAATATGGTCCCCCATTTTCTTTGACAAATCATTGAGTAAATCTTGATCGAATTCATAACTATGAGGATAAATACAAGGACCTAAAAATGAATAAAGCTTTTCATCGCCACAAGCTTTACGCATCAATCCAATAGTCTTACTAATCAACCCTGAAGATACAGTTTTCCAACTTGCATGAATAACTGCCAATACAGATTCTCCAGAAACGACAAGTGGACCGCAATCTGCTGTCATCACCACTAAGGGTAAATCTTTCTGAGTTGTGAAACTCGCATCAGCTTTTGGCGGTTCAAGTGGATTGTAATTTCCTTCATCTACAGAAAATACATTAGGTTCATGAGTCTGATTTAGAAAAATCCAATTTCGATGATCTGCAACTGATAGTTGTTCAGAAATTAACGATTGGAGTATCTCACGATTCTTCAATACCGAAACCGTATCATCTCCAACATGAGAACCAATATTTAGTGAATCATAAGGAGCGTTCGAAACACCGTTATTACGATCGCTGAAATAGCAATAAGCATTTCCAATTTTTCTTACCTGTTGCACAGAACAATAAGTCTACATTATTACAAACGAGAAAAGGTCCGTCCTTTTCCTGGAAAAGGACGGACCTTTTCTCTAATTATAAATCCAGAATAGGAGGTAGTTTTTCTCTAGAGTCATGAGCAGCTATTGCAGCTAATGCCTTTTCTTGGGCAGTCTGTGGAAACGCATTGTTGGCCACAAACTTTTTAAGAATCATCTTGTCTCTTTCATTCCCTAGATCGAATGATTCTACATATTTCAAGGCTTGTTCAGCATCGCCTAACATTAAACCTGTCTCATTTAAAGCTTCTATCACGGAATCACTAAAATAAGAGTTAACAAAGTATCGGTCTTGCATCATCATCCAGAATTGTTCTCTATTACGGTCATTAGCTTCAAATATACCTGACTTAAAGGCGTGCTTTAACCAATTCTTAGGCTCGATCAGTTCTTGTACATGACCTACGCTATGTGGAACAACAAAATCATTTGCAATAGCTTGATATACATCAGAATCTCTAGAAATAATCCCGCTTTGAACCAAAGCACGAAACTGTCCGAATCTATGTGTCGTTTTTGTAGAAAGCTTAGAAATATCGAGTCTTTGCGAAACCATATCTCTTAACTCAGTATCTACTTGTAGTACCGGAGTCAACGTAATATAAATTGGAGCATTGTATTCATAGTTGATGTCAAATGCTTCGATTAACGTTTTAAATTTCGAATGATTTTCAATCAAAGGAACATTAGAATCTCTTAGTTTTTTAACCAAACGAACGGTTTCGTTTACGACATTTAAGCCATCTAGATTTATCTCTTGCGTATCGGAATCAGATACAGGAATTCTGAGAATTCCTTTTACTGGTTTCGTCACTTGCTGTCCGTTACCATCCATGGCAACCACCTTATTTTAAAAATTCGGGGACGTCGAATTCGTCTTCTTCCTCATGATCATTTGAATCGATAGCAGTTAAGTCTAAAGCTTGAGTTCTTTGATTATCTTGAGATCTACTCAAGGCTGCTTCTTCATCCATTAGGCCTAACGAAGCATTTGAATCTCTCGAGCTAGTGCGCTCAAACCGATCAAAGCCTGCCGCAATTACAGTAACTCTAACTTCGTCACCCAATGTATCGTCAACTACAGTACCGAAGATGATATTTGCATCTGGATGAGCTGCTTGAGAAATAATTTCAGCAGCTTCATTTACTTCATGAAGTCCCAAGTCACTAGGACCTGCGATACTTAACAAGATACCTCGAGCTCCATCGATGCTTGCTTCGAGTAATGGTGAAGAAATCGCGCTTCTTGCAGCAGCAAGTGCCCGACCTTCTCCAGCAGCAAAGCCAACACCCATTAATGCAGAACCAGCATTTGTCATAACCATCTTCACATCTGCAAAGTCAGTATTGATCAAACCAGTTTCCGTAATCAGTTCAGTAATACCTTGCACGCCTTGAAGAAGAACTTCATCTGCCATCTTAAAAGCATTAAGCATCGTTGTCTTTTCATCCGAAACGCTTAAAAGTCTTTCGTTAGGAATAACAATTAAAGTATCAACTTTTTCTTTTAGCTCTTGGATACCTGCTTCAGCTTGCACACTTCGTCTTCGACCTTCAAATTCAAATGGTCTTGTGACAACACCGATTGTAAGTGCTCCCAATGATTTTGCTATTTCAGCAATCACTGGAGCAGCTCCAGTACCTGTTCCGCCACCTTCACCAGCTGTAATGAATACCATGTCGGCACCCATTAATACTTCCTCAATTTCATCTTTATGATCATGTGCTGCTTTTGCACCAATTTCGGGATCTGATCCTGCGCCTAAGCCTCGTGTAAGTTCACGACCGATATCAAGACGTACGTCAGCATCAGACTGCAATAGCGCTTGGGCATCAGTATTTACGCCTATAAACTCTACGCCTTTAAGTCCAGCATCTATCATCCTATTGACAGCATTACAACCGCCACCACCAGCGCCCACAACTTTAATAACTGCGAGATAATTTTGAGGTGAACCCACCATAATCTTGTTTCCTCTCGATACTGCACTTTTGATGTGCGTTTATATGTTTTTGTTTCCTGTATAAATGTGTACTTCAGAATTAGAAGACACATTCATTAATTCAAGTACTAAATCGTAGCCCTTTTGCACTCGATGGGTCAATTTAGTCCAATTTTTATCTGCACAATTCTGGACAAACCTAAACCTAAACTTGAAGTTCAGGTGATCCTGATACTGGCAAATTTGGCACTGAAACATCGATATAACCTAAATCTGATCGATCTTTTGCCAATATAATTGACCAAGCAATGGCCAATTTTCGATCTAATTGGGTTGGTTGCCCTATTTTAATCGTTATACCATCATTTAATGTCGCATGAAACGTCATGTCTTCTTGAAGCTTAACCTGGGTAACTTGGCCCCTTATTTCTTGAGGCATCGCATTGATAATCTCTATAAAGTCTTGCTCTTCGATAGTTTCATAGAGAGTTATTTCATCAATACCGTCAAAAGAAGCGATACCTTGTGGTTGTTCATTAGCTTTCGCAAATACAAATCCTTGCGAGTCCAATAACACGACTCCTTTGTCAGTGTTGATATAGGCAAAAGGGGTACGCCTTTCAAAATTAACTATTAGCGTCGATGGCCAATCTTTTTCGATAGAAACATTCTTGATTGCATAGAACTCTTCGAGATCACCCAAAGACTGATCGAGATTAGTTCTATATATTGGCTCGCCTTGCCTAGTTGAAAGTATTTCATTCATATTCGCTATTTCTTCTTCAGACAAAGCCGTAGTAGAAATGTTATTCAATTCAATCTTATCGACCTTAAATATTGGACTTTCCATTAAAAGTCCTACGACTGTCAACACCGTCAGCAAGAAGACAGTAATACCAAAAATCTTTTGTTTTTTTGAATAGGATTTCTCGTCATATTTTTGTTTGAGATCAAGTAAAAATCTGGGTACGATTTTCGAGTATTGCCATCTAGCTAGAATATTGCCTTTTGATTTTGGCAAATGTGATTGTTCTTTTGTGTCTCTATCAAAAGGGAGCGGGATTACATTATCTTGCTCGATTTCGACATACACATTTTCTTCATAAATCTCGATTTCTGTAATGTCTATTTCAACTTCGACATCATCTTCGTCAAGAAGAATCGCCGGAACGATCATGTCTTCATCCTTATCATGAATGTTCTTATCATCCATTGCTTTCCATCCCGACAAATCGAACTTCCGTTTGCAATACAATACCAGTTTTTTCGCTCACGCTTTCTTGGATATATCTAATTAGTTTGTAAACGTCGATTGCCTTGGCATCTTGATCCGCTTGAATAAAGTTTGCATGTTTCTCCGAAACATAAGCTCCACCGATCCGGTATCCTTTCAGTCCGCAATCTTCTATCAATTTACCTGCTGAAGTGTCTTCGGGATTTTGAAATACCGAACCTACGTTTCGTCCACCGGGCTGATTTTCACGGCGCCATTGCACAATTGAATCAATCTGCGATTTAATTTCTTTGCTATCTCCAGAATCAATTTGATATTTTGCATTTACAATTAAGTCTTTGCTGGTAAATCTTGAATGACGATACGTAAATTGACAATCTTGAACTTGGAATTGATCCAGATTTCCTGAAACTAGATTCAATGAGGTAGCTGATAATAAAACATCCGAAGTTTGTTTTCCATGACCACCTGCATTCATCGCAACTGCTCCCCCAACAGTACCTGGGATTCCTACATAGAATTCCAAACCGCTTGCTCCATGTGTTACACATTGCCTTGCAAGTAATGGCAAAGGTATTCCAGCATTTGCGGTGAGGGTTCTTTCATCAATTTTGCACTCGATACTTTTAGGATCTACCAGTTCATCACAAAATAAGAAACATAATCCATCAAAACCGTTGTCGTCTATCAAAAGATTTGATCCCTTTCCTATAGTTAAGGTTGGAATATCTCGAAATGCGTCCTGGTAATTTTGCTTTATTAACGAACTTAAAGCAGTAAGGTCACTAACACTTGACAGATAAACAACATGAGAAATCAGACCGCCAAGTCGATAAGTATTTAGATCACGACCAGAAATATTTTTATGTACTTTTACTTCTTGAGATTCAAGTTGTTCTAAAAAAGTATCTAGAAGATCCAAATTTTGCATAATCTATTCCACTAAAGACTTGCTGAATTGATCTTTCCCTAGCATCTCGTCTTGAATCAAGTCTGAATACATTGTTACATCCCCTGCACCCAACGTAAGTACCAAATCACCAGTCTGAGCAATACCTTCAATTAAATTGATCATGTCCTGAATATGTTTTGGATAATAAACATTAGTGTGCTTTAATTCTTTAGCTAAGTAATCAAATATAAGCGCAGAAGTAACTCCATTTAAGGGTTCTTCTCCGGCTGAATAGATCTCACAAACAATTACAAAATCAGCATCAGCTAATGCTTCGGCAAATTCTTTGTATAAGGCTTTGGTCCTGGAAAACCTGTGTGGCTGGAACACTGCAATTACTCGACTAAATCCTCCGGATAATGCAGTTTTAAGAGTTGCTCGTATTTCAGTTGGAAGATGGCCGTAATCATCGACAAAAGTTATGCCTTTGGTTTCTCCCCTGAATTGAAACCGTCTCGCAACACCGCCGAAAGCGCTCAATCCCTTTGCACAAATCTCAGGCTCAACCCCTAAAGATATCATCATCGCAAAAGCACAAATCGCATTTTGAACATTATGGATTCCAGGAACTGCCAACTCAATATTTTGTTCTATGCCTAAATTGGAGTTTCTAAAAACTGCTGATATTCCATTTCGAGCGGTAGATATAATATCGTATGTCCAATCAGCATCTTGACTACCTACAGTTATCAGATTTGGATTTGTTGCACTCTGCGCTAATTTTCGAGCGTTTATCTCATCAACACAAATCACAACTGGCCCTTGAACATTATTAACAAATTTAAAGAATGAATCTAATAAGTTTTCAAATTTTCCTTCGTAGTTTTCTAAATGATCATTTTCTATATTTGTTACGATTGCACCTTTCAAAGGTAACCTTAAAAATGTTTGGTCACTTTCATCTGCTTCAACTACCAGTATCGAATCTTTTCGATAAGCAGCATTAGTCCCTATCTCATTTACATCTCCACCAATCATGAAGCTTGGGTTCATTTCGGCAGTTCTAGCTATTTGCGTTGTCATGGATGTAGTGGTCGTTTTCCCATGACTTCCCGCTATTCCTATACTTTTTTGGGTTGCACAAATCGAAGACAATATATCTGCTCGAGTCAGAACCGGTATGGCTTTTTCTTTGGCTTCGATTACCTCAGGGTCATCTTTAGGAACAGCGCTAGAACATAAAACTATTTCCACAGAATTATCTATCAATGGCTCTGGCCTAGGAATAGACACTTTAATGTTCTGCGATTGAAGTCGATCCGTAACATTGCTTTGCTTAAGGTCCGATCCTGAGACGTTCTTTCCCATGCGCTTCAAGACATGCGCAATAGCGCTCATGCCTGCGCCACCAATTCCAACTATATGAAAGTTTTTTGGCCCGTTACTCGATAGATCGATCGTCCTGTTGTCCATTTCGTTAAGTGGCATCGTATTTCCTATTTTGAATCCAAATAATTCTCTTGAATATATTCAGCTATTCTATGGCTTGCTTCCAAGTGATATCGATACGGCTCGTAATCTCGCTCTCCTCCAGCAAAATTTTTCACCTTATCTTCGATTATCTCATGTAAAAATTTTCCGCTTAAATCTTCTTGATTCACTATTATTGATAATTCTTTCTCGACTAAGTGTTCAGCGTTAAGTCTTTGTTGATCATTAGGGGCAGATGGCAACGGAATTAAAACACTCTCTACATTCAAAGTCTCTAATTCGACACAAGTCCCTGCACCCGCTCGTGCGATAACTAAATCGCTTCGAGAAAAGATTATATTCAAGTCTTCTCGGTACGAATGTAAAATTACATTCTCTGGATCACCTAGAGAAATATAGCTCGCCTTGACGTTTTCATAATGAATTTTGCCGCAAACATGAACGATGTCAACATTCATATCACCCATTCCTTCAACAAATTCCACAACTGCATCATTAATAGCTTTAGATCCTAATGATCCGCCCGTTATTGCTACTCTTAAACGGTCATGTTTTTTCGAACAAAACTCTTTTCGATCATTGATTGCAGTTTCAAACGAACTTCTTAATGGAAGTCCTACATGAAATGCTTTTCTGTTAGCCTTAACAGTGTTTTCGAAAGTCGTAAGGACCTTTGCTCCTGCTAATTGAGCAAGATAATTTGTCCTTCCCATGTAAGAATTTTGCTCATGAACAATTCTTTTAATCCCTAACAAAGTTGCGGCAAAAAGTGCTGGAACTGAAGCATATCCTCCGACACCAATAACTAATTTAGGTCGGTCTTTGATGAAAGCATAGATGACAATTAATGTAGAAATTTTCAACTGAATTAAGTGCCAAATGTTTTTCAAAAGTTCTGATTTGTTCAAACCTTTTCCTGGTACAGTTTTTAATCTAAAGCCTGCTTGTGGAATTACATCTTTTTCAATTGAATGCTTAGAACCAATGAATAATATATCTTTTGAAGTTAATCCTGTAGCGAGCAAACCTTCACCTATTGAAAGCGCTGGATAGACATGGCCACCTGTTCCGCCGCCTGCGATGACAATTTTCGTCGACATTTAAATCCTATACCTTATGCTTTGACATTTCGTGCGATGTTCGCTAAAACTCCGACTGCCGCCATAGAAATCAATAAAGACGACCCACCAAAACTTACGAATGGCAAAGTTATACCAGCTACAGGAAGTAATCCGACCGATGCGAGCAAATTGATTATTGCTTGAAAACCGATCCAAGTAACAATCCCGACACCCAGTAATGCTGCAAAGCGATCATCAGTTGCAAGGATGATCTTTACTCCTAAAATTACTAAGCCTACGAACAAACCAACAACCATCATTGCTCCTAAAAAGCCTAGTTCTTCGCCTATGATTGCAAAAATAAAGTCTGTGTGAGGATTAGGTAAAAACAACCATTTCGCAACGCCAGCACCAAGACCTACTCCGGTTTCTCCTCCAGATCCAAAAGCAATTAGTGATTGAACAATCTGATACCCAGAATTTTCAGAGTCTGCAAAAGGATCCCTAAATGATAACAACCGCTGTCGTCGGTACGGCTCAAAAACCATCACAATCAATGCAGCTGGAAGTGCGACCATTGCAATTTTACCAAGGTGCCTAAATGGGACTCCTCCGACGATCAACATCATTACAACTATTGACGCCAAGATCAAAGAAGTATCAAAATCAGGCTCTAGTAAAACTAAGATCAGTATTGAACCTGTAGTGATTAAAATTGGTTTTAAAACATCATTAAATGATGCAATTTTTTTGAACCTTCTCGTAAGAATGTCGGCACAATAAAGAATCAACGCAAATTTTGCTAGCTCAGAAGGCTGAAAACGAAGTGCTCCATAGCCAAGCCACCTTCTTGCTCCATAAGCCTCGATTCCAATTCCGGGAATTAAAACTATAAATAAAAGAACGAAAGACAATGCCAAGAAATGGATTGTATATTTCTGCCAAAAAGTATATGGGATTCTTGACATTACGATGAATGCCGCTGCTCCGAGCGCTAGCCAAAGTAATTGTCTTTGAAAGAAAAACCAAGGAGTTCCATAGTTACCAATGGACTGCACAGAAGATGCACTAAGCACCATTACAGCACCAATTATGTTTAACACCGAAACTATTGAAACCAACAACAAAAAGTATGCATTTTTGGGAGATTTCACCAAATATGAGTTTTTTAAGATGAACGCCTTTTGGAGAAATGTTGTTTTTAAGTTCTTAGCTTTTACATTTCCCATCCGTATAATGCTAGCTGGGAAAATGTACCTTTTGGTGGCAAATTATGCTGAATTTATTGCGATTATGTCCTATTTGTCGGATTAAAGCGCTCCGCCTGCTCTAACAAAATCAGCATAAAATATTCCGACGCCAAGAGCTACGAAAATTCCTGATAGAAGCCAGAATCTAATTATCACTGTCGTCTCTGGCCAACCTAGAACTTCGAAGTGATGGTGGATTGGAGCCATTTTCAATATTCGCCGTTTAAATCCTCGGTAAGAGATTATTTGGGCAATTACACTCAATGTTTCGAGTACATAAATTCCACCAAGAATAATAAGAAGTAATTCTATCTTAAGCGAGATTGCAACCATTGCCATTGCAGCACCTAATGCCAGGGAACCAACATCTCCCATGAAAATTTGTGCCGGAGCAGCATTCCACCAAAGAAAGCCCGCACAAGCGCCCGCAATTGCAGCACACAATATTGCAATGTCTAAAGCATTAGATTGGAAACTTAAATTTCCGGTTGTGTAGATAGGAACATTTCTAAACTGCCAATACGCAATAACCGTAAAAGCCGAAAATACGAGTACCGCACTTCCTGCAGCTAAACCATCAAGACCATCTGTTATATTCACGGCGTTTGCCGTTGCTATTACAACAAAGGCACAAAACAAACCATAGATCAAAGGTGATGGTGTAGCAATTGTTACACCAAAAAATGTGAGATTAGTTGGAAGATCTAAATATTGGGTTGACAAAAAACCAAAACCGCCGGCAACTGTTAATTGCCCAAAAACTTTTCCGCGCTTTCTTAATCCAAGATTTCTCTTTTTGATAATCCCTAGATAGTCATCAATCAAACCGACCAGCGCCATAAGAGAAACAAGTCCTATTATCGAAAGTGGAATGCGGCCAAAAACAAAATCAGTTCTAGTATGTGCAACCGCATAGCCAATAACTAAACCTGCCATGATTGCGATTCCGCCCATCGTGGGCGTACCGGCTTTTCCTGCATGTGGGTGGACTATAGGGCCGTCGTCTCTAATATGTTGACCTATGTCTTTTTTTCTGAGTAGGCGAATCAATACAGGGGTAAGAAATACTGCAACGAGAAAAGCTACCGTGGAAGCCATAAAAATTGCAATCATCGGAAAGACCTTTCAATCATACTGTTGAGATTCTAAGCTAATTTCTATCCCAAACTTAGCTTTTCCAAAGTCTCCACAATTGGATATAAGTATGGGCATTGTGGATCCGGACCTCTTGATGCCTTTACCGATATGACCATGTTTGGTTCAATAAGTTCAATAATATTTTCTTGCGCTTTGGTTACGTCAGGGTAAAAGCAAACGTTATCCAAGTCTTTTAACTGATTTGCAGCTTCATAATTTTCATCCCCAATTAAAATCAACTTTGACACTCCTAATTTCAAAGCATATTCAGCTAGTTCCAAGTGAAATCGATGAGAACTCTCCCCCAACTCTCTCATCGGACCCATAATCATTACAGAGTGCATATCATTTCTATTAGCGAAATCGGTTAATGCTTCAATATTTGCTTTCATCGAAGCCGGGTTGGCATTATAACAATCATCGAATATTGTTAGTCTCTCTGTTTGAACTTTTCGCATCCGATGACCTTGCGTTTCTAACGAACTCATATTCGATAAAATCTTCTCAATTGAATCACCCATAACCACACATGCAGTTATGGCCAACGCTGCATTTTCAACAAAATGTTTTCCAAATAAAGGGAGTGTAAATTCAATCTCAGAATCTTTAATCTTCATTGTTACATTCGTTGTAAGATCATCTTGAACTTGAGAATCTAGAACCACAAACTCACAATCTTTAGCATCCGGATTAAAGCCAACCTTATGAACTGTAGCTTTGTTATTTCGTAAGACTGTTTCAATCCTTTCAATGTTTGCAGGAATAATGATGCTATCTTTTTCGCCAAGTAACTCAACTGCTTCATTCATCGTTCTGGCAACTCCATCTAGATCTCCAAGATATTCAGTGTGAGCCGGAGCCACATTGGTAATCACAAGGGTGCTTGGGTTTACCATTGAGGCTACGTGATTTAGATCTCCAAAATGACTTTCACCCATTTCAACTATTGCTCTTGTACAGTCATCTTCAATGCCACATAATGTAAGTGGCACTCCAGTCTCATTATTGTATGAAGCTGAATTTCTGTGCGTCTTGTGACTCGCACTGCTCAGGTGGGCCAAAATATCTTTTGTTGTTGTTTTACCAACAGAACCTATAACTCCTATAATCTGGCCATTGAATTTAGTAGCACTCAACTTTGCTAGTTCATCAAAAGCTTTTAGCGAATCGTTCACCAAAAACAAAGCAACATCGAGATCAATTTCTGTTGATACTAATTGACTCTTATATTTAGCATCTACAATCAAAGCTCTCGCACCGTATTCTAATGCATTTTTTATAAAGCTAATTCCCTTTTGTTTCTCTCCGTCTAATGCAACAAATATTGAGTCTTCTATGCATTCCCTCGAATCAAAAAATGCTTTGTCATATGTAACCTCATCGTTGATCTTACCGACAAACTCTAAATCTTGATATTCAAGAGTCTTTCGTAATTCGAGTTGAGTGAATCTCATTTACATCTCTTCCAATTCTTTTAGTATTTTCTCAATTTCGTCCATGTCATAAAAATCTTCAACCCTATCTGCGAAAATCTGTCCACGTTCATGGCCTTTTCCTGCGACTAAGATGACATCTCCTTCACTACCAATTTCAATAGCTTTCTTAATCGCCTTATAACGATCCACCTCTACTAGATATGGGACATCAATACCCTCAACAATCTGATCAATAATTGACATTGGGTCTTCTGATCGAGGATTATCACTGGTAACAATTATTTGATCAGCAAATTTACTAGCAGCACTTCCCATTAGTGGGCGCTTAGATTTATCTCGATCGCCGCCAGCACCAAAAACAATAATCAATTTCTTTGCTAGTGGTTTTAAAACTGCTGCCGCTTTTTCTATAGCATCAGGGGTGTGAGCATAGTCAACGAACACTTCGAATTTGGATTGCATTTCACATCGCTCGAGTCGACCAGGAACAGCCATTGGCTTACTCATAGCAGATATACAAGTTTGTATATCAAAACCTACTTGAAGCCCCATTCCAATAGCAACGGCCATGTTCTCAATATTAAAATCTCCAATCAGTGGAGTGTTTAGTTGATAACTCTTTATATCTCCATCTACATCAAGGAAAATTTCAACTGCAGTTCCTAAGATACTCATTTCATTTACCCGAATAAACAGATCACTATCGGAGTTTTTTATTGAAACTTTGAAAATATCCAGTCCATTTCCGTAGCTTCTCTGAATAAAGCGATCTGCAAATGCTCCATCCAAATTAATCACTGCCTTTGTTGAATAATCTTTAGAAAACAATTTTAGTTTTGCTTCAATATAGTCTTCCAAGGTTTTATGATAATCAAGATGGTCTTGACTTAAATTTGTAAATCCAACAACTTCAAACTGTGTCCCTAACACGCGAAATTGGTCTAGAGCATGAGACGAAACTTCCAATGCGCCATCGATAATGTCATCTGCAAGATATTCAGATAACAGATCTTGCAACACAACAGGATCAGGAGTGGTCAACGAATCAGATACTTTTTTACCATCAACCAATATCCCAGTTGTACCAAAAGTAAAACATCGCTTTTGAGCAAATTTAACAATCGAAGAATACAAGTATGTGACTGTTGTTTTGCCATTGGTTCCTGTAACGCCAACTAGTTTTTGTTTTGTGCTGGGAAAGTCATTTAGTGCAGCACACAAAGGCCCAATAAGAGCTCTGGTGTTATTAACTTCTAAATCAGCACCTTGAGCACCGACTCCCATTTGCCCTATAACACAGATGGGATCTTTCTTTCTAACATCATCTATGTATTCATGAGAATCTTGATTTGTGCCTTTCAATGCGATGAATACACTCGATGGATTAACTTGATTGGAATCATTCGTAATTCTAAGTACCTCTTTAGAATCGAGCTTATGATCAATCGATTCTATTGCTTTATCTAGACCTCCAATATGGCGATCAAAATCAATTATGCAAGATAACAATTGTTTAATATTCACAGTTTTAACAGTCTACACAAGTGGATGAAGAAAATTATTCAGCTGCGTTTGCGACGTTACTTGGGGTATTTGTCAAACTTAGACCATTCGTGTTTTCATCAGATTGCACACCCATAACCCTCAAAGAAGATTGCATGATTCTAGAAAATACTGGAGCTGCAATCCTTCCTCCGTAGATCTGCCCTTGCGGCTCATCCAATACAACAATTGCAGCTAAACGAGGATTTGATACAGGAGCAAAACCGGCAAAAGATGCAACGTATCGATAAGGAGGTTTATCATAAGGAGGTTTTCTTGCAGTACCAGTTTTACCTGCAACGCTATATCCAGCGATCGCAGCCAGTTTTCCAGTACCGTCAGTAACAACACCTCTTAGCATCGAATGCAGTTGAAGAGAAGTCCTTTCAGATATGACTCTTTGATCAGCAACAGGCTCATGTTCGATCAGGGATCCATCTTGATCTATATATCCTTTGACTAACCTAGGTTCAGTTTTTATCCCCTTATTGGCAATCGTCATATAAACACTTAGCATCTGAATCGGTGTAACAGCTAAACCATTACCTATTGGAACTGTTGCGATTGAAGTATCCGACCAATTCTCAGGATCTAACAAAATACCTTTTGCCTCGCCCGGGAAATTCAAAGCAGTCTTGCTACCGAACCCGAACTCTCGCATATAAAAATCGAGATTTTTTCGCTTTAGTTTATTTGAAATCAAAATCGTTCCAACGTTTGAAGATTCTCGAAGAATGTCAGAAGCATTCCAAGTCATCGGTTCGTGTGGTTCACTATCACGAAAAGTTTTGTCGTCATAAGTTATTGAGTCGTTGACTAAAAATGATGTTCGTGGCGAAATAATGTTTTCTTCTAATGCCCCAGCAACAGTTATTACTTTATTTGTTGAACCTGGTTCGTAAACATCTGTAACAGCAAAGTTTCTGTCTGTAGCCGGAGCAGCAGTTGGATTAACCGGCCCACCAGTCACAGAAACCATGGTTAAGATATCGCCTGTTTTTATATCAGCAACAATTGCCGTCCCACCTTTAGAATTGGTCGCCTTAACTTCTTCAATCAGCACTCGTTGCGCTTCGTATTGTAATCCTTGATCCAAGGTAGTTGTGATATCAACTCCTCTAATTGCTTTTTTAATGCTTCTAGAATTTGAAGGAATTTCACGCCCTTTAGGATCTCGCTCGATTACCTCTTCGCCCTTAGTTCCAGCAAGTTCAGCCTCGAGCATGTACTCCAGTCCACCAAGACCAGCTTGGTCTGCACCTACGAAGCCAATCACGTTTGCCGCTATATCTCTTCCTGGATATTCACGCTTATTGTCTTTGATGACATATACGCCAGGAATCGATGCCGACTGAACACGTTTTTTAGTCGCCTCATCAACATGTTTCACCAAAACTGCATATCGCGAGTTTTTGTTACTTAATTGTTCTGCTACACGATCTTCATCAAATACTGTTATATCGCCAAGTTGAGAAATCACTTCAAAATCATCCTCAATTATGCTTGGATCAGCTATGACGCTGAATGCAGGTTCAGTCGTAGCCAAAATATTTCCATTTCTATCAGTAATAGAACCTCGATCTGGAACAATATCTCGAACAATCCTTCTTTGCGCAACCCCCAAAGATGCATATTTTTCTGAATCAAGAATTTGTACCTCTACAAGCCGAGCGCTTAGAAGTAAAAAAGGAATTAATAAAACGGCTACAAGAAACTTAATTCTTTTCTTTATCGATCCTACTTTTAAATCATTGGTGGGTTCACTTTTGCGTCTAGAGATCGACGTTACTTTATTTCTTGGAGATTGCGTCCTGTTGGTGGTTGCACGATTTTTAGCAGTTCGATCTGAAGATCTTTGTCTATTATTTGCTCTATCTCGTCGCAATGGTGTGACATTTGACTTTTCCACTGAGAGTTGAGTGTAACGCGGATTTGAGCGGCTGCGTGGTTTTTTGCGCGATAAATGTTCCGTTTCTAGATCTTCAATCGAGCTAGATATCAACCTAGATGCAACATCACGAGGTGGCATTGATGATGGCCTTTACTTCTTTCCAAAGTTCATCTTGCTCATATCCCCCTCGAGCATCAGTTTCCATAGGAATAGTTATAGAAATGAAACGCTCTGGCTGCACCATTCCAAGATTTTCTGCCCTACGAGTGATTCTTTCTGGTGATTTAAGTTTTGCAACTTCGTGTCGATTCTTTTCAAAAGTAACAATCTCGTTTTGTTGCTGTGTTCTGAGTTCATTTATGTTGATCTGCCTATTAGCTATTGCAGTTTGAATACCCACCACTGCTAGAAGTGAAAAAACAACTCCAACAGCAAATACTCTCATTATCCATACAAGCGCTTTGTCTTGTTTTTTTACTTGCTTAACAATTCGCGGTTTCTTAGAAGGTATTCTTATCGCTTTATCAGCTTGTTCGTAACGTTTCCTTGCTCTTTGGGCAATGACATGTGCAGGCTCAGAAAGAGTCTTGCGAGCTTGGATAGATCGTTTTCTTAGTAACTCTTTTTCTTTTCTCGATCTCTGAGAAGCTCTGCTTCGAGTGGTTGATTTTAAAGCAGACATTTATAACCCCGATGCTTTTGGATATTCAGGATCCACGCGCTCAACAACACGCAGTCTCGCGCTTTTTGACCTGGGATTAGAATCGACTTCTTGTTTCGACGGTTTTTTAGGGGCAGAGACTTTTTTAAGACTGATTTCTTTATTGGCAGTATCAATATTGTCTGAAGGAAGCAATCTCCCATCATTCGTCTGTGGTGCTTTTACAACGTATTTCTTGAAAGTGTCTTTCACTATTTTGTCTTCGCCAGAATGATATGACAAAACTAAAATTCTTCCACCTGGAGCTAGAAGATGAACGCTTTCATCTAAAGCAATTTGAAGCTGTTCGAGCTCTTTGTTTACTTCCATTCTTAATGCCTGGAAAGTCCTTTTTGCTGGATGAGTTATACGTTGAAATCTGTGCGGGATGGCTTCGCGAATTGTTGCTACTAGCTCACCTGCAGTATAAAAAGGTCGATTTTCAACTATTCTTTGCGCGATCTGGCGAGCAAACTTTTCATCGCTATTTTCTCGAATAATTCTTTCGAGCTCTTCTGAGCTGTATTCATTTACAATCTTTTCAGCTGTTAATTCTTGAGATGAGTCCATCCTCATATCTAATGGAGCGTCCTCATGCCTATAAGTAAACCCACGTTCTTTGACATCTAGTTGATGGCTAGATACCCCCAAATCGAATAGCACGATTGACACCTCCCCTTTTAATTTTCTCTTTTGTATTTCTTTTCCAATTGACATAAATCCAGAGTGAATAATTTCAAATCGACCATCGTGTTCTTTTAGCGCTGTACTTGCTGCATTTATCGCGTTCACATCCCGGTCAAACGCAATCAATTTTTTGTCGCTAATTGTTTCCAAAAGAAGCTTTGAATGCCCTCCACCACCAAGTGTTGCATCGATAATGATTCCATCAGCAGGTGTGGACTTAGCTACTTGCGCTATCACGTCAGCCATTACAGGTATGTGTTCAAACTTCATTACTATCTTCAGAAACTAACGAATGATTTATTTGAAAGTATTCACACCAGAGCTGCCAGTAGTCCCTGTTAGTCAAGGAGTTGTTTTGGTTGTCTCTCCAAAACAGAGCGGTTTGAAGCGGGCGGAGTTGGGGCCTCAACCGTGACGATACAGGGACTACTGCCAGACCCGATGTGAAAACTTGTTGCGTCCTAGCAATCCATGTATGTTCCATTTTTAGATACCGATGTCAGGTAAAGACTCGATATCCGAAAGAGATGCGTCTCCAGTTGCTTGATGATCGTTCCATGTATTTGTATCCCAAAGTTCAATTCGAGAATAAACACCTAATACAGTCACGTCTTTTTCAAGCTTTGCGTAGTTTCTTAAAGACTGAGGAATAGTCAATCGCCCTTGTTTGTCTGGAGTAATGTCACTAGCTCCAGCAAAAAAAGCTCTTGCTGCCTCTCTGGCCGATGCTGACATTCGAGATTTCTCTCTCAGATCTTTTGCTACGGATTGAAATTCTTCAATTGTATAGATAAATAAGCAGCCATCGCCTTTTGAAACTATTGCTCCTCGTTCGAGAAGATCACGGAATTTTGACGGCAAGACTACCCTGCCCTTGTCATCAACCGTATGGTGAAACTCTCCGAGAAACACCTAGACCCCCTCGTCATGATTGAAATCTTTGATTTCAAATCTCCCTCGTGTGGAATGCTGGCTTATAAGGCCATCCAGGTTGTGCAACCCAGTCGATTTACCACTGTGCTCCACTCTACTCCACTTACTTCCATAATGCAATCATTTAGAACCACTTTTCTACCACATTGTTCCGCCACGGTCCAAACCGCCACCGAGCGCTCTATCAAATAGCCAAACTGCAAGATTTAGACCCATAATGTGACAAAATTGTCCAATGAACAGTTTCAATCGAAGGGATTTCCTCAAAATCTCTGCAGCACTTGGAGGTTCGGCGCTAGCATTTCCGACTTTATTGGCAGCTTGCGCTAGTTCCGAATCTAAATTCAACCTCGATGCACTTTCCCTAGCGAGGGTAAGTTCGGATGTCTATCAAACAGATTTAGACCAACGATTCGCATTTACTATTTTTGAAGAACGAAATGTTGCTGCTCAAGGAAATATAGATATAGCTGTTATAGATCCAGATCAGAATGTAACTGACATCAAGGATGTGAGGCTAAGAAACCAAGGAATTAAGGACCTTGGGATATATTCGATACAACATAAATTTAACAAGGCTGGATTTTGGAGAATCGAAACAGAATTTTTTACTAAAGAATTAAGTTTGGATTTCCAAGTATTTGAAGCTCCAACTGCTCCAGGCCTTGGACAAAAAATCCCTGATTCACCTTCACCCACTGAAAATGATCCAATGGATGCCCAAATTCTCTGCACTGCATTTGAAGGACAATGCGAACTACATCAAAATAGCGTCCCAGAATTGTTGGCTGCTCAAAAACCTTTTGTAGTTTTGTTCGCTACACCTGCAAGATGTTCTACTTCTTATTGTGGACCCGTTCTTGAACTGACACGAGATGTAGTGAAAGATTTTGATTTGCCAACTATTCACATCGAGATATACAAAGACGAAACTTCACCCGACACACTTGATATTGTCAAGAAATGGAATCTTCCTAGTGAACCATGGCTGTTTGGTATAGACGAAAATGGAAATGTTGTTAAGCGTTTAGATGGAGCATTCGACCAAAGCGAAATAACAGAAATCTACGAGATTTTATCTGCATAGTTTTTAGTCCAATTAAGGTAATGAACTAGATCATTACGTAATTGTTCACTATCGACATGACTCTTACCATATTGTGTTTCTATCCTAAATGCCAGATATTTCATTGAAGGTAAATATCTGAGCATCCCTTTCCGATTTCGAGCCCGGCTAGAAAGCGCCAATTTGATCGCTGGGGGCAATAAGCTAGGTTTAGCTATCACGGTACGTGAAATAGCCCAAATAAAAGCTCGAGTGTTGACCATAATATGTCGACAATAGAGCATATTGTTAGCTATTACAACTTTTGTTGTAATTTGCCAGCAAAATAGACGAGGTGAAATAAATGGAAAACTTAGCTAACGAGCAAGATGTTGAAAAAGCAGCCAAGATTTTTAATGCTTTAGTAAATAATGTAGCCCAAGTTATAAAAGGTAAAAACAATGTCATTCACATGAGTTGTGTCTGCCTCTTTGCTGGAGGCCACCTGCTCATTGAAGATGTACCAGGTGTTGGTAAAACAACTTTAGCGAAATCACTTGCGGTTTCCATGGGAGGAACACAAACGAGAATCCAGTTCACTCCGGACTTGTTACCTTCCGATGTTACAGGTACCACAATTTTCGATCAGAAAAGTGGAGAGTTTGTATTCAAACCAGGGCCGATATTCGCCAACATCGTTCTTGCTGATGAAATAAATAGAGCTTCACCCAAAACACAAAGCGCTCTGTTGGAGGCAATGGAAGAACGAAGAGTTACTTTCGATGGCCAGACTCATATACTTCCTCATCCTCATATGGTTATTGCTACTCAAAATCCAATCGAGTTAAGTGGAACTTATACTTTGCCTGAAGCTCAACTTGACCGTTTCATGATGAATCTTACAATCGGTTATCCAGATGATATCGATGAAGTTTCGATTATGCTACAAACCAATAACACTCCTGACATCATGTCGGTAATATCACCAAATGATTATCAAGAAGTCTTTAGTATCGCGCGAAGCGTATATGTTGCTGAATCTTTGGCCTCTTATATCGTTTCACTTGCACAAGAAACTCGTTCGAATTCAGATGTAGCTTTAGGCGTTTCACCTCGAGGATCTATTGCTCTTTATCATGCAGCTCAAGTATTAGCGCTTTCGTTAGGTAGACATTATGTTACGCCTGACGATATAAAAGCACTGATCCCGAAAGTTTGGGAACACAGACTTGTTCTTACCTCTCAAGCTCGACTTGCAGGTGCTACTGCAAAAGACATCCTGGCTTCAATCGTTACTAGAGTTAGCGTGCCGACAATGAAAGCGGTTTAATGACAATTCGAGGATACGGGCTTTTGGTCTGCGCGATTATCGCAGGTCTTGGATCAGTACTTTTTTCTTCGTTGTTTTTTCTGATTATCTCTGCATTCTTTTTTGTTACTATTGGAATGTCAATTGGATGGATGGCACTGCACAGATCTGTGATTAATGTTCAACGAACAATCACACCAGACCTTATTTTCGAAAACTCTGATGCGTTAGTAAAACTATCCATTATGGGTTCAACGACTGATTGCACAATTCGAGATTATTTTGATGACGGCAAAAGAACTACACGATTCTTTTTGCCAAAAGTCGCCAAAGATGTGAAGACCTTAGCTCAGTATAAATTCCATGTTGAACGCAGAGGTGTATATAACATTGGACCGATTGTCGTTAAATCAACAGATTTTCTAGGGCTTGTTGCAAGAGAATATTCAGTTCCAAATGAAACTCAAATGAGAGCATATCCTCAAATCAAAGATATTTCTTTACCGAATATACCGCTACGCTCTTCTGAACAATCGCGCCATATGGATCGAAAATCAACAACAAACTCCGATGATCTTTTGGGACTCAAAGAATACGTAATGGGTGATGACGTTCGATTAATTCACTGGAAAACCTCTTCTAGAATAAATGAGCTATTTGTTAGGCATCGAGAACGTCAAGCTACCCTTCCACTAGTTATTATCCTTGATTGCGAGGAGAATTCATATGCAAACATTGAAGAGTTTGACGCAGCCGCAAGACTTATAGCTAGCTTTTCATTTGCAGCTCAGCTTTCAGATATGCCATGCAAACTTTTCTGCAATGATCGAGGTGAATTCATCGATACGCACTCATTAATTATGGATCGATTAGCAGTCACTAATCCATCTAAGTATGTTCAGAGTAAGGCTGATTCAAATAGGCTATTGTCTGACTTTCAAAATAACTACATTTTTGTTACAGGATCGCAAGGTGAAATATATTCAAATGCAATTCTCACTTTAAAGATTGTCCCTGACGACTCTACTTCTTCAGAAACCTTTAATATCATCCCACTTCGAGTAAGTCACGAATGCTCGGATTTCACAACACGGATAAAACAATGGAACGCTCACGCTTCATTACAGTCGCTCTCATAGCTCTGAACCTGTCGACAATTGCGCACATTAGCGCTGTCAAAGGTTTTTCTCTCTCGTGGATCGCTATTTTAGTGTTCACTTCGGTTTTTGTTCATCTGATTTCAACATATTGTTATCGCTTCAAATCAATACACGCCATATCTCCGTTGATAAGTTTTGGCTTGTTAGTTTTTACGTTATTGGCCGTAAATACTCAGGGCGACCATGAAAATAAGTCGACAAGCTTTGCTTCTTTTTTTGATATGTATTTCTCCGTTAGGGATGGAATTGAACTACTTAAGTCTGATTCGAATGTTGAACTAGTAATTCCGATTTTGCTTGTGTTTGTGCTAATTACTTGGTGCGTTGCTGAAATTGGCGAAACTCTAGCTCAAAGATTGCATTCGAGTGCTCCAACTCTCGTTTGGTACGTGCTAATAAATGCTCTGATTTATGCGCAAGAAGGATCTTTCTATCCTGCAATAATCATCGCGCTCTGCGGTTCGATTTGGTTTTATCTTTATTCATTTAACTGGACTCATGAACACGCAAAAGCTCATAAAATTTCAATTCCATCTGCATCACGAGTCAATAACTATTTGACATATAGTGTTAGTTTTATTGTTGTTATTGCATTAAGCTTGGCTTTGGCAATTCCAAATATTAGTCTTCCTTCGCTAGCTCCGAAAAACCTGTTTTCGTTTTTAAATCCAGCACCTCCCCAAGCAGAATTATCTCCTTTTGTCGGACTTAGAGACTTATTGAATTCTCCAACTGATGACGTTTTGTTCACCGCTTCAGCTACACAATCTCAATATTTTAGAGTCAACGTTCTAAACGTTTTCACTGAAGAAACTTGGAGAGCAAGCGATGAAGTTGAGAGTCCCCCTGAAACCATTCCTCAAGGAGTTCAAACAACAAGCGTAGAAGCCAAAGTAAAACTTGAAAGCCTATCTAACTCTCTACTCCCTACTTTTTATTCTTTAGATTCACTATCTACGGATCAAGTCCGCTTACTTGAAAATAACATTGTTGCAAGCGAAGAATCTTCTCTAAGAGAATATAGTTTTACAGCAAATGTACCTCCGCTTACACTAACTGCCGATCAAATTGCCGCAAGCTCAGCAGAACCGCCACAATCTGTTCAGTCTTCAATGCTCATTCCAGCAAGTTTTGATGAAGAAATTATCAACCAAGCCGTAGAGATAGCTACAGGTAAAGATTCAATTTATTCACAAGCAATAGCTCTAAGAGATTTCTTTTTAGATGGATCTTTTACATACGATATCAATGTGGATTACACATCGGATGTAGA
The DNA here is from genome assembly GCA_964561855.1 of uncultured Burkholderiales bacterium. Taxonomy (GTDB): domain Bacteria; phylum Actinomycetota; class Acidimicrobiia; order IMCC26256; family JAGPDB01; genus JAGPDB01. Next base: position 30,867 of record CAZLQP010000008.1, on the reverse strand, counting down.
TGCGATGAAAACCTTTCTCGAACAAAGGCGCGGTTATTGTGAACAGTTTGCAGCTACTTATGCGGCAATGGCTAGAAGTATTGGGATTCCAGCTCGAGTAGTTATCGGTTTTAATCCTGGAGAACCAGATGAATTTGGAAACTTCACAATAACGAGTTACCAGGCTCATGCTTGGGTAGAGGTTTATCTTTCAAACTTTGGCTGGTTAACAATAGACCCAACTCCTCCTGGACCGTTACCAGGTCAAGCTCCTGATAACATCGGAAATGAATTCACAACAACTACAACGACGATCCCAACAACTGTTCCAAACTCTCAACCCAACTCGAGTGTCACGACTGCTGCTCAACGTGAATTTGAACCTGCGAACGAGTCACAATCATCGAATCTCGTTCCTCTTGCTATGCTGGCAGTTTTTGGATTAACAGTTGGTGGAGCCGGTATTTATGCGAGAAAGAAATATTGGGAGCAAGATAAAAATATCACGGGATTTGTATTATCTTCCTATCGTCAAGTCGCAAGAAAAGTCATAAAATCTGACCCCGATCCAAGTATGACAATCAAAGAATTATCGAAACTTGTTCCAAAAGAAAACAAACCAATTACAGATTTTCTTGACTTGTTAGAGGAAGCAAGTTATAAACCGAATTCTGAGATTGATCTCGCCAAGTTAAAACAAGCCGCGGAAAAAGCAAAAGCAGAAAAAATAACTTCTACGACTTAGTCGCTCTAGTCTTGTCCACGCTTCCATGTGGATGACTGATTCATTTTTTTAGCTTGTTTTCTAGCCTCATCTACTCCTGCTCTACCGATCTTGACAACATGATCGACTAAAGAGATCCCTACAAAAACCATAATTCCGAAGGCCGCAAAAGCAACTGGCCAAAAATTAGTGAACGTCGCAACAATAATTGCCAACAACAGAAGTATCGAAACTACTGACAATATCAATCGTCTGCCTGAGTATTTATAAACAGTCGTTTCTTCAACCTGTTGCGCTAGCCCAGGATCAGTCTTTCTTATTCCGGCTTCAATCTGAGCCAGTATTTTTTCTTCATCATCGCTTAGTGGCATTGTAACTCCATGGCTCACTCTAGCAGATTCGCTTATAATTCAATTGCTCTGTGCAACTCATTTCTATTCTACATCAAAATCATGCAATTTGAACTATAAATCTGATACGTTTCGTGTCTTTAGTGTTTATACGCAACGTGTATGATGTTTGTATGTCCGAAATTGAGAGTATAAATGATTTAGTACCTTCAAAGAAAGCTTATATAACCGCTTGGCTCGCATTGATAGTTTCTGGAATTGCTGGGGGATTTATCGGGTATGCACTTAACCTAGTATTCATACCTCAGCTATCTGGCTTATCTTTGGCGATTTCAACAACACTTATTGCAATTGCAATCATCTATTCGATGAATATTTTGGTTTCTCTTGCATTACAAGCTTCAGTAGAGTGGAAAGCACGAAAAAGTACAACAAAAGCCAGTGATCGACCTTCGAAAATTGTTCGAAACCAATGTTAAGACTCCACTATTTCGATTGAGCAATACCTAAAAGCCTCTGCGTATTTAACCCCAACCTCTTTTCCTACTGAGAGAGAAGTTTGTTTAATAGCATTAACTGTTGATTCAACATTTTGAGCTATCTGGCTTTTATGACAAAGTACACCTGCAACCTTAGTTTCGATTGCATTCGTAATATCAACAGCACAGTTAGGCTCTAGTGTTCCAGCACACAGTAAGTGGCTAACTTTGTGTGCTTTCGAAGCTGAAAAATACTTTGGATTACTAACTGCACTTGAGACCACATCAATCACTGCCCATCCTGTTATTCGGTGATCTCGGTGGTTGATATATAAATGGGAAAAAAAGACAGAAGTAGGATCAGGGCAGATGACCACGTCGGGTTTATAGCTTCGTATGTGTTCCGTTAAAGTTTTTCTTAAGATTAAATCATTATCGAATTCGCCATCTGCATACCCTAGAGACTGGTAGCTATTTAGACCTAGTGTACTGATTGCTTCTTTGCTTTCTTGCTCTCGGTCTGCAAGCTCACCAAATCCCTTGTCGCCTAATGCGACTGTAATCAAATCTACTTTTGCGCCCTGTATAGCATACTGAGCCAATGTTCCCCCAGCAGCAGTCTCTGCGTCGTCTGGGTGAGCAAAAATTGCTAATACCTTTGCTTGTGGTTCGATTGCAAACAAATCCATTTATTTAATCCCGTTTTTTAAATGCACGAACCAGACCTTCTTGCATTACTGTAGCAACATGTTTTTTGTCTCGCGTAAAAATTTCACCATATGCTAATGCTCTAGAATTTGAAGCGTGAGGTGAGCTTTGATGATATAAAAGCCAATCATCTGCACGAACGTTTTGATGAAACCACATAGCATGATCAAGGGATGCCATCATGAATTTATTTTGAGTTACATCCTCACCATATGGCAATACTGCAGTATCTAAAAGTGTTAGATCCGAAGCATAAGCAATGATACAAGAATGTAACACCGGATCGTCGCCGAGCCTTCCATCTGTTTTAAACCAAACATCTTGTCGCGGTTCTTGAACTGTCCCATCTACCCAGGCAGGAGAAGTTGCACTTCTGGTATCAATAGGACGATCTGTTACCAACCATTTTGCCGTTTCTTCATCTACCAAATCCAAAACGCCTGATAATCTTTCTTGCCAAGTAGGCAAGCTTTCTGGATCAACAACATCTTTAGGAAACTCACTTGAATGTTCGAATCCTTCTTCGAATTTTTGAAAAGAAGAAGTCATAACAAAAATGGTCACATTGTTTTGCTTAGCAACCACACGTCTAGTCGTGAAGCTTCCTCCATCTCGAACCCTCTCCACCTCATAATTAATATCAGCTCCAGGGTGTCCTCCCACCAGAAAATAAGCATGCAAAGAATGAACTGATCGAGAGCTATCCACTGTACGACCTGCACTCAATAAAGCCTGTGCAGCAACCAAGCCACCGAAAACTCGTTGGCGTGTTTCTAAAGGTGTTTTTCCGAGGAATAAATCTTTTCTTGTTTCTGAAAGCTCCAAATACGAGAGCAACTCATCTAGGGCTTTAGACATTAGATACCTCAGTTAATTTATCCAAAGAAAATCTCTGCAACTTCTAACAACTCATCATCGACAGTTTTGAGTTGATCGGTCGCTTTATTAAGTGGAACTAATCCAATCTCGTTACCTTGCAAAGACACCATCATTCCATATTTCTGTTCTTGAACGGCATCAATCGCAGCAATTCCATATCTTGTAGCTAGAACTCGGTCGAATGCGGTTGGTGTTCCTCCTCTTAGAACATGCCCTAATGAAGTTTCCCTAGTTTCATAGCCAGTACGCTTTTCTATCTCTCTGGCAATATGATATCCAATACCACCTAATTTCTGATGACCGTATTCATCAACTTTGTAAGTGATACTTTCCATTGTCCCTTCTTCGGGTAGTGCGCCTTCAGCTACAACAATGATAGAAAATTTAGAATCGTTTGAGTGTCTAACTTTAATCTGCTCACAAACTTGCTCGATATTAAATGGTCGTTCAGGAATCAAAATAATGTCTGCACCGCCAGCAATACCGCTATACGCAGCAATCCATCCTGCATGACGTCCCATTACTTCAATTACTATTACTCTGTCATGACTTTCAGCAGTTGTATGAAGCCTATCGATCGCATCTGTAGCAATTTGAACTGCAGTATGAAATCCGAAAGTTACATCAGTTGCAGATATATCGTTATCGATCGTTTTGGGTACGCCAACAATATTTACTCCAGCATCTGACATAGAGGAAGCGCCCGAAAGTGTACCTTCTCCACCGATGGTGATTAAAGCGTCAATACCAAGATTACCCAGGTTCTCTTTAACTTTCTCTGCACCGTTATCGATCATCTTCGGCGACATCCGAGATGTACCTAATACTGTTCCGCCACGATGCAATAATCCTCGAGTGTTTTCTACAGTCATTTCTATAAAGTCGTTCTCTAATACGCCCTTCCAACCATATTTGAAACCGATCAACTCATGACCATGTACGCTTTGCCCTTTTCTAATAACCGCACGGATAACTGCGTTCAAACCAGGACAATCTCCACCGCCTGTTAAAACTCCAACTCGCATAAATAAACTCCTTGACGATCAAGTATATTATCTCACTCTAGTATGCGCGATTTAAGCATACAGAGTGAGTAAAGTATTACTATGAGCACATTCAAGGATATAGAACAACTCACCAATAGCGATATCGAATCATTTTTCGAAACCGATTCACCAATTGCTACCGATTTTGTAGAGGCAGCGTCTAGATCAAAATTACCTAAAGCTATGGTATCGAGACATACATATGTAGCTTCGATCAGCCCTACCCAGTTAGTGATGTGGGCCAAAAGACGAACAATAGCTAAAACGCTTGCTGACCTGTCATGTTGCATTGGATTAGAAGAATTATCAATCGAAGACACTTGGAATAAAAAATCTCGCAAAGGATGCGAACTTTTATTCCCAGATGGCCAAAGAGTTTTAATCGAGTCTAAAGATCCGACAAACATTTTTATCGATGTACTTATAGAACAGATAACGAAAATTCATTCAAACTCATCACAATTTGAACAAGAAGTATTACCTCAAAGCAATGAAGAAGTGTTTTCACAACCTGGAGTTGCTCGACATGATACCCACAACATGGAATCCCAAACGTTGCCACGCAATGAAGAACAACCAACTAAGTCAGAGGCAAAAACTCCTGTTGTAACTCGGGATGTTGTAATCGAAAGTTTAAAAAGAGCAAAAGATGGAGCAATTTCAGAAGCTGCCATAAAACAATGGGCTATGAGAGTTCGAGACTGCACAATAATTGATGCAGACGAGGCAATGGTGTCTTACATTTTGTTCTCACTGTCGCGTTTAGACTTAGAAGATAAAGAACAGACTCAGGCTCAAATTACTGAATTTTATGAGCGTTTAACAATTACTCTAGTTTAAGCGGTCCTGCTTGTAATTGAATAATTGTCAATATAGCCATAACCGCAAAGACTGTGTATTTCATACATAAGTTCATCAGTAAGATTTCTTAGTGCGAGTGAAGAATCTTTTTCATTTTGATATTTGGAAACATTTATAGGTTCACCAAAATGTATCCCTACTCTTTTACCAAACCTTGGAAGTTTCTCTTCGGGTGATTGCACATGTTCTGTACCTACTAATCCAACAGGAATAAGAACTGCATTTGTATCTAATGCTAGACGTGCGACTCCGGTATGACCTCGATGCAAAAACCCATCTCTAGTTCTTGTTCCCTCAGGATAAATAGCAAATACTCCACCATCGCTTAGAACATCTTTAGCAGCCAATAGTGCACCTGCACTCGAAGAACCGCCATCTCGCCTAAGTGGAATTTGACCTGTTGCTTTAAAGATCCAACGTGTCTTCGCTGAATCGAAATACTCAGCTTTTGCTACAAAAGTAACTTTCCTTTTCACAACATACGGAATAAAAAGCGAATCAGTAAATGAGCGATGATTCGCAGCCAAAATGACTGGGCCGGATTTGGGTACATTATCTAAACCACTAACGTCTAATGACAAAAGGCCTTTCATAGGCAAGTGTGATACCGTCTTCGCAACTGTATATATATCTAAAGGCACTTTTGATGTTGCAGACTTTAAAGTCTTTGTCACAAAGTTGAAAGCCTTGTTTTTATCCAAGTTTCGTCAAACCTTTTTTGATATTTCGTAATGCTTGATGAATTCTTTGTTCATTTTCAACCAATGCAAAACGAATATGCCCTTCTCCTCCGGGTCCAAAACCAGCTCCTGGAGAGACTGCTACGTTGCAATTATTAATCAAGTATTTAGAGAATTCAACTGAATTCATTTCTGAATAAGGTTCAGGAATTTTTGACCAAGCAAACATTGTTGCTTTCGGTTTTTCGATTTCCCAACCAATTTTGTTCAGTCCATCAATTAGAACATCGCGTCGCTGTTGATATATCCCGCAAGCATATTTGGGATAATCAGGCATTTCGTTCATTACCACCGTTGCTGCTATCTGAACTGGCTGGAACATTCCATAATCTAAATAGCTCTTTAACTGATTTAATGCAGCGATTATTTTTTCATTCCCCAACAGAAATCCACATCTCCAACCCGCCATCGAAAAACTTTTTGTCATCGAATAAAGCTCCACGCAATTATTTTTTGCACCAGGAACTGAAAGTATTGAAGGAGGTTCATAACCATCGAAGCCCATATCGCCATAAGCAAAATCATGAACGACTATTAAATCTCGTTCTTGAGAAAATTTTACTAGCTCCTTCATAAAATCATGATCTACACATTTTGTTGTTGGATTATGAGGGAAACATGCCACTAATACTTTCGGTCGAGGCCATGCTTGTTCATAAGACTTAGCTAAATTTTCTAGGATGTCGGCATCACCCGAAAGATCTACATAAGCTACTCCAGCACCTGCAAGTATTGGACCCCATATATGGATTGGATAGCTAGGGCTTGGTACTAATGCAGTATCTCCTGGACCTACCAAAGTCCACATCAAATGTGAGAAACCTTCTTTAACTCCAATAGTCATACAAATCTCTGTTTCAGGATTTATAGAAACATCAAATGTTCGTTTATAAAGCTCGGACACGGCGTTTCGCAAATTTGGTATCCCTTTAGAAGTTGAGTAACGATGGTTCTTAGGATTTTTGGCAGCTTCGCATAGTTTTTCTACAGCTATATCGGGTGATGGTAAATCTGGATTGCCGAATCCAAGATCCACGACATCCACACCTTCGTGACGCTGCTTGGCTTTTAGCTCATTTATTTCTGCAAAAACATAAGGCGGAAGAGCATCAATTCGTCGAAAATCCATTCGAATATTCTACTTCAATTCGGATAACGCTAGAGCCCCTGCCCCAATTACTCCAGCTTTTTCCCCTAGGGAGGCCTTGACAATTGGTGCAACGAGTTCGTCTAGCCCACCTTCTGAAAGAGCTTCGTATTCTTCTTGAAGGGGTTCGAAAAGCACGTCACCTAGTTCGGAAACACCTCCGCCGATGATAATCACTCCTGGATCTAAAATTGCCACCAAAGATGAGAGACCTATCGCTAAATTCTTTGCATATTGTCTCATGATTTCTAAAGCGCTTTCATCGCCGTTTATCGCACATTGACCGACATCTACACCAGTTACTTGATCCCTACCTTTAGCATATTCTTTAATCGCGTCGGCTTTTCCTTGATCGATCATTTGCCTAGCCATTTCACCCAATGCAGAACCTGACGCCAGCGCTTCAAAGCATCCCAATTTTCCGCAAGCGCATTTTGGTCCACCAATATCTAAAGTAAAATGCCCTAGCTCAGCAGCAAAACCGTGTGCACCATGTAAAATTCGTTGTTTTTCGATTATCGCTCCGCCGATTCCTGTACCAAGTCCGATAAACAATGCGCTCTTATGTTCACCAGCTTTGCCAAAATGAACTTCTGCATACCCCGCGCAATTATTATCGTTATCTACAGATACAGGAATACCCAATTCATCTTCTAGTTCCTTTTTTACTGCTACACCACCATCAAATGCCCGAACGTTAGGAGAATAATGTGCGAATCCGCTGCGGTCAATCATTCCTGCTGCCCCAAAACCAACACAAGAAATTTCATGTTCACTTCGAAATTGTTGCACAAGCGTGATGATTTCACTTTTCATTTCAGACCAAGTAACAGGAGTGAGTATACGCTTAGTATCTTCTAAAGAACCATCTTCACTGATAACACCAAAGAATAACTTTGTTCCACCTAAATCTATTCCAACTGCTTTCAATTCAATTATGCTTTCTTAAATTCAATAACTTTTTCGTCAACAGAGTCTTGCATGTTTTGATTTACTTCCGACGAACTTTCGTCTGAGACCTTATCAGAACTTTCTTGTTCAGTTATTGAATCAAGTACTTTCTCGCAAGCATCTAAAAAGGAATGCGCACTAGCTATAGCTTCATGAGCACTTTTTTGAAATAATTCGTATGCTTGAGGATCCACTTTGTCTTTAATCGAATTGATCTGATTAAATGCCATCATTAGCGCTGCGACCATATTTGAGCTTTCATTCATAGTAATGCAATATAGTATTTATATGACAGATCATGCATCCCAGGAAGAAATAATCGAAGTTCCAGCCAAGTATGTACTGGAAACGATACTGGAAATAGATCACTACCCGCTGTGGATCGAAGATGTAAAAGATGTAAAAGTCTTCGAAAGAGATGAAAACGGCAGAGCTTTACGAGCGGAGCTTCACACTTTTGCTCTAGGTAAAAACTTAATACACGAACACACCTACGATTATTCAGATTATCCTCATTCAATCTCTTGGAACCTAATCAAAGGAGATATGGTTTCAGAATTATATGGGAGTTATACAATTAACCCTATTGATGAGCACTCTACAAATGTTCGATATGAACTCAACGCAAAGCTGAGCACACCATTGCCGGGTTTCATGAAAAGAAAGGCTACAAACCATATAGTTTCTTCTGCTCTTAAGAGTTTGAAGTCTTATTGCGAAACAAAATTCGTTTAAGTTTTCTAGACTGCGAAATCTATAGCTTGCGAAAAATCACCGTTAGCAATTGGAGTCAATAATGATGCCAAGTAGCTATAGGAATGAAATTCTTCAACAAACTTACGGCCTTTAATACCCATTTCTTCGGCATTTTTCGTATCGGATAACAGTCCTTCTAATTTGTCTTTAACTTCTAAGTGGTTGAGGGGATCAACAACATAGCCCGTTGTTGAATCCAGTACAGACTCACTGCTCCCGCCAGAGCGACCCACAATCACGGGCAGTCCACAGCTTTGTGCTTCCAAAAAAACTATACCGAAACCTTCAGCTTCTAGAGATTTCCAACGATCCCTGCAGAGCATTAGGAAAACATCACTTGCGTGATAGGTATTTACTAAATCATCTTGTGAAATTCGACCGAGAAAGTGGACTCTATTTTGAATGTTTAAGTCTCTCGCTATTTTGTTTAATCGCTTGAAATCTCGTCCAGTCCCGACAACAACAAGGTGAACATCTTCTTTTAGTTCTGATATTGCTTTTATAGCCACATCGAATCCTTTGCGAGGGACTAATCTCGATGCCGTCATCACAATCTTTGAATCTTGGCCAATATTTAGCTTCTCTACTAAATTCTTTCTCGCACTTTCTTTTTCGATATTTGATGGGAAAGAGAAAAGTTCAGTATCTACACCAGGTGGAATTCTAAATAACGGAATGCTCGAACCAGTCGAACTTACAAGCTCTTTAGCTGCATACGTGCCTGCACTTAAAACATAATCAACATTTTTTGCTACATGTTTTACTAAGGTTTTTGTGACTGGTAATCGACCTGGAACTGTAATTTCAGCACCATGGATGATGAGAACTTTCGAAACGTCGATTAAGCGAGAGCTAATTAGCCCTGTAGGTAATAAAGGGTCGATAAAAACAACGTCTGTTTTCATTTCTTTGATTGTTTTATTTACATGAGAAGTCAATTTTGGTGTAGGCCATAATATTTTTGAGAAACGTTCAATTTCATGATTTTGCTTGGCGTCAAATTCTTTATCGCCTTTATATTTTGTTGTAATCACTCTTGTTTCGTCATATGGCAAACGTGACCAGAGCTCGTAGAGGTAATTTTGGATTCCACCGACTTTAGGAGGATAATCATTTGTAACTAAAAGCACCTTATCCCCTCTCGTCTTTCAAGTTGGCGGGAAAAGCGATGCAAAACCGATCCTTTTTCCCGCCAACTCGAAAAAGATGGAGGCGGTGACGGGATTCGAACCCGTGTCCTAGGTTTTGCAAACCCATGCCTGAACCACTCGGCTACACCGCCATTGACACGATGTCCCATTGTAGTTCAACAGACACTACGAATATCTCGCTGAAGATCAAAAAGAAGATAGTTTTAAATCTGTTTTAATCTAGGCATTTTCAAGCAATGCTGGCGCATTTAGAATTGGAAGCCAGAAAGCAACGACCAAACCACCGATGATCAGACCTAAGAATACGATCAATAGTGGCTCCATTAAAGAAGTCAGTCCTTCTACAGACGTTGTAACTTCGTCATCGAGCACTTTTCCGTATCTATCTAAGAGTGAAGGTACTGTACCAGTTTCTTCACCCATTGATACAAGCTCAACCATAACCTCTGGAATTACCTCTTCAGCTTTCATAGCCTGTGCTAAAGAAGATCCTTCTCGAACCTTATCATGAACTCTTATGATGGCTTGATTGATGTATAGGTTTCCAGAAGAATTCCCTGCCAAAGTGAGTGCTTCTAATAGACCAACACCAGAATTCATCAATGATGAAAGAACAAGTGTAAATCTCGCGAAGCTCGCTTTGTGAATGATCGATCCAAATACTGGCATAGTGATTAAAAACTTATGTAGTTTTAGCTTCCATGCTTCGGATCTTCTGAACTGTGCGACTATGGCAACAATCACGATTGCTAGTATTGGATAGATAATCCAGTATTTAATCATTGCATTTGAAAGCCAAATAACAATCTGAGTAGGAACTGGAAGTTCGCCGCCAAGCTGTTCGTAGATCTGCTCAAATTGCGGAACTATACCAATCAAAAGTGCAGCAGCCATACCCATCGCAATAATCAACACAACAACTGGATACATCATCGCAGAACGAATTTTTCTTTTAATACGGACACGAGATTCAGTAATATTTGCCAAGTGTGCCAAAGATTCATCTAGTCGACCTGAAACCTCGCCCGCTTCGATTAAAGCGCAAGAGAGTTCGCCAACTTTATCTGCTTCATCTCGAAAAGCATTAGTAAGAGAAGCACCGTCTCCAACTTTCTGATGAACACGACCTAGAATTTTACCTATAGGTTGTTTTGCACGCTGTCTCGCAAGAATTCCGAGTGCTGGATATACAGGTAAACCTGATGCTTGTGTGGTAGCAAGAGATCTAGCTAACCATGCTATTTCTTTAACGCTAGCTTTAGTACGAAGATTGATTTCTTTCGAAGCAACGCTATCACCACCGACTTTACTAACGCTCATCACCAGCAGGTTCTGTTGTCCAAGAAGCGTACGTACTTCAGACTCATTTTCTGCTTCCATTTGACCTTTTACTTCTTCACCAGCACGTGTATATGCTTCGTAGTTAAAAGATGCAGACATTTAACCCACCACCCTTGATAGTTCTTCTATTGATGTGATTCCAAGAGCTGCCTTATTTAGACCGTCTTGCAAAATAGTTGTCATTCCTCCGCGGATTGACGCTTCTTCGATTTCATGTGCTGAAGCATTTCTTGTCACCATTGCCGCAATTTCATCATCCATTACTAAAACTTCAGCAATAGTTGTACGACCGGTATATCCTGTGCGGTGGCAATGAGCACAACCTTCTTTGTGTGCCTTGAACAATGTCGAAGGAGGTTCTCCAACCCATGGAAACGCCATCTTTATGGCGTCAGAAACCTTGATCGGCTCATAACACTTGTCGCAAAGTTTTCGTACTAAGCGCTGGGATATAACCCCTCTTAAAGATGAAGCTACTAAGAATGGCTCTACTCCCATATCAATCAGTCGAGTAGGTACTGCAGATGCTGAGTTAGCGTGAACAGTTGACAACACAAAGTGACCAGTAAGCGCTGCTTGGATACCAATAGATGCGGTTTCTCCATCTCGAAGCTCACCCACGAGAATCACATCAGGGTCAGCACGCAAGAAAGAGCGCAAGGCTCGAGGGAAGGTCATTCCAGCCTTAACGTTTACTTGAACTTGAGTTATTCCTTTAAACCTATACTCGACAGGGTCCTCTACTGTTAGAACTTTGACATCTTCTGTAGCGATTCGATCGAGAGTTGCATACAATGCAGTAGTCTTACCTGAACCTGTAGGTCCAGTTGCCAATAGAGTTCCTTGAGTTGCATTAATTAGCGGAACATATCGGTCCATTACTTCTTGTGAATATCCTAGATCTTCGAGTTTTGCGACCTTACTTCCTCTATCCAATAGACGCATCACTGCGCCTTCTACTTTCCAACTAGTGGGGATTGTCACAAGTCGAATATCAATGGCACGGTCTCTAAGATTTATATCGAATCGTCCATCTTGAGGAACTCTGCGCTCCCCTACGTCTAGACCACCAATAACTTTTAGCCTATTAATGATTCCAGGACCTGCTGAAATTGGATATTTACTTACAATATGAAGAACACCATCTTTTCGATATCGAACGATCAATTCGTTACCATTAGGTTCAATGTGAATATCAGAGGCTTCTTGAGCTGCAGCATTTTCGATCAAGGTTTTCACTAGACGAGCAATTTTTCCATCACCATCTGCTTCTTTAATTATTGGTTGATCTTCTTCTTTTTCTTCGATTTCACCTACATCAGAGGTTTTCTCTTTCGCTTCAAATATCTGAAGCACATCTCTAATAGCGGCTGCTTCACCAACTACGAGATGAAGATCTTCGCCGATGAATAATTGTTCTACATCGTCGATCACTTCTATATTTGAGGGATCAGAGATAGCAATTTTTACTCGGCCGTCATCGGACTTTAAAGGAACTGCCACTAGCCTCTTAGCGCTAGCGATAGGAATTTGAGCGAATTTTTCTTGATCGACAAGGTCCGTTGTTACATCTACAATGTCGTATCCCTGTTTAATCCAAGCTGCTTTTTCTAGAGTTTCGAGAGGTACCCCAGATCGGATAAGTGCACGAAGTGGACGCATACCAAAATGTCGCCCAGCATCGACCGCTTTCATCACTCGTTCGCGGTCATCGTATCCCGCTTTTTCTAGAGCATCGACATAGGACAGAAAGTCTTCACTAATAACAATTGACGTGTTATTAGAGTATTCCAAGGAACCCTTACCGTTGCCATTGACAACAGCAGGCGCTAGAGAATCATCTGATTCTTTCAAGTGCTCCTCACCTTTCTCCTGTGTCGAAGTGGACATTTAATTTCCTAGTTCTCTTCGTTATTGCTAAAGTCACAGATAACGCCGCCAACTTCGTCTTCTATACAACCGCTTGTATCAATACTTGCGCCATCTACCCAACCTATAACTTCTAGCTTTAGTGAAGCTTCAACAAAGTCAGGATTGTCTTCAGCGTTGTATTGAAGATCAACTGACTGTATGACAACTACACGCCCAATACTGCGATCGGTCATACCTTGCATGAATTTGATTAAGTTATTGATGTCACCTTGTACGGTAATTGAGAGATCAAACTTCTCTAAAAGTTCTGATTCGCCTTCTGGAGATTGAGTTTGAGTCTCTTGTTGTTGAGCTCGTACAGTTATATCTTCTGGATTACCTGTGATCCAAGTCAATTCGGTATCCCTAGCCAAAGCATCGAGCCTAACAATGAGGTTAGGTAGCTCCAATGAACTTGGAATTCTCGATCGAAGATTACCTAGTCGTTGATCGATATCATCTTCATCAAGATTCCTTGCTTCTTCTAGCTTGTCTTTCGCAATTTTTGCTTCAGCACTAGCAGCGTCAGCACGATCCTTCATATCAATGATTCTTGGATATACCGTTAACGAATAGACAATTACAAATAGTAACGCTAAACATACCAATAGCATCGCCGTGAGTTTTTTATTACTACCCATTATTCACCGCCTTCAGTTTGAGCTTGTGGTTCTTCGGCATCGTTATCCGTGCTTTGCTCCTGCGGTTCTTCTTTTAGTTTTGATGGTGCAGGTTCTTCAGTTCCTACTAGAACCAATCGACCATTTGCATCAAATTCAACTGTCTCATCGTTGGCATCATAACCAAGTGCAACTTTGCCTTGCTGGATATCTGAAAGGCCTTCTTCGTTGTATTCATCACAAGATTGAATGTTCGGTACCAAGAAAGCTTCCAGTAGAGGAACTGTCCATCTAAAAGATGCATCTTTTGTTTGGGTATCAGGATTGAATCTAAATGATCCAACTCCGATTTCCTTTTTACTAATTGTTCTTTCTAATCGAACTTGCCAGTCACCAAAAACTTGGAATCCAGGCTCAGTGTCACTTACTTGGACAGAAGTATCAACATTTGCACCATTTTCAACTGTGCTGATTGATAGTGATCTGAATTTTGCGGGCTGACCATTTATAACTGGAGCTGAAGTTTTAACAGAGCAAATAATTCGAGTATATGCGGGGATCCCCTCTTCGATAACCTTTACTGCTGCTTCACCACGCTTAAGAGTTTCATTTTTGTCAATTAGAGCTTGGAATTCGACAATGTCAGCTTCCGCTCGTCGCTTTTGATCCTCAGCCCAAACTTCTCTACCTTTCATCCAGAACCAAGGCAGTGCTGCAGCTGCCACAATTGCACCTAGAGCAATTAATGAAACAAGTGCAACAAAACGTTGTTTAGCTTTTCTTTTCGCCAATGCTTTTTGCGCTTCGTAAACTGGGTTAGGCAAAATAGCATAAGGTTGTTGTGAAAAGTCGGAATACGCAGCGGCCAACGCTTGGAAAGCTACTGGCTTTTCGTGATCTGCCATGTTGAGATGAACACCGCGAGGTTCGGGAATAGGACTGATATTAAATCCTGCATCTCTAACTCGAGTTAATAATGTAGGAATAGTTGCACCTGCACCAAGAATAATAATGTTGCTTGGGATATCTGTTCCTTCACGTTTCCAGAAGACGAGTGTCTTTCTGAATTCTGCGACTAACTCATCTAAATATGAATCAGTTATTTCCGCAGCACTTTTTCCTGCATCTGGATTCGTATTTGAACCATCTATATTTGGACTATATCCGGCTTGTTCACCTTCGTGAATTCTGCGTTCGAGTTCATCGAGTCCACCTACGCGAAGTGATCTAGCTAAAAGCGGAACTCCGCCTTTAAGAATAATCATTTCTGATGTTGCTCGCGCAACACGTAAATAAAGACCATCTGCAGGTAAGAGGAATGCTGCAGAAGTAATTGGTGCACGTCGTCCACCAAGTTGACGCCACACAGGATCGAGATCATCTGATTCAACTGCGGCAATCACCATATTGATTTCATTAGATGCACCACGAGGATCGTTAGCATCTCGAGTTTCATTTGGATTGCCGACAATCAGACCTGCAACTGCTGCTGCACCTGGAACGACTGGGAGGTTTTCTTCAGCCACTGCCATCATTGCAGCTCGCATTGCTGGTTCAGGAACTTTTGGAACTTCTACACGACGAACATATTGTCGTCCACCAGTAAATGCAACACGTACAACATCTGCTCTACCCGGAATTGATTTAAGTGCAGCTGCTAATGCACGCCTAGGTGTTGTATCGCGAAAGTGTTCAACGCGAACGTTACCACTTGCTTCAACATACGCAACATGAACCTCAGTACCGTCTACTTCAATACCGACCAAAGTCTTCGGACCTTGTTCAGCTTGGGCAGGTTGAGACAATGCGTCTTTTGCGTTCTTATTTTTTCTAGCCACGAGGCACCTCCTACTGACGTTGTGTGTCAGCCAAAGTCAATCATCCGTGACTGTCGAATACGGAACCTGTCGGTTTTGTATCGTGTATTGATTCGACCCAATTTCCCCCCACCTTTAGGAGGACTGACCCTCCAAAAGGGACAAATCCCACAGGAATGGACATGGAGGCAAAATGTACCTTTTGGAGGGTCAGTCCCCCGATTAGGCTTTGTTTTCGACTTTTATGGGGTCGTCGTGAAAAATTTCTTCGATATGGGCCAATCTTTCAGCCCTCTCTTGTTCAACCTCATTAGAAACCTTCTCTCCACCCCATTTGACAAGGGATTTGAGTTGATCTGGACCTACATGACCGATCAATACGGGGAGATCGATTTTGAGCAATTTAGCCAAAGTACGTTCAGGTAGCTCCCAAGCGAGAATCCCTACTACTTTGCGGATTCCTCTAGCCCATTCGAGAATTTCGAGGTCTTTTTCTTCATGGACCACGACAATTACAGATTCGTCCTCATCATCACCTTTTCTGTGTATAGGCAACGAAAGACGCGCGGCTACGCTTCGCGCAACGTTAGAAGTGTCTAATACAGCAAGTTCACGATCTGACATATTTTTCTCTTTCGACTCTTTTGTTTTCGTAGGTTTTGCTAGTCACCTTTAAAGAAATTAAATTTGCGTTTTTTCTTCTTATTTTGGCTTGTTTGGGGATTTAATATTGCATCTAATGGGTTTTGGTACCCTTCATGGAACTCTTGGGATTCAAATTCTTCTGAGGCTTCACCTGGAAGAATTTTGGTCCAAATATTGTCGAGTAGTTGATCCACATCATTTTCGCCAGATGTAGCCACAGTTCGAGCCATGTTTGCATTTCCAACCCAGAGCTGTCGATCATCTGCAATTACAGAAAGAATGTCGATTTTTTTACTTGGGTGATTTGGATCCCCACCACCAAGTATTGCTTTGATGTCATCTACTTCACGACCAACATTGTCAACTTTTTGGTTTACTACTAATCCGACATTTGAAGGTTCTATTCCAAGACCAGGTAGTCGTTGTGAATCTTTTGGCCGACACATTGCTTCAACTGCTCGACGAGCATCTAAAAGAGTTGCTTGTTCGTTATTAACTACCATTACAACCTGATCTGCTTGTGGTAATGCAAAACCAGAAACTAAAGGATCTCGAAGTTCTACAGGACAGTCCAATATCACGACATCGAATCGTTCTTTTAGAAGATTCAAAATCTTCTTGTAAGCAGCTGGCGAGAACTTTCTGCGGTTCACTCCTGTTTCTGGACGAAGTGGTGCAAGCAATGAAAATAGCCCGGATCGTCTATCGTAAACTAGATTACGAGCCAGTGATTCGCCATCGATATGCGATTCGTTCAAAAGTTCTCTAACTGTTGGATTATAAAGACCTAAGCGTGTACCAACATTTCCAAAAGCGATATCAAGATCAACAATACAAACTTGAAGTCTTGTTGTATATGCGAGTCGAGCTGCAAGGTTTACTGAAATCGAAGTTTTACCAACACCACCTTTTGGCGAATATACACAAACAACAAACGGCTCTGCCAATGATATTGCTTTTCTATTGTCTGTACCATCTGGATAGCTCGAAAAGGACTCTTGTAGAGGATTTGCTGCAACTTTAGAATCAAGCATCGTCCACATTTGTTGTGAACCATCAGCATCAGGTGCTGTAAATGCTACATCTGGAACAAATGTCGCTGTTGAGGAATCATCGAAGTCATAAATTGATTCTTCAACTTCTGGCCTCATATAAGCTTCAAGCTCAAGACCGCTTTCATCACTGGAAGTTTGCGCGTAAGGATGTGTAGCATCGTTTTGCGTTGGTACAGTCCAGGTTGAGTTAGCCGGAGTTTCGGTTTGAGCGGATACTTCCACTGTTGGTTGAGATGTGGTAGCTGGTGTTTCAAAAACAGGTTCTACATACTTGGTTTCAGTTGCAGGTTCATGTTTCGCTGCTGACTCATCCCAGAATCCTGAAGTAGGAGGAGTTTGAACTTCAGGAGTTTGAACTTGTGAATCTGTTGGAGCTGCTCCAAAAAACTCAGGCAAAAAAGAAGGTTCATCTGCTTGCGTGGTTTGCGTTCTGAACTCTGTTTCGGTTTCAGTTGCAACGTCATTGGTTATTTCAGCTTCTTCGATTTCTTCATAATCTACTTGTGGTTTAAATTCTGCACTTTGAGTTTCATCGAATTGCGACTCTAAGACTTCACTTGGATTTGGGATTTCAACTTGTTCTATTTTTTGTGGATCACTAAACCAATCCAATGGTGATGTTGATCGGTCTGAAATTCTATCTTCAACCTGTGTTGATTGTTCAAGTGGTGCATATTTGAGATCTTGTCCTTGTGGCGAAAAATCTACAACTCGAGCATCTGGTGGTTCTTCGATGTAATCGTCACCATCAAAGCGTGGTGGTTGATCGGCTAGCCCTGCGTGCGTGAAAATTGTTCGACGTAAAGTATTTGGAGTTGGTCTTGGAGAGCATGCAGCAACATTGAGTTTTGCTATTTCTTCCTCAGAAGATTTCCAAGGAATAAGTATTACATTTTTTCTAACGAGTGCGATAACTGCTTCTAGAGGAACAACTCGCTGAGATAGCGCATCAGAAAGTATTACTATTGCTTGGTTCGTAGAAATTGTTTTTGACATCGAAGCTTTGACGAAAGTTTCATAATCAAATATTTCAGGATAAACATCTAAACCGAGATCTGAACTCAAAGCGGAATGCACAGAAGGTTCAGCCACGACAAATACTCTTGGTTTAGTATTTGGCTGACTGTTTCCGTGTATAAGTGTTAATCCCACTAGCGCTCCTCGCAATACAAATAGTGTCGGCCTTCAGTTTTTACTGGTGACACCACTTAATCGGCTATTTTTAAGCGCTAATTAATAGGAATTTAGGCCTTTTGGCCTAGGTACAAAATGACTCTGTACAAGGTCCTTCATTTATTGCTGATCTTGCAATATTTGCTTGAGTCGTCCTGAAGAAATAGGGCGGCTGATTAAACAATAGGTTCGAATCATATTGGAAATTTTTTGAGAAACCATGTTGCAAGACACCTGCAGGGACGCTGAAATAGGATCCTAATACTGGACGGTATCTGGAAATCATTGTACCTCGAATCGTCGCTACTCCTCTTGGACCTCCGGTATTCCAATTTTCATTATAAATTCTGCCGTTTAGTTGAGTTCCAACGTTTTGACCAGTAGCGTTCAAAGCAGCAACGATCGTAATCTCTGTACAACTTGGACAATTAATAAGAATATTTCTCGGTGTTGCGACACCCAATAATTTGTTTGGAGCAGTAGCTCCTCCGGTGGGGGTAATGTTGCCTGTAACTCTAATTTCTCCAGTCGCATAAATGGTTAGACTCCTAGCATATGTTCCAGATAATGAGGATATATCACCAGCAACGAAAACTACACCGTTTACAGGCAATCTCACGCGTTGAGATCCGTTGAAGACAATCTCTTCTCCATCTAATAGAATCGATGTTGTACCTGAACGAGAGTAGCTATTTGTAGGTGAAGGGGTACCAGCAATATTCTGGAAAAACGAAGCACTATTCGTATCTGATCTTCCTGTTTGATCAACTTGCCCTACTAAAAATTGTCGAGGAACTAAATCAACTGAAAATGGTGATGAGGGGTTACAAAAACTTCCAATAACAGTAGATCCACTACCTCCAGATGTAAACTCTGGAGTCCCACCTACTACGAACCCGCTTTGCGAACAATATCGGAATCCTCCTGGATCATTAGTGTGAACTGTCCCATCCACTCGATCGTTTGGAAGATATGCACCAGGACGAACAGCTGATGGAATATTGGTTTGTTCCAAGTCTGTAATAAGAACATCTTCCACAAAAGTTCTAACTTTGTATCGTTGTTCAAATTGCCTATAGGTACAGTTACTTCCGGAAGGTGTACACTTGTTTCTAACTACAATTGTTACAATGATTTCTCTGCCATCATCGGACCGCTCGATTTTGATTCTGTAGCAAGTTTCTGTGAAATCAGCTGGATCATTACATGCAACAAGATTTCCATCGACGACCTTATACCAGCTGCCCCATGCGCCTAATCCGTCTGTTCCAAAGACATTTCCATATTGCCCATTAAGTTCTGAAAGAAAGAAATTAACATCTTCCAAATTCGCAATCGACGCAAATATTGAATCAGATAGAGACTCTGCAGAAAATCTTGCTTCTATGGCGTGACGCTGCTTAGCATTTGAACCTAATCCTGATGATGTAATCAAGATTACTGACGCAACTATAGAAGCAATTAAGAAACAAACCAAAAGGGCGGTAATAATCACAAAACCATCGTCGTTCTTTGGTCTTTTAAATCCTTTAATAATCAACACGTGATTCCTCCCTGTATTGCTCTGAGCCTTTTAATAAAATCAATTGAGAAAATGTATAGACTTCATTTTCAGTAGCTCCGCCAATCTTTGAATCGTAACCAGCCTTTAATTCAACATCTACCCGTACTATTTCGTTGACATTCGAAACTCCAAAATAGTTAAATGCAGGAGTTTGTTCGGCAATTGGAATTTCTCCAAGCTCAACTAATAACGTAGGCGTCGAAGGAACTGCATAAGACTGAGGCCACACTAATAGACCTCCACCACCATTTCCTTGACATTCCCAAGTGTACAAATTCTGAAATGGCCTCGATGCCAGATTTAGGTTGACACAAGGTCCCGTCGCTCTCACAGGATTCGTAGGTTGCGAAATTTGCCCAGATGTGAAGTCCGCACCTCCTCTAGAAACACACTTTATAGATGCGTTCAAAGAATTGTCGTCATAATTAGTCGCAAGCGGCGTTTTGAAATAACAAAGTCTGTTATTGCTGGCATACGCCACCAGGTAAGGCGATGATGCGATTTCTCCACAATCACTAGAAACAAAACCTCCCAAGTTCGTAGGATTGTGGGGATATCCAGAAGATAATTCTCCAGCAATTCTTCGCTGTTTTTCAAATGCTCCATTGACGCTGGAATCGACAACTCTACATACAGGAAGGCTCTCAGCGTCTCCAATTTCTGAAAAAATCAATGACATCGCGCGCCTAGTATTTGCTTGTGCCTCGTCTTTAGCCAAAATTTTCATTGAAGAAGAATTTGTGGCAACCAATGCCACTATTGCAATGGTTAGAACAGTACCACCAACAAGTATCGCAACAAGGACCTCTATCAGTGTAAAACCTTCGTTTTTTGAATTTTTGTTCCCTTTAAATTTTAATCTCATGGAGTCACCACCTCAAGATCTAAAGGATCGGTGCTTTCAATATCAGATTCAAAATTTACACCATTTACAAACGGAGTAGAGTCCTGAGAAATATAGGGAAACCAAATACAATTTTGAGGCTGCCCAGGAAATAAGTTGTCATTAATACGGTTAACTCCTGGCGATGAGACTGAAGGCTGAAGTGTTAATTTTGCATTTGTTGCGTTAACCAGAAGAGATGCCCTATTCCCAACTGCAAATATTACATTGTCCACAGGCACTGGATCTTTTTTTACTAAAGTTTCAGTTACCCATGATCCTTTTTCTCGCCATCTAATTTCAAATGCTCTTACAAAAATACTAGGTAACACGCCGTCAACAAAGCTTGTGTTAATTGTGCCGCATGATTGGGTATGAATATCAGTGCCTGGAACTTCCCACCAGTACCTAATATTCAGCGTATAGATTAATCGGCCAGCATTGTCGTCAACTTCAAAATCCTCGACATCACCAGCGTTGACTGTGGATGATATAAAATCGCATCTTTGGACTGAATCATTAAAGTCAGCTAGAGAAGCGGGTGATGAATTTAAGACGTCTACGATTAATCCGCATCTTTCAATTCTTGTTAGTTCTTCATATTCAGTTAACAGTCTTACAGCTCGATCGCGCTGTTCAATAGCAACTCGTTTTGATGCCATATCTGACAATGCCAACACAGCGGAGGTAAAAACAATCACGAGAATCAAAAGAGCAACTAATACTTCAACAAGCATCGAGCCTTCATCATTGTGCCGCAATTTTTTCCTAGAACAGCGTTCACTTTTCAACGCAAATGAAAATCTGGACGCCAAATCATATCCAGCAATGCGAAACGAATCCCGTTTCGGAAATTGGGCGTTAAATTTTTCAGTCATGACTCTCTTTTTGTCAGCCATTTGAGGCGAATAGTGACTATTTTCGTAACGCGTCATATTCGTAACGTGTTCATTTAATAGTCGCTATGAATAGTATGCACCCTAAATTCACTAAATGCACCAGTGTCTTTTTTTTGCCGTGTTTATGGCAAGAACCCCTGTTTTAGGCCGACTACTAGTGCACAATGGTTAATCTCAAACAACTCCGCCTAGCAACCGCTATTGTTTACCACCTTCCTGGTGCATCAATGACTCTTTCAGGTGACGGGCGAGAAATCTTGGTAGCCCCGACTTCTGAAGTCAGAGCGGATTTACATCCTGGAGATTTACGAGACCTTATTCATCTCTGTATTCGAAACCAAAACACTAAACCACTCTTTGAGGGCCTAAACTTCTCAAATGAATGCGAACTGGTTAGTGTGATTCGTTCAGCTCCCCCGCTTTTCGAAGCTTTAGGTGCAGGACTATATACAATTGCTCCACCAACTACAAGAAGTGTCTATTGTTTCCCAACATTGCTAATGCCAAATGAAGTAGAGACAATAATCAACAAAGTTTCCAAAGGCACATTATCTTCAACTCTCGATTATGACGAAGCCCTCAATGTCACCTTGGCAACTTTTGAACGACGGCTAGTTACAAATGAAGATCCAGAACGCGGTGGAATTGTGGCTGAAGTATTGGCACAATGCGCTGTGCAAGAAGAGTTCCAACAAGGCGCTCCTGCACAATGAGACACATCAAAAAGACTATTGATCGACAGTAAAAACAGGACGATATAAGACTATGGCACCGAAACATATAACCGCTAAAGACTTAAAAGGAATTGAATTTCCTAGAGAAAAGTCTGGATATGAGACCGATAAGGTAGATGCGGTTATTCAAATCTGTGCTGACACCATTGAAAGTTTAGAAGCACAAATCGAAGAACTCCAACGTGCAGTTGCCATGGCAAGAGCAGAGTCTGCTCCAATGGAAGTAAATTCAAGCTTCGATGAAGAAGACGCGATCGCACAATGGCTTACTACTCTCGATCCTACAGAAATAGATTTAGAAGTACAAAAAAACATTGCTGAGGCAATTGTCGAATCCACTATGGCTGCTAGTCACATCCGTTCAGAAGCACGAGAACGTGTAAAGACTCTAATAGATGCAGTCGCAAGTGAAGTGCAATCACTTATCAAAATTGTTAGAGAAGCAAAAACATCTGTTGCAGCAAGCAACGAGCTTCCCTCGAATATCGCAAAATGGGAAGCAGGCTTTTCATCAAGAATTGGTACACTGCTTCAACAGCTTCAACTCCCTTGGACAGTTCAAGTTTCTCAATTAGCAAAAGTTCTTTCGCACATGGCTGATCACACTGCAGAAAATATCGCCGAAAAGAAAAGCATTAAGTCTAAATTTAAACGTAATGCCGAAGAAGATGAATCACTTCTATCGATCAAAAGAAGTCAAACAACAGAATCTGAGCAAGATTCAAAAACCGTCAAGGGATCTTGGAGCTAATTCAGCTTTAACTGTTCTTTAGGATAAATCAAATTCGGATTTTTAGATATCAGGCTTTGCCTATTGAGTTCGATTAGTTTTAACCAATATTGGTGTACATTTTCCGGATCATAATACTCTGCAATAGCCCACATGTTTTCACCTTGAACGACTTCATGAGAATTTTCGACGATCGTTAGCGTTTCGACTGCAGATCCAATATCATCATGTTGCTTCCATGGGTCTGACGTTTCGTTGTTTATCTCGATTGCATTGGCTACACTAACAATTCCCAACGAATTTGTTTTGACAAGACCAAAAAGAACAGCGCAACAAATCGTAAACCTCAATACTAACGAATTTATATTGGTTAACAATCTTGGATTCCTCAACAAAACCAAAATAAACAACAAAGCCCAGATTCCAAAATTAAAGGAGATTAACAGCACCCTTGCCTCCGCTCATATATTGCACTATATTGCATATTAGTGCATTACATGGAGGGTTTCAAGTGAAGCAGTTCAAGAGCAGTTCGAGATTCAAAAATCAAAAAAGCCTCTTTGGCGTTGTGGCCCTAATCAGCATAGCGTTGATGATTTTTATAACTATTGAGATGCCTATTACCGCTTCAAATCCGACGACAACAACCGCCAGTGAAATCACACCCGCAACTAGCAACGAGCACAGCTCAACTTTGGATATTCCCTTTTGTAAAATGCAAGAACCAAAATTCGGTGGTTCAACTTCGTTGTCGTGCAAGAATTCAGATGCAGAAATAACGTATGAATACTTTGACGATCAATCGATTATCTTGAAAACTAAATCAGACTATTTGCTTGAACCTAAAAATAAAGAGCTCCAACAATATTTAAGGATCGGATTAAACACTAATCAATCACGACTTATGGCAATTGATATAAATCAGCTATTACTCGTCAATGTTGAAAGTAAAACGTATGATACTAATCAACTAGAAAAATGGTGGAGCAACCAAAATTTTGATTAGCTATTAGCTCCATTCAGGCAATGCGTTTTTATCCTCGGGCGCATCATCAGGATAGACCATCTCGCCACCAAATTGTTCGTGCAGTTCAGTATCTGCCCACGCTGCTAATGAACCGACTGCCCAACATGAGTGCGCAAGTTCCTCTTGATCTAATTGCTCGGCTAAAAGTTCACATGCAGCGATCACATTTCCGTCAGCCCAAAAAACTCTGGATGAGACAATCCCTTCGTTAATGATATTTAGCTCTTCTAGCAATTCAGGAGTCTTAGGGACGTTTCTCAAAACGACACAAAAAACTTGCAACATTGGAGGTACTTTATCTAGAAGTCGAACATAATAAAGTGCAGATTCCCAACGAATAGGAATATCCCCATCTTCATCAACCCGAAGCACTTCTCCTTCTGGAATCTGCATATATTCTCTCACCATAGAATGCAGGCGCTGTGTTAGTGCTGGATCAATCATCGTCCCTCCGACTGAATACAATATCATTTTCTCTCGTCAAGACTACCACTCCCCTTAATACATATATCTAACAATTCGAGCCAAGAATAAACCAAAAAGAGGTTTTCCACAGCCATAAATATCGATATTCAGACTCTGCGTAATGTTTTTGAGAGTTTAGGCATTATTTTTAAGTAATGCTCGTATGTTGACGAGATTGTCTCTAAATTATTAGGTATAAAAGCTCAAGATATTGAAGGATTAAAATGACCGATCAGCCCAGCGCAAAACCTACAGATACTCCTCTTAAGGTCCAATACGAAGATAAAAATATCGAATTTTCAGTAGTTGAAGGCACCGAAGGTGAACGTGGTGTCGACATATCTACACTTAGGGCCCAAACAGGCCTTATCACTTTAGATTATGGTTATCTAAATACTGGTTCTACCGAATCATCGATCTGTTTCGTTGACGGAGACAATGGGATCTTAAGATACCGCGGTTACCCTATTGAACAGATTGCAGAAAACGGTTCTTTTTTAGAAACTTCATATTTATTGATATACGGAGATCTACCAACAAAATCTGAACTCGACGATTTTAGAAACAAAATTCGTAGGCACACAATGCTGCATGAAGATATAAAACGTTTCTATGATGGTTTTCCAAAAGATGCCCATCCAATGGCGATACTTTCTTCAGTAGTATCAGCGCTATCTACTTTCTATCCAGAATCGCAAAAAATCTCTAATACTGAAGAGGGCGAACTTTCCATTATTCGACTAATGGCAAAGCTGCCTACAATTGCTGCCTATGCATACAAGAAGTCAATAGGTCAACCTTTTCTATATCCAGATAATGAACTTGATCTGATTGAAAACTTTTTAACGATGATGTTTGCAGTTCCTTCTGAAAAATATACCGCAGACCCCGTCATCGTAAATGCATTGAAAGTATTACTTATTCTGCATGCCGATCATGAACAAAACTGTTCAACTTCTACTGTTCGAATGGTTGGAAGTGCCGAGACAAATCTTTTTGCAAGTGTAGCGGCTGGAATAAATGCACTCTGGGGTCCACTTCACGGAGGCGCTAACCAACAAGTAGTTGAAATGCTCGCACAAATAAAAGAACAAGACAATGGCGATGTAACTAAAGCTGTTGAAAGAGCAAAGAATAAGGAAAACAATTTCAGACTTTATGGTTTTGGACATCGAGTTTACAAAGAATATGATCCTAGAGCGAAAATCGTCAAGAAAATAGCACATGAAGTTTTATCAAAAATGGATAGAAACGATGAACTTCTCGACATCGCTTTAGCACTTGAGGAAGTAGCTCTCAAAGATGAATACTTTGTGGCAAGAAAACTCTATCCAAACGTTGATTTCTATTCCGGGATAATCTACCGCGCAATGGGCTTCCCCGTCCCTATGTTTACAGTTCTCTTTGCACTAGGTAGGCTTCCAGGATGGATTGCGCATTGGAAAGAAATGCAAGAATCTGATAAAACAAAACTATCTAGACCAAGGCAAATTTATACAGGTCCTGCGCAAAGAGATTACGTTCCGTTAGATAAACGCAAATAGTAAACTTAGTCTTGCGTGTTTAGATCTAAATATCTTTCTACGTTGATAATCGGCGTATCTTTATTAGTACCTATATATGGTGCAAGTGCTCTAATAACAAGAGATGCAGAGCCACCTAAAGATTTTTCGATTCAAATAGAAAACGAAAATGCCTTTTCACAACCTTTGGTCGATCTCACTCTAGAAGAAGAACAACAGTTCATATTAGGCCAGCGAATATTTCATGAATTCACATCACAAGACAAACCATTTGAATTAAAAGGAATTGGACCTCGTTTTAATGCATTTAATTGCGCGGATTGTCATGCGCGAGATGGTAGATCTGATCCTGAGACTTCAGGTTCTCTAGTTATAAAACTTTACAATTCGAAAAACAATCAATTACAAGATCCAATTTATGGGAGCCAAATCAACACTTTTGGAATCGATCAATCTAACACCGAAGTGAATGATAGTTTCTGGGCCAAAAACAGCACGTGGAGAGATGACCTACTTCTAGGTCCGCTAGATAAAAATACAATTGCGTTCAAAAGAATTGCACCTGAAACTTTTGGTCTGGGATTAGTCGAGTCAATACCAGATGCATGGTTTTTAGAAAATCATGATCCAGAGGACTTAAACAATGACGGAATATCGGGTCGCATTAATTGGATAAAAGATCATAATGGGGAAAATCAGATCGGACGATTCGGATGGAAAGCGACCCAACCTAGAATAGAAGATCAAGTACTTCATGCCGCCTTTAATGACTTAGGATTGAGCAACTCACGTTTTAGCCAATGCAAAACTCCATCTATAGTTTGCAATACAAAAAACGACCTAAATATCAAACAAGAACAGAATCTGTCGTTTTACATCAGAGCATTAGCTCCTCCATCAGCAAGAACAGTTAGTAAAGATCAGAAGAAAGGAAAAGATATTTTCATAAGAGTAGGATGTGCGGCTTGTCACACAATTACAGCGCCAATTGAAAAAAATTCCTTAACCAAAACAAAGAACGGGGTCATTTATCCACATAGCGATTTTCTACTTCATTCAATGGGTCCAAGACTTACAGATCCGAACAAACTCGGATCGATAGCTGCTGATGAATTTAGAACTGCGCCACTATGGGGATTTGGTTTACGAGAAAAAGTAAACGGTTCGTTAAATCTACTTCATGATGGCCGGGCATCAAGTGTAGAAGAAGCAATTGACTTTCATGGAGGAGAAGCTGAGCAAATAAGGAAGAGTTATTTTGCGCTCGACAAAGCAGACAAGAATCTATTGTTATCTTATTTGAATTCTCTCTAGTTATCCGGCAAAATTTACAAAGGCTTCACTTGTGATGATTTCACAACCCAATCCTTTTGCTCTTGCAGCTAGATTTTTGTCGCTTGATACAACAATGATAGGTCGATCAGGTGGTGTTACTTTTATTCTTTCAATAATCACATCGTCAGCTGTTGTATCTTGAGGCGAAAACACTACATGAACCTTCGATTGCACTCTTCCTCTTGTTGTAGAAGATTGGCCGTCAAATACGACGACGCAGCTTGGATGATATCTTGATTCGACATTAGTTGCGCAAGAGATTGTACGTTCCCTTTGTAATTCTAAACTGAGATTCTGAAAATTGTTCAAAGAAACGTTATAACCATCAATTAAAACCATCAGATCATCTTGTGAAAATATCTCTTTCAAAGCCTGAGGAGATGTTATCGAGAGACCTTGTGGGATTTGAACTGGCGCTCTTTTAGCTGCAGATGCAGGTTCACTAGACGAACTTTGAGGTCTCACTTGAGTTTGAGTACTAGAAGGTTTGTCCTTACTTAAAATCGAGCGCGACTTGTTCATTATTTTCAATAAGGTTTTTGAAATATCGTCGGCTTCTTTTTGAGCATTTATTAATGACTGTAAATCCTCATAATCAAGGCTCATATCAGAAGAAAGCGCAGAGGCTAACTGATTTTGAAGCTGAGCTATTTTTTCTGATTTACGAGTAGCTTCATCGTTAGCATTTTTAAGTCTGGCTTCTAGCTCCTGAGCTCTTGATGCTTCACGTTCCACTCTTTGACTCTGTCTATCACGTGCCTCTTTTAATCTCTGAGTTACTTGATCATTATTGTCTACTTGTTTTTGTAACATTGCTATTTGAGTTTCAAATTTC
This sequence comes from uncultured Burkholderiales bacterium, assembly GCA_964561855.1. Lineage (GTDB taxonomy): Bacteria > Actinomycetota > Acidimicrobiia > IMCC26256 > JAGPDB01 > JAGPDB01. The sequence goes on along the minus strand of CAZLQP010000008.1, from coordinate 2,539 downwards.
TGTTCCCGTGATCTGCGTGATCGACGTTCTTGACTTAACTCTTCTTGTACTCTGTCTAGATCAGCTTTTAAAAGTTCGGCTTTGGACTTTTCAGATTCAAGCGTATTTTGTAAATGCAACAATTTGGTTTCTTGAGCACGTTGTGATTCCCTTTGTTCATTTTCCAACATCGCAACCGTGCTATAAGCAACAATTAAACCCAGCGCGAACTCATAATTTCTAGGTTTCTTTATCCACAAAATCGATGCCAACAACGGCAAATCGTTTCTAGTAGCTGCATCGGCGATCAGGTCATGCGCTTTGTCTTGGTCCCACTGATCGTATGCACTACGAACTTCGGTACGTTCAAACAACTCATCTTCTGCAAGCTTTGCAAATTCGGAATTCACTATCAAAGACTGGATAACCTGGGTTCGAGCAGTTGAATGACCAAGAGCTTTCGAATCAAAATTTGCTATTCTTCTCAAGGACGAAGGGACCTGATGATCTTCAATTTTCTTTATTACATTAAATGCTGCTTCCACTAGAGGAATCAACAAAAAATCTGGGATTTGAACACTAGAATTGTCTGTTACCGGGTGTTCATTGCTCAATTGTTTCGTATCCATCGAAATATAATCCTTTAAAATACGTGAAATTTACTGGTATTTTCTGGACATATCCTAGTACCTTGTAATGCAGGTTAAAGTCTTTAGATTGATAAAACTTGAGATTTTTAAGATTTAAGTCGACTTCGCAAGAATCTTTGCATCAAATTCATATAAACATAAAGGCAAGCAACGCTTACAACAGACCAAAGCACAATCAGTAAGATTACAATCCTGAATCTGCCTAGTCCTTGTTGTGTTATAACGTTTAGAAAATAAGATGCCCTAAATCCTGTTCCAAAAAATCGAGGGACAATGACCACAATAAAAAATGCTGTAGGTACTGCCAATATCCAAGCAACTATCTTCCCGATATTTCCTAGCACGGGTAAGCCTGAGTTGCCTTCGGCAAACTTTTCAAAAAAAGAAGGCTTCTTAAAAGTCTGACTTTTTGGTTTTATGCCATGATCAGTCGACTTAGCTACACTTTGTGCTACTGGTTGATCAGCTGACTCTGAAATATGAGTAAATTTTCTATCGCCTTCACTAGCTTTAGCTACAACACGAGCTTCTTGGAACTCAGTCGATTCTTTGGAATTGTCTAGCTCAGAATCCACATTCTCCGAAGTAGAGCGAGCAACCACTTCGATTTTTTGAACTGACTCGACATTGCCTGAGTGCTGCGGCACTTCAGATACACTATTCGCTTCTTGGGGAACTGCTAGTTTCCTATCGCAATTGCTACACACAAAAGTATCTAAACCTACGAGGAGATCTAAACGGTGTTTATGACCACAACTTGGACATGCGAGTACTTTTGCCACAGCAACTCAATCTAGCTAAAAATTCGATGATAAAACGAAAAGTTGAAACTGTAAAACACATTTTTCCTTTTAAAGTCTATGAGAGAATTCCACAATCTGTTCAAGCTTGTTTTTAACCTCGCCTGATTTAATCACTGCTCTGATTTCATCAATTGAAGCTTCGATACCTTGCCTCTTTACAAGGTCTAACGCTACACCTGCATTGAGAACAATGATGTCTTCATATGGGCCTGAAAAGTTGCCTGAAAACACTTTTTGCAATATTTCGGCATTTTGTTTCGCATCTCCACCTTGGATTTCTTCAATTTGTGATGGTCTAAAACCAAAGAGTTCTGGATCAATTGTTAATTCTCTCAGTTGAGAGTCCTCAAGCAAGATGCCCTCATTCTTCCCTGAAAGACTTAGTTCATCAAGACAATTGTGTCCACAAAATACAAATGCTCTAGTGACTCCCAATAATTTAAGCGTTTCTGCATAAACAATGACTAAATCAGGATCTGAAACTCCGTGTAATCTAATCTGCGCTTTAAAAGGGTTAGAAAGTGGCCCAAGAAAATTAAAACTGGTCCTTACTCCGAGTTCTGCCCTAATAGGTGCAGCATGACGCATTCCAGGATGGAAAACGGGAGCATACAAAAAGGCAAAGTTCGTCTCGTTGATCATTTGAACACTAGCAACAGGATCTAGGTCGATTTTCACTCCAAGTTGAGTTAAAACATCCGCAGCTCCGCATTTTGAACTCGCAGCTTTGTTCCCATGCTTTGCGACCTTAACACCAGCAGTTGCCAAGACTAACGCACTTGCAGTGGATATGTTTATAGAACCAGAGTTATCACCTCCAGTGCCACAGGTATCAATCAATTCGCTTGAATCTATTTCGGGAATCTTAGGACAGTTTTCCCACATTGTTTTCACAATGTTTGAAAGTTCTAACGGAGTCTCCCCTTTTGATCTCAACAAGGTAATTATGGCGGCTATCTCCGATGGCTTTGCTCGACCATTTAGGATCTCTTCCATCAAATAACGTGCTTGATTTTGATCTAAATCTTTTCTTTTAATCAAATCAGTTATTATCGAACTTAGAGAGTCACTCATTGCTCCCATTATACTCTCCACACATTTTGTTAT
>CAZLQP010000007.1:0-68500 GCA_964561855.1 uncultured Burkholderiales bacterium | reverse complement strand
ACACCCTGAATATGCATCTCCGGAAGTCTCGTCTCCGCTCCAGGCGGTTCTCTTAGATCGAGGTGGTGAAGAAATGCTTGTTAGTTCTTTGGCAGAAGCGAAGAAACTTTTAAATGGTGGCGAAATTATTGTCTATAAAAACAATACCGATTCAAAAGGAAATTCATATGGCACTCACGAAGGATATTTAGTAGCTCGATCTGTAGAATTTTCCGAGATCGTGAGAGCAATAACATCGCACTTTGTAACACGTCAGATTTATTGTGGATCAGGAAAGGTGGGTTCCGAACATTCATCAAGATCGGCTGTAAATTTTCAAATTTCACAACGAGCAGATTTCATGGAAGAGCACGTTGGCTTAGAGACAACCATGAAACGTCCAATTGTTAATACCCGAGATGAACCTCATGCTGAAGCTTCAAAGTATCGACGACTACATGTGATCGTTGGAGATGCGAACATGTGCGATTTCGCAACGTATATGAAAGTGGGAACGACTGCAATAATACTTGCGATGTTAGAAGATGAAGTGGACTATTTTCTGGAGAATATGATTCATATAGATGAACCAGTTGCAGCTATTAGAGCAATTAGTCATGACCCAAACTTAACTGTCACAGTACCAACTAATCGCGGAATGTTAAGTGCTATCGATATTCAAGAATGGTATTTAGAATGCGCAAAAAAATACCTTGAGAATGCTGATTTGGCTATTTTTGGCGGTCAAGAAATTAATGATGTCCTTTCCCATTGGGAAGCCACTCTCGCTCTCCTTAAGTCTTCTCCAGAAAAACTGAATGGGAAAGTCGACTGGATAACAAAAAGGCGAATCATCGATGGTTTTGCAGAACGTGAAGGACTTTCCGGACAAGATCCAAAGTTAGTTGCAGTAGATTTGCAATACCATGATATTAGGCCAGGAAAACTTTTCGGTAAGATGAGGCAAAGAGGCGAAATCTTTGAGTTGTTTACTCAAGAAGACGTCAAACGTGCCGCTAATGTTCCACCAGAGACAACTAGAGCATATTTTAGAGGTAGAGTTTTAGAAAAGTTTGCAGATTCAGTTCATAGCGCAAACTGGGATAGCGTTACTTTAGATATTGGCGAACCGTCATTAAAGCGAATCCCAACTGCGGAACCAATGAGAGGTACTAAAGCACACGTTCAACAGGTAATAGACAATGCCCAAACCGCACGCGATCTAGTAATTGCGCTGGGGACATAGAAATGGAATATCTTCGGTCACACAATTGTTTAACTCTCAAGACTAGAGTTATTGATTGCTAAGGAGGTCTCATGGCTGAGCAGCAAAGAAAATCTAAGTCGACATCAAAAAAAGAAGAAGTACAAGAGCAAGAACCAACTGCCAATAGCGAAACAAATTCAGAAGCTATTAAAGATGAACTCGACGACCTCCTAGACGAAATTGATGACGTACTAGAAACAAACGCGGAAGAGTTTGTTAAAAACTATGTTCAAAAGGGTGGAGAGTAAACCCAGCTAAGTGCTACCTAAATTATTCCACTAGAATCCGTGCATGCATTCAAGAATGGTAATTATTAACATGCCTGGATTGGGTGTTGGGGATCTAAAAAACTCATCATCGACTAATCACAGTATCGAACAACTTTTAAAAGACGCCTATAAAAAAGATCTTCAAATTGATCTATCTGGCCTCGAGAGTATCGGTTTCAATTCATTTGTAAAGTATGAGGGATCAATCGCACGCAAGTCGTCAGTGACTGCAAGGTTGGCGGCGAAGAAGGTTCACGGTGATGATGATTTCAGCGCTTTTAATGAACTCGGAGGAGGAGACTTAGAAAAGTTGCCTGTATTTTCTCAATTTGCAGATAGCGACGAAGATTCTTCTGGCGTGTTTTTGATTTCTATCGGGAACGATGAAACAATCGTTCCTGCATACGAATTCATTGAATCAGAGTCAGACGGAGAAGCTTTAGAAAACCTATTGGATGTAATATCTGCGCCATTAGTAAGAAATGAATGCATCGTAACTAACTTAACTGACTATAGACAAGCAGCAATTGAATGCAATGCAACTTTGGCTTTGGCGTGTATTGCACAGGTTTCAACTTATCTAAAGAAAATTTTTGGTCTATTAGGCAGTGATGATTTAATGATCTTTCTATCAACTACAGCAATTGACGCAACGGCATCAAAAAGCGAGTTCAAAAATGAACTTACTCCAATGATGGTTTATTCTCCAACTTGCCAAACTCACGATCTCGGATTGAGATTACTTGCAGATATTGGACCTTCAATAGCTGATTTTTTTGGTCTGGACAAGAGTTCTTTAATAGGAGCATCAATGGGCAAATGGATGTTTCCCGCTGAAAATCCACAAGATGGGCGCCAAACGCAATTACACTCTTAAGAGTATGAACTTTATAAATTACAGCCCTTTAGATGACCCTGGAACCTCATTCATTGATTACTTAAAAATTGCAAAGCCAGATGCTTTGCCTAATTTTAGTAATGTCGATTCCATTGAATTAAGTAAAGAACTCCCGCATGCTACGACAGTCGTTGCACTTCGTTATGCGCAAGGAGTAGTAATGGCAGGTGACAGAAGAGCTACTGCTGGAATGTCGATAGCCCATAGAAAGATGGACAAGGTGCTGCCTGCTGATGAATATTCCGGGATTGCAATTGCCGGAACTGCTGGTATTGCCATGGACATGGTTAAGCTCTTTCAGGTTCAACTTGAACATTATGAAAAAATGGCAGGGGAGCATCTCTCTTTTGAAGGTAAAGCAAATCAACTATCGATGATGGTTAGAAGTAATCTTCCAATGGCGATGCAAGGTTTATTGGTTGTTCCATTATTTGCTGGTTATGACCTTGATGAAAACAAAGGGAGAGTCTATTCATATGACGCAACCGGCGGGAGATACGAAGAAGAAGACTACACCGCTTCAGGCTCAGGTTCTATACATGCTAGGAACTGGATTAAGGCATCATTCAAAGAAGGCTTGACTAGCGATGAGGCAATTAATATTGCAATTCGTTCTTTATTCGCCGCTGCTGATGAAGATGCAGGTACTGGAGGACCTGATCTGGTGAGAAAGATATTCCCAAGCGTTTCGATCATAGATGAAGAAGGATTTCGATATTTGAGTGATGATGATATCGAAGAAAGATCAACAACTCTTTTGGCTGGGAAAGAACAAGGAGGTGACCAATAATGACTACACCTTTTTACGTTTCACCTGAACAAGTAATGAAAGATCGAGCGGATTATGCTCGGAAGGGAATAGCCAGAGGTAGGTCTTTAGTTGCAGTGGAATACAACGACGGCATCGTGATGGTTGCAGAAAATGCTTCACGAACGCTAAACAAGATCTCAGAAATTTACGATCGCATTGCTTTCGCTGGCGTTGGTAAATATAACGAGTTCCAAATGCTAAGAAATGCTGGAGTTCGACTTGCCGATCAAAAAGGTTATTCATATTCAAGACAGGATGTCGTAGCTAAAGAATTAGCCAATACATATGCTCAAAGTCTCGGACAAGTATTTACTCACGAAATGAAACCATTTGAAGTAGAAATTCTCGTTGCGCAAGTCGGCACTGACGACAAACCTAACGAAATGTTCCACATCATGTATGACGGAACCGTGATGGACGAATCTAATTTTTCAGTATTAGGCGGGAACGCAGATGAGATAAAAAGCTATTTAGAATCTAATTTTCAAGAAGATATGTCGCTAGAACAAGCCGTAAGACTTGGTGCGTCTGCTTTACGTCCTGATAGCAGTGAAATGGTAGACACAGAACATTTGGAAGTTGGGTATTTAGTTAAATCTTCTTCTCGCCGATGCTTTAAGAAACTCCCAAAGAATACTTTGAAAGAGATTCTCGAAAATAGCGAATAAAGATGAACAAACGAATTTACGGCATTGAAAATGAGTACGGTGTAACTTGTACTTTCAAAGGTCAACGTCGTTTAAGCCCTGATGAAGTTGCTCGCTACTTGTTTCGTCGTGTTGTCTCTTGGGGTAGATCGTCAAACGTCTTTCTAGAAAACGGATCTCGGCTTTATCTTGATGTCGGATCACATCCTGAATATGCAACTCCAGAATGTGATTCAATTGCCGAAGCCGTAACTCATGATAAAGCAGGTGAGAGAATTTTAGAAAGTCTCGTTCAATCTGCTGAAAAAAGATTGAAAGAAGAAGGCATAAGAGGGGAAATCTTTCTATTTAAGAACAATACAGATTCTGCTGGCAATAGTTATGGAAGCCACGAGAATTATTTACTTAGAAGAGAAGCAGATTTCGATAAAGCTACTAATGTCTTAATCCCTTTCTTAGTAAGTAGACAGATATATACAGGTGCAGGGAAAATCCTCCAAACTCCTAAAGGACCAACATATGTGATGTCCCAACGAGCAGAACATATATGGGAAGGAGTATCTAGTGCAACCACTAGGTCTAGACCAATTATAAACACTCGTGACGAGCCTCATGCTGACGCTGAAAAATATCGAAGATTACACGTCATCGTAGGCGACTCAACGATGAGTGAATATACAACATATCTTCGACTGGGTACTACAGCAATAATATTGAGGATGCTCGAGGAAGATGCAGCTCCCTGGCGAGATATGACATTCGAAAACCCTATTCGAGCAATCAGGGACATTAGCTTCGATCCTTATGGCAAAAAATTACAGAGACTAAGCAACGGTCGAGATGTTAGCGCCCTAAATATACAAACCGAATATCTGACAAGAGCACTAAGGTTTGCCTCTCGCAGAGGTTTACCTGCTGAAGAACAAAAAGCACTCGATATGTGGGAACATGTAATGACTATTTATGAGAAGGATCCTTTTGAGCTAAAGACCGAAGTCGATTGGGTTATAAAACACCATATGATTGAATCTTACAGAAAGAAACATGATCTGGATTTGTTGCATCCGAAAATTCAATTACTAGATCTTCAATACCATGATGTCGATCGAAAACGCGGACTTTATTATCTTTTAGAAAGAAATAATCGCGTAGAACGCACTTCCACCGATTCTTTAATCTCAAAAGCTATGACAGTTCCCCCGCAAACTACCAGGGCTAAATTAAGGGGAGAATTTATTAAGAAAGCCAAGGAAAAGAAGCGTGATTACACCGTAGATTGGGTACATCTCAAATTAAACGATCAAGCCCAAAGAACCGTAATTTGTAAAGATCCCTTTGTTGCATCTGACGATAGAGTCGATAGACTAATAGCAACATTGTGATCTTGAGGATATATGGCAAAATTTCAGACCTTTAAAGTTATTGAGATAATTGATCGCTTAAATGGCGTTGCAAAAATAAGATTAGATGATTCTTCGAGAGCCTACGCATTTGATTCGCTTGTAGGCAGTGTCGAAGTAGGCGACGAGGTCGTATGTAATACAACCGCTATAGATTTAAGTCTAGGTACTGGAGGATGGCACTTCGTTGTTTGGAATCTAGCTCATCGTAAACTAGAAACAGCTCGAGGTGGACACATCATGAAAATGCGTTACACGCCTTTTCAAATTGACTGTGGCGTAAAGGAAGAGTTTGAAAATTATCCTTCTAAAGACAATGCAAACGGATTGTCGGTAATTGCTGCGCCTTTGCATTCGCATATTGCCCCAATTGCTCTATACATAAAAGATAGAAAACCTCATTTGAATGTATCTGTTGCACTTTCAGATGGAGCAGCTCTGCCAGTTTCTTTGAGCGACAACATGAGATTGCTTAAAGAAAACGAGTTAATAGACAAAACTATTAGCTTTGGTCACAGTTTTGGTGGAGATATAGAAGCTTTGAATATCTATACCGCAATTTTAAGTGCTAAGCATGTAGCCAATAGCGATGTGCTCATAGTGTCGATGGGTCCGGGTATTGTCGGAACAAATACAAAGTTTGGTTTTACTGGAATTGAAGTGGCATATCACTTAGACGCCGCCAAAAATCTTGAGGCAGATTCTATTGGAGTCCTTAGATGCTCGAGTGCAGACCCACGTCAACGCCACAAAGGAGTTTCTCATCACAGCCTGACTACATATTCAGTTGCAACATCCCGGCGACATAAAGTTGGTTATATATCTGACCACGAGCTTAGTTCTTCAATCGAAAGTGAATTAAGCACGGCAGGGATCTTTAATAAACATGACATTCACTCCTTTCGAAGCTGTGGAATTGTAGATTTGATGGAAGATAATAATCTTGACATTAAATCGATGGGTAGGACTGCACGCGAAGACGAATTATTTTACGAATCAGCAGCTGTTGCTTCTCGTATTTATCTAGGCGAGGAATCCGATGTCTAAGAAGATTGAAAGACTAATGAACTTGATCGCCTATTTAAGCGACACAAAAATTCCTAGAACTCTATCTGAGATTATCGAAACAATTCCTGGCTATAATCCAAATTTTGAAGCAGCTCGAAGAGCTTTTGAACGAGACAAAGAAGAACTTAGATCTATGGGATTTGATTTAATAATTGAGGAACATCCTTATGGAGACAACGGATATAGAATTGCTAATGAAAATACGTACTTCGATTTGGATTTAACGCCAGCGCAACGAAATATTTTGCAGTATGCATTAAGCATTCATTCACCTAATCCAAATAATGCAGCCTCGTTACTAACCAAGATCGGAGGTTCCGAGGTCGGAGACGATCTCCCAAGAATCACGCCAATAAATCCGCCTGATTGCTTGTCCATGTTAAATGCGGCGTGTTCGAACAAATCTCCAGTTTCTTTTAGATTTTTGGAGCAAACGAGAAATGTTCTTCCTAGAAAGCTAATTGCTAAAGAAGGTTATTGGTATCTTGAATCAATTGATCTAGATAAAAATCAGCCGCGTACTTTTCGTGTTGATCGTATCTCAAATATAGATGGAAATAGCGATTTCGAGTTTGAAGAACAAAATGGCAATATAGAAGATGAAAACATATCGGTTGAGATCGAAGTTGTTGTTCATCCGAAGCTCAAAGAACAGTTCGTGAAAACTTGGAAAGCTACTGAGATAGCTGGTAGTAACAAAGTTTGTTTTCGTGTTGCTCGCCAAGAAATATTTGAAAATGTATTTTTCGATTATTTTGGCTATATTCGTATCGAGAGTCCTGTCGAACTTGCATCTAAATTAGATAACAAAATCGATCGTGTTTTAGATATGTTGGAGAATTGACATGCCTGCTATAAAAACAAAAGAACAAGGCAAGATACAACGACTAATTACAATTGCATTCTTACTTTCAACAGAAGAAGAAATGCACCTTGATGAACTTTCAAAGCGATTGGCGATCACAACTAAAGAACTCGAAGATGATTTAAATATGCTTATGTTTATTGGACTGCCGCCTTATTCTCCAGGAGAATTGTTTGATATTTATATTGAGGATCAGTACGTTTCGATGAGGTTCAATGATGTATTTTTAAAACCTCTACGATTAACAGCTGCTGAGAAAGCTGATGCTTTAATAGCTCTAAAGAAACTTTCAGCTCAAGGTTTGTATCAATCTGAGATATCTAATGTGATCGAGCTAATAGACGAGCAGCAAGGTACTACAATCGATATAGATGCAGCTCCAAGTGCAAATATCGGGTCAATTATCGATGCTATTTCGAAACTCAATTTACTTGAAATTGAGTACTTCTCTTTGAATTCAGCGAATATTTCGCGTAGGCAAGTTGAGCCATACAAATTATTCACTACAGCCTCTACGGATTATTTATTCGCTTATTGCTTGAGTTCTTACGAGTTCAAAATTTTCCGTGTAGATCGGGTTATAGATCTGACGGTACTCGATCAGACTTTTAGCATTCGACAATTTCGAGATGATTCCAATTCGGATTTCCAAGACGATGAAATACAGACATTTAGTCTCGACAAAGACAATTATGTCGATCTGAAAGTATCCAAGAATGCATATTGGATCATTGATTCGATACCTTGTGAAGAAATAGACGAAAGCAGTAACATCTACCGTTTTTATACTAATTCTTCATACTTCATAGCAAGACTCCTAATCTCCAATTCGAACGACGTCAGTTACATAACGGGAACCATAGACAAAACTAGTATTGTTAATGCTGTAAAAGAAATTCAATCAAGAATTAATAATCTGGAAGAATAGGGAAGTAATTTGAGTGCAACGTCTATAGATCCGTTTAAAGAGTTGATGAAGAAACCTGCATATAAAACTATATTCGAATTCGGAGTCATCCTCCTAGTTGCTATTTTGGTTGCATTCATTGTTAGAGCATTTTTTTTACAGCTTTATTTCATACCATCAGGATCTATGGAACCTTATCTAAAGATCGACGATAAGATTTTTGTTAATAAAATGGCTTATCAGCTCCATGACGTTGAGCGTGGAGATTTAATCGTGTTTTCTGCCCCTGAATCGATCACTGCTAGAGATCCCGACATAAAAGATCTAGTAAAGCGAGTTGTAGGTTTGCCAGGAGAAACTGTTGAGGGTAGGTGTCCGCAAGCTCAAGAAGTTTGCGAAGTTGAAGTACTTGTCAATGGAGTGGTACTTAATGAACCTTATCTAGCTCCTGAAAATAAGGTGTATTCTGCATTCGAACCAATATCTGTTCCTGCAAATTCGGTTCTCGTGTTAGGCGACAACAGAGACGATTCAGAAGATGGAAGGTTTTTTAAAGCTACGCCAAAAGATGATATCGTCGGTCGAGCTTTTTTTCGGGTAATGCCTTTAAATCGATTTGGATTTCTATCCTAAAGTAGGTTCTTATCTTGCTCTTACCATGCAAATATCTGATTTAGCATTTTCAACTGCATCCTGTTCATACTGATAAAGCACATCCATGACTATGGTCTTGAGCCCGAATCTATGCGCAAGCGCTACATCACCTTTTGAAAAGTTTGCTTTATGCAACAAAACAGTGTCTATATCGTTCTTTTTCGATTTCACGATTATCGGTTCATATCGCCTATTCGATATCTTTGAATCTAAATCTAGGATTAATTGAACGTTATTAAACAAAGGATTATCAAATTTAGGTACCAAGACATTGTTTTCTTTATCAATAAAATGACTGGGCAAGACAATGCTTAAATTAGTGGCATCTTTAGAAGTTATTTGGACTTCATCTAAAGATTCAAAAAGTTCATTTGTTTTGCTCGGATTGCCGTCAATAAAGAGGATGATCCGATTGAATTGGTTGCACCTATCGGACTCAAAAAAATCCAGTATATCTCGCTTATACTTGTCTATTCTTGTAAATCGGGCTACTTTCAATCTTAGGCATAGCGCCTCGAAGGAGTCGTCAGGCTGAAAAACAGCCTTATTGATACTTGAGATATCGATTTCTATCCATTTTTTCACTAGCTGTATTCTCTCATATTTAGATCCCTCACTTTAAGTTATAAACCCGCCATTTCGTTTAACGGGCTATAAAGCATTGGCACAACTGGGTCGAAATAACAATATACGAAATGACTAGCCAAAGAAAAGGGGGCCAGCATGACAACAATAAGAGCAAATTGCCCTCACTGCGGTGATGTCCAACTTAGAACGCACGATCTAACTGTGAGAGTTACAGCTGATCAAGAACACGGTAGCTATACATTCAGTTGCCCACAGTGCGAACGAGCTGTAGCAAAAGATGCAAGTAAACGAATAATTGATCTATTGATCTCCACTGGAGTGGCAGTTCAAGAAATTAAACCTCCAGCTGAGCTAAACGAATTACATGTTGGTCCAGTTATCAACGCAGATGATATCCTCGATTTTCACATCATGTTACAAAGCGATGAATGGCTAGAAGACTTATACAAATCAGTTAACTCAACCCCAAATGATCGAGATTAATGATGAATACACTCATCGCATTTGTTTCAGGCTTCATCGTTTGTTCAGCAGTTGTGTTTCTCCCTCATTCACGAGCTAGTAAAAATAGTTTAGATTCTTTTAAGGATTTTCAAGCTACGCTCTCTTCTTTGCCAGAGATAAAAACAAAAAAACACTCTGTTAACTCAAAATAACGCTAGCCTCTAATAGGAAAGGTTTTTTATGGGTGCATTAGGCGGAGCAGAGATAATTGTCATAATCGTAGTCGCGCTACTCATTTTTGGGCCAGACAAACTTCCGATGGCGCTTAAGAATTTTGGTCGTGTCATGGGAGAGGTAAGAAAATTTCAAGACATGGCGAAAAAGGAAATCGATAAAGCAGTCGCTGTAGCTGACTACGAACAAAGAAAACAAGATAGATCAGATAAAAAAGAACAAACTGATAAATCAAAAGAACAATCAAACCTCACAGAATTAAAAGATAAAGCTGAGGACAATGAAAATAATGCAGAGGTCGTCCCTCCAATTTTAGATGAGGACGAAAAATGAGCGATGTGAAGAAAGATCGCGAGAGGATGATGAGTTTTTTTGATCATCTTCGCGAGCTTAGAAAACGAATTCTCATATCGATCGCCTCAATAGGTGTAGGAGCAGTCATCGGGTATATCGTTGCTCCTTTTTACATTGATTGGATTCAACAGTTCTACATCGAAGCTTCAAGGCAAGAAGGAGTACGCCTAACGCAAACAACTATTCTCGATGGTTTTATGCTACGAATAAAGGTTGCCACCTACGGTGGAATCGTTATAGCTGCACCTGTTTGGCTCTGGCAGTTATGGAGATTTATCACCCCAGGGCTAAAAGCAAAAGAGAAGCGTTATGCGATACCTTTCATAATTGCTTCACTATTTTTGTTTTTCTTGGGTGGAGCTGTATCGCTTTTCACATTAACTAAAGCCCTTGAATTTCTATTGGTATCTGGAGGTGTTGACTACAATCAGGTGATTTCCGCGAGCAGTTATGTGACATTTGTGATGCTAATGTTCATTGCCTTCGGGTTATCGTTCGAATTTCCTGTAGTTCTCGTCTTCTTACTCATTGCTAGAGTAATCACCACAAAACAGCTTAAATCCGTTAGAAGAGCAGTAATACTTACTATTGTTATATTTGCAGCAATAATTACGCCATCACAGGATCCCATAACACTATTCTTTATGGCAGCCCCAATGTATTTATTCTACGAAATGTCAATAATTATCGGAAAGGTACTAAAACGGTGACGAATCAAAGTTTACCAATATCACGAACAAATAGAGACTATGTTTATAGCGCTTTAGTAGTTCTCCTTTTAATTGGATCAGCAATATTGAGCGTATATTTAACAAAATCCTCAGATGCTCTTATCATGAGACAGCCTCGAATGACCTTAGTTATAGCAATTAGTGTTTTGATGTTTTTCACTGCGTTCATTTTTATATCAAGATCTCCATTACCATTTTTCTCTAGACCTCTGGCTTGGGCGAGCGTAGTTTTAAGCTTGATAGCTATGGGTGCTCTTTGGATCTTTCATAGCGAAGGGATAGATTCCGGATGGTTTAGATTCGCAGTGTTGTGTTTGACAATAACAGGTTGCTCGACCGTCCTAGCCGAAGTGATGATTTTTTATAGAAGATTTTTCTCAGATGCTTCATGGCGGAAAAACTTTGTACACAAAATGGTTTTCGCAACCGTTGTTGCACTAATAACTTTCAGCATGGGCTATCTATATTATGATCTTGGAGTTTCTGGCGGCGCGATTATTGAGTATCAAGATTTTACGACTCCTCAATCTCCTGGAATTGAACAACAGCTCCCAGAGGGAATATCTCCAGATTTTAATTTGGATGAATTAGTTCAAGAACCTCCGGCTGATCCTGCAACGACAGTCGAAGATCCCGATACACCTGTTTCGAACGAAACTGAGACTAACCAATAACATATGAAATGAGTCATGGATGAATATCATCCAGGAATTTGAAGATAACAGGGGCTTGGCATTAGACGATTTCCAAGCATCTGCATGCAGGGCAATATATGAAGGTCTTTCAGTACTCGTAGCAGCTCCTACAGGATCAGGTAAAACTCTCGTCGCAGACTTCGCTGCATATATTGCATTTGCAGAAGGAAGATCTGTTATTTACACAACTCCAATAAAAGCTCTTTCGAATCAGAAATTTATAGAGTTCTGTGCTCTTTATGGTGAAGATAATGTTGGGCTTGCCACAGGAGATCGATCGATCAGACCTCACGCAAAAATTCGTATTATGACTACCGAAGTTTTACGAAATATCATTTACGCAAACCCACAAGATTTAAACAATGTTTCACATGTCATACTTGACGAAGTGCACTACATTTCTGATAGATCTCGGGGTGCCGTTTGGGAAGAAGTCATTATTCAGCTTCCTCACGAGATAGACCTCGTTTGTTTGAGCGCAACAGTTTCAAATGCAGAAGAAGTTGCTAATTGGTTGACAACTGTAAGGGGATCGACGAAAGCTATTATTCACGAAATTCGACCTGTCCCTTTAAGCTATTGGTTCTCCTTCAATAGAAAACGACAAGGCTTACATCTACTTCCTCTGCTTAGTTATTCTAAACATGGAGATGCAAATGTACATCCGGATTTATATCGCACTTTAAGACAGAATAACCAAAAAGCACTTAGAAACAATATTATTGCGCCACGTAGATTAGAACTTATTGAGCTGCTGGAATCGAGAACGATGTTGCCTGCAATTTTCTTTATATTTTCAAGGGCAGGATGCGATAATGCGTTACAGGAGTGTTTCAACTCCCATTTAAAACTCACTGATTCAAATGAGCAACAGCAAATAAGATCTATTTGCGAAGAGAAACTTAGCGGGTTAAGTAATGAAGAGTTTGATGCCCTTGATTACGATATTGTTACTCATTCAATGGAAAAAGGCTATGCTCCACATCATGCTGGTTTGATTCCGCCTTTGCGAGAAGCTGTAGAAGAAGCATTCTCATTAGGACTCATCAAAGTAGTCTTCGCAACTGAAACGCTTGCTGTTGGTGTAAATATGCCTGCAAAAACTGTAGTCATTGAAAAATTGACTAAATTTAATGGTGATCACCACGATGTAGTGACTCCCGGCGAATTTACTCAATTAACTGGAAGGGCAGGAAGAAGGGGAATTGATGTCACGGGCAACGCTGTTGTTTTGTGGAACAGATTTGTTGATTTCGAACAAGCAGCAGCATTAGCTTCTACGAGGTCCTACGCGTTGAAATCATCTTTTAGGCCGACTTATAACATGGCAGCAAATTTGATTAAATCTTATACACCAATGCATGCGCGTCATATATTGAACCTATCTCTCGCACAATATCAAGCTGATGATGCAGTAGTAGAGATAGAAAGAAATCTAGACAACAGGAAAAAACAAATGGATCGTATCAGGTCTGAATTCAAACTTACCGATAAACAATTCAGCGCACTTATTCATAAAACGAAAGTTAACTTAGAAAGAAACAAACGAAATCCAGAAACACAAAAACCGCTAGATTCTTTTTCCCAAGATTTACACGCTGGAGACATAATTGATGGCCTTAAAGGATTAAGTCCTTGCGTCGTGATTTCGAAAGACCGACCAGGAAAAACGCAATACTTAAGAATTCTAGATATTGATGGAAGACTTCACACTGTCGATAGCTATCAAATTGATCAAAACGCTTTCAAGATTGGCAATATGGCTCTTCCTACACCGTTTGCGCCGAGGACCAAACACTTTAAGTTTTCCGCAGCTATTACATTAAAAAAAGAAATCAAGGAAATAGGACTTCACACGAAACGTTCCAAAAAGGGATCGAAAAAAACCAGCCAAAGGACAAGACAGCAAGATCTGATTGAAGAATATATTGAATGTGACAAGAATGTCTCTAAGCTAACTAAAAGAGTGCAATCTCGAGGCCAGTCACTTGCAAGACAATTTGAAAGGATACTTGGATTATTAGAAGAGTTAGATTACGTTGACGGTTGGACTCTTTCTGACAAAGGCAAAGTTTTATCGAATATTAATTCAGAGGCTGATCTAGCTATAACAAATGTAATTGTAAATTCCAAACTTAACAATCTATCAGTACCAGAACTCGTATCAATTTTGTCTTGTTTCATCTCCGAGTCACGATACGACGGAGAATTTAGACCTTCAAAGTTTCCTACGAAGAAGGTTTCAGATATTGTGAGTTACAGCGAATCATTTAATTCTCAGCTAAACAAGCTCGAAAGAGATGCTGGCCTTAAAGAAAGTCGAGGTTTAGATTTCTATTTCTTGTACAGTTCATATGAATGGGCAAGAGGTAAAAGCTTGGAAGAAATTCTCGATAAAAGAGATATTTCTGGTGGTGATTTCGTTAGAATTATGAAATCGATCATTGATCTAATTCGCCAGATTGAAGTTGCTACCGACAATCCCGAATTAGCGACTCTCTGTTCGAGAGCTATTTCCGTTTGTTTTAGGGACGTTGTCGAACTTTCCAGCTGATCGCTGTTTCGATAATGGGCAAAATTAACAAAAGGAAGATATTTTCGCACCAATAAGCCGATTTTTTATAGGTTTAGCAATTAGAATAACTACCGTGATGTACGCTCATGAAACCTTTACAGAAGAAGAAGAAAAAGTCTTAAGGCCTTATTTCACAAATTTGGAAGGGCCAGTTTTCGCGCTGACGAATCTTCCAGAAGTTGTGAGAGGTGCACTTTTTGCTCGCTATTCAAGATCAGATAAGAGCCTTAGGCGCCTATTTCTTGATGAGTTCATTGGAGATTTAGATATCTCCGGAGATGAGAATATCGATGCTTCTGTTGGTTTGAAGAGAGCAGAAGATCTGTATCAAAAGGTATTTTTTGAATATGGCGACGACTCTGTAGCGCAACTAGGTGGAGTCCACTTGGCATGTGAGCAGGCAAGCAATATCCTGACGAAAGTCCTCGAATGGGGGAGACTGATGTCATATCTCGAGCAATCGACTCGATATATTCCTTACGACACGCGCCTCGCAGGTAGATACCGATATGTCCGACCGAATGATATTTTAGATTCACCTCTTGGAGCCCGTTACGTAGGTGATATCGATGCAATTTTTGATGGTTACTCAGAAATGCTTCCAATATTGGAACAATGGGCGAAGGATCGCTATCCTAAATCAGAATCTGATTCTGATTTTGTATATAAACAAACTATCAAGGCTAAAGCGTGCGATTCGATCAGAGGCCTGTTGCCAGCAGCAACTTTATCGAACGTTGGAATATATGGAACTGGCCAAGCTTACGAAGCTTTACTTCTTAGAATGAATGCTCATCCATTACCAGAAGTAAGAGAATATTCTCATCTAATGCTCACAGAGTTAAGAAAAGTAATACCTTCCTTTTTGGCTCGAGTAGATCGTGCAGATCGTGGAGGAGTATGGTCCAAATATTTGAGTGACACTAGAGACGATGTCGATAGCGAAATTGAAAGAATTTTTGAAGATGATTATTCCAAGGGAAGTGTTGAACCAACTGCTGTGCAATTAGTAGATTTTGATCCTCAAGGTGAAGACAAGGTAATTGCAGCGATTTTATATTCACATTCTCACAAGAGTGAATATCAAATTCAAAAAGATGTGGAAAGACTTTCAGAGGCAGATAAACGCGAGATTTTAACTGCCTATATTGGAGATAGAAGCAATAGAAGACATAAACCAGGAAGAGCTTTCGAGCGAACAGGTTATCGTTTTGATATTTTAAGTGACTATGGTGCGTTTAGAGATTTGCAACGACACCGTATGCTAACAATTGAGTGGCAGCAGTTAACACCATTTCATGGATATGATGTACCTGAGTCTGTAGTCGAAGCTAATCTTCAAGGTAAGTTTGAAGATCTGCTTTCCATCTCTAGCAATCTTTTCTATGCGCTCCAAGAAAGATTCCCCGTAGGGGCTTCTTATGCCGTTGCGTTACAGTTCAAAATTAGATATGTAATGCAAATGAATGCTCGTGAAGCTATGCATCTTTGTGAGTTACGTTCAGCTCCACAAGGTCACCCAGCTTACAGAGATGTTGCTCAACAAATGCACACTCAAATCGCCGAGGTGGCAGGTCACAAAGCAATCGCAGATGCGATGAAGTATGTCGATTACGAAGTTTATGAATTAGAGAGACTTGATGCAGAACGAGCAGCTGAAAAAAAGCGACAAGCTGTAACAACCTCGTAAGTTCTATAGCAGAATACTCTTTGTAATATCAACTGTCCCCGCCTTGACAAGAGGGGGGTATAACTTGCTTGAATATATCTATCCCGATGTCCTCACATTACAAGGGCGGAAAAGGGGGCTTTAGAGAAGCCGCTTTGTCGAGTAGAAAACAGGTATTTATACTTGGCGCCAAAGGCAAAAGCAGGCTTCTCTTTTGTTTTACTAATTACGCATTTAGTGCTGTTTTGCGGACAAACAACCTTATACGGTGATGTTATTGGAAACATTTACTTTACTTTTCGGACATATGAGCCGATTTGGTACACCAGATGAACGTATTTGAACAAAAATCGCGTTATACTCCGCGCGATAAAATAAGGAGAAAAAATGGCAGATGAATTCGATGATGACGACTTCGATGATGATGATTTTGAAGATGATGATTTTGAAGATGACGATGAAGATCTCGAGGACGACATAGACGAAATCGAAGATGATGTAGAAGAGTCAGATGATGACGAAGAAGAGACTGAAGAGTCAGAAGAATCAGATGACGAAGATGTGCTTGATTTAGAAGAAGAATTGCATCCAGATGATGTAGAAGCGCCGCTAGATGCACTTTTGGCTGAGAGAATTGCTGCTGGCAATCTCGATGACGACGACGAAGACATAATCGATGAAAGTGGAAGAACTAAAGTTATCCCA
Source organism: uncultured Burkholderiales bacterium (assembly GCA_964561855.1). GTDB lineage: Bacteria > Actinomycetota > Acidimicrobiia > IMCC26256 > JAGPDB01 > JAGPDB01. The sequence goes on along the minus strand of CAZLQP010000007.1, from coordinate 51,740 downwards.
CGAAGGGATACAGAGTTTCACTGTTCTTCTTGCTTTTTGGTTTTGCCTAATCACATGTTGGCGGATAAAAAGAAAATGTTGTGCCGCGACTGTGCCTAGTCTGATTATCAGGTGGAGAATTATTGTAGATACATATCTAAACTAGCACTAGCAGTTTTTGCTGGTTTATTAGTTTCTTTAGGACAGCAACCTTACAATTCTCTACTTGGTGGCATATTAGGAGTTTGCCTTTTTGTCTATCTTTTAAAGCAATCGAAATCTCTACTGCTTAAAGATAGATTCCTCTTTTCAATCAGCTGGGCAACCTATGCAACCGCATTATGTATATGGCTTCAATATTTTGGTGTCGTTGCGCTACTCGCTTTTGCTTTGACTCAATTCTTGTTTGCACTTGGATTTGTCTCTATATATTTACATCTCTCGAAGAGAAACAGTGATGTTGTTGTAATACCGCTTTTATGGGTGTTATTCGAAGTTTTCCAGTCCTCTTTGCCTAACTTCGCTTTTAGCTGGCTTTCTATTTCGACGATTTTTGTTGATACTTTTATACTGCAAATTGCGAGGCTAGGTGGACATTTCTATATCACATTTGTCGTGATTTTAGTATCGGTGGTCGTTGTTGAAATAGTTTTGAAGGTTATTCAAAACAAAGGCGCATTTAAATATAACAATGTTAAAAAAGATACAATCCTTGCCACTTCAGTCATCGGTCTTATTTTACTCTCGGTTGGGCTAGGGGCAATAAAGATCGGATCTGGGACAGAAACTGCTATTTCAGTTGCTAGCACGCAAGGAAATGATAAAAACAGAGAATTAACTACAAACGAAGTTAGGAATCGTTATTTACAAAACTCGCACATAGCCTTGGCTTCGAATCTAAAACAAAATTATGACTTACTAGTATTTCCCGAATCGGCTTTTAATAAAGACCCTAATTTTGATGCGGAACTTTTTGAAAAACTGAGTCTTGTTTCAGTGAAAGCAAATGACATGGTAATTCTCAATACGATTGCGGATGAAGATGGAAAATCATTCAATAGAAACTACTTTTATAGCCCCGAAATGGAACTCCTAGGTTTTTATGACAAACAAAGACTCGTACCTTTTGGCGAATATGTGCCCTTCAATGCTTTGTTAGGTGATCTAAGTGTGTTTGATCCCATAGGTGAAGGATTCACACCCGGAGATCGCAATACGGTTATAGATGGTGTTGCAAGTCTTATATGTTACGAATCAACGTTCTCAAGAGATGTTCGTTCCGCTGTTGCTGATAATGCAAAGATATTAGTTGTTACTACGAACAATCGCTCTTATCGCCGAAGTGGAAATGCCGATCAACACATCGCGTTGACTCGTATGAGAGCGGCTGAACAGGGGATAAGCATCGTTCACTCATCGATTGCAGGACCTAGCGCCTTGATCGAACGAGACGGAACGATAATTGCAAAATCGGAAATGTTTAAAAGAAGCGTAATTACAGGCTCGCTTAGCTATGGCTCCCCAGATTCCATTTACGCAAAAACAGGGGACTGGTTAACACTTTTGTCTGTATTCGCTGTAGGATATTTGATAATTAGAAAAAGAAAGATATTTTCATGGAAAAATCGAACATAGAAAAGGCTAAAGACGTATTTGTATATGCGCCTGTTGGTGCTTTTGGATTTATAAGAGATAACGCACCTACTTTCTATTCAATGTTCGTATCTCGAGGAAGAAAAGAAGTAACAAAAACTACGATAGTTGCAGAGGAAAAAATTACGAACACCAAACATCATGGACAGATAATCGCTATGGGTTCAGACGTAGTCAAAGACAAAGGCGAAAAGGTTTCTGCAGAGGCAAAAGAAAAGGGTGCAGATATTGCTGAAAATGCAGTAGCGATTGCTTCAGAATTACTAAGCACCGGAACACAGCTTTTTTCTTCACTGATTGAGAACTTAAACAAAAAAGAGGATGACCAAGAAGTAGAAGTCAATAAAGTTGATGAACCTCAAGCTGAAACCGATACGGAAAAACCAACAAGCACCCTGACCGAAGAAGATAGTTCATCGCTACCTGCTCAGATAGCATCTGAATACGAAAAATTGAGCGCACCGGAAATCATTGAGCAACTAGATCAATTCAGCACTGAAGAATTGCATGCAATTATCAAATATGAATTGAATTACAGAAATCGACAAACAATCATTCACGCAGTAAACCATAGATTACTCGAGCTTAAATAGATGACTGACACAAGTTTAGATTTCGCTGTGAATGAATTTGATGGCACGCTTGAAGAGTTCTTGACTAAAGCTAAAGGATTTAATGAGAACAATTCTCAATATCGAGGTTTTGATCAGCTCAACGAACTGATAGAGCAGACCGACTTTAGTGAGTACGATTTATATCAAATCAAACATGCCGATGTGCTTGCAGGTTTAGCAGCAGTCAAATTTATTGGAGATATTATTCATTTCGATATATTTGTAGTTGATCCGGACTTTAGAGAAATTGGCATTGGTGATGAATTGTTTACATTTATCGTCACACAGGAAAAATACAAGAACGCAAATTACTATGAATCTAAAGCATTACCTGGAGATAGACATACGAAAAACTTTTTTGAGACTCGCAAGGGCAAAGCGCGTTTACTAATAGTACGCGGTGAAATTCAGCGAACATAAACGCTCATAAACTGTTGAAGGCAATGTAGTATAAAAATCCAAGCACTAGGTAACCTAAGATTATTAATCCATCGAATGTCAATAATGTTATAGCAGTCGCGAGTTTTCTTTTGCCATAGGCATAGTTGATATCTTTCTTCAACGCGAAGAATACAATCATGCTTAGAAATGCTGTAAGCGCAGCAATTGAGGCAGAGAAAAATGCCAGTTTCGCCATGAGCGGATATTCATAATTTACGTCAACATATCGTGTAGAGATTGTGAATATGATTGTAACGACAAAAAAGTACGCATGGCTTGAAACGAAAGTCCAGAAAGCTATGTTTTTAGAAGACATTAGTTAACTAAGTCAGCCAGTAAGTATTCTTGAGTTTGAATACAACCTACTTCACATTTGGCCCATAATATATGTTATGTAAAGTACGGCTGTAATGCAAAAAGCGACTGGATTCCCTGTTATTTATCGCTACTACGAACGAACGTCTTATGTTGGGAGTTCTTTGTAGATCTAACGAACAAAACCTTGAGGGTCTCGTTGTAATGCAATCTGGTCGACTTTATTGAGAGCCGTTTCCACGCTTGCTTTGAAATCTAGTTGTTTTGCCGGAGAATATCTTCTCCACTCTCTAGGGCCATTTACGGTAGGTACAAGCTCCAAATTCTTCTGTACTGTTGCAGTATCGGGAAATACTGTGTAGTTACCAAACATAATAGCTACAAGCTCTCCGCCCTCTCTATCTTGTTGTCCCCATGCTGGTATAAAGAAGCCACGCATTCGAGATCCAGAACCTACATTACCGAAATCCTTGATAACAACGTCAGCCTGTTCACTGATAGCTCTTATAGCTGAACTTGCAGTTACACCACCAATCGCTGCTAACGATCTAATCGTTGGGCCGACAAGAGACTGATCAATAAGAAAATCGTCTCCTAACAATTTCACCGCGCCGTTGTTAATACTAGATTTAACAATTTTCCGAGCATATGTCTCTCCACCATGTTTCGCTAGATCTTCGAACAATTCCATTACTGTTTCAGCCTGTAACCTCTGAAAAGCATTGCTGGAAACAACTGTTTCTAGAGTAAGCAATTGGAGGTCGCCCGCATTTTCATTTGAAAGTTGTTTTAGCAGTTCCTTGAATACATCTGAAGATACTCTCGTCAATCCTCCACTTCTAGCAATTATGGATATGATCGAGCAGTTCTCAGAATGTTCAACACTCTTTGCTAGATTGCTGATCACTCGATCCAGCTCTTCGGCTCTTAAAAACGCTGCGATTCCATTCTCAAAAGCCAAACGCATTTGTACCCTGGAGACATCATTAAAATTAGCCTTTCTAGTAATATCCATTATTTCATCTGCTAGCGCCCTGCCAGCTAAGGCATATGCCTGATTCGCTTTTCTTATTTTCTCAGTCATCAAGAAACTTCCTTTTGAATAATATGTAATACTAGAGATTATTATAAATCGGCAATATCGGTCAAAACGCAATACTAAACAGAATGTTTAGCTGATTGATAACGAACATCGCATATCGTGCCACAAAATCCTATTTTTGTAGCTGAAATCAATAACAGCACCGAGATTGATCTGTATAGTACATAGCTCATGACATTGAAGTTTGATATCCGACCATGGCAGGCCCAAGCTCTAGATTCCTTTATCAAACATGACCATAAAGACTTCCTCTGCGTAGCAACCCCTGGTGCTGGCAAAACCACTTTCTCTTTAGTTGCTACTAGACATGTTCTCGCGCATTCAGAGAATATTTCAAGGGTAATCATCGTCGTTCCTTCAGCCCATCTACGAGAACAATGGGCGGATGCTGGAGCCAAGTTAGGCCTTATACTTGATACTCATTTAGAAGAATTTAACGCAAGAAGCCATGGTTTAATTACGACCTATCAAAGCGTTGCGGCCAATGCAAAGAAATTTGCCGATATCTCACAAAATTCGTTCGTTATTTTCGATGAAATTCATCATGCAGGTGACGAAAAGACCTGGGGATCATCTTTGTTGCAAGCATTCAATAATTCACCGAAGAGACTATCTCTATCAGGTACTCCATTTCGCTCAGATACATCTGCGATTCCATTTGTGAGATATAAGAACGAAGAATTAATAATCGACTACGAATATGGATATACAGATGCTTTGCAAGACGGCGGTGTAGTTAGGCCAGTGCATTTCACAAGACTTGATGGGCATATGGAGTGGATCGACACAGATGGAGATTTTAATTCTTTCTCTTTTGCAGAAACGCTTGATACCTCTCGTATGCAACAACGATTAACAGCAGCTCTTGACCCAAAAGGTAATTGGCTCTCTAATGCAATATCTAGAGCACATGCACACTTGCAATACATCAGACGCACATATCCTAAAGCTGGCGGATTGGTAATCTGTATTGATCATAAACACGCCAAAGTAGTCGCAAAACTTCTACGCAATTTAGGAACAGATCCGACAGTAGTTCTAAGCGATGACGTCGATGCTACAGAAAAAATTCTTAGGTACTCTAACAGCGACTCTGAATGGATTGTAGCTGTGAGAATGGTCTCTGAAGGAGTCGATATTCCAAGACTTAGTGTTGGACTATTTGCAACTACAACGACTACAGAACTTTTCTTTCGACAAGCAATCGGAAGAATAGTTAGAGTATCTAAAGATTCAGATACTGCAATGATGTTTATACCAAACGATCCACGAATCGTAATCCATGCGCAAAGCATTGCTGAATCCCGAGTTCATTCACTAAGAAAGCCAGAAGAATCCGAACAAGAAAATCCGACTGAATTCGATCGGATAGAATCAAACCAAGAGACTAAAGACGATCAACTGTCAATGTTCGAAGTTGTTAACTCTACCCCACTTTTCAATCAAAATGGCCAACTAGATCTCGGCTCATACAATACAATTAAAGAGAAATCCCAAGTCCCTTTTTCCAGTGCAATAAGCATCGAGCTTCCTCCCCTTCCGAGTGATGAAAAAATCGATCTTGCAGATGCCCACGCAACAATTACATCCATGAAGAGAAATCGAGCAAAACTAAGACAACAAAATAATGATCGTGTTCGAGTTATTGCACAGCTAACAGGACAAACTCACGCACAAGTAAATGCAGAATTGAATAAACGAACTGGAATCTCTTCTATCTTAAAGGCATCTAACAAAGAACTTGAAAAGAGAGTAGCGATTGCAAATGATTGGGTTGTTTCTTTTCGAAAAAAACGAGTTAGCTGAGACTATTTGATTTTGAATTTTTCTTGAATTTTCGATATCCGAACCAAAAGAATATCAAGCTCGCACCCATCAGCTTTGCGGATACGACCCAGATTGTTATGTTATAAGCACTATCATCTTGGATAAGCACTACCCTGCTTGGATCCCGACGATCGTAAATTACATCATAAGAATTTTGTTTTTGAAGTGTTCCTTGCATTGGTGAAACTAGAGGTTTAGCTCTTATAGTGCCACGAATAGAAATAAATTCCACTTCAGATCGAGATACAGCTACCGCTGTTGTACGTTGACCGGTGTTACGGATTGTGGCTCTTCCGTCTAGTTGATTCTGATGCCAAATACCTACATAAATTGATGCGGAAAAACAAATAATCGCGAACAAGAAAAGAGAGATTGTTTTGAATCCGAGTTGACTTCCTTGGGAACTCAACGCTTACGCGATCCCACGAGAGAGGCCAGGAACTTCAACTTGAAGCTCTTCGGTAATCGAGTCAGTGACCTGTCGCTCAGCTTGGGACAATGTCACAATCGTAAATACTCCCTGTCCGCTTTGCACAAGGTCGAAGAGCTCTTCTGGACGAGAAGCATCGTGTAGAAACACGCTATCTTGGGTCATAACTAGATCTGCATTTGCGAGATCTACGTCTTGTTGTGAAAGGTAATCTGTCGCTCGTCGAATATCTTTTAGGTTCATTCCATTATCGAGCATATTTTTGATAACTCGAAGATTCACCAAATCTTTGAAAGAATATTGCCTTCTAGAACCTGAACCCTTCGCTTCCAAAGTGGGTCGAAATAACTCAGTTCTGGCCCAATAATCCAATTGCCGGTAAGTTATACCAACAATATCGCATGTTTTTTTAGAAGAAAACATTTGGGCTGAGTTCATATACAATAGGTTACACCTTTGTAATTCGAATTACAAAAATGTAGTTAAATATAGTTCGCAAGCAGGAACTTAAGGCTATTGAAATTCGTCAGGCGTGACTTCATCAAGGAACTCTTTGAAACGCTCTATCTCGTCTTCTGCGTTATCTGCATCGAGTTCTATACCACCTGTTTCAAAAAGAGATCTATTTGCTGTGAAAAGAACTGGATGTTCCATTCGAATACTGAGTGCTACAGCATCAGAAGGTCTAGCCGACAGCATATATTCCCCTGCAGGAGAAATAAAAGTAATCTCTGAATAGTAGGTGCCATTTACAACTTGAGAGATATGCACGGATTTTATCGTGGTATGTGTTTGCACTAGCGAAGAAACAAACAAGTCATGAGTTAAAGGGCGCGGCAACTCCAATCCTTGCAGAATGAACATAATTGATGTCGCCTCTGGCATCCCAATGGAAATCGGAAGATAAATTTGTGAATCAACACGTCGAAATAACAAAATAGGCTGATTCGAAGGAACTTCTATTCGAACACCTGTAAATTCTACTTCTTCTATTTCCTCGTCAAAAGGCTCTTCATTCATTAGAATGAATTCTAGTTAATCAGGACTGATCTTTAAGAGCTTTAAGCAATAAGTATTCTTTAAGCTGAGCAGTATCTTGTATAAATTGTTTTGCTTTTTCCAATGCAATCTGATTTGCTTCTGGATTACGACGACGTAGATCATCTTGCACTACATGCTCTAAGAAACCAGCTTCTCTTGAAGCAAACAAAACATAGTTCTTTAAGTGACGAGGTTCGAGACCTCGTTCAAGCAATGGCTGTATCACTAATGCTAACGCAAGCTCGCTTTTTGGAAAAACCATCGAGTTTCCTGAACCCGATGATTCCAAAATCCCAAAACTTACTAGTTCCTTTAGAACTGGTCCACTTATTGAAGTCTCAATTGTCATTTCATCTAGAGATAAAACTGACTTATTTGATAACTTTTTAGACTTGGGCTTCCGAGGTGTAATCGACTCAGTCGAACCTGAGAGTTGACTTACATCGAACTGATTTAAAATCGAATCTCGAACAAAAGTCTTAGGTACTGCCTTAATAGCCGCTCTTGAAGTAGATGGACTAGGCATTTTTCGAGCTGAGCGCCTTTGTACTTCTATTGGTTCTTCTTGAACCAGAGTGCTCGCTGGCTTAGCATTCGCTTCGATATGCGTTTCCTTTGGTTTGAACTCAGATACATTGTTAGTGACATCTGGGACGGCAGCTAAGTGTTTAGTCGAAATCTGTTCCTTCTTTGACTCTTGAGGCGCTGTGTTATCGTTGCCTTCAAGAGGTAGAGCACCGCTTTGTTCGAAATCAAATGCTGGCATTTTCCCATTGCTAAAATCTTCGTCTGTTAAAGTCGCTAAATATTCTTTGATCACTTTTAATGGTAGAAATCGATCACGTTGATGTAAAAGAATCCAATGCAATTTCGTGATATCAACATCGCTAAACATTCTAAATCCAGAGGCTGTTCTCATAGGAGATATCAGACCCTGTGACTCTAAAAATCTAATTTTGGAAACTGTTATATCAGGAAATTCATCAGATAATTGTTCGAGTACATCTCCAATGGAAAATGTCACGTTGCGCTCCTTCGCGTAAGAATAAATAAATATCTTCCTATTTGTATTACATCACCTGCGTAGAGTCTCTTAGTTTCAACTTCTTGAGAATCAACGTATGTACCATTAGTAGACCCGAGATCCTTTAATGTCACTACATCATTTTCCACAATGATTTCACAGTGATGTCTTGAAACTGTAATGTCGTCCAAGAACACATCGCAATCTGAACCTCTACCAAAGGTTAAAGCCTTTTCTTCTTCTAGTAAGACTTTCTCTCCGGTCATAGGGCCACGAACTATTTCTACAAACCACGATGTTCCTTCTGATTCGTATTTTGACTTATCTACAGATAAATCAATCGAGTCCATTTGCTGGGTATGCTCTTGCTCTAACGATTTTTTATCGTCACTCATTACTAGCTCCGCTCTTTGGCTTGGATACATTCTATTCTAGATTGGGCACAAAAGTGAAAATACTATGAAAAAAGATGCTTTACTGAACATTTCGAAAGGCTTGATAATACTTAAACAAGGAGATGAATCCGCTAGGAATAGTAATAATCGAGCCAATTACCGCGAGGACTAACCATAAATTTGATATCGGTTCAGAGGTTTCGAAATAGAACACCCAAGCCGGTGTAGCAGCCATTGCTGCGAAGGCTGAAACCTTTCCTACTTGATTTATATCAAGGCGAATTTTCTTTGAAAGAAAGACTATTGCTGTACCGATTGTTATTAGCACTTCCCTGCTACCCACCAATACAACATACCAAAGTGGCAACGATTGCGTTATTGTAAAAACTACGAAAGTTGTGAGCACTAAAGCTCGGTCAGAGATAGGATCAAGAATTCGACCAAGTTCAGATTCTTGATTAAATCTTCTAGCAATATATCCATCTAAGAAATCCGTGAACCCTAAAAAGGCGGCAATTATCGCAGCTAGCACAGGATCACTAAGCGCAATGGCGAATAAAAATGGAAGAAATATAAGTCTCGCGAGGGTGAGAATATTTGGAATAGTTAGAACTCGAGAAGTCACTCAATTCAGTTTAGATGGTGAAAAAGATATATCACGTTTTTGAGCTAGTCCTTCTGTTAAATTCTGTTCGTGATAAAAGTACATAATCTTTCGAAAAAGTATGGTTCGACTGTCGCAGTCGACCAGATCAGCTTTGAACTGCAGCCTGGTAAGGTGACAGGTTTTCTAGGTCCGAATGGTTCTGGAAAATCTACAACGATGAGACTCATAGCCGGACTCGATAAACCTAGTTCAGGAAATGTTCTAATAGATGGTAAGAGTATTGCAAAGTTTGCGAAGCCAATGTCAGAAATTGGAGTTTTGTTAGATGCAGACTATGTACATCCAACCAGAAAGGCTAAAACTCACCTCTGGGCATTAGCCGCTTCTAATGGAATTTCTAAGAAACGAGTAGATGAAGTTCTTGCATTAGTGGGCATGACCGAAGTAGCTAATAAACGGGTTGGTAAGTTTTCGCTTGGAATGAAACAAAGAATTGGTTTAGCGAGTGCGCTATTAGGCAATCCAAAAGTTATCATGCTTGATGAACCTGCAAATGGTTTAGATCCAGAAGGAATACGCTGGATAAGACAATTTCTTTCACACCTAGCTGAGCAAGGCCGAACTGTTTTCGTTTCGAGTCATCTGCTTAGCGAGATGGCTTTAATGGCAGATGAAGTTATAGTAATCGGAAAAGGGAAAATTTTACAGCAGACAACCGTCGATGAGATCAAAGCTAAAGCCAAAGGCGGATACGTATTGGTTCGAACTCCTAATCCTGAGAGCTTCTCGGATGTCGCCAACAAGAATAATTTAACAACTACTTTCGATAACGGCTTTTTTAGAGTGGAATCCAAACTCGCTGCCGATATTGGTAAATTGGCTTTCCAACATAATATTGAGATTCACGAGCTTTACAATGTAGAACCAACTTTAGAAGAGGCATACATGCAACTTACAGAATCATCTGTCGAATATCGAACAAGTACTGAGGAAGGAAACTAGCGGTTATGCTTAATCAAATTAGATCAGAGTGGATAAAACTACGCAGTGTTCGATCTACTGTTGTGATGTTTATCGTAGCAATTGCTCTTAGTGCTTTCTTTGCCGGAGTAGGTCAAGTTAACGCTATTGAAGATGTGCAAGCGGATGAAATATTCTTTGGAATTTTATTTTCGCAAATATTTTTCATGGTACTTGGAGTTCAAATTATTGGTCAAGAATATCGATTTAAGACTATCCGTGCTACTTTCGCTGCAACTCCCAAAAGACTAAATGTTATATTCGCAAAATTAATTGTGCTTATCGCAACTGTATTAGCCACAACATTAATTCTTATGGCTCTATCGATCCTAGTTGCATACATTGTCTTAAGCATTCAAGGTTTTACAATTGATTTTGGAGGCGAAAACCTTGAGAAATTTATCGCAGGAATCTTTGCTTCATCTGCATTTTTTGCGATGTTTGGCTTCGCAGTAGGCGCTATTGTCAAACAACCAATTGCTGGAATCGTGCTGACTTTGATTTATGCATTAGTAGTCGAAAACATTGTTTCAGGAATATTACAATTCGTACTCAATGTTGATTTTTATAAGTGGCTTCCATTTACCGTTTTAGCCAGATTAACAAATGTGATGGAGTCTGATTTTCCTGAAGAAGAGATATTTTCTGATTATGCAATGTTGTCATTGCCGGTAGCGTATCTATACTCGACACTTGTTTTTGGAGTGCTGTTTGCAATCGGAGCGATATTAATCAAATATCGAGATGCTTGATTTAGCGTGAAAAGCCAATACTTTCGGCAAGTGGTGCCACTCTTTGTCTAATGGTTGGAAAAGGATTTGGCATATCAACTTGACGGTCAACGGATCTTGAATTTCTTTCCAAAGTTTTATATTGAAGATATACACCTTTTACTGGAGTAGTAGTTCCTATCCCTGCAATTGTGAGAGGCTTTCCGACTTGAACAACTAATTCTTCGCCAAGTCCGAATGGTCGAGCTCTACCTGTTTTCATATTAACAACAACACCATCAGCTATTGCATAAGAATTCCCGGATTCTGTTTGAATTAAAACAGCCCTACCTCCTGCAGGATCAAATCCCCTAGCCCATTTTTGATTACTATCAATCCCTAGTACTACGGTATCTCCGGGCTTATTGTAAGCAAGCGCTGTTGCTCCATCATTAAACTGGATAATAGAGTGATCTGTAGTGAGAGGTCTATTTGCTGACATTTAAACGTCCTTGTCTCTTTTCATCTGAATTACCCAATATACCATTTGTCCTATTTACCGTCAATGGCTCTGGTGGGTTTTTATGTGGTGGTCGGGCTGGCGGGAGTTTGTAATACCCTCACCTTTGTTTTATGTGGTGGTCGGGCTGGCGGGATTTGAACCCACGACCTCTAGTCCCCCAGACTAGCGCGCTACCAAGCTACGCCACAGCCCGCTCAGAGTCCATTCAGTGTAGCTCAAAATAGACTCGAGATTGCCATTAACAATATCTGAACAAGCCTGTAGATCAGATAGCCGACCGCCATGGCGATAAAGATCCAGAAGTGCCATGGAATCTTTGAATCGGTCTCTTGTGATTGTTCATTTTCCATTTGTACCTTTTGGGGGATCAGACCCCCAGCGGAGGACCGCTGAGCTATTTTTTACGGACTCGAAGTTTGATTGCTGTTGATCCTAAATCGAATTTGTCGCGAAGTGTGTTTTCAAGATATCTCACGTATGAGTCGTCTAGTTGCTGGGAAGCGAAAATAGTAAAAGTCGGTGGATTTGCCGCTCCTTGTGTCGCATAAAATATTTTGACACGCCTATTTCTTCTATTTGGATGTGGGTGGGCAATCTGAGCTTGGTGGATTGCTTTATTTAATTCACCTGTAGGAATTCTCTGTTCATAAGAATCTCTCGCCTCAAAAAGTGCAGGAATGATCTTATGGACATTCTTTCCAGATAGAGCGCTCATAGTCAATAGTGGCGCATAGTCAACAAATCCTAAATCTCTTTTTGCTTTAGCTCGTATGTCTAGCCTTTGTTCAGTATCTAGCTCATCCCACTTGTTCAAGATAATAACCAAAGCACATCCTGCTGCATCGATACGTTCAAGGAGGCGTAAATCAAAATGTGTCACGCCTTCAGTTGCATCGACGATAAACAACACGCAATCTGCTCTATCTATAGCTGCGAATGAGCGTAAAGAAGAATAATATTCAGTAGCATCTGCCTGGCGTGATTGCCGCTTAAGTCCTGCCGTATCAATGAATGTCAATGTACCTTGTTCGGTCTCGATCTGAGTATCAACCGGATCACGGGTCGTACCTGCCATGTCATGGACAACTACTCTATTTGCGCCACAAAGTTGATTAAACAACGTCGATTTACCAACATTTGGGCGACCCGCAATAGCAACCTTGAAAGAATCATCTTCGTCAACTTCATCTTCTTCAATTAACTCATCTTTCGGAAAAAGCTCAATAACTTTATCTAAAAGTTCACCGGTACCTAAACCATGAAGAGCGCTTATTGGTATTGGATCGCCTAAACCTAACGCAAGGAATTCCCAAGTCTGACCAACGTGCAGTTCATGATCTACTTTATTGCTAACCACCAATGCAGGTTTAGAACTAGCGCGGACCATCTCAGCAAGTTTCTCTTCTTCGCTAGATATTGAAGAAGTTGCATCTACCACAAACAAGATAAGATCGGCTTCTTCAATAGCGAGCTCGCTTTGCTCAGAGATTTTTAATTCTAACGATTCAGCATCTGAATCTGTGACTTCGGTTTTTTGTTTCTTCCTAGATGTCCACCCGCCAGTATCTATTATTTCGAAAACATATCCTGACCATGAAACCTTTAAAAAACGTCGGTCTCGGGTAATGCCTGGTTTTTCTTCAACGATCGTCTCTCTCTTACCTACTAGCCGATTTACTAATGTTGATTTACCTACATTAGGACGACCGATAACGGCTACTTTTTTCATTTCAAATTCTCCGAAATACACAATATTTGCAAAATAGGGTTAACGATCTATTTTAGTTGACTGCTAGGCTTAAACCAATGGTCGAGAAAGTATATATTGCTAATCCTCGCGGATTTTGCGCAGGTGTTGAGATGGCAATAAAAGCGCTGTCTTTCCTAGTCAAAGCATTTGAAGGACCCGTATATTGCTATCATGAAATAGTACATAACCAAATTGTTGTCGAGAGATTCAAGAAACAAGGTGTTATCTTTGTTGATTCAATCGATGAAGTACCCCAAGATGGTATCGTTATGCTCTCAGCTCATGGCTCGGCACCAGAGGTAGTTCAAAAATCGCAGGCTGATAATCGAATTTCCGTTAATGCGGTATGCCCGTTGGTAACAAAAGTACACCATGAAGCAAAGACTCGCGCCAAAAAAGGATTCGAGATCATATATATCGGACACGAAGGTCATGACGAAGCAATAGGGACGATGGCAGTGGCTCCTGACAAAATTCATCTCGTCAGTTCAGAAGAAGCGCTTCGCGAAGCAAGTAATAATATAGATCCGAATTCTGATGTTGCACTTCTGGCACAAACGACTTTAGCAATGAGCGAGTGGAAAGAGCTTGAAGAACAAGCACGTAACATCTATCCTGAAATCTGGACTGCATCTAAAAACGACCTATGTTTCGCCACTACAAATCGACAGACCGCATTAAAAGAGCTTGTACAAACTTGTGACGTGATCCTAATCATTGGATCGGCGAACTCCAGTAATACATTAGCGCTAGAAAAAGTGGCTAAAGAACAAGGTTGCGAAAGAGTTTATCGAATAGATTCAGCCAATGCATTGGACGACATTGAACTGAGAGATTCTGACATAGTTGGGATTACCGCAGGCGCAAGCGCTCCTGAGGATATTGTACAGGAGGTTGTAAATCGGTGTGATGCTAAAAATGGCATTGAACAAATCCAGGTTATCGACGAAGAAGAATATTTCCCACCTCCAAGCCATCTTCGGGATTTAGCAATTGACCTTAACTGTGCTTTAGAATCCATTTTCAGACAACGAAGAGATCAAAAGTCTTTGCATTCAGAAAATGTTAATTATGAAGATCTGAAAAGCGTATTCAAAAGCGATCGCAAAACTCCTGCGGCAGCTTCGATTTAATTAATTCAAAGTTTCTGTACTTCTTGATAGAGAGTCCTTAAGTCTTGCAACAATCTTTCTTGCAATACTGCTGTCTTAACCGAAGATTTCCCATCTGTTTCGAGGTGAATTGTTATTGGATCACCTATGAGTACTTTTGCGCGAGAAAATCGAGGCAATAATCCCTTCTTTATAGGATTATCTAGACCAGTAATCGCAACAGGCAAGACAGGGCACTGGGCTTTAACTGCAACAAATCCGACTCCCGCAGTCAATTCCTCAACCGTTTCAGATTTTTTTCTCCCGCCTTCGGGGAAGATCACTACTGCACTCCCCTTTTTTAGATAATTGACTGCTCGTTTTATTGCAGCAGGATCGCCGTTATCTCTATCTACACTAAACGAACCATTAGTCTCGAAATACCAAGCAACAACCTTGTTTTTGAAAAGGTCTTTTTTCGCCATGAATCTCAGTGGTCTAAAGGTTGCACAACCCAAAACTGGTATATCCAAATTTGAACGATGATTAGGAGCAATTACAACTGCTCCAGTCTTAGGTATATTTTTTCTTCCTACAATTTTGGGGCGAAGAAAAATGGAAGTCAATGCAGTTGATATTAAGTGACCGCAGCGATACCAAATCTTTTCAGATCTCGACCAAGACATATTAACTCTCTAAATATTTCTCAACTATAAGATCGATATTTTCATCAAGAGGAGTTGATGAAGTATCTACATTAAGCACTCCATCGGTTCTTTTTAAAGGTGCTACAGATCTGGTGGAGTCAATCTTATCTCTCATAGCAATTCCTTCTAACACTTCGGTTTTGGTCAACCCTTCAGTATTATCTTTAGGATCTTTTTGACGTCTTTGAGCTCTAACACTCTCATCAGCATCTACAAATACTCGGAGTTTTGCATTAGGTGCAACAACTGTTGTTATATCTCGACCTTCAATTATTCCTCCATTGTGTTCCATTATCCAATGTCTAATAATTTGAGTTAGATGCTCTCTAACTTTTGGGTGAACAGAAACCTGTGAAACATTTAGAACGATCTCATGTTTTTTTATATCTTGAGAAACATCCTTCCCATTTAGAACAGGAAAGCTATCGAAAGAAAAATCAAAATCATCAAATAACTTTAGAATTTGCGACTCGTCATTTACATCCACGCCAGACTCTAAACACTTTAAAGTAAGTGAACGATACAATGATCCTGTCTCTAAATAATCCATATTCAATATTTTCGCAACGGCTTTCGCAATTGTAGACTTACCAGATCCGCTAGTACCGTCAATAGCGATAATCGAATCATTAGGGAGTTGATATTCTTCTATAGTTTGCAACTCTACTCATTTCTTAGATCAACAATTTTAGTTTCAAAACCGGCTTCAGTTAACTTTGCGGCGAAATCGGTTGCAACCTTTGGATCAACAACTAGAGAGAGGACACCTCTGTCTTGTTCAAGCGCATGTACAATCTTAATGTCGTAGATATTAATGTCGCTCGCCATTGATGTAATAGTCGTCAGCACGCCTGGTACGTCAGGAACTGGAACTAAAATTTCAGAAAGATTCTCTAATCTTCTTGCTGCTTCAGGAAGACTTGACCTCGCAGTAGAAGCACGGATAAAAAGCTCTTTTATTTTATCGATGTTATCGTTTTCGACATCATATCGAAGTGAATTCAAGGTGAGTAAATAATCATCAATAGCTTTAAGCAGCTTCGATTTATTCTCTTGAACGATATCTAGCCACATTGCAATATTACTCGCAGCAATTCGAGTCATGTCTCTAAATCCACCACCTGCAAGTCGTAACAGGATTTCATTATCGACACTTTTGTCTGCCGCGATATCCATTAACGCTGACGACGCTAACTGAGGGAGATGACTAATATAAGCAACTAATTGATCATGTTGATCAGGGTCCAGTACACAATGTTCAGCACTTAAAGAACTGACAAATTCTTCCACTGTCTTGATATTCGTCAAAGAACTACTTGCCGGCGGAACTAGTATCCACATCTTATTCTCAAAAAGATCTCCCCTAGCTGAATCAATACCAGACTGTTCTGAACCTGCCATTGGATGACCACCGATAAAACGTTCGCTGTATTTCTTATCTAGTTCATTAACTAGTTGACAAATATTTGCTTTAGTGGAACTTACATCGGTAACAACCGCATTTCCGATAAGAGCTTCCTTTATAACTTCAAATGCTTTTCTAGCAGGAACGCAAACAACAACAAGATCACATTCATCTCGCATATTTTTTATTGTCGATTTTGCTTCGATCGCGCCTAACTCTAATGCCCTTTCCATCGAAGATTTTTCGACATCAAAACCAAAAACATTATGTCCAGCGTTAGATGCCGAGAGTGCAATCGACCCACCGATGAGACCTAATCCAATTATTCCTATTTTCATTTTTGATCCGTCTGAGATATATCTTTCCTAAGACTTTTCGCATCGCCAAGAAAAATATGTTGAATTTGAGCTTTTGACTTTGGCACATCAACATACATCATTAAACGAATACATCTAGGCATAGAGCCAGGTACATTAATTTCTTGCGCACACATTAGCGGTACATCATCAAGACCCAAAGCACGGGCGGCGGTTGCTGGAAATTCGGCATTAAGATCTGCAGTAGCCGTAAATAA
This sequence comes from uncultured Burkholderiales bacterium, assembly GCA_964561855.1. Classification (GTDB taxonomy): domain Bacteria; phylum Actinomycetota; class Acidimicrobiia; order IMCC26256; family JAGPDB01; genus JAGPDB01. The sequence goes on along the minus strand of CAZLQP010000007.1, from coordinate 34,532 downwards.
AATACTCACGACATTTTGGGAAGATATGGAGTTTTGTTCCATAACTTCGCGCACCAATTCTTGAGTGGCTTTGGTTATTGCATCTTTTGTATTTTCAGTAGCTGTATTTGCTCCGCGTATGGCTAATAATGTCATGAGATAAGGTTAGTTGAAATCATGAGTTCATTCGCCACTTTTTACTTGGGCATAAAGTGAATGGACTTCGTCTAATGTTAATTCCCTATACTGTCCTAATTTTAAGCTTTTATCTTCTATCGGACCTATTTTTGATCTATGAAGAGTTTCGACTCTAGACCCTATGGCTTCGATCATTCGGCGTATTTGTCTATTTCGTCCTTCGTGAATAACTATTTCCAGCACTTGAGTGTTTGCAGACGTTGCTACTACTTTTACTTGTGCAGGTGATGTCACGCCGTCTTCTAATTCGATACCATTTCTTAGGCGAGTAAGGCTATCGTCGTCGAGATTTCCCGTAATTTGTACAACATATTTCTTATCAACACTAAAACTTGGATGAGTAAGCTTATGGGTTAATTCACCATCGTTAGTCAAAATGAGTAATCCGGTTGTATTAATGTCCAACCTCCCAACAGGGTAAATTCTCAAATCGGTATCAATTAAATCGACAACACAAGTTCTCGATTTTTCATCGCTCACGCTCGAGACAACACCCAAAGGCTTGTTTAACAAAAACCATTTTGTTTCGCCACCAAATTTGACTTGTTCGCCATCAAACAGAATTTGATCTTCGCTATTTGCCTTATCCCCAAGTGTAGCTACATGACCATTTATTGAAATTCGACCATCGACTATATATTGTTCAATAGTTCGCCTAGAGCCTAGCCCCGCATTGGCTAATAGTTTCTGAATCCTTACCTTTGGATTATCAAGCTCCATAGTTTCTATGATGCAGTTTCGCCAAGTAAAGATTTTTCAAATTGTTCCATCAATTCCGGATCAGGAGTAAAATCTGCCAATGATGGGAGATCTTCTATTTTGTTGATCCCAAGTCGTTCCAAAAATGATTCTGTTGTTCCGTAAAGTATTGCCTGTCCAGGACCTGAATCTCTACCTATTTCTTGAATATAGTCTTTTGATTCAAGAGTTTTTATGACACTATCAACATTCACACCTCTAATCGAGGCAATTTGGCCTCGACTTACTGGCTGCTTGTATGCAATCACTGCTAACGTTTCCATTGCTGAAGCGGAAAGTTTTGAATTTATCGGTTCTGTTATGAATTTCGCAACAATCTCGTAACATTCTTCAGCTGTTACATATCGATACCCCGAAGGCATTTTAGATATCCGAAATCCATTGCCCGACTCCATATATGACTGGTTCAGTTCCTCGATTTCATTTAAAACCGACTCTTCTTCAACTTCACAAACTCGAGCTATATCGTCAGAGCCTACCGGTTCTTGAGTAGCCATCAATATTGCTTCTATCGACATTCTAAGGTTTTGGTTTTCCATTTTAACTTCCTATATTTTCCTCGAGGTCAATCTCTCCCCAATCGTCAGCGTTAACATCTATTTCTTCGCCCTGCTTTTCTTGCAATAAAACAACTTCCAAATCTCCGAGATTTTCAGGTTGATCAATTTCAATATATCCTTGTTTATAAAGCTCTAAAATCGCAAGGAAATTGACAACAATATGCATTTTTGAAGGAGCATGCAACATTAATTCTTTAAACGAACGCCTTGATCCAACGTCTAGTCGTAAGAGTATATCTTGGACAGCTTCTTTTACAGAGATCACGTTTTCATGAAGGTGAACGACAGAAACTTCTTCTTTGACAGGTGCGGTAAATACTTTGATGTACGCTTTTTTGAAACGATCTAAAGGTGTGTTCGATAATGGATCAGGCGCAAGCGAGGAGAACGGTTCTTCTACAGACATTTTCCGAGGAAAAACTAGAGCAGCATTTTCGATCATTGACACAAAAATCTGAGAAACTTCCTTAAAAGTCTTACACTCGTAAAGTCTTGCTAGCAATAGATCTCGATGTTCGAACGCCAAAAGTTCTTCATCTAAATCAACGACTTCGGGTTTTGGCATTAAACGTTTTACTTTAATTTCAATAAGAGTCGAAGCAATAAGGAGAAACTCAGTTGAAACTTCTAGATCAATATTCGATTCCTGGAGAGATTCGCTCTCACGTATAAACGCTTCGATAATCGCACTGATTTGCAAGTCCCAAATATCAACTTCGTCTGACATCGTCATCTGAAGCAGTAGATCAAAAGGTCCTTGATAGACATCCGTGGCAATTTGGTAACTCATGAAGCCATTTATTCTAGCCTAAATAGAGACTTGTGCGGACTATAAAGTGTCGGCTTGGATGAAGATTTCAATATTTTTGCGCAATGAATCTGGAATTTTCACGCTTTCATCTATATGGTGATGAAACAAAGTGGCATACTTGACAAAATCTGAGTCGAACAGAGGCTCTATGATATCGTAAGAAAGCTCAGAGTGATTGGCATAAATCCATGTTTCTCTCAAAAATCTAAACTTCGAGTGTTGAAATTCATCGACCGTTTTTCGTGGCACAAAATCAGTTATAGAAGCAGCGATAATCCTTAAAGTCGTGCTGTTAAAAGAATTCTTTTTCGCAACATCATGAAAACAACTAGCAATTAACAATTCTTCTATATCAGGTGCTGAACTGACATCTTTGAAGAGATTGCGCGCTTTTTCAAAGACCAAAATACCATGCCTTTGATCACTCAAAGGCTGTTCATAATATAGATCTACCAACTTCGGATTCGTGATGCTTTGAATTAGCAAATGTTCTTGTTCGCTTAAAGCTTTAGGAAAATATGATTGATAGATCCTTTTAAACCGATGTTTTATAGTATTTGTTGCGCTCATTTCTAATGAGATATTCTAGCCTTAGATCTAGGATGAGCCCTATCGTAGAGTTTTTGCAGTCGCTGTATTTCAACAGCAGTGTAACGTTGTGTAGTCGCCAGCGATGCATGGCCAAGTAGCTCTTGAACGACTCTAATGTCAGCTCCATGTTGGAGCAAATGTGTCGCATACGAATGTCTAAATACATGAGGTGTGACTTTTTTTTCTAACCCTACTTTTTTTGCTGCCTTAATAACGATGTCATAGATTGCTTGTCTTGTAAGTCTGCCCCCTCTTAGCGATAAGAACAGAGCATTCGTAGATGCGCCTTTCCTTTTTTCGGTGAAATTGGGTCGAATTTCAAAGTGATAATGTCTAATCGCCCTTAGAGCTTTTGTTCCTATTGGCACAACTCTTTCCTTCATCCCCTTACCTAATACTCTAATCAAACGTTGTTCATAATCAATATCGTTTGTATCTAATCCTTGTAACTCACTGATACGAATTCCAGTCGAATAAAGAGTTTCACAAATAGCTAAGTCTCTTTGTGAAGCATCGTCTTGCGTAAAGTTTGCAAGAATCAATTCAATGGACTCTTCGTCTAATGCTTTTGCGGCTCCAACTGGTATTTTAGGTATCGATAAGTCTCTAATATCTACTACCTCTTCAGAAAGCTCTCTTTCACAAAAAGCAAAAAAACTTCTTAGCGTAGATACACAGCGAGCTCTAGATGCTTTGCTTCTAGATTTTTCTTCTTTAGAATCCGTAAATTTCGTAATGTCGGTTAGCTGGATTTTATCGATATCTCGCCCATTGAGAAATTTGCGAGACCTATAAAGATCGCTACGATATGCCGCCAAGGTATTTGCTGAAAAACCTTTAACACTTGAACAATAGACTAAGAATTCTTCTATCGCGTCATTATAGGTAATGGACATATAGTGTTGATTCTAATGCTGAATTATGAAATTGCCATCTTTTGTAGATCTATAGTTTGTTGGGAATATCGCTTTTCTTTAGCTGCGGCCACTAATCCTGCAAACAACGGATGGGGTTCATCGGGACGTGATTTGAATTCAGGGTGAGCCTGGGTAGCTATGAAATAAGGATGAACGCTTTTTGGAAGCTCTACGAATTCAACAAGTTCACCATCTGGTGAAGTACCAGAAATAACTAGCCCAGAGTCTTGTAGGGCTTGTCGATATTTATTGTTGACCTCGTAACGATGCCGATGTCGTTCATAAATTAGTTTTTCTCCGTAGAGTTCATATGCCAACGTATTTTCTTGAAGCTTCGCTGGATAGCTACCTAGCCGCATGGTTGCACCCATATCGACGACGTCTCTTTGATGATGCATTAAGTCAATTACTGGATGTGGAGTATCTGAATCAAACTCTGAGGAGTTCGCATTTTCTAAAGCACACTTATCGCGAGCTTGTGCAATTACAGCACATTGCATTCCTAAACAAATGCCAAGGAATGGAATATTGTTATCTCGTGCAAACGTCGTCGCTGCGACTTTGCCCTCGATACCTCTAAAACCAAACCCACCTGGAATTACTACACCATCACAATCCTTAAGAGCCTCTTTAGTAAGCAAACCATCTGCATCGTCGGATGCAATCCATTTAATTTGTACGTCCGCACCGCAGGCGAATCCACCATGCTTAAGCGATTCAACGACTGACAAGTATGCATCAGGTAAATCAACATACTTTCCAATCAGTCCAATTGTTATAGGGGCAGTTGCATTATTAACTCTTTTAACTAAGGATTTCCAAGGTTCAAGATCTGGCTCAGTTGAAGATAAATGAAGCATCTCGCATACATAATCATCTAAGCCTTCTTCATGAAGAACTAATGGAATATCGTAAAGACTTTGTGCATCTACTGCAGCAATCACACCTTCTACTGGAACATCACATTGCTGAGAGATCTTTTCTTTTAAATGGTCCGAGATTTCTCTATCACTTCTGCAAACTATTACATCCGGAACAATACCTCTACTTCTTAACTCGGTGACGCTATGTTGTGTCGGTTTCGTTTTTAATTCATGAGATGGACCGATGAAAGGTATCAATGTCACGTGAATATAGAAAACATTTTCTCTACCGACATCTTTTCTAAACTGACGAATTGCTTCTAAAAATGGAAGGATCTCAATGTCTCCTACGGTACCACCAACTTCAGTGATAACAACGTCTACATCATCAGATGCTAATACTTTGATTCGGGATTTAATTTCATCAGTAATATGAGGAATAACTTGTACAGTTTCTCCTAAGTATTCACCACGTCGTTCTTTTGCTAAAACTGTTTGATAAATTGAACCTGTCGTTGCATTTGAAGATTTATTCAGTGTCACATTTACGAAGCGTTCATAGTGACCCAAATCAAGATCAGTTTCTCCACCATCATCTGTAACAAATACCTCACCGTGTTGAAAAGGATTCATCGTTCCTGGATCGACATTGATATAGGGGTCAAGTTTTTGAAGTTTGACTCGAAGTCCGCGAGATTTAAGCAATCGTCCTAAAGAAGCTGCCGTAAGGCCTTTCCCGAGACTTGATGCTACACCGCCAGTTACAAATATGTGTTTCGTCACGGGATAACATCATATCATGAAAGTTAGATTAAGTTCTAGCTTGGAAGTTGTTTTTCAAACAATAATTTATGATTTTTGGCGTTTTTCCCAATTAAAGTCTCTACGCGCCTGCAATTGTCCTATTTCATCAAAAAATCTTAGAGGCCAAATAGAATTTATGATCTTTGAAAATGAAATGAACTCTGAAACTAGATTTAATGCTACGAATACAAAAAATACGATCAGGGTTGTTTCATCTGAAATTTCCGACACTAAGTAAAAACCGAGCAAAGCTCCAAATAGGTTTGCCCCGACATCTCCTAACATAAATTTTTCTCGAAGATCTAAAAGCATTGTTACTATCAAGACTCCGATAATCACAATTAGAAAATCTCTATTAACATTTAAGAAGAATGTTGATACCGCAAAAATCAACATATATTTTGAAGATCGCCCAGGAGCAAGATCCAACAAATTAAATGTATTTGCAATTATTGCCACTGTCAAAGAATCGATAATAACTGGAAGAAATCCCCGCGATTCAATTCCTCCCGAAAAAGCGAAGAAAGCAATTATCGGACCTCCAAATAACTTGAGTGCTCCGGTCGTCAATTGGCCCTTCAAAAGCGATTTAATATGACCTTTGAAACCTTGTGATGATTTCGAGCCAGCCAGATCATCTAGTAATCCAATAAAGGCATATCCCAGTGTGACTACTAAAGCTGTCTGTGCAAAATCAGTACGAGATTGTGTTTCAGAGAACAATGAATCTACAGCTTGAGCTATAAACAAAGCTGTTAGCGGAACTAAACCACCTATGCATGCTATTTTTTTATCTGCATAGTTCGACCTCAACAGCTGTTCTTCATTGATAAGATTTTTAAGAAAAACATAAGAGATTAAGCTCGAAACTACACCAAGACGTAAGTACACAATAACTAATTGAAAATTTATCTCGATCACTTCACACCTGCAATGCTTTTATTTAATACTATCGCTTTTAGCTGTTTTAGATGTCTCTTTGGCATCATTAATCCGATAAGAAATATTGTGGCTGCAAGAAATACCAAAATGTACAATACCGAGAATGTGAAAGAAGCAAAATCAAACCGATGAGATAGAGCTAGTCCTCCTAGAGCATAAAAGACACTTAATGCAATTATCAACGTAGATGTTTTGTCTGGCAGGACTCGATATTTTTCTTTCAGCAACATTGCAATTAAGAACACCGCGGATAAAAGGTATGTTGAACTGTGAGATAATCCCATGATGTAGACAATAGAATTACCTGATACTTCTTTAGAAATCAATAGACTTAGAACAGCAACTAATAAGCTTATTGCAAAAACCGACAGGGCAGGCAGTCTGATATTTCCTTTTGCAAAAAACACACGAGAAGTTGCCTGAAAAATACTATATGGCAATAATCCCGCGATAAGCATAATGAATGAAATTTCGACTAATTCAATTCCTTCTTGCGCTCTTCCATGAGTCACTATTCTCATCAAAGGAAAGGCGATCGCAATTAATAATCCAGACGCTATTACCATTGGTCTATATGTGTATTTCATCATCAAGCCAACGAGGTCCTTAAAATCATTGTTTTGAGTTTCTAGTTCCGAAGTACTTGACAAATCGGGAAGCAACACGGTCGAGAAACTTTGCGATATCACGCCATAGGGAGCTAAGAAAAACACAAATGCTAATTGATAGGCAACTACTGCCCCATTGATTTCATTTCCGATCAATATTGCCGCACCTAAAACAATCGCCGCAGATGCTTGTATCGCAATAGCCCATGCTGACTCTGAGAGTGTTGCAAATCCAGATTTCAAATTCATACTGGGAAGCATCCTCACATTGGACCTCATTGCAGCTACAAATGGTATTGCGATGAAAACTAAACACGCTGCTGTTCCAGCTACACCTAATATAATGATTGATCCTGTAGAAAGTTCAACAGAGGCTGATCTGGTTGTCAGCCAAAAAATACCGAGACTGATAATAATCACCACGCTCGAACCTATTGGTGCCAACGCGGTCGTTACGAACTTTTTCTTTGCTGTTAAGACTGCGAGGGAAATAGCTCCAATCCCGTAAAGCATGATTTGAGGCAGGAAAAACCAAAGTAGGATTGTTCCTGTCTCAATTTGTTGTTCCCTTGTTTCAATAGGCGATCTTGCGAATATTATTTCGGCAATATCTCTTGCGAAAAACAGCGAGATAATCGTAAATACGCCCAAGATCAAAATTGAAACACTAAGCAATGATCCGACAAGCTGGTCCAATTCATCTTTGTTTCTATTCATCGCCTTGACCAAAGATGGAACCAGCGCCGCAGAAAGCGCTCCAGCAGCTAATAGATCGAAGAGAATATTTGATATTGAGTTTGTTGATTGAAAAGTGTTTCCTAATGCGGTTGTGCCCAGCACTGCGGCTATAACCATTATGCGCGCAAAACCCAATATCCTTGAGGCGATTGTTGCAATCGCCATTGAAGTGAAAGATTTTCTGTACGTCATTGACCAAGCAAAATAGGTGCTGGAGATTGAGCCCTATCGCTTACACCAAATATTTGCCTTTGACCGGCTATATTTTGAGCATGTGCGATGATTAGCGAGGTTCTACCATTAGGTGTTTCTATATTATCGACAACAGAAATCTGATCTTTTTGATCACCTATAAGATCAATTGCACGATTGCGTGAAACTTTGCTATCTAAGTTGCCCTCTAATCCAATAGTCATTGGATAGTCGGCAAATAAGGATTGAATGAAGTCAACTGCTAACTCATCTTCAAAAATACTTCTCTCAATCAAAACAATAAACGACGTCGGCAGTATTGGCTCTGTAGGTTCGATGCGTTCTTCGAAGGTAAAGACATTATTGTTGGCAAGATTTTGAACAACTGCATTGGCATCAATTGGTAATTCATTTGGTGCTCCTGCAATGATATTCAAACTAAACTTCAATGTTTTGATGATTTGTTTATCTGCATCTTCCTCTCCAGCTACAACTGGAACATTTTCGAGAGCTGTAATTTCTTCAGCAATTTGATTCTTTTCTTCAGTTATGAATTCATTCTGAAATCTGATTACACCACTTTTTCTTGCATCTGCGACACTCGCGAGTTCCAAAATTTCTACTCTCGCAGTATCTGAAACATTACCGATCGTAAAAACATAAATATTTTGACCACTTAGATAACCTCTTACAGCGTGTCCTGCTAGAGAAACGCTTTGAGAGTTTTGTTGATTCAATTCATCTGTCAGTCGATCATTTTCGATTCGCCGTTGGATCGAATTGTTTTCAGCAACCTCAATTTGGTTTCGTAAAGTGTCAACTATTGCTCTATCCAAAACAGTAGTTCCAACCAATATTCCGATTGCCAAAGCAAGAAAAACTGCGACTAAAGATATTAAGTGAAATCTAAAATTAATCATGTAAACCAATCCGTAAAGCTATAGTACATATCGCGAAGAACTAATCTTAATCCACTTAGGAAAACTCTTAGCGGTTCAGAAACTACCACCATGATAATTATCACTATTAATGCTGAAATGAATAGTAATGCTAGATCGCGTTTCCTGACGCGTCCTTCATACAACTGATTTACTCCCTTGGCGTCGACTAAAACCGGCCCTAGCCTTATTCGCGTCAAGAAAGTAGAGGCCATCCCTTTTCTACCTTTGTCCAAAAGCTCGACCATTGTTCCATGAGTTCCAACTGCAACAATTAGAGTCGCACCTGCTTCGTAGGCCATCAACATCGCAACATCTTCACTCATGCCATTAGAGACAAACTCTTTATACGGCCTTCCAAAAGCCTCGAGCTCTTCTTTTCCTGGAGCTCTGCCGTCTCTATGAACGTGATGCACAAGTTCAGGGCCATCAAGAGCTTTTTCAGTCACTGAATCAAAATCACCAATGATGATGTCAGCTTTTAAACCAACTTCCAATAGCGCATCTGCCCCACCATCAACTGCAATGATAACGGGTTGATATTCTTTAATGTATGGCTTTAATGCTTTTAGGTCTTTCTTATAATCGTGGCCTCTAACAACAACTAAGCAATGTCGTCCTTTGAATTGAGTTTTTAAATCTGGAACCTCTAATGGAGCAAAAAACTCATCTGCCTCTTTCTCTATATATTCGAGGGTATTATGAGAAAATCGTTTGAGCTCTGTGCCGATATTTTCTCTTGAAGCTTCCATAGCCGCATCAAGTTCCTGGTCACTCCAGAAAAATGCATCTGTGCTTTTTTTGTCTTCATTATTCTTGAATACTACTGACTTATTCTCTACATCAACCTCGACCTGTTGATATTCTTCCAATTGATCTAAATCTTCTTGAGTGCAATCCACTAACGGGATATTTGCTTTAAGTAAAACTCTCGGACCGCCGTTGGGATACCTCATTGTGGTTGACGGTTTTGTATTTATTACTCCTGCAACTTTAGCTTCGACAAGGCTTTCTGCAGCGACACGATCTAAATCCTCATGTGCGATTACTGCTACTGCTCCACTTTCTATGATCTTGGCAAGATCTTTGGTGCGTTTTCCGCATTTAATATCAGCAACAAGTTTCATGATCGGTTATTCTCTCACGAAACGTTTAGTCATGCATGTCATCGATATATGTCCGTTCTAACTTTTATCCAATAATCGTTTCAAAATGCTTGGATGGTTCTCACATACCTTCAGTTTTTTACTTGAAAAGGAAACCAATACTTCTGATCCTTGATCTAATTCCAATAAACATTTTCCATCGCAAGCCAAGATTGCTTCCTCCTGATTGCGTATAAGGATTTTTTTGTCTCTTCCTAATACTATTGGTGGAATTTTGGGGTGGTGTAAGGCAACAAAATTCAACACCATAGAATTCGTTGAATCGACAAGCACCGGACCTCCGGCGCTGGAGGAATAAGCGGTCGAGCCTGTTGGTGTCGCGACAATTATTCCGTCTGCGACGAACACGTCAGCGATATCATCATTTTCTTCATCAAATACTTTAACCTCGAGTCTGACAGCACGGTCAGATCTGGATCTTTCAATAACAACTTCGTTGATTACAGTCGTCTCGTTTCCTTGCGTTGAGACTTTCAATAGTGATTTCTCCGAAATAAATTCATCAGTACTCAGGGCATCAAACATTTCCTTGATCTCGTTTTCACCAAAACTTGGCAAAAATCCATATCTACCCAAATTAATACCGGTCACGATTTTTTCATATTCCAAAGCTTGATGACTCGAAAATAAAAATGTTCCGTCTCCCCCAATTGATATTATCGCTTCAGCATCTTTCGGGTTTTTAGTCACTAATATTGATCGAGATTCAGCCTCATCGATGACCCGTTGAGCGACCAAGTCTTTTTGCGACTTTTCGTAATTAATGGATAGGTATATTGATGAGATCACTGCTTATTTCCTTAGTTGATGAGCCATTTCAACGACTTCATCTATTCTAGATGTAGAGATACCAACATCAGAAGTTTCCATCTGGCTTAATCGTGCTAGGAATTCAATATTTCCTTTTCCACCTAAAATGGGTGAAGGTATTATATTCGTGATTTTTGCTATCGTAGCAAGCTTTTGCGATAGATCCTCAATGCACTTTTTGTGAGCCGAGCTATCATTTACGATTCCTTTAAAGTCTACAAATTTAGATGGGAGCTCAAATTGAGGTTTAATCAAAACGACAATGTTGATTGATTTAAGAACACTAATTACTGGCTCTATTACCCTTAATACTGAAGTAAATGAAACATCAATAGCTGCGAAATCACATTGATCTCCAATATGATCCAAAGTCAGATCTGAAGCATTGAATTTCTCCATAACTATTACATTTGGATTATGACGAATTTTGTCATCAAGCTGCCCTTTGCCAACGTCGACAGCGAGTACATTAGATGCACCGTGTTGCAACATACAGTCTGTAAATCCACCAGTAGAAGCACCAATATCAAGGCATCTTTTTCCTTTTAAATCGATTTGGAATTCTTCTAGAGCTGCTTGAAGTTTAAATCCAGCTCTTGAAACAAACTGCGGTTTTGGGCCTACCAATTCAATTGAATCTCCAAGCTCGACAAGGCTTGCTGCGTTTGTTTGCAATGCACCATTCACCAAAACTGTGTTGGCATTGAGCAGCTCTCTAGCTAAATCAATATCTTCAGCAAATTTTCTTTTGACTAAGAGTTTATCGAGCCGAATCCTGGACATATTCCAAACTATACTAATCACAAAGGTAAAGCACCTAAGAACAGGAGCAGTAATGAAGGTTCAAGACGTATATAAAGCTAATGAAAGTCTATTGACTCATAAATGTGAGAAAATTCCAGCTGCAAATCTCCACCTTCCTTCTGAACACGTTATCGACAATGTCTATTCTCAAACGGATCGATCAATACCTGTTTTAAGAAATCTAAGCTCGATTTACAATTCTGGTCGTTTAGCCAATACAGGATACATCTCAATTTTGCCGGTAGATCAAGGAATTGAACACAGCGCAGGTAAATCTTTTGCGAAAAATCCAGTTTTTTTCGATCCCGCAAAAATTGTAGAATTAGCGATTGAAGGTGGCTGCAGTGCCGTTGCATCGACATATGGAGTGCTTGGTTCAGTCGCTCGAAAATATGCCCACAAGATTCCTTTTGTTGTGAAGATAAATCACAATGAGATGATGTCAGTCCCAGCAACTTACGATCAAATCATGTTTGGGACTATCGATCAAGCCGTCGACATGGGAGCAGCTGCGGTTGGAGCTACCGTTTATTTCGGTGCGCCTGAATCTTCCAGACAGATTCAAGAAGTATCGCAAGCTTTTGCTTACGCGCATGAGCGAGGACTTGCAACTATTTTGTGGTGTTATACCCGAAACAATGCCTTCAAAAACACAAAAGCTGATTATCACACTGCTGCCGATCTAACCGGACAAGCAAACCACTTAGGTGTAACAATTCATGCTGACATTATTAAACAGAAAATGCCAGAGACCGCCGCAGATGGTTTCAATGCAGTTGGAACTAAACAAACTGATCCACGTGTATATACAGATCTAATGACTGATAACCCTATTGACCAGACAAGATATCAACTAGCAAATTGCTATATGGGTAGGATTCCACTGATCAATAGTGGCGGACCTTCAGGAGAAAATGATTTTGAACAAAGTGTAATTACTGCGATCATCAATAAACGCGCAGGTGGTTCTGGATTGATTGCTGGAAGAAAGGCTTTTCAAAAGCCATTTGCTGAAGGTGTAGAGCTTTTAAATGCAATACAAGATGTTTACTTAGATGACGAAGTAACTATTGCGTAAAGCTCGAATTAGATTGAGGAATCAATTCAGCATTTAGTTGACCTTGGCAGGTTTCAAAAGCCTGTCCAAATCGTTCATCTGCTTCTTTATCGAAAATCTCTTCATTATCTATGACATCTACGGAATCCGCATTTACAAATGCGTTTAATTGTTTCGCTGAAGAATCGTCATATACTTCTTCAGCAAGACAATTCGAAAAATTTCTAACATTTTCATCACCGAGTCCAGCAAATGGATCTTGTTTTATGAAAAGCTCATAAAAACTGCTAGACAATTCCTCTTTCGTTGGTTTCGATTCAGATGAACACGCAGAAATGAATAACGAAACTGTAATTAAAACACAAACTAATGCAAGTGAACTGAACCTAGTTTTCATGTCGTTCAGTATAGATGGGTATTGTTGAGATAGTGTGACAATCAATTAAGTTGTTTTATTCTATATTCAACGTCGGCAAAGTCTGGATCGAACTTTTTAACTCTGTCGAACCACTGTCGAGCAACGACAATATTGCCCGCACGTTCTTCTAAGTCAGCGAGGCAGTACCATAACCTCAGATGATGAAAAGCAGGTCTAGAGAGAGGTTTCACTTTTTTGCGTAAATGCTTAAGTGCCTCTGAAATCATGCCACGTTCAGCTAAAGATTGCGAATGGACTATACGGCCTTCTGCAGTTACTTCCCCAGACGGCGAAACAGACCCCAATTCATTCCAAAGTTCATCAACTTTATCGTAGTCTTTGCGATATCGATAACAATCCATAATTACAGGATATTGATCATAACTTGAAGATAATTCCGTAAATTCTTCCAATATTTTGAGCGCAAGATCGTATTTACCGCTCGAATAAAGACTCAGACCATAGAGTTCTTTAACTGCTAATGCTTGCGGATATCTTTCGTGTAACGGCTTTATCGTCCTTAAAGCTTCCGCAAAGCGCCCTGCACTATAAGCTTCAGTCGCCGAGTCTAATTGGGCGATTGCTTTTTTTGCTCGAGTACCTGCGATATTTTTAAGCTCTTGATGCGGATCTTCATTGTTTTTCATGAACTTCTATTATCGCACTTTATGCTTATAAAACAGCAATAGTGGCGAGGAATTGCTGATATCGGCTGTAGAATATCGTACATGACTAAGCAGAGCAACAATAAGAAGGTTCGACTTTTCTTTACTGGGTTTGGTATGGGAATGGCAGATCTTGTCCCGGGTGTTTCAGGTGGAACTATTGCTTTTTTGATGGGGATATATGATGAATTACTATTCAGCATCAAAACATTTACTGGCAAAGTTCCCCGTTTGATACTTCAAAAGAAATTTACTGAAGCTTTTAAAACGATTCCTTTTAAGTTTTTAGTTCCAGTAACTACTGGAATGTTTAGCGCCATTTTTTCTCTGATTTTTCTAGTCCGATATCTTCTAGAAAACCACGCTACTTATGTATGGTCGCTGTTCTTTGGACTGGTTTTATGTTCTGCTTATATTGTTTCTAAGAGAGTCGATGGATGGAATATTCGCAGATTCGCATTACTGTTTGTGGGTTTTATAGTCACGTACATGATATTAGGACTTCCTGTTTTAGATACACAATCCACTCCCCTTGTTCTTTTTGGTTCGGGAATGATTGCAATAACAGCAATGATATTGCCTGGAATTTCAGGTTCACTTATATTGGTTATTCTTGGCCAATATAAAGCTCTGATCGACGCTGTTACTGATCGAAAAATTCTCGAAGTCTTAACGTTTGCTTTTGGGGCCCTAGTAGGAATAAGTATTTTCTCGAGAGTTCTTTCATGGTTGTTAAAAATTCACCATAGCGCAGTGATTGCCACCATAGTCGGAATATTGATTGGGTCATTAAGGCGTGTCTGGCCTTGGCAAGAAGAACTGAGCGATAAAACTTTTGTAAATCAACTACCTAATTCCGTATTAGAAGTTGTAATCTGCATTTCGATCGCAGCAACTGGAGCTTTTCTAATCTTCGTACTTGAACGAAAAGGCTTGGCGGCCGAACATGATGATATTGACTCAAGTGAGTTCAAAAAAGAGATGAAAGAACAACACGATTAGTTGAATTAAAATGACCACTGCAAAGTTGATTTCGGCGATTTGTTTCCGTTGTTATCGTAAGCATATATAGTAAATGTATGTGGTCCGGTGTTTGAATTTACAAACCAAATTTCTTTTTCAAACCATGCTATCGGCGAAAGGTTATGGGTACAGGAGTTAGGACTATTTACTGAGAAACACAATGTTGTTGTCCACAATAGAGGATATTGATCCCAAGCTACAGTGACAATGGTATTTCCGCCGTCAACCCTTGATCCTACAACTCTAAAATTAGTAATCGGCTCTAAAGTTTCGGTAGGCGAAGTTGTTGTAGTTGTTTGGTTTGGCTTTGTGGTTGTTGGAGAATTCTTTGGCAATGTAGATTTTGTTTCACTATCATTTGATTTCTCGTTACTCGTGTTTTCATTGGCGTCATTTTGTTCTTTTTCTCGTTGGTCAACATCACTAATTGACTGGTTATCGTCCTGAGTTTTGTTCGAATCGTCTGTGTTTTCGTCGTTATCCTTCTCTTTGAGAGTAGTTGTTGTTAATATTTCTTCACCCCTATCGGCTGTATTAGTGCCAGAATCATCTTGCCATGACATAAGTACCGATATCGCTAAGCCGATCACCAGCAATAGCGATGCAGCTATTGCGACAATCTGGTATCGATTTTGGTTGAAAACACTTCTCGATGAAAGATCAGCATTTTTTCCTTGGAGTTTAGGAATAGTTTTTTGTCTGTATTCGTCTAAAGTAGAATCATGAAGCTCGCAGAAACTTTGCCTTAAAGCAGAATCTAAATCAAAATCTTGTTGATCGCTCATGATACCTCCCTATTAAATTCGGCATCACATAAAAGAGTTTTTTCTAACTGCTTTTTAGCTCTCCTCAAATGAGTACTTACTGTATTTGAACTGAGATTCAAGTCTCTTGCTATTTCCTCAATTTTCATTCCATCGTAATAATACATAACTAAAATTGCTTTTTGAGAAGGACTCAACTCGGATATCAAACCAATAATCGTTCTGCTCTGTTCAGAAATAGCATGAAGTTCATCTGGCGATTTTTCGTTTTCCACGATCAGCCTTAGACTTGGCATGATGTTATTCTTGCGGTGCTGACTTATTGAAACATTTCGAATTGTGCTCTTTATATAGGCTCCGACTGTCTCTGCTTTTATTTCATTTCCTTTATTTAAAAACTGAATAATGTTAGAAAAGGCTTGTTGTACCAAATCCTCTGCTTGCTGTTTTGAGGGGGTAAGTATTCGAGCATAGGCAATATATTTAGGATAATTTTTTTGATATTCATCGTTGATCTCCTCCACTCCTATAAAAGCAGTGAAAGTGCTTATTTCAGCAAGAGTATCGTTTTGATCATCACGTGAACTCACGATATTTCCCATAAAAGCTGCATATTTATATGTCGTAAGACTTATCACATATGTTTATACCTATTTGGATGAATTTTTCGTTACACGCCATACAAATACTGCTTCTACCAGGGAATATAAAAGCGAGACGCGGAATGCTCCACGTCTCGCTTGCCCTATCCATTTGCCTCATGGATCTTTTCCCTTTCAGGAGTCAGTTTGCCTAGTGCTGTCGATCATACCTTGTTGGTCCTGGCTGTCGACCATCGCCTAGTTGATATCCGCAATCAACATGTCTCCGGTAACAGTTGTCAACTACTGTTTGGAACTCATTATTCGGCCAAGCAAATATGTAATCAGCATGGCCAGAATATCCGCCTGGACCGTTGGTATAGTTATCGCTAGATAGTCTCCAAGTAGATGAATCCGGAGTATTTACTCGATATCGCACGATCATCTCTAGATTTGGTAGACCTACTGGATGAGACGAAGGGCAGCCCACTCCCCATGTTCCGTATGCCATATGGGATCGACCATTGGTAGATGTAAGGTTCCTTCCATCCCAACATTGCGGAAAGTTTATTCTCATTACGACTATGTCGCCTCGAGGACAATTTGGAATTGTTGGACCATTTCGATAAGCGTTTTGGTTCGTGGCAGGTTCGCAGTGATAATACACCTTAGAATTAGGTGTTTCCGTGGTGGCATTTGCAGCATTTCCAGCAATCATCGTTAATCCATTTGGAAAAGATCTAACCTGAGTATGCGTTACACCTTGATAACCGAGTTTGTAATATATCTCTAAGTCTCCGTGATAAATACTACGATCATCATTTGGTCTGATTACACGTCCATCTCTAGAATCAACCATTGCGGGAACCCAATACGATGATCGATTCAATATGCCACCGTGACAAGTTGAATTTCCTTGAGTCAAAATTGAATTCGGAGTAGTGAATGCATTTGATTGCGTATTTCCAAAATATGCGTGAAGGTGTGCACGACCGGGTTGATTAGGATACAAAATTGAGTCGTCGTTATTCATGTGCGAAAATTCGCAACGGGTTCTAAATGAACCTGGCTCTCCAGTTCCCGGTTGCGGAATTCCCCAAATATGGAACGGTATGAATCCTCTACCCACTTCTGGTGCTGGTATCGTGCTATCGTCAACGCAAGGACCATGCATTCCTTGTCGTCCGGGTATACAGTTCTCATCGCCGCCAGAGCCGTGTCCGCCATGTCCACTCGGAACTGTTGTTGTAGTTGTTGTTGTAGAAGTTGTACTTGTGGTTGTCGTAGTAGATGAAGTAGTAGTTGTTGGCTTATCAACTGATTTGATATTGAACCAAGTAAAATCATGATGAACATTACCTTTTTTGAATGTTATCTTAGATACCAATAGGTTTGAACCTAATTTTGCAGAGCTCGTATCGAATGCTACCGGAACTCCTTTATTACTACCTGCCATGTCATATGGAGCTTGTGTTCTATCTCCTATTAGTGATTTGTAATCTAAGCTTCCTTGAGGGTTCAAATAGTATTGAATTCTTGTGATATCTGTTCTATTTGAAAACACAAAAATGTTGCCACTGACGGTCTTCCCAGCGAGTGAGCTCGAATTGCTTCGGCTTTCATTTGTTGAAAACCTAATCAGCGATGAATTGAAGCTTATAAATGCATGTGCAAAGGTCGCACTAGTGACAATAAGCATCAAAGTACTAGCAATCACTATGCGAGATTTTTTGGAATAAGAACCGAATTTGGTTCTAAAAAGTTGGGCAGTAAACATGGGCAGCCTTCCTGGTTATTTGTTTTCCTAATGACTGGATCAAGTTCAAGTCATGTGATTCGTATCACATTGAGCTATACATGCATGCGAGTAATTTTCGTTACAACAAGTTTAAATTACACCTTGAACTGGGGAAATAAGTATGTTTAACGATCAATCTAGGGTGCAGGAATTCCAAAAGTTAGTTGCTTCTCAGTAGAAACAAGACCATTGGCTGGATTTTTTGTAAACAATCGAAAATCGTATGTGGTCGTATCCCAATTTACGAAATCTATTCTCAAACTTGTCGAAGTTGTCCAATAGCAACCTGAGACTCCAGGACCATTAGGCGGAGCTTTATAGACACAATACTTCACTCCAGGAGTAGATGAAGCTGTCCAACTAAAATCTATATGCCAATCACCAGAGCTGTTTCCATATGAAGCAACTTGAAAGTTATTTGGTGAATTTGGAGGCCCTGTCGCAATAGTTGTTGTAGTCGTCGGTTTTGCTGTAGTTGTTGTGACGGTCTTTTCAGTAGAAGTTGGCTTTTCGGATTTCAATTCATCTGAGGCTGGCTTTTCTCCTACAGTAGACTTGTCATTTTCTATCGCATCTTGTTCTATTTTTTTCAAATCTTCATTTCGACTGGATTCCTCTTTTTTAGCTGGCACACTTGTCTGGGTAACATCTTGATTATCGCTAGCAACGTCGTTTTCATCATTCATTGTTGAGGAGATTATGATCGGTAAGGCCAAGCCAACAATAAGTACTAGGCATGCAGCAATCGCGGCTAAGGAAGATCTGTTATAGACTTTTGAACCAATTTTCAGTTGATTTTTATTTTGACGCGCAATAATTAAATCATCAAAATCATTATTGCTTTTGCTTGAAACAACATCTAATGACCTATCGTGTAATTCTTTAACTGCATCTTTGAGTAATTCTGTATGCTTAAATTCGTCCATCATAGCTACGCTTCTTTCTCAATATCAACATGCTTATCAAGCAATTTACCCAGGTGCTTACGACCTCTTAACAGATGCGTTTTAACTGCACTTTTACTTATGCCTAAATGCTCCGCGATCTCTTCTACTTTCAAACCGTCAAAGTAATTCATCACAATGATTGTTCGCTGGGCATTACTTAGTTCAGTCAAGGCATTTATTACACGCTTCTTCTCTTCATCCATTTCATGGACTACGTCGGGAGTGAGCTCGGGATTTTCGATCAATCTCAATCGAGGATGCATCGAGTATTTTCGGTGATTGGAAATCGATAGGTTTCTGATCACATTCTTAATATATGCGCGAAGAGTTTCAAGTAAGATTTCGTTATCATTTTTGATCTGTGCAACAGTATTAATAAATGCCTGCTGCACTAAATCTTCAGCATTCATCTTAGATGGAGTTAGAATTCTTGCATAAGCAAAATATTTTTGATAGTTCTCAGTATATTCAATTCTGATATCACTAATAGAGGCAAAACGACCATCTACAGCTTCTACAACCCTTAGGTTTGATTGTAGATTTTGTCGTTCACTTGACATACGAACCTCATGAAATATTGAATGTATATATGTCGAACCTGCAAACATACTTATTAATACGAAATCTGAATTTTTTGGTCTACAAAGAGCACGGATAAAGCTTTGACCTGGATATATGTAACTGCTCGGTCAATCAATATCATGGCCGACCATTCTCCAACCACCTAAGTTGAAACTGCCTCGCTTTAAAAATGGCCGGCTCCGATATTTAGTAATCTTGGTGCGTGATTACATACCCTTATACGCAAAAAACGATTTTAGGTCTACAACATTTCACAAAATTTTCGATAATCAATGATTTTTGTTTCGTTTTAATTTAGAGTCTATAGAGTGCAGTTACTTTTACGATATAAAAAATACAGGGAAACTCTAGCTAGTGAACTTATATTTCTCCTTTTGGCTATCATAAGCATTGGCTTACTTTTTTTCGAATTTACAACTTCCCGAATCGAAGACCCGAGTTCGATCATTTCAAGAATTGATTTATTGATCGCACTTGTTTTTTTTACCGATTTTGTATTGGGATTGATAAGTGCAGAAAGTAAAAGGAAATATTTTCGAAGCGAATGGTACATGCTTTTAGCCTCAATTCCTTTGACTAATTCAATTACACAAGCATTGAGATCGGTACGACTTATTCGACTAGTGAGAATCGTTAGAATCATATCCAGATTAGGAAAATTAGGTGCTGTTGCTGACGAGAACATTGACGAAAGTTCGAGATATATCTATGCAATATCAATGACTTTTACTGTCTTATTAACAGCAGCAACAGCATTTTTCTCATACGAATACGAGGTCAATCCAAGAGTCGATAATTTTTTTGATGCAATATGGTGGGCATCTGTTACTGCAACTACCGTTGGCTATGGAGAAATTGTGCCTTATACATGGCAAGGTCGAGTAATCGCCATGCTTTTGATGTTTTTCGGCATAGGATTAGTTGGAACTGTTGCTGGATTTGTTGGAACTTCCTTGCTAAAACCTAAAAAGAAAGGGAAAATTTGAAGAAATGATGTCTAGATTCATTTCGCATCAATACCTTTTTTGCCTAAAAAGTACTTAATTTCACCTATTATCATTACGATAACTCATAAATGAAGAAGTATTTTCTAGTCTTCGTTACTTTGATAGTTTCCCTTTGGCTCATATCCCCTGCTGTGGCAAGTACTAACAGTGATCTCGCTATGGAAGCGTCAACACAATCAAAGACATTTTCTACGGGATCTATGGTTGTTTTAGATTTTAGGATAAGAAATGTCGGCTCTAATCCAATTTCTCCTTCTCCGATGAATTACTTTCTAATTGCGCCTGAATTTGAAGTCATTCAGATTAAAACTATTGATCCTAACTTCTACTGCCCTGTCAATCATGTCCTTAAAACACAACCTAATCCTTCCTTTGATCCCAAATATCGTGATTTCACGATGCTAGGTTGCACAACAGATCCAAGTGATAAGAAATGGCAAAAACTACAGCCTGAAGAGTTTGTTGAAGTGAATCTAACATTAAAGGTGATCGAAACTTTAGTTTCTGAAAAGACAACCGTTTTTGGATTTCAATTACCAGATGTAGAAATTGAGAATTCCGAAGCTAAAACCATTGAAGAGTTTTACTATGCATTAGGTAATGAAGGAGATATTGCCAAACTCGAGACCAACAACCTAACAAGATGGATTTATCAAGTTGAAAATACCGAGATTGATATCTCGACCAATAGCGAAAACTCAATAAACCCAATTGTTGAAGAAAACGAAAATATTGGCGAATTGGCTTCGAAGAACGCTACAGATGTGTCGTCCGTATCCAAAGAACCAGATGCTTCAGCTAGCACATTAACAGCAAATAAAAGTCACTTAATTTATGGCCTAGCAGCAATACTTTTTACATTAACGACGATAATTTATTGGACATATACAACAAAAGCACGTCGCGAAGATCCGTCTCATAGCTGAAGTGCACTTACTCCTCGTTGGTCTTTTGAGAAAATTCCAAGTTTATTTAATAAAGCGAGGCCTTCTTTTGGCGGTTCATCAATGACAAGTGAGAGAGTTCGCGTATCGGTTTGGTTAGCAAAATCATGAAACGGCTGATTAGCCCCAAAACCTTCAGCAAGATAGTTCATGATTACTTCATCACCAGGTGCTCTTAAAACATTTACAGAATTATCATCATGGGTACCTATATGACAACACATTTCGCCCAAGAGCCCAACAGTACGGGTCACAGCATTTTCGTTGTGATCATAATGATGGTGTCCAACTACCTCATGTCCATCAGGAATCTCAGCAACGTTGAGCTGAGCCCCTGGTTCATAGGATACTATAAGCATTTCGCCGACCTCTTTTGAAGCTAACTGATTGATCAAAAGCATTGAGTTTTTGTAAACTCGCAAAAACAATCGATATATTTCGGAAGTCAATATATCTTTATCTACAGTATCTAACTCAGCAGGCGTAATCTTCTGTACTTCTGCACCTAATCGTCTCACATCAAACAGGGGATATATTTTTCCATTACATAATTTATCTCTATAAGGAAGTTGCTCGACTTGTCTTTCTGACAAAAAGCCATCGAGATATGACTCAGATACAGGGGCAATACGATTTATTATCAACTGATTCACTTTTTCAAACAAGTTGAATGTATAGGTACAAAGCGGAAAACGTAGCTGAACATGATAATAAAGAGGAACTTTCGACCGCAATAGCTCACATAGTTCTGCTAGATCACGATCAAGATCAGCTATCACTTGAGAGTGCAATTTAACATCAAGCGCATTTTCGCGATATAAGAAACCAAATTGATCAACTAGCGCTTGACCAGTGAAGTTTTCGTATCCATTTTCTTGGATGCCATATCTAATATGACCTATAGGAATGTTAGCTTTGACCATAACAGAACAATACAATATAGGTCATATTGGACATTTCGTCAATTTCAGGGTTTGGTGGTCGATTCCTCAATACCCGCTTCACGTTCCATATGTTCTATCGCTCGATCGAACAAGAACAAGCTAACGTCATCTCTTGTAGCTCCTCTTGCATGGAAAGGAGTCCCAATTACAGAAATCAACATCAGCATATATATAAACAAATATGAAATCACTCCCGTAAGCCAAATACTAGAGCTCGGAGGATCAATATCTGTTAGCAATAAAAGACCGATCAAGCTAACGACTATAGATTTAGCTAGTACTGAAGCCGATGGAATGAACTTAATAGTTTGAATATAATAAGCACGAAATAACATCCTTATAAGGTTTCCCTGTTCCTGTTTCAGTTTTGTAATGAAATTTGGAGGAACCCCAGCATCTTCCATTTTTGTAAAATATTCACTGATCATATGAACATCATGCCGAGCTACTCTTTGTGCTTCAACAAGATCTTTTTTGGTACTCTTCAAAATGTCTATCAAACAAAGACGAAATTTATCAATATCAAAATCTGGATAGTTGTGTGAAATTCCTAGCGAATCCTCATAGATGTTTTCAACAACTGCACAAAACTCTGATGGAAATTTTTCCGATTCTTTATAATCCGCAATAGTTGCAGACATAATAAAACCGATTACAAAAAATCCTCCAGCAATCAACGTTGAATAAAGAGCAGAAAACCCAATTGGTTCTAGCTGATACATGTTCAAGAGATATTTAGCAACGACAATAACAGCCGTAGACAAGATAGATACTATAAATATCCGGCTACGCTTGCGATAGTCTTGAAACATGCCCCATGAATGGGGAATTCGATTATATTGCACCCTGATAGTATATTAGAAACGGAGGCTGATACATCATGTCGTATAAAGATTCTCACTCATATACTCATGATCTCCCTACGAAACATGATGTCGGACCTGAACCCGAAGATTTTGAAAATAAAAAAAACCTAAAAGCATTCTTAATCGTGATGGCGTGCTTTGCTGTTTTGTTTTTAGTAGTTGCATTAGTCATAGTCATAAATTTTGATCTGATTGATCTTTGGAGCGATGTAGAGGCACCGACGCCAGTTACCGATAAACTCGAATAGCTTTAATCACACGCTATAACTTTTCCAGACTCAGTTATCTCGAAAACCTCTATGTCTGAATTGACATTTTCAACCAAATTTTCAACCGGAAAACAACCCCGTAGAGAAACGACTGATGTAGCCCTATCCTGCTTCAAAAATGTGGTGAATATTTCGGATCTTTCAGGAGAACTTCCATAATTATTCAGCGAGAGAAATAGCAAGTTATTT
Source organism: uncultured Burkholderiales bacterium (assembly GCA_964561855.1). Taxonomy (GTDB): domain Bacteria; phylum Actinomycetota; class Acidimicrobiia; order IMCC26256; family JAGPDB01; genus JAGPDB01. The sequence continues at coordinate 10,798 of CAZLQP010000007.1, read as the reverse complement.
TCTTCATAAGTAGGACGCACAATATAAGCAAACCTTTGAGCTATGTAATCTTCTGTAAAATTGAACTCTGAGTTAATTACATAGAATTCTTCGCCCGTGTTTTGCTCTAAGAACTTAACTAGTCCGGCAAGTCGTTTTTCTTGAGGTAATACGCCAGCAAGAATCAACTGCTGTTTATGCACCACATACCAAGTCGATGCACTTGCAACAACAAAAAACATAATTATTCCGATAACTGGAATAATCTTCAGATTTGACCAATTCCATAGTTTTCGTTTTTCTCCAAATAATTCGCCTAGACAATAAGCAATCGCGATTATCGTGACAGACACTGAAGACCACATCAGTTTGTTCCCATAATAATTAACGACATCTATTTCGATAAGTTGGTAAATCACGTATGCGATGACGAAACCATTTAGGGCAATCGGTAATATCAACCACGTGCGAGCTGCACTTACGATGTTTTTTCTTGGTGAAATATCCCGGTTGTATTTAGCTTTCATAAGACCAAGAATTAGAGCCAGACCTATCGCATAAATTAAAAACATTAATCTAAATGAAATTGGCTCATAGGGGCCATCCAGAACAGTCTGTGTCCGAATAGATTTTTCCGATATAAACACCATCACAAAAGCTGGTATTACACTTAACAAAAAGGTAATTGTTAAAAGGCTGGTTTTTATCAATACAGATTTAGCCTTCGACTTCGAAACATTTGTAAATACAACTGCCACTGAAGTTGCGAAAAATAGTGGAATCAATAAGACCCACCAGACATTGCCCATTGCGATATTCAATAATGCCAATGGAATAAACCATTTATAACATCCAACTTCCCTGTTTCTTTCGAGAAAAACCAAAACTGAAAGAAGAATTATGAGTTCAGCAGCAGCTTGGGTAAAAAAACCATAAAGTGCGTAGCTCATCAACGGACCTAAAACCGCCGCACAAATAACTACTCCGGTTATCGCGGAAAATAATTTAGAGTTGAAGTACTCCAATCGCGGTCTAATATGTTTTTTGGCTACGTACCACAACAATGCAGCAGACATGCCTAACATCAAAAAGAAAATCAAATGATAGCTAAAATATAAAAGCGAAAGATTTGACACAGGTTGCCCTACAACAGCATTCCCGATGCGAAGTCCATCATAAATTGTGGAATGTGTTGTATGCACCAACTGAGGATAGTGTAAAAAATCAGATATCAAAAGTCCTTTAGGCTCCGAAAAATATGGGACTTGATTAGTTGCAGATATGTAGCGCGTCATGTGAATATGATTCGTATGATCAATATAATGATTCGAGTAGACATAAAGTGTCAGCACAGGAGAATGTCGTTCAACCTCGCCAGAAGTTTTCATGTCTGGAATGAAAAAAACTATAGAGAGCAAAATCGGGACTATCAAAGAAATTGCGATTGTTTGCCAGAATAAATTTCTATCTTGCCCTTGAGAAACTTCCACTTTGCGATAGCGTTTACGCAAAAGCATAAGGACTATTACCTGAATTAACAAAAACAATGTAATAATGTATTCGTTTGCGTTCGCCATCAAAAATTGTAAATAATGAATCACACAAGCGAAAACAACTACAAACATCCACCGCACTTCGTTCTTGTAGATTCGCCAATACTTCATAGCGGAACGAACATTAAATAAAGTAATTGCAAATACTAAAAAAGAAATGACACTGAAATATCCAATTGCCGTTTGCGTCACTGAACAATGCTAGCAGTTTGGAAAATTAACAACTAACTTTTGCTCAGCGTCATACGATATCCCACTGAAAGCTTCCTCGATATTTATGCGAGATTTTCCCTTCATCATCTAAGACATACATATAAAGCCATTCATTGTCGAAGAGATTTCGCACAAGCTCATTATTCTTCAAAACATTATTAATCTCTTCCACCGGGGCCTCTAGGATCACGGTTAGTCTTAATGGATCGTGTTGGAACTTTGTACCATCATGGACTGACTGAATTGGAAGACCTGTTCGTAAATCGCCCGAGTTGCCTTCTATTACACCTAAGCGCGAAACGACATTATGTAGGGTTTTATTTCCAGATCCGAACATTTTCGGTTCAACAGTAGATGCATAATATTGAAGACTTATCCAGCTAGCAACCACTACTGGAGCTGTAAGAATCAGGTTCAAAATTGAGAAATCTTTGTCCTGTCTCCAGTCATATGAATGAAGGAAACTCCGACTTTCTAGATTCATACTCTGAGTCCTGCTTCTAGGAGCAGCGATGAATGCACGACAATTTGCTAATCCCCATTCGGGTCTAACTTGCGACCAATCACGACTCATCTTTACAATTTCTTTATCTATATCTTGGCGATCTGGATTCAACCCTAGCCTTTGAGATCTTTCCAGTCGCGATAGTTTCGAAGCTTGTTCAAGAGCATCGGTAACCGCTTTATACTCTCCAGATAATTCTTCGGGAATGCTTTGGGTATCGAACAATTTGATTTCATCAGTCGTCGTATCATGTAATGCTCCGACGAACCAAGTGTCTTGTGGTATCTCAATGCCAACTTGCACCAGTTCTGCTCGCACTCGATCGTCATTTAGAATCAAAGATGCTATTCTTGCATTTTGTTCACCGCTATGACCTCCACATGCACCACAGTCGAGACCGGTAGCGTAGGGATTATTGACTGTCGACGAACCATGACCTGCGATGATAACAAGTTTTGCAAAATCTTTCGTCAATGTCATTCCATTTAATGCTCCTTGTGCCATAGCGACTTTGTCAGCCAATGCAATGTGAGAAACATCTGGAGCCAATAAATCTAATGCACTCTTTGGAAGCCCTTCTTTATCCGGATGAGCAACAGGTCTTGAAATAAAGAATGAATCAGAAAACAGTTTTGGCAAGTAAGCAAGACCGACAGGTCCAACAAAGCTGAAGCAGGTAACTGCACCCATCTTGAATGATTTCCAAGCTCGTCGTACGTGATGAGCTAGTTGCCTTTGCTCGATTATTTTCTTATCGATTGATGGGTCACCTGCAGACTGTTTAACACTAAAACCAGTAGTTAACAATACTGGACATTGGTTATCGCCGTCTGCGTGTCCAAGCCTTATAAGCTTAGCAGCAAATCCAAAGAAACCTGCAAAACCGATCGTATCTATACTCTTATTGACAGCTTCCAAATTCCTTCGATACAGTTCTGACCTAACGTCAATACAAAAGACAATTTGTGCAAGTTTACGATTTGAATCTTCACTCAAAGTTCCAGCTGGTCGACTCTCGTCAAACAACCTCTTTAATTCTCGCTGTGAAGAAATATCAAAAGCATCTTGTAGAATTGCCCTCTGTTTTAGTGCAACTTGCGATTCGGCTGATCTTTTTGCCGTATGGAAAGATTCTTTTGTTAGTTTCCAATTAGATAGAAATTCATCTTCAGTTTGGGTTGAAACAAATACATATTCGAAGGCCACAAGTATCGCAAGCCATTGGCGAAGTGTATCGTCTTGTTCTGAGTAGAGTGATTTTTCGAAAACAATCCTTGAAGCATGGGCCGACCAACCTCCAATTTCTAATAATAAAGAATGTAAATAATCTGACGCTTGTTCTGAATCAATATGTAGATGATTTAATGCAAATTCGATTGAATCAATTGGATCATCTGGCAGTTTGCGAACAACTTTTCTAAACCCTTTTAGGCCCATAATTTCAGGTACCTTGTCTATGACTGCTGATTCTTTCCACGACAGGTACAAAGACTTATTTCGATCGACACTCGGCCATAAAACCTGTCCTGAATCAAAAAAGATACTCGCGAAGCTTGAAAGTTGATCGACTTTAAATCTGGTCCAATCAACCCCTAGCACTTCTGACGCAATAGTAGTTGCACTTTTTAAATGTTGTTCAAATGCACGTTCATCGTCGGCGGGCTTCGAAGAGATTTTTTTCATGAGTTTGATAAAAACATCAGGCTCAGTTGTCGGCGCGGATTCATGTTTTATCAGAGCTTCCTTCAAGTCCGCTTTCGTAATTAATCCTTGCTCGATCTTCTCTAGATAAAAGCCAGCCGGCATAACTGTTCTTGCTCCAGCAACACTTGCAAGCTGTTCTGCTGCTTCATCAAACTTCAGATCGCCTAATCCGAAGTAAGGATTAACAGCGACAAAGCGGTCTAATGGCCATAAGGGAGCTATAGATTTTAAGGACTGATCAATTGAATTGAGCAGCAATTCTCGCGAACTAGAATTTTTGAGTGAAGGCGAGTAATTATTTTCATTTGAAGTCACTTCTCTACTACTCTCTTCAGGCATATCAAAATTTTTATCCAAGCTAATAGTATCGGATATTCCAATAGTTTTGTCGCTCATTGGATGGCCTCCAATTTCGTAGTTTTATGGTCACGGATCTTGTATGCCCCAACAAGACGATCAAAGTATGAATTCAAATAGAGTCCATTTCTAAAGTGAAGTGCTAGAGCTCGTTTTCTAGATCCTTGAACATGAGTTGCTCCAAAAATCTGTGTGATAACAATGGCTCCAAAAATCAAGAGGATTATAGCTACAGCTGCTAATTGTACGAGATCACGATTAATCGCTTCAGGAATTGTGGAATTAAGAAGTTTATAGGTCAAGGCTTCCAACAAGAAAAAACTAGAAGTGACCGCCAATGCGAGCAGTGATGCTCTAATGCTTCCATTTAATGGTCCATTAGAATCGACAGCAGGAGCTATAAGCTGAGTCATACCAAGAACAAATATTGCACCGATAGCGATCGTTGCTGGACTAGTGCCAAGCACAGAATTCCACATCCATGCGACTGGTACATACCATGCAATAGCTATCAATAGGCTAGCTATGACACGGGGCACACTGCCAAGTCTCTTTGGAAGTGACACTCCATGCGCTCGTGTCTCGTCGATCGCACTTGCAGAAGACAAGAACGCGTGAGCTTTATAAAAAGAGTGCGCAACTAGATGCAGAAGTGCTGCTGGATACAAACCAATACCGCAGACCATCAGCATGAATCCCATATGAGCAACGCTTGAGTATCCAAGTAAGACTTTTACAGAAGGTTGCGTCAACAAGACTACGGATGCGAAAGCCGCTGTAAAACCACCGATCAGAATCAGAATCGTCATCGCTAGCCTCGAACCATCTACAACATGCGCCATTCTTATAATAAGAAACGGACCTGCATTTAAAATACCGGCGTGCAATAATGCTGACACCGGTGTTGGAGTTTCCATCACTTCAACTAGCCATCCATGTGTTGGGAATTGAGCCGCTTTCAGTATTGCCGCCATTGCAAGCGATAATGCCGCATAATCTATTGAAGTCAATGTCCAGCCAGGATTACTTGAAACGACGTTTTGAACTTCAGTAAATATCGTTGCCAGGTCTCCGGTATTGAACTCTTGGAACAAGATAAAGAATGCCAAAAGTAGAAATATGTCACCTAATCTTGCAACAATGAATTTCTTTCTCGCTGCACTCTGCGCGCGAGGGCGGTCTTTGTAAAAGAGTAAAAGCTTGTGTAAAGAAACGCTTGTACAAATCCAAGCTATAGCGAAAAGTCCAAGATTTCCTGAAACTACAAGAAACTCTACTGATGCTATCGTAATACCTAGGTAACCTAAGAAGGCACCATGTTTTGAATCGCCTTGCAGATAAGTTGCGGAATAACGAAAAATAATGAAAGCCAAAATTGAAATCATCAGCAGCATGGTAACGCTCAAGGGATCTAGCCTTACAGATAGACCAAGACCATTTACTCCTAATGTATGAGTTTGAGTGGAGCCACTTAACGCAAGCGAAAATCCAGCTCCAATCGATAAGAGAATCCCTCCAATTCCAGCAATATTTCCAATCTTCTTAAGGTTTCTCGGATCTATTCCAGGTTCAAAACGAGAGATAATCGCAACCAGTAAAAATAAAACAGGCGCTAATATCACAACAAGGGTGGCATTTGTTATCATGGTATTCATCACAAGTAAAATATAACACGAAATTTAATACACGAACTGTATTTCGTGTTTACATTAGTTAGCACTGATAGGCACGTAACGTGTTTTAAACAAGAAACTAGGATATAGACAATGCCACCAAAGAAGATCCCTGAAAAACCTGTTCAAAATGATTGGACCTTTTTGACTAACCATGCTCACGTGCTTTTGTGTATTGCCTCTGATCCAGAAGTTCGGTTGCTAGATGTAGCCAAAGCAGTTGGTATTACTGAAAGAGCTGCTCAGCGAATCGTTGCTGAACTAGAAGAAGATGGTTATCTAAAACGAGAAAAAGTTGGTAGAAGAAATCGATACGAATTGGATACCTCCAAACCGATGAGACATCCAATGGATAGGCTTCATAAAGTGAGCGCTTTAGTTGATTTGCTTTCCAATCAAAGTGGTGCAAAACGCAGAAAATAATAAACGTTAGTTTGAATTAAATCAGTTAAAATTACCCGATGTTTATACTCAATTGATTTGAATCTCCAGCAGTTCGGTTCAGGAGACGTTCAATAGATCTGTTTAGCCTATCTAGCTGTTCGACAAAAGGTACTCTCCCATCAAGAATGACATCGGCTTTTTCTTTTGGTCGTTCTTTCGCAAAGAATATATTCTCTTCATCTACCCACGTATGCCATTTTTGCATTTTCTGCATCTCAGTTAAATGAGGATAATAAGGATTTGCGCGTTCTCTTTCGATCCGCCCCTGATAACAACGTTCTAAAGTCGCATCAAAAAAGATTGCGTACGAGATGAAATCTCGGAGTTCGCTGCGAGTTGCCCCTACTCCTTCGATTACCAATATTGGCTTGACCCTTTGATTAACGATAGGTCCTCGTGGCTTATTTATGGCCCACCTTGAACGTGGATAAGTCAAACGTTCAGTTCCGTTTTGGATGGGTTCTATAATCCGAGAAATGAACTCGTCAGTCCAGTTGAATTTGTTTTCCCAATTAGCAAAGTCATCAGTATGAACGATTTGGGCACCTATATGTTTTGCAAGTTGATTCGCAAAAGTGGTTTTTCCTGAACCTCCGCGACCATCTACTGCAATGACTGTAACAGGTAATTCAACTTTAGGTTTAGGTAGTTGCATTATTTGTTCAACTAGTTTGCTAGATGGATTATCCATGACATGAAACTATAGACGATGTTTCTTGGTCTCGGAAAGCCTAAAATCTTTTTCAATGCTTAATGGATAAAATCTTTTTCGATATTGAAACCGATTTCGTTTAGATACTGAATCATTTTCTGATACTTAAGCCTTACGTGTTTGTCGCTTTCAACACGTTCTACGAGGGTTGAATCTACTCTGCTAGTTACCATGTAAGAATACATTTCTGCCCTATCTTCGTGAGGTGCACTAGCAGCATATCCTGAAATAAATCCTTTGACATCTTGCCTGACACTGTCTTGTTCATAAGTGTCTTCTACGAAATAGCTGTCTTTACCTCTTGGGTTTAAATCGTCCCATTGGGCATATAGAATCTGTGAAGCTTCTTCATAATCGATCATCTTGTCGTACTGAAAATACTGCTGTTCCATGTATCTCACAACTCGATAGTCTTCGATACGGTGCCATATTTCATGATGTATTGTTTGCCTTGCATAATATTTGTCATAGTCTAAGGAGGCATTCAATGTTCTCAATGGGAAACCTATTGCATCCTCAGCTACTGCCCAATATTGAACAACTGAACCATTTTCATTGGAAAACACATTTTCAGCAACTACGAAGTCGCCTTCCAAGTACTTATAAAACGAAAGCGGATAACGCATCAATTCGTTAACGAGAACTGTCATAGCAGATTTCGTAGCTTCCAATTGTTCTTCCCCAGCTAAGTCGACTTCTACTGTATAAAAATCTAAACTGTTTTTTGTAAGGTAAAATTCGATATAATCATCGCCGAGCTTACCTCCATGATGTTCTGAATACTGGTCACTAAAGGCGGAATTTAAGTTAGTTTCGAGCTGGGAAATATTTGTTGCGGAGTTAATAGCTTTATATACTCGAGCCTTATCCTCTTCTCGAAAATATTCAATACCCTCAGCTAAAGCTTGCTCCGCATCGCTTTGAGTCTGACTTTTTTGTGACTCATCACTTTCAGGTCTATTATCTGAAGCATATTGATTTGTGGAGACATCGTATTGAGCTTCACCCAAGTTTGATGTTTGGTATAAAACAGCAAATAGGATGGAACTCGAAATGCAGATCAGGAGACTAATTCCAATCACGACACCGATTATCAAAGGTAAATCAGAATTTTGTTTTCTTGTGTTATCTACAATGGGGCCCATGGTCGGATAATGATTCGAAGGCACGTGCCGCGTGTCGATGTTTTGGCTAATTCCACTGCTCATATTTGGATTGGAAGTATTGTTTTCATCATCTGGCATATATGGAAACGACATAATTCATTCTCGACTTTTCTCAATTATTGCTTAAATGCATAATTCTCATAAATTGGGGTATCTTGAGTAATTAAGATCCGATCGAATAAGTAAATGAGTGAAATCAGAGGGAAATGCCAATATCGGGAGGCGCTAGGATCCGCGCCCTTTGTGTCGCTCTCACATTTGAACGACGTATTCCAGTCGCGAGTTCTGCAAACTCACCTTCGATTGATCCTACATAGCTGTCTTTGCCGGGACCTGCAATGTCGTCATAGAGCGAATCAGGAAGATTGTTTTTTCTAATCAATAATTCCAGTTGCTCATCCGTTAAAGGAACGCCGCTAAGGACATTCTCTTTCACGTCATATAAGGAATCCGCTGAATTTTCAACGAGCATCGATCGAATTTCATCTTGAGTATATGGCCCTTTTATACGACCAGTTCTAATCAATCTATCAAGTTCGATTTGAGATAATAGATTGACTTCTTCAAGTTTTTGTCCTTTTCGTACTATGGTCATTGAACTCCAAATTTCTGCCCGATATTTCGATTTAAGCACATACTTGTTCATTTTGCGAGAAATATCTCGAAGTATCAGTAAGGATCGCATCTAGTTTTTTACATAAAAAAACCCCGACCAAATTAATGATCGGGGCTAGATAAAAACCCGGCGACGTCCTACTCTCCCAGGGGGTAGTCCTAAGTAGTTTTCAGCCTAGCTCATTTGATTTGGAGTTTACAGATGAAATTAGTATCGCAACTAACAAAAATTAAAAACTCTTAGTTCCTTGAATTTTTCCGGTTCAATATCAAGTAAATAACAATAGGAACAGCTAGTGCAATCACTACGCCAATGCCTGCAAGAACAGCACGATAATCGTTGGCTTCTACTATCTCGGGAATTAAACCTGCAAAAGAAATAATTACAATTGCCACGGCTGATAAACCAAAGATGAGTTCTGATTTTTGAGGATTACTTCTGCCAAAGTAAGTTGCTAGTGCACCTATGACACCAACGACAAACCAGATTCTAATAGTATCTTCGAGTGTAATTAATCCGAGAGCAACAACAATTACGGCAATCAATATTGCAGCAATTATTCTCCAGGTTAAATTACTCAATTGCATTATGACTCCAATAACGTTTATGAATTATAGCTTTTAGAATATATATAGCTGTCGAAAATGTAAACAAAAAACCCCGACCAAATTAATGATCGGGGCTAAATTAAAAACCCGGCGACGTCCTACTCTCCCAGGGGGTAACCCCCCAAGTACCATCGGCGCTGGAGCTCTTCACTTCTGTGTTCGGAATGGGAACAGGTGTTTCCTCTCCGCTATCATCACCGGAAACCTATACGTTGCATTTTGTCCCATTTGGAGGGTCAGTCCTCCGGGAACATACAACTCAATAGCAAGCACAAACATCTTTGGGATATTTTAGAAAAACTCAAGCCCTCGTCCGATTAGTACCAGTCAGCTGAAGGTATCACTACCCTTACACTTCTGGCCTATCAACCTCATAGTCTTTGAGGGGACTTACCGCGTTGACCGCGTGGGAAATCTCATCTTGGAACAAGTTTCACGCTTAGATGCTTTCAGCGTTTATCTTTTCCGTGGGTCGCTAACCAGCCATGCCGTTGGCACGACAACTGGCACACGAGAGCCACGTCCGTTCCGGTCCTCTCGTACTAGGAACAGCCTTCCTCAAATTTCCTGCGCCCACACCGGATAGGGACCGAACTGTCTCGCGACGTTCTGAACCCAGCTCGCGTGCCGCTTTAATGGGCGAACAGCCCAACCCTTGGGAGTGGCTACACCCCCAGGATGCGACGAGCCGACATCGAGGTGCCAAACTTTGCCGTCGATGTGAACTCTTGGGCAAAATTAGCCTGTTATCCCCGGCGTACCTTTTATCCGTTAATCAACGGCGCTTCCACAAGCAACCGCTGGGTCACTAAACCCGACTTTCGTCCCTGCTTGACTTGTAGGTCTTGCAGTCAATCTCACTTATACTTTTGCGCTCGACGCCTGATTGCCAACCAGGCTGAGTGAAACTTTGGACGCCTCCGATACTCTTTAGGAGGCGACCGCCCCAGTCAAACTACCCACCTGACGCTGTCCCAAACCCCGATCTAGGGGTTGTGGTGAGAGGTTCCGATACAAACAGGGTGGTATTTCAAGGTTGACTCCACCAAAGCTGACGCCTCGGCTTCAAAGTCTCCCACCTATCCTACACAGTCTGTACCCAAACCCAACATCAAGCTGCAGTAAAGGTGCACGGGGTCTTTCCGTCCTGGTGCGGGTAACGAGCATCTTTACTCGTATTGCAATTTCGCCGAGTCTCTGGTTGAGACAGTAGCCAAGTCGTTACGCCATTCGTGCAGGTCGGAACTTACCCGACAAGGAATTTCGCT
>CAZLQP010000006.1:51553-68628 GCA_964561855.1 uncultured Burkholderiales bacterium | reverse complement strand
ATCACGTCCACGGAAACGATGCCATAATTCATATTCAACACGATAATTTAGTTTGGAAATCTTTTTGTAACGAGGCGGTGCATCAAGTGGAGGATCTGCACATGCGAAAGTGTGAAGAGTGACTTCGTCTTTAGGTAAAGACTTGATAAGAGCTTTTGTGTATCTGCCAATTCCGCCAGGAATTGGTTGTGTTACTTGTCCTACATGGAGGGCAACGCGCATATTTTTTCCTTGTATCTATGAGTTAACTATTTTATATACTTCTGTCAGCTTTGAGGTCGTTTGTTCCCAAGAATAATTTTTTGCTTGCAATTTACCTTTAGTAACTAACTGATCTCTCAGTTTCTCGTCATCTAGTAGCTTGATTATTCCCTCTGCAATGTCATCTTCATCGAAAGGATTAACGAAATGTGCAGCATCTCGGGCTATTTCCGGCAACGAGCCTTCTGATGAAGTCAAAATTGGAGTATCAGTAGCCATTGCTTCAAGTAAAGGAAGTCCAAATCCTTCATAGATGCTTGGATATGCCAGCAGATGGGCATTTTTCAGCAAAAAGGTACGATCTGCATCGGAAACTTTTCCTAATACTGCAACTTTAGAGCGTGCGCTTGGAGATAAAAGCTCGATCTGTTGAGTAATCTTCTCGCTGGCAGGTCCTGGGGGGCCGACTAGCATCAATCGAACGTGCGGATGCTCTTTATGAACTTTTTCAAAAGCAGAAATCAATCTAACGTGATTTTTACGTGGCTCTAAAGCTCCAATGCAGACAATGTAAGGTTCACCTTCGCTTAATTCCTGAATCTGTTCACTAGGTTTTGAATTCACAAGTTTTGGAAGGGCAAAAGGAACAACATGAATTTTTGTTTCATCATCTATTGCGACACCAAAATATTCGAGAACATCTTTTTTAATTGCTTCAGAAGGAACATGCACAAATGCACCATCTTTAAGACGTTTTTTAATGACATTTGATAGAGAACGAACTTGTGAACTCACAAGCTCTGGATATTTCAACATCGTCAGATCATGAATAGTGATCAAGAGAGGTTTTTTTGTAGGCGGCGCTAAATAATTTGTTGCATGTACGATATCTACATCTTGGAATTGTTTCGACAAATCAAAACGGTGAGTACTTTTCCATGCAGTCAATAAAACAGTGGCAGGATAGGGGATGAAAATATTATCTTTAGGAAGCTGATCAGCAAAAGATTTTGCCTTTAAGCTCAATGTGTAACCGCGAAGCTGGATTTCCATTGAAGATTTAAATGATTCATACATGTGATGAACGACATGTCCAATGCCAGTGCGAGTACCTAAAGTCGGTGTCATGTCGAAGGCTACTTTTATGGGCACAGATAGATCTTAACTCAAATATATGAAATCAATAGGAGTCGACGATTAGTTGAATTATTACAACTTTAAAGTCAATTATTTCATGGGTAAAGCGCACCTGTATAGATTTTTAAGCCAGGATTTGTATATGGATCTCTTTCCATAAAATATTTCCATCTTGAAAACATGCGCTCAACATCAATATGAGTGACGCTCGGATTTCTCGACATTGATTCAAAGTGATAAAAAGAAGCTTGTGGAGTCCAAACAACGCGATAATTTTGGTCTACTAGTTTTGCGCAATAATCTATGTCATTAAATGAGTTAGGGAATTCTTCACTGAGACCTCCTACTTCAAAGTATGCTTTGCGCGACGTGAGTACTGCTGCGAATGTGGCTGCCAGGACTTCACGAGAGTACAAGATTGAATTGTAATAGTTAGAAGTATCAGGCTTGTGACAACTTAAATAGTTGAAAGGTCCAGTTGGACAGAAATTGATTCCTGCGTGGGCTATCAAATCATTTTCATAATAGAGCATGCAGCCCACTGCACCTATGTCGGTTTCATTAAAGAAGCCAGCCATGTTTTCAATTGACTCAGGATCAATAATCTCAGTGTCATCGTTAAGCATCATGAGCAGTTCGCCTTTAGATGCTAAAACTCCTCTATTTACTTGAGCGGAAAAGTTAAAAGGTCCAGGTTTGCAAACCACGTGTAGCTTGTCGCCAACAATATTTTTCAATGTAATGAGGTCATCTTCGTTAGGAGTAACGTTGGTGGTAATTATGTATTCAACGTTTGAATATGTTGAGTGCTCTTCTAGTTGCTTTAAAGTATTTTCTAACAAGAAAAGCAAGCGTCCTCGTACAATACTTCTTGTAAATGCACTTGGAATGATAAATGAAACTAGTGGATTATCCTTCGCTTTTCTCTTTACTTCGTATATTCCTCTAATGCCCGGTCGTTGCACTTCTGAGACTGTGGCGTTGAGTTCAAGTCTATCCATATGCTCTTGCACTGCTTTTACTGCATTTTTATATGCATACTCTTTTACGCCTTCTATTCCTCCAGATACAGACTCATCATGGATTCTCCAATGGTAGAGAATCTCAGGAATGTGACGGATTAGCTTTGCTTTTTCAGAAGCACGAAGAACTAGATCATGATCCTGGCTCCCATCGAAGCCTTCGCGTAAAAACCCCAACGATTGTAAAAATTTTGCATTGTATACGGAGAAATGGCAAACATAATTTTGAGATCGCAGTCGTTCTGGAGACCAATCTGGCTTGAGGTAAGGATCGATATGGACTCCATTTCGATCAATGTGGTCTTCATCGCTATAAATTAGGTCCACTTCTGGATAAAGCTCAATCTCTTTTGCTACTCGTTCAAGAGCTCTAAGGGGAAGTTCATCATCGTGATCAAGGAAACCAATGTGAGTACCTTGAGCTTGTTCAAGACCTGCATTAGTAGCTTTTGTTATCCCGCCATTTTCGGGAAGTGAGATGATTTTAATTCTCGAATCTTTACCAAACTTCTTTAGCGTTGCAAGTGTTTCTGGTTTATTTGAACAGTCGTCAACGAGGATGAGTTCCCATTTTGAATATTTTTGTTTAAGAACTGAGTTTATGCACTTTTCTAGCATCCAGTCTGTAGTGTTATAAACGGGTGTGACGATTGAAAAAAAAGTATCTTCTCTCATAAAATTATGATTTCTTGAACATCAGACGAACTTTTCGAAGGATTCTCCATGGTAAAGATTGAGCAATTTTCTCAAATCGTTGAAGCTGGTTCTTCATTCCTTCGTACTTCAATTCCATCTCGATTATCTCAAGCTGTAAGTTTTTATTAACGTTTTGGGTACCTATTAGCTTGTCCCTCAACAAGAGCAATTCATGTTCTTGTTCAGAAATTTTTGCTTCTAACTCAGCTTGTGTCATAGCAGGAAGTATATCAAATAAGGGCTCTGTAATAATAAAGGGTAACATTCACGCTTGAGAGTGACGAGCATCTAAGATATTGAGATGGAAAAACCTGTAATCGAAAAGGTTGTCAGACCTCGAGCATCTGTTCGGTCAAGACTAAAAGAGATTTGGATATATCGAGAGCTTTTAGTCGGAATGATTCGCAAAGAACTCAAAGTCAAATATAAAAACAGCGTCCTCGGCTTTTTATGGACAATGGTCAACCCCGCATTATATATTGTCGTTTTTTGGCTGGTATTTACTCAATTTCTTCCAAATGGTATACCTGATTTTGTTGTCTATTTTATTTCCGGACTATTGGTTTGGAATCTATTTACAGGGGCATTAAATGGAGCTACCGGTTCTATTGTAGGAAATGCAGGTATTGTAAAGAAGGTATATTTCCCGAGAGAGATATTGCCGATCTCTAGCGTAGGCGCCTCTGTTGTGCACTATTTTTTGCAGACTATTGTCCTAATCGTTGCCTTGATAGCGTTACAGCATAATATTGACTGGGGAGCGGCTTGGCTATTGCCTTATGCGCTGATTACTTTGATAATTTTTGCCTCTGCACTCGGAATATTTCTTTCAGCAGTAAATGTTTACTCTCGTGATACTCAGCATCTTCTCGAATTGATTTTGCTTGCATGGTTTTGGATGACTCCTATTATCTATTCTTATGCAAGCGTCCTTCAAGATCGCGGAGGTCTAATAGCAGCTGCGCTGAGAGCTAATCCTGTAACGATGTTGATCCTTCCTTTTCAAAGAGTTATATATAACGACCAACAAGTAAAACACACTGAAACAGGTGAGATTATCAATGCACTCCCACTTAACGATCTGTTTTGGTACTTCAAAAATATCTCAATAGTTTTAATCATTTCACTCATATTTTTATACTTTGCTTTCAAAATATTTGATCGCGCTCAAGGAAATTTTGCTGAGGAATTATAAATGGCACCTGCAATACAAATAAAAAACATTTCAAAACGATTTCGACTTTATCATGAAAGGCAACAGACACTTAAGGAACGCTTTATACGTTTTGGTGCTAGATCATACGATGATCTTTGGGCGCTGAATGACGTTACTTTTGATGTAGAAGAAGGACAAACTTTTGGGTTGATGGGACATAACGGTTCGGGTAAGTCGACACTTTTAAAACTTATTGGTGGAATTCTTCAGCCTACTTCCGGAGAAATTGTTACCAAAGGTCGAATTGCGGCTCTCTTGGAACTCGGTGCTGGTATGCAACCTGACTTAACAGGTCGAGAAAATATCTTTCTAAACGGATCGATTTTAGGATTAAGTAGAAAAGAGCTAGAGAAGCGTTTCGATGAGATTGTCGCATTTTCAGAGCTCGAGGACTTTATTGATACGCAAGTGAGGCTTTATTCATCTGGAATGTATGTTCGTTTAGGTTTTGCTGTTGCAGTAAATGTTGATCCTGACATTTTGCTTGTTGATGAAGTGCTTGCAGTTGGAGATGAGTTATTTCAGCGCAAGTGTTACGAACGTGTAAAACAATTTCAAGATGAGGGAAGAACCATTATTGTTGTGACTCATGCCGTAGATCAGATCCGAAAGATTTGTACTGGGGCATCTGTTTTAGATCATGGAAAACTTATGTACACAGGTGAACCTGCTGATGCAATAAGAACTTTTAGAGAAAACCTATTTAAAGGTGCACCTGATGCAGAGCTAAAAGAACCTGCTAGCAGTCCATCTACTCTCATAACCCTAGATAAGCCTGTTAGTAAAACTATCAGAATAGAAAATGCAGGATTTTTCAAACCAGAAAATCGAGAAACCAACAAAATCAGAACTGGAGAAAATTTACTAGGAATTATCACATACATAACAAAGGTGAACTCCAACGATTATAACTTTATCGTTCAAGTTTATGATACAAGTGGAAACCTAGTATTTGAAACTAATACTGCTGATGTAGAAATGCCAATGCTGGGTGAAGAAGGAACTGTTGCATTTACTTGGCGAAATGTTCCTCTTTCCGATGGAACTTACAAAGCTAACTTAGGGATTACAAGTAGAGATGGTGGGATAGTCCACGACTGGAAAGAACAATTTATTGAGTTCGAGGTATCTAATGATTCAACATCGTTGGGTTTGATTAATCTTCCAAGCGATGTAGTATTCCATGTAAATGAAGTCTAGGAGCACTAATGGCTGGCAATTTTTCTCAAGAGATAGATGCAGAACTTTTAGAAAACCTCTCAAGACTCAAAAAAAATCCCAATTTTGATCCTAAGAGAGAAAAAGAGCTAGATGATCTTTATAACCAGTACATCCCGCCCCACTCTATAGAAAATCGATCTCACCTACTAGATGCAGCAGAGCGTGACGCATATATTGATCCTTTCCCTCCAATCGGCAGCCAAAAGATGGCAGGAGTATTCGTCAAAAAGGCAATCAAAAAAAGCATCGGATGGTATATCCAATATATCGCGCAACAGATTTCTACCTTCGGAGGTGCTGTTTCTCAGTCGCTTCGTTCAATAAATAATGACATTGAAAAAATCAAGAAACGAACTGCAGTTGCAAACGATAACAAGTATCACGAAAGTTTGGATCTTGATTCTGATTATAAAATGGGTTTTGCAGAGTTTTTGAAAGTTGAATCTAAAAATTGTAAAGGTCTGCTAGTAATTTCAGATGGTATTCCAAATGAATCTTTATCCGGTTTAGATTCCGATATTCATCCTGTAATTGTAGAGAGCAGGATTGATTACTGTGCTCAATACGATCCTGAGATTGATACAAGGATAAAAGACATCATTGATTTTCTCGAAACCACAGAGGAAGCAACTTTGGATGGTGCAATATTGCATGGAAGAATAGTTATGGGGGATGAATCTTCCAGAGTTAACGCAATTGAAGCTGCGTCTAAGGCTCTAAAATCAAACGGAAAATTGATGCTAGTAATTCCAAAAAATATGGACGAAGATAGGAATGTTTACCTTCAGTTATCTTCTGCGAACCTATGGGACATTTCAGTTTGGAAACATATCTTGAATTGTAATTTCGCTGTAGTTGAATCCGATGAAGCTAGCTTTACTAATGCTGTAGTATTAACCGCATATAAATCTAAATCGATGTAGGTTTTTCAGTGATATATCAAGTCCTGCCAAGTATCTCGGCGCACGATGCAATATCACAGCATGCCATTGCAATTGACAATTGCCTTAAACAAAATGGTTATGAAACTCAAATTGTTGCAGACTATATTGCGCCTACACTTTCAGAACTAGCGAGACCGGCTAGCGAAATTTCAACTTTTGATGGCTCGCACGTCTTGTATCACATGAGCATTTCATCTCGTCTAGCAGAACAAGTATCAAATAGTAACGCAACCATCGATATGTGGTATCACAATATTACTCCTGCCCAATATTTTGAGAGCTGGGAACCCTTTGTTGCATTGGAGCTAAGAATTGCTAGGCAACAACTTAAGCAACTGGCAGTTAGATGCTCTAGAGCATTAGCGGCTTCTGATTATTCGGCAAAGGAACTGAGAAATGAAGGGCAACGAAATGTTTCGGTAATGCCTGTACTTTTCGATATTGAGAAGAAATCTAGAGGTGGTGTTGACCTTGAATTAAAAGGGACAAACCTTCTTTACGTTGGAAGGTACGCACCTCATAAAAAGGTAGAGAAGTTAATCGAAGTTTTTTCTGAATATAAAAATCTTTGCGATACAAATGCAAAACTTCATCTAGTCGGTTCATCCGCAGCTAGTAAATACATGGAATCTCTGAATGTTCTGATTGACAACCTCGGTCTTGATCAAGAAATTGTTTTCAGAGAAAATGTGTCGGATCAAGAATTAGCTGACTTATATAAAAGTTGTGATGTTTTCGTAACTATGAGCGAGCATGAAGGGTTTTGCGTACCTATTTTAGAAGCGATTTATTCGAAACTGCCAGTAGTAGCTACAAATTGTGCAGCAATTCCGGAGACACTTGGAAATGCTGGAATATCTTTAGATAAAGCTAAGCCTTTGATCGAGTTTGTTAATGCCATTGATGTTGTTACTAGGAACGATGATGTCATGTCACAATTGGAAGTAAATGCGTCTAAGCGGATCGAGGAATTTGATTTGGATAAAGCCACCCAGCAGACGGTAGATTGGCTCACGGGGGGTAGCGATAATGTTTAAACATGTACTACCAACTATTGAATACGGCGCTGTTGGAAACCATGCTCTGGCAATAAACAATGAATTGCAAAGTCGTCGAATCGAATTTGATTCTTATGCAGAAACCATTAGAGATCCTTTTAAGGATCTATTCAAAACGATGAAAGAGCTGGAAAATAGCCTCAACAGCAACGACGTTGTGTTCTACCAATTGGCAGGACCTTCACCGATGGCTGATCTTTTGGCTGAATCAAAATGTAGTCTCATTGTTAATTATCACAACATAACGCCAGCTAGGTTTTTTGATCGGTGGAGTAGCCCCACCGCTAACGCGATAACAGCAGGGCGTGCACAATTAGCCAAACTTGCACCACTTACAAAGGCTGCTATAGCTGTTTCGAACTACAATGCATCTGAATTAGTCGAGCTTGGTTATCGAAATGTTGAAGTTATTCCTCCAGTTTTTTCCGATAAGTTCTATTCAAATATTGGAGATAAAAGCGATTTAAATCGGTGGCTCTATGTCGGAAGAATTGCACCCCATAAGAATATTCATGTTTTGATTAGAGCTTTTGAATTATTTTGTGACAATTACAATCCAGATGCCCAACTCACGATTGTTGGCTCTTGCGATACCCCTCTTTATGGAAAAGCTATTGATGAGTTAATTATTGACCGCAACCTCTCTGAGAAGATTTCAATAGCAAACAATGCTCCTTTAGAAAAATTGGAAGAGATATATTCCAAAGCTGGCGTCTTTGTGATGGCTAGTGAACATGAAGGGTTTTGTGTTCCGATTATTGAAGCCATGGCGAGTTCAGTACCAGTCGTGGCGGTGAACAAAGCTGCTATAGGTGAAACGTCTTCTAGCGCAGCGATATTGGTAAAGTCGCCAGATCCATATCAAATTACGGAGGCTGTGATTAAGTTGATGGAAGATGAGGATCTCAGAGTTCAGCAAATAGAACGTGGACTAACGCGATCGCAGTTGTTCCATCCACAAACCTCTTTAAAACTATACGGTGATTATATTCAAGGGTTAATTAAATGAAGTTAACATTTGTTTCACCTCGATATGGAGAAGACATTGTTGGCGGTGCTGAATATGCTGTTCGTAAGCTCGCAGAAAATTGCGTCAAGTTTGCTCAAGTTGAAGCTGAAGTTCTGACAACAACTGCTGGAGATGAACGAACTTGGTCCCCTAAATATGAAGCTGGAACTACACAAATCAATGGAGTCCAAGTAACACGCTTTCAGAATGAACCAATCGACAGAAATAAGTTTGATCATTGGTCGCAGCCATTTCTGTCGAATCCATTGTCGGTTACTAGTAGCCAATTTGATGATTGGTTGAAAAGACAAGGACCTTACAGTCCGGAACTCCTAGGTGCGATATCTCAGTGCGAAAGTGATGCATTAGTATTCCACCCTATGCTGTCTTCTCCTGCGAGTCATGGGATATTGAGATCGAAAGTGCCGACGGTTTTGCATCCCGCATTGCATGATGAATCTCTCGCGCGTATGACGGGATATGGTGAGGTGTTAAATAAGGCCAGCTTGTTGGCATTTTCTACTCGTTTTGAACAAGATTTATCAATGCAGTTGCATTCGACGCAGACTTCAAAGCAGGTAGTGCTTGGTTTTGGAATTGATGCGCCTGAGAAATATCAAGCTCAGGAAATTAATGAAGTATTGACGAAATACGAATTAGAAAAGAAGAAGTACTTAATAGTTTTAGGTAGAGTTGATCCGGCTAAGGGTTCAGATCTCGTTGCCAAGTTTTGGGAGTACTCTAGCAAGTATTTCAGTGAATTGGATCAGCTAGTTTTTGTCGGTCCAGTAAGTGAGAGTTCCTATGTTTATTCGTTAGGAGACCAAAGACTCAAGAAGCGAAATATAGTAGCAACTGGTGCAGTTGATGATCGCGAGAAAAATATACTTTTGAAAAATGCCAATATTTTGGTGAATCCCTCAGTTACAGAATCATTCTCTTTGGTAGTTCTCGAAGCGATGCAATCGTCAGTACCGGTGTTGGTCAACAGAGCATGTGGTCCAACGTTTGAACATGTAAATAGATCTAAATCAGGACTTTCTTTTAATGGTATAGAATCATTTATCTCGGCAATAAAGTGCTTAAGCTCAGAAAATAATCTCAGAGAGATATCTATTGGTAAAGGTAAATCTTATGTTAGTGACAACTACGAGTGGAGTGTATTGATTGCGAAATATATTAAAGTCTTGAAAAATTTAGTTTCCGAAAGCAGTTCTTAAAAATGAATGATTTTTCTCCTAAAAAGGTTTTAATATGTCAAAACTCTCTTGTAAATATCGCAGGCTCAGAGGTTGTTACTCTCGAACTGGCTGAGTATTTCAAATCTAAAGGTGTAGAAGTCACAATCTATACAATTTATATAGACTCGCCGATGAGAGAATTATTTTCAGAATTCAACGTGTTATTGCCAGATAGTTTTGACCATAAAGTGGATGAGTATGATTTGATTTGGGTCCACCAGCATGTGTTACCCGAATCGATAATTCGCAGTTTAGTAAAAGGGCATGAATATAAGACAAAGTTTGTGTTTTTCCATATGTCAGCTTTTCTGGATTTTGAGATGCCTTATGTTTACGAATTGGAGAAGAATCTGCCTTCGCTATCTTTATGGGTGAGTGAAGAAACAAAGGAGTCGTATCGAAAGTATGTTGACTCTAGAATTATTGAAGATGGTTTATTGTTCCAAAATCCTTCTCCTGAATCATTTTTTCAGAGTCAAAAAATAAACATAGAAAGTCCTCCTAAAAGATTAGTCATCGTCACTAATCACCCGTGTGAAGAGGTTCAGGAAGCTCTTAATCTACTTGAAGAAAAAGGAGTGGAGATCCACAGAGTGGGTTCAGAGTTTGAACCTATAAGAATTGATCAAGAAGCTTTGCAAAATATTGATGTAATTATCTCAATTGGTAAAACTGTACAGTACGGTCTAGCTATGGGAATTCCCACATATGTTTATGACCATTTTGGAGGTCCGGGTTATCTTAATTCCGAGAATTTTGATCTAGCTCTATGGCATAATTTTTCAGGACGGGGTTTTGGTAAGAAATCCGGAGAAGAGATCGCTCAAGAGGTGATTGATTTTCATGGTGAAGCAGCTACATTTATTAAAACAATGAGCGATGTGATTAACTATAAATTTAGTTTGGACGTGTGCATCGCAAGAGTGCTCGATAGCTTTAACAGAGAATCGAAAAAGAGCGATTTGGATGTGTCATATATCGAATATCTTTCATTAAAACAAAGAATGATTGTTGATTACGTAACACGCATTCACACCTATAATCATATTGTGGATTATCTAAAGGGAATGTCGTCTGAATTAGCAGTTTGCAAGGATGCCAACCTTGATCTAAATAGGCGGGTAGAAGAGTATAAAAACCGTAAGATTGTAAGACTTATGGATAAGTTTAGGAACTTGATCAGTTTTAAGAGATGAAATCATTCTATACACGATGATTGGTGTTTATAGTTTGTTGATCTAGAATGTCAAGATACTATATATGAAAGTTTAAAAAGCTTTTGTCGGTCTCGAGGGGTGTCGAGTTTTGGTTATGAACTATCGAGAAGCGTTTAGAAATAATGAACACTATCGAGATGTACAGGACTCTTTTTGCAAGTTCGAAGATTATGTAAGTCTTGCTACTCTAGAAAACACTAAGTTAAATAGGCACTTTTTAAAATCTAAGGGAAGACTTAATGCGAAAGTATTGCGAAAATTAGCACGCAGGTCAAACCAGCTGAGATCTCGAAAGATTGGGAAAAAAGGTAAAGTACAAGTTGTTATTCCTTTGTATGGAGAGTCTCCGAGTATTCAAGAGTGTCTTGATTCTGTGGCTGCGAGTAATGCCATAGAACCCGAAGTAATTATTGTTTCAAATGATGCTCCACAAAGTGTCGTCGAAAATTGTAGAAAACATCATATCGTTAAAGAGATTATATTAAACACCCAAAATCTTGGATTTGGTGCCGCTTGTGATCAAGGTATATCGAAAGCGACTTCGAAACAACTTATTTTGTTGAATTCTGACGCATGCGTCGGTAAGAATACTCTATCGATTCTTGTTGATACTTTAAGCAAAGATAGCACCACCGCTGTTGTTAGCTCTGTTGTCTTAAATTCTGATGGATCACTAGTTGAAGTCGGGCGATTTTTTTCGAGTGATGGTCACACTCTTGGTTTTGGCGAAAACTGTTCAACAAATGAAAGTAAATTTCGGCACATAAGGCAAGTGCCCTATGCGTCTTTCGTGTGCATAGCAATAGATAAAGAGATGTATAAACAAACTGGAGGTTTTGACCTTGCATATTCTCCTGCATACTATGAGGATTCAGATCTTTGTTTGAGATTCTTGGATCGGGGCTATAGGGTCGTTGTGGATCCAGACGCTCAAGTCACTCATGTCGGTGGGCAAAGCAGTTCTGAACTTGAAGATCTTGATGTTATAAAGGAAAACAATCGTAAATATTTTGTGGATAAACATCGCGAATTCCTAGAATCCATCCCTAAAAATTTAGAGCCTCAAAAGTATTCACATGAAGCTGAAATGGCGATGAATAAGTTTGCGAAACGAAATGTCTTAGTCATAGCGGATCGTCGAAACTCGAGACTAATAGATAGAGTAAAAGAAATGAAAGATGTACGAGTTAGCTTGATTGTAGATTCAGCTAATCCCTCGACAGTTAGTGAATTACGCAGGGCATCTGTCGAAGTGTTTCTAGGATTCGAAAAACCAATGCATTATTGGTTTAGGGACAGAATCGGACTTTACGACGAGATCATTTTCGAGTCAGAACAGACTTTCGATGATCTTTCTGCCATGATTTTCTTAACACAACCTAAAGCACTAATACATTTTGAACCGAAGGCTCACCATGAAGACTAAAACCCTAATTTTGCTTTCAATCATTACAGCAATGGTACTTTTGATCGCATTCGCGCTTGTAATTGGTGATTATCTTAAGTACTTATAGATTTCTTAAGTTTTTAGTTTAACTGCGTAAATTGAGCTGTATGACTGATCTTTCATTTCCCATCTTGTTCCAACTATCTGGTCTAAGAGCAAGATATGCCGGAAGCGAAGAAAATATGAATATGGATGCAATAAGAGCGATAGCAATCAATTTTGTGAAGTTAGTTTTCAATGGTTTAAATACAAAGTGAAATATTGCCAATATTAAAACGAACAAAACTGGGAAAGAATATCGGCCCTGCACTGCTAGATCGACAATTCCTCTTCGTAAGTACGAGGAGTGATTAGTTTTAATCAAAAAGTAGAGATACACGCTGGAAATGAAAATCAAGACAAAAAACACAGATTCTTTTGTTGAAAAATATCTAATCATGAATCCGATGCCTATAATGAATAGTACGAAAATAGCAAAGATAAGTGTCTGGAAATTGACGATGCTTTGGTGGGCTAGAATTCCGAATGATCGGTTAAGCATGATTTCTGTCCATGAAGATAAATATGCAATCCGAGAACGTGCTTGAGGTGCTTCTATCGTGTTGTCGAGCACTTGGCTTCGCTTATATATGGGATTTTGTTCACACTGACTTACAGTATTAATTTGGTCGCATTTAGGGACAATTTTGTTGTACTGTAAAACATTATTGCCGTAGTGATAGACAAAAGGAATCGAAACCATTACAAGGAGAATGAATATTGCTAGGGTTTTTCTGTCTTTCTTTAGTTCTGGTATCCAAGTGAAAAACTGTTTCAAACTTCTTCTGTACCTAAAAACCAAGGAAACAGAAGATGCGAGTGCGATAGGTAAAAATGCTTCTTTTGTCAACGATCCAGCTATTAAAGTTACTAGGAACAATAGGAAAGTTCTTGTTTGGAAGCCATTAAATAGCTTTAACGTCAAAAGGATATTTGATAGTGCAAGGAAGATGACGAGGTTGTCATAGTTGATAGAACCGCTCAATAGAACAAACATCATCGTGTTGGTGACTACTAGGGTTGTTGCAAATATAGCTACTGGTCTGATTTTTAGCTGATTGCCTATTGATCTAAGTATGAAAAGGCTGCCTATTGCCAGTGCAAGATTAATCCCTCGCAGGAATAAATATGGATGGCTTGTATTTTCAACCAAGCGATAAGGAAAGCTCAATAAATAGTGGTACAAAAAAAATGGCAGATTGGTTACTTGTCCGAGAATGTAGAATCCCTCTTGGTTAGATATGAAAGGTGAAAATCCATTTTGTGCAAAGAGCTGAATAAAACGGTAATGATATGTCTCGTCAGGAGGTAGCGAAAAGGGTGTAGTAAGCGAGAAAAATACGACTTGAGATGCAAATAGCACCACGAGGACCAAAAACGCTTTTGGATTCTCAAGTACTTTTACTATGGTTTCTGACAGTGACTCCGACTTAGAGCGCAGGAGACTGTATCGTGAGTGTTTCATCTTCAATCAAGTATAATGTGTTGTCGTATAAACGACAGGCACAGGACAAAAATCCAGAGAGTATGTAAATATTTTGAAACTAGTCGTATTCACAATTTGCAAAGATGAAGCCGCCACTTTGGGCGAACTTATAGATCGTATGCCTAAGCAGATTGATGGCATAGATGAGATTGAAGTACTTGTAGTTAGTGATGGGAGTACAGACGATACTGTCGCAATTGCACGCGACAAGGGTGTGAATGTTATTGATGGGCATACACAGAAGCGATTAGCAGCCAGATTCTCACAAGCTATAGATAAAGTGCTTTCTATGGGGGCAGACATTGCAGTGAATATTGATGGAGATTTACAGTTCTCTCCTGAAGATATTCCAAAATTCGTATATCCAATTCTAAATGAAGGTTACGACTTTGTAGCTGCAGATAGATTTACAGATCCCCAAACGGGTAAACGACAAAAGCCTGCAAATATGCCTGTCGGGAAATACTATGCAAACAGAGTCGGCACATGGATAGTATCGAATATGACAGGTCAGAAATTTAGAGATGTGACTTGTGGGTTCCGTGCGTATAATCGAGACGCGATGTATGCATTGAATATAAATAGTCGTTATACATACACTCAAGAGTCATTCCAGCAACTCGCTCGAAAAAATATGGAGATAAAAGCACTTCCTGTTGAAGTTAAATACTTTGAAGGTAGAAAATCTCGAGTAGTTACCAGCTTCTTAGGATTCTTAACTAATAGTGCAGTAAATATCCTTCGTGCTTATAGAGATTTTGCTCCTTTGAAATTTTTTGGATTTTTGTCATTAATTAACTTCTTTTTCGGATCAATAACTTTGCTATTTTTGTTGCAACACTGGCTTAGAACTGGTGCGATTTCTCCATATAAATTTGTAGGGTTTGGTGGATTGTTCTTTACAGGGCTTGCGATAATCTTTTTGATAACTGCATTGCTTGCTGATATGTTCGACCGAATTTTAAACAATCAAGAAAAAGTCTTGGAAAGACTAAAACGACAGAGTTCTTAAAGAGTAAATTATGATTCATTTCGTTATAGGTACAAGAGCGCAACTTTTTAAAATGGCTCCGATAATGCTTGAGTGTGAGAAAAGAAAACTCCAGTGGCGCTGGATATATACTGCTCAACATAAAGAAACAATGGAGCAAACGCTAAAGACATTTTCATTGCCTGATCCTGATTTTACGGTAATTAAATGGGATACAGAAGCCAAGTCAATCAGTAAAATGAGCAAGTGGTTATCGAAGATGATGATATCGCTTTTTAAAGGTAAAAAAATACTTGATGGCTACACCGGTAAGAAACATATTGTTATAACTCATGGAGATACCATAACTACTTGGTGGGCAGCGTTGCTCGGAAGACTATTTAGAACAAAGGTTATGCATATTGAAGCCGGACTTAGAAGCCACAAGCTGTTTGATCCCTTTCCTGAAGAGATAAATAGGATAATTACAGGACACTTATCTAACTTTCATAATTGTCCGGATGAGGCAAGCATAAAAAACCTTAGATTCTATACTGGAGAAAAATTCAGGACGAAATTCAACACTCAAGCAGATACAATCCAATTTGGTCTAGAACACTGCGATAACGACTCTTATGAAATCCCTCGGAATAAATATGTTGTCGTAAGTATCCATCGCTACGAGAATATCTTCAAAAAAGAAAAGTTCGTTCATATAGTAGAACTTTTAGAAATGGTTGCTAAGAGATTTTCACTACAAATGGTTTTACATCCTGCCACTGCTGACCAGCTGATCAAACTCGATTTGAAAAATCGACTAGAAGACAACCCTAATATTGATCTAATTCCTCGTTTGGAATACTTGTCGTTCATAAAACTGATAAAAAATTCTGAGTTTGTTATTACCGATGGCGGTGGAAACCAAGAAGAGCTTTATTTTATGGGTAAACCCACACTTCTATTTAGAACAGCTACTGAGAGACCAGATGAATTAGGAGTGACAGCGGTGCTTTCGAATCTAGACAATAAAACTATCGAAGACTTTATGGATGGCTATGAAAAGTACATTCAAGATCGAGTAACTATCGACGTATCTCCCTCAACTGAAATTGTAGACAGATTAGTTTCATTCGGATAATTCTTGGTTGAGGCTCTGGTATTCTTCTAAATAGTGTTTCGCAGCATAAACGTCGGGTTCGTAGGTTATCTTAAATAGCCAGCTAGATCCTTCTATATGTAACACCTCATGGCCCAGGAGACGAACGAGTTCTGGAATATGAACGTGTTGTTCTCCAAACTGCTCTAAGGCTTGCTTCAGAATATCAGTATGAAATCCCTGCGGGGTTTGAATTTTTCTGATCGTAGATCTATCAGGAGTTTCTTTTAACTTTCCGTCTTCGTCTATTACTAACGAATTTTTTACTGGAAGGACTGGGTAGACACATTTGTATTCCTGCAGACTTGAGACAATATTATCAATAACCTCATCAGGAATAATTGGCCTACTCGCATCATGTAAGAGCGTGTAAGGCTTTGTAGCTAGTTTAAGACCTGATAACAATGATTCCGTTCGAGTCTTGCCGCCTTGGGCTACCTCAACTGGAAGATCTATGTTTTGATTTTCCCAATCTTCTATAGACGGAACTACAACGATTACTTCATCTGTAAATTCAAGAAACTTTTCTAACGAATATTCAATTACCTTTTTACCATCGATTTCAAGAAACTGTTTCGGCGTACTCAGGTTAGTTCGTTCGCCTTTCCCGCCAGCCAAAATAATTGCTGAAAAACTACTATTACGTTCAGTCATTTAGGTAACCTTTGATTTCTTTAAAGTATCGTGCTGAGCTTTGGCCATCTAATGAATTCCCCCAAGCCAAGTTTCGAGCTTTATCCATCATATCGCTATACATTTTGTTATATGTTGAGTTGTCGTTGACAATATCGTCAACCGTTAAAAAAAGGTCTCCGCAGTTGTCGATGAGTCTACCTGCTCGAGTTTCTGGATTTAATCCTTTGTTCACGAAGTTCATCTGGTTTTCTATAAAAATAGTAGGGCGATTTAATACTAAGAAGTCGGTGTAGATAGAAGACCAGTCAGTTATCAGAAAGTCGCTAATTTTTAAAAGTAATTCGGTTTACTTTAAAAAAAAATAAAAAAAGCACTTTAC
>CAZLQP010000006.1:0-51543 GCA_964561855.1 uncultured Burkholderiales bacterium | reverse complement strand
TCATTTTTTCAATGAATTCGGTGTCCGGATATTTCGATGATGGCTAGACTTGTACTCGTTTGTATGTATCTTTTAACGAGCACATTTTGTTGTTTAAATGCATTCTGAAAATAAAAAGACAGTTATTCTCTTCTGCATAAGTATCGAGTTGCTTAAGGAATGCTTCTAGGTTGGTATCTAGAAGAAAGTTTTCATCATCAGGAGTGGGTGTCCAAGTCGGAGCTATTAAACCAATATTCTCGACATCTTGATTAATATTGAAACTTTGCAGGATTTCATCTCTTGTCGGATCATTGTTCAACAGCCGATCTGTCCGAGAATAGCCAGTAATTTTGATCTTTTGATTATTCAAACCCCAGCGTCTATGAAGATCAGCAAAATATTCTGAGGAAACAAACACTGCCTGATACAGATCGCTATTAATCCCTTTAGCCAGACCGCCCTTGAACCCAACCCCATGCCAACAGTCAAAAAATGTCGGTCTTTTGTTTCTATTCAAATACTTC
The DNA here is from genome assembly GCA_964561855.1 of uncultured Burkholderiales bacterium. Taxonomy (GTDB): domain Bacteria; phylum Actinomycetota; class Acidimicrobiia; order IMCC26256; family JAGPDB01; genus JAGPDB01. The sequence goes on along the minus strand of CAZLQP010000006.1, from coordinate 51,037 downwards.
CAGTAATAAAGTGTTAAAGGGCCATGAGTTGAAAGAACCACAGAAGTTCTTGATAATTTCAAGGTATCTTTAAATGATTGAAGTGAAAAGATCTTATCGAGCTTTAGTGGCGGCTGCAAAGAAGAAGTAAGCCTGATGTATTCTTCTGGTGAGTCAGTAGCGAATGAGATCTTTATATCTGGATGGTGTTCGTTCATCCATAACGTAAAAGCAAGGGCATTTCCAGAAAGAGTATGACTAAGTATTACTATACTCTCATCTTTTCTGTGTGTTGTTGCTGTGCGAATCGCTACAACTGCAATTGAAATCAAAATAGACTTAATGTAGACGTTTAGTACTGTTTTCAAGTCGTGTTTACGATTTCCGAATTTGATTTGCACCGTTATAGCTTAGTGAGATGATGGACTCTATTACATAAGAAAGTCTAATTCCGAAAGAAACTTTTGAAACTTGTTACACTTTAGTCATACTTATGAACAATAAAGGCAAAATCTTCTCATATTCGATTACTCTCTTCGTAATTGCTCTTTTCGTGTATTACTTTGCTAACAATACCGAGGCATTTAAAGCGCTTTTGGAAATTCCAATCTGGCTTATGTTGCTATTAGTTTTACTGAAATATATTCGCATCTTTAATAGTGGGCAATTCACCACAGCTACGCTCGTTAAATTTGATACGAGAATTCCTGCCAGAGAAGGTTTTTATATATCCTTGTTATCATCAATGGGTAACTTTTTTGGACCCTTTCTAGGAGGGGCAGGTATAAGGGCAATATATTTAAAGCAGAAATATAAGTTTACTTATACGAATTTTGCGGCAACTCTCTCAGGACTATATGTAATTCAGTTTTTGATGTTTTCCCTTGTTGGTTTAATTTCTCTCGTTGTAATTCATATAGTCGATGACCGCTACTCGTGGATTTTGTATTTGGTTTTTATTTCAGTTTTTGTAGGTTCTTTATTAGCAGCATATGTCAAAAGTATCTCGGGATTAATTGATAGGTATGCCAGCAAGAAAGGTATTTTTAATCGAGTTTTGAATAAGGCGAATGATGTCATAATGGGCTGGCAATTAATTCGAAGAGATAAGAGTTTGTTTCCTCGCCTTTTAAAGCTCTCGTTCGTAGGTTTGATATTGGCCTTTTTGATTCAATATATCCAATTCGAAGCTATCAATGCTGATGTAGGAGTATTTCCGGTCTCACTTTACGTCTCTTTGGGTGCATTATCGCTTTTGATTAGTATTACGCCAAGTTCAATAGGTGTTCGTGAAGCTATATTTCTATTCAGCGGTGCCATACTTAACCTAAATACTGATCAGATCTTGCAACTAGCTTTAATCGATCGGGGAGCTACTTTGTTCGTGATGGCAAGTGGGTATGTTGTGGTTAAGATTTACAACAGAATTTGGCCTCACGAAATTGAACCCGATGAATCGGCAGGAGACTAAGCTCCTATACCTTTATACCGTATCCCCTGAGGAAGTAATGAGCTATCAAAAGCATTCTTTCCGTCAATAAAAACTTTGGCAGTACAACTAGAAAAATCAAAGTCTAAGAATTCTTTATGATTTACGGCCACAACAATTGCATCTGCATCTTTTATTGCATCTTCAATTGTTTCGACGTCTGATTTATCTAGAAAATATGGATCAAAAGTAGTTACTTGTGCTCCTTTAGATTGCAGGTTCGCTAACAACTTATAACTAGGGCTTTCTCTATCATCTGCAACATTAGGTTTATATGAAAGACCTAATAAAGCAACTTTAGCTTCACTCAAATTTATGCCTTCTGAACGCAGTTCGTTTTCAAGAACTGTAATTGTAAACATTGGCATCTGATTATTTATTGATCTCGCTAAAGACAAAAACTTGTGTTCAAAACCTGCAGTCTTTGCATATTCAATTAAATAATAAGGATCTACCGGAATACAGTGTCCACCGACACCAATAGAAGGGTAGTGTGGCATAAAGGCAAATGGTTTAGTTGCAGCACCATCAATCACGTTCTTAACATTGATTCCTAGCGTTTCAAAAGACATTGCTAATTCATTAACAAATGCAATGTTGATATCTCTAAAAGAATTCTCAACAACCTTGCAGGCTTCAGCTTCTTTCAAACTTCCCATCGCTTTTATATCAGCATCTAAAATGCTCTCATAAAACATCACAGCTTCTTTGGTCGCATCTTCGCAACTGCCACCGATAACACGTGGAATGTTTTCGACATTCCATTTTGGATCTCCAGGATTGATTCTTTCGGGACAATGAACCACAAAAAAATCTTGATTCACTTTCATATTCGAACTTTGCTCTAAAAGCGGTATGACTACCTCTTCACTAACCCCGGGATTTACCGTGGACTCAATGATCACGAGCGTTGCTTTACCCATGTTCTTGCCAACCGCCTCAACAGCACCTCTAAGAGGAGCTAGATCAGGCATATAGTCATCTTTAACAGGCGTAGGCACGCAAACAAGCACGACATCAGCTTCAGAAATACGAGTGCTATCCGTCGAGGCTTCAAGATCAGTAGAAGAGATCAATTTGGAAACAAATTCATCATGTAGAGGGTCAATTTTGCGGTTGATTAGATCGACTTTTCCTTGATCCATGTCAATTCCAACAACATGGTGACCTTTAGAGGAAGATAAAAGAGCAAGTGGAAGACCGACATAACCTAACCCAACTACAGCAACATTTCTCACCCCTATATTCTAGGACATTTGAGATATCTAAGCGAAAGAGCCGAGAGATATTGTCAGCTATTTAGAAGCAATCGGTGGCATCTTATGAGAATCAAGCTCTTTAGGTTGGACGCTCACTAGCTCCTTGATTGTTTTTTCATAGGCAATGTAAAGCATTGTTGCGACAACAACACACCCACAAGAAAAAGAGAGCGAAACCCACAGTGTTGTTTCTAAATCTGAAGCAGCAAATAAAAAGCTTGTGATAATTAAAGTAGCAACTCCGCTCAAATAAGCATTAGTAACGATTCGATAGCGTTGTAAAGCAATGCAAGCTTGCAGAAGAGTTTGAGCTAACAAAAATAAACAACTACCAATAGTCAAGATAATGAAATGCAACCAAGAAAGCTGGAACTTCTCTTCAGAAAACAGCAAAACTCCCAAAGGAGTTCCAAGTACGGCTATGAAAACGACTCCAAGCAAACTAAGAATAAATACAAAAGTCAGAAGGCGTTTGAACTGATGTCGGAACTCCCGATGATCGCCAATCGCATGCAGTGAAGACAACTTTGGTAACAGCGCTGCTTGGACAGCCATAAATCCTATGATTGGAATACGCGCAATGAAAAATGCGTTCGTAAACCATCGTGCGACTTGGCCTGAACCACCCTCAATAACGTTTGTTAGAAACAAAGAAGAATAAGCCAGCGTTTGAGATAGCACTGAACTGGTAACCAGATGAGAAAGTGCAGTGCCAAGTTCACGCTTGGAAGCTTTTGTTCCAGGTTCTAATAACTTGATGATTACTGGGATGAATGGTGCCATTGCTAAGAACGGAGCAGCACCCATAGCCAGTCCATAATATCCAACATTTGTTGCACCCATTGTTGAAAGAGTTACAACTAAAGCAAAACGAGCAGTACCTTCTGTAGCTAAAGTCGCGCCATAAAGACCAAACTTATGATTTCCACTCAGCACTCCGCGAGAACAATGTAAGAATCCATAGCCAACCACACCAAGGATGAAAGCGAACTGTAATTTATAGTTGTCATAAAAAACGTGTTCAACAAACCACGGGGTTAAAGCCGCAAAAATCAATGCAACCGCTAAAGCTAAAGTAGCCGCCATAGTTCCGGCGACTTTGAATATCGGCCGTCCGCCATCGTTATGCACTGCACGATGCGAAATTGCTCTAGAGATCTCTTGTTCTAAAGGTAAAAACAGTCCAGGACCTACAACAAATATCAGACTCCAGAAAGCGCCAAAACCTGCATAAGCGCGATCACCGACTGCGAGATTTACAATGATTACGACTACATAACCGGTGATTGCTCCGATGACCATCCCGCTGGCAATAGAAAATGTGCCCCTTGGTATGGCGCCTCCAAATTTTCGATTGTCAACTGCTGCAGAGCTAGACACAAGAGTTCCTTTTTTTGATATGGATATATCGTAGTTGATGCTAATTCTAAAAAACGCTCAACTTAGGATTGAGCCCCTTGTTGATTTAAGATTCTTACTATGACAGAAAATTTTGATGTAGTTGTTTTAGGTGGAGGACCTGGAGGTTATGCTGCAGCGCTTTACGGTGCAGCTGCCGGGCTCAATATTGCTTTAGTAGAAGAAGACAAAGTAGGTGGAACATGTCTTCATCGAGGATGTATCCCTGCAAAGGCGTTGTTGCAAGCTGCAGAAGTATCTCACACAGTAAAGAACGCAAGTAATTGGGGAGTCAACACAACAGAGCCAACAGTTGATTTCTCGCAAGTGCAAAACCGAAAGAACTCAGTCGTCAATCAGATGACAAAAGGATTAGAGGGGCTGCTCAAAGGTCGCAAAGTCACAACATATAACTCAACTGGTGTTGTTGAAAATGCGCAAGCAAAAACTATCAAGCTCTCAGATGGAACTATTCTTCAAGCAAGCCTTGGATTAATCATCGCTACAGGATCTTTCCCGAGAGAATTTCCGGGAACGCAATACGATGGCGAAGTAATCCTTTCATCTGATCATGTCTTAAATCTCGATTATGCTCCGCAAAGCGCTGTAATTATCGGTGGTGGAGCAATCGGTTGTGAGTTTGCAAGCTATTTAAACGAAATGGGTACCGAAGTTACTTTGTTAGAAGTTGCTCCTTCGCTTTTGGCGGGCTGTGACAAAGATGCAGCAGCAGTAGTACAAAAATCTTTCATTAAGCGTGGAATGAATGTTCTCACTGGAGTAAATGTAGATTCAATTGAACGTTCAGGTAAAAAGGGTGTTGTTACTTTTACCGACAAAGATGCAAAGCAAACTCGTACTGAGGCAGACATAGTAGTTGTGTCTGTAGGTCGTAGACCACGAAGTGAAAATATTGGCCTCGAACAAAACGGTATTGAAATCAACGATCGAGGTTTCGTAACTGTAGATGGTGCTATGCGTACAAATGTTGAAGGCGTCTATGCAATCGGTGATCTCGTTCCAACACCGCAGTTGGCACATATTGGTTTTGCTGAAGCAATGATTGCGATTCAAGATATATTGGGAGAAGATCCAACTCCGATTGATTACGGAAAAGTTCCATGGGGAATTTACTGTCACCCAGAAGTTTCGTTCTGTGGGATGACAGAAGAACAAGCAAAAGAAGCAGGATACGATGTTGTTGTTAAAAAAGAAGGCTTCATTGGTGATGGCCGAGCAGTGATCATCGGTCAAGCTGAAGGTTTCGTAAAGCTAATTACCCAAAAGGACGGACCTTTGCTCGGAGTACATATTGTTGGCCCTTGGGCTACGGAACTTTTGGCAGAAGGATATCTAGCGCTTAACTGGGAAGCAACAGCACAAGATATCGCATCGTTGATCCATCCTCACCCAACATTGAGCGAAGTCTTTGGAGAAGCAGCAATAGCGCTAACAGGAAGACCAATTCACGGTTAAAGCAAATAATTTTGCCAGACGTGAAATGATCAGTAAATAATCAATAGAATAAGAAAGTTAATTTCTAAACAAGGAGTTCAAGTGGACGTCATAATGCCTCAACTCGGTGAAACAGTAACCGAAGGTACAATCACAAAATGGTTAAAACAAGTCGGAGAAGAGGTAAAAGCTGACGAGACGCTATTTGAAGTATCTACAGACAAAGTAGATTCCGAAGTTCCTGCCCCGGCATCTGGCGTATTGGCAGAAATAGTTGTCAATGAAGGTGACACTGCAGAAGTTGGTGCAAAACTTGCAGTCATTTCTTCTGATGGCGCAGCTGCCGCTCCTGCTCAAGCTCAAGCAGAACCCGAGCCAACACCTGCTCCAGAGCCAGAACCAACACCAGTTGTAGAGCAAACACCTGCTCCTGCTCCAACTCCGCCTGAGGCACCAGCTGCTCAAAGTGTGGACACAAACGCCAAAGGTAAACTGCTATCTCCATTAGTGCGAAAGCTAGTAAATGAAAATGGACTCGACGCAGATCAAATAACAGGAACCGGTGTTGGAGGTCGAATAACAAGAGATGATGTAGTAAAAGCGATCGAAGCTAAAAATGCTTCAGCTGCTCCTTCACCCGCTCCAGTTCCTGCAGCACCTACTTCAGCCCCAGCTGCTGCGCCAGTAGCGACTCCTGCACCTACGGCAACAAAACCATCATCTGGCGATGAAATTGTTCCGTTTGATAATTTAAGACGACGAACTGCAGAGCATATGGTAATGAGTAAAGCTACCAGCCCTCATGCTTACATTACAGTTGAAGTAGATTTTGAAAATGTGGAGCGCGTTCGTCGTGCACATGGAGCAGAGTTCAAACAAAAAGAAGGTTTTTCACTTACATACTTGCCATTTATTGTTCGAGCATTAAGTGAAGTACTTCCAGAATTTCCAAATGTAAATGCTTCCGTTGAAGGCGACAATCTAAAAGTGCATCATGATTTCCACTGTGGAATAGCAGTAGATCTCGACTTTAAAGGCTTGTTAGTCCCAGCAGTGCGAAATGCAGATGGCAAAAGACTTCGTTTGATCGCACAAGAAATTCGTGACCTTGCAGTACGCGCACGCGCAAAACAACTGCGACCTGATGAGATAATGGGATCAACATTTACGATCACTAATCCAGGCCCAATGGGTACGCATGTCACATTGCCAATTATTAACCAACCGCAGGTAGCAATATTGGCAACAGATGGAATCAAGAAGAAGCCTGTTGTAACTCAAGATGCTCTAGGTACTGACGTTATAGCAATACATCATGTCGGTAACATCACATTAGGATGGGATCACCGAGCATTCGATGGAAACTACACTGCAGCTTTTCTGGCAAAACTAAAAGAAGTTCTAGAAACTCGCGATTGGGAAGCAGAACTAGGACAATAATCTTTCAAAAGGTGGAATGATGAATGACTCTACGCTCTATGTGCGTGATTTGGGTCGTGTAAAGTTCCACGAAGCAGATATTGTCGCACGTCAACTTCAGAATAATACTGATGACTATTTGTTATACCTTGAACATGAAGATGTTTACACACTTGGCTCAGGAACAAAAACTGAACATTATGTCAAGCTCGATGATCAAGAAAATGTTGTGGAGGTAGATAGGGGAGGAAGTGTCACCTTTCACGGCCCAGGACAACTAATAGGTTATCCAATCATCACAATTGGAGAAACCAAAGGAGATCTTCGAGCTTCACTAACATTTATCCGTAGACTAGAACAAGTCTTAGTTGATGCCTTGCAAATATTGGGTGTACCTGCAACTCGCCATGATGGATATACAGGTGTCTGGATAGAAATTTCTAAGGGCGATTCGAAAGAATTAAAGAAAATCGCAGCTATTGGAGTAAAAACTGCCAAAGGTAGAACTCGTCACGGATTTGCTCTCAACATAAATCCAGATCTTTCTAAGTTTCGCAAAATCATTCCCTGTGGAATTGATGAATTCGAAGTTACATCTCTACATGCTGAAGGTTTTGATCATCTCGACGCTGCAGAAGTCCAAGAAACCATTACAAAAACTTTTATTGATTCATTCGGGTTCGATTCAATCGATTCAGCTTCAGTCAAAAGTCCATCTAATGTCGAAAAATCGCAATTCACTATTGAAGCTGAAAATGCAAGCGACACTCGAATCGATATTTCTCATCTCTCTTCAAAAGCATCTGCGGCGGTTTCAGCAGCGCAACCTCAACTGAGACTTTTAGGAAGGCTTGCAAGTGCAGGTGTAGCAGTAGATGAAACTAAAGATCGAAGAGATCGTCCAGAATGGATGAAGAACAAATTTAAAGCAACGAGCGGTTATAGCGAACTGAAGTCTTTAGCAAAAGATTTGAATCTAAATACGGTCTGCGAAGAAGCAGGTTGCCCAAATATTTATGAATGTTGGGAATCTAAGACTGCAACTTTCATGATCTTAGGAGAGCGCTGCACTCGTGCATGTGGTTTTTGTTTAGTTGATACTCGTAAGCCCCAAGCACCAGATCCTAGTGAGCCAAAGAATGTTGCAATTGCGGTTAAACAACTCGGACTTGAATTTGCAGTTCTAACATGTGTTGCTAGAGACGATTTAGAGGATGATGGATCAAAACAATTTGTTCAAACAATGCGTGAAATCCGCAGAGCATCACCTGGCACTCAAATAGAATTACTGATCTCCGATTGCCGTGGACATGTTGACTCACTTGATGCAATATTTGATGAACGACCAGAAGTGCTAAATCACAATATAGAAACAGTTCCGCGCTTACAACGTGCTGTGCGACCAAGTGCAGCTTATGCTCGATCTTTAGGTGTTCTTGCAAGAGCAAAATCTAAAGGTCTAACTACAAAATCAGGAATAATTGTTGGCATGGGCGAAACTGAAGTGGAAGTACTTCAGACGATTAGGGATCTAAAAAACGTTGGAGTAGATATCATCACGATAGGCCAGTATTTGCAGCCAACACCAAAACACGTACCAGTTCATAGGTTTGTAGAACCTGCAGAATTTGCTCGATATAAGGAATTTGGGGAACTCATTGGTGTAAGCCACGTTGAAGCCGGCCCACTAGTTCGTAGCTCCTATCATGCAAAAGAGGCCAAAAATGCCTCAAAAGGTGCATAATTCGTACCTAGTTATAGAAAAAAGTACTCATTTCTCCCAATTATTCGCCGAAATTAACTAGGTGAGATCCTTATCAACCTCGAAGAAAACACTGTTCCGGCGGATAGTTTTATCATTCTTAGCAATACTTGTAATTTTCAGTTCATCTACAGCTACCTATTACAAGATAAACAGCGATATGGAAAAAGAAGCCGAAGAAGCATTTTCTAATCGAGTAGAGGAAGTTAAATTCGAAGTTACTCAAGAAAGTAAACGGTACCAGAATCTTTTGACAACAATCGGTGCATTCTTTAACGCGTCAGCATCTGTTAGTCCAAATGAGTTTAATGATTTTGTTAGAGGACTCGGAACAGAAAGCTCGTTTCCCGGTGTTAAGGGAGTTGCATACGCTCAAAGAGTTGATGGTGCAAACCAGCCACAAGTGTTGGAACAAGCCCGATCTATCGGTGCGGAATTTGATGAGATTCCATTAAGTGTTGAAGGTGAACAGGCTCTAGTTTTGTATGTTGATCCTCCATCGGATCAAGTACCTAGAGGACTAAATGCCTACACCGTTCCTGGTGGTAGAGAGGGTCTGACAAGATCACTTGAGACTGGAAATGTTATATCTTCAGTTCCAATGCAATATACGATCAATGGTGTAAAGACTTCAGGCTATGTTCTTGCCTATCCTGTTGTAAAAGGCGCACCTTTAGCTTCTGGCGTAAATGATGAATCACCATTCACTGGTTGGGTTCTAGCTTTTGTTGATCCAACAGAAATTTACCCCGCTTTACCTTCAACCAGAGACATTAGTCTGCAAGTTAAAGATGTAGAGTCAAATAGATTAGTAATAGAAGAAACAGCTGAGCCTATTAGCGATATGTCGTCGACTTTTCAATTCAGCGTTGGTCAAAGAAATAGAGAAGTTGTTGTCGCTGCAACTCCTGCATTTTTAAATTCAGTTGGAGATCAATCCAACGCTGCTCGAGCAGCAGTTTTGGTAGCAAATATTCAAATAGTGATAATGCTTTTAGGTCTTGTTGTTTTGATGCAAAGAACGAGAAGAAAACGTGAAGTAAAACTTACTCACCAAGCAGCACATGATGTTTTAACTGGTTTGCCAAATAGATATTTTCTCGAGGAATGGTTAGACCACAAAGTAAAAAACTCGGGCAAAGTTGAACAAAAAGTTGCAGTACTTTTTATTGACCTCGATGGATTTAAAGCAATCAATGACACATTAGGACATCAAAAAGGTGATGAATTCCTCATTGCTATTGCACAAAGGCTGCAAAAAGAAGTCCGAGAAAAAGATATCCTCGCAAGACTTGGCGGAGACGAATTCATAGTTGTTCTTGATGAAGTCGGAGATGAATCTCAAGCAATGAGAATTGCAGAAAGACTGATTGAGGTAGTTAGATTCCCTGTTATGTTGGACTCAGGTCCAGTATGTGTTAGCGCAAGTATAGGTATAGCAATTTCACAACTCGATCCAAGTTCTGATTCGTCTAGCGTGATCAGATTCGCAGACGCTGCAATGTATGCCGCAAAAGAAAACAAAGATGAAAGAATTAGAGTTTTTGATCACAAGCTCAAATCGATTGTTGATGGAAGACATGAAGTTGAATCTTCAATTAAAGGTGCATCTGAAAGATCAGAAATAGTTGATGTTTTACAGCCGTTAATTGATGTTCAAACAGGTCACACCGTAGGCTACGAAGCTCTTTGTCGATGGGATCACCCAATTTTCGGTATCTTAAATCCGGGTCAATTCCTAGATGCTGCAAAAGTAACGGGAGAAATAATCGAGATCGATCGATGGATGTCAAAACATGCTTTTGAAAATGCATTGAACATCTATAAGGCCACTGGTGAAAAGAGAAGAGTCTGGATCAACCTTTCTGTTAGACATCTTTTACAAGGTGAGTTTTATCGTCATGTTGTTCAAGCTCTTAAAGAAACTGATGCAACAGCAGATATGTTGGGCGTTGAAATCGAGGAAGAAGTCTTCAAAATCGATAACGGTCTTCTTTATCCATTCTTGAATGAACTACGAGAACTAGGCATTTTGATTGCCTTTGATGACTTTGGTTCGGAAGATATGTCTCTACAAGCCTTAAAGAACTATCAATACGATGTTATAAAACTTGATCGTTCAATCGTCCATGAGTTTGCGAAAAAACCAGCAATTTCAATAGTCCCTGCAGTGGTTGAATTAGCGCATGAACGAGGGATGGAAGTCGTCGCCTCCGGAGTGGAAACACCTGAAGAATTGCAAGCTGTAATTGATGTAGGTTGTAATATCGTACAAGGATATGTCTTCTCCCCAGGGCAGTCTTATAGCGATCTTGTTGACTTAGCTCCTGGATATCGTTGGGAAATGCCACTTGGTGTCAAAAGAGATATCAAACGCCAAAAGATCGACGGTGTAATTGAAAACTATACCGACGCTAAAGAGGCATAAAACACCTACTAGACACCTATAATTGTTCGGTGATATTAAGTTTTTCTCTTGTTTGTGCTCAGTTTATTTTTGGGATGGCATTAACTACTTACATGATTCGTAAACATAATCTTTTGGGTGCTGGCTTTTACTGGTTGATGTATTCACTGATGTCTGCGTTCTCGATCCTTTATGTTATTGCATCAAGCAAACTGGAGATCGTATCAAAATCTTTTCTGGTTTTAACTTCTTTTCTCTTGCTCTTTTACAGTATTAAAAATCGATCCAAAGTGAAAGAGAAGATAACTTTGACTTTAGAGTGGATAACTGCAATGAATATTGCTGCATGTGCTTTGTGTTTATATTTAGTAGTTGATGAATCTAGCCAAGTAACAAATATTTTTTTTGAAACCTTCAGAGCTCTTTCAGGAGCATTAGTTTTAGGAGGAGTTACAACCGCGATGTTGTTAGGACATTGGTATCTAGTCCAACCTGGACTTTCTAGAAGACCCATTGAAGAACTAACTAATTATGCGATTGTCTTCGTTGTATTTAATATCATTTTTTGGCTCATACCTCCTTCAATGCTTGATGTTTTCACGGGAGAAGTCTCCGACGGTTGGGGAGGGACTCTGGGCTATATGTGGATAGGTGCAGCAATAACTTCAATAGTGTTGTTGATAGCATCAAGACAGGCACTCAAAGAGACAAGCTATACAGCTGTAATGGCTACGACTGGATTGTTATACCTTGCAGTGTTGATGTCTTCAGGCGTCGAGCTGATTCCCAGAACAATCTTCGCCTAATCCCCGACTATACTGGGGTCTGATCCCCCAAAAGGGACAAAGTTCGCAATCATCAATTGAGGAGAAAAATGGCAGTTGTTAGCTGGTCAAATAAAAAGGCCAAGGATATTAGTTCAGATGTTGTTATTGTTGGCATGTATTCAGCTCCTAAGGTAGATCCTAAAGCGCATGCAGAACTAGAAACTTTTGTTGGTAAGAATGCTAAAGCCGAATTGAAAAAACTCAACTTTGAAGGTAAAGCAGAACAAATAGTTTTGGTACCAGGTGTCAAAAAAGCGGTGTTGGTTGTCGGCCTTGGTGTACCAAAAGAGCTTACTTTCGAAAGCTTAAGGCGAATAAGCGCAAGTGCCGTAAGAGCAGTCGAAAATTTTTCTAGTGCAACAGCAGCATTCGGTCAGGCGGCCACAACAGTACTTGACGCAAAGCAAGCAGCAACCGCAATGTACGAAGGTTTAGCTTTGGGTTCTTATAGCTATTCAACATTCAAAGCGAAGAATGAGAAGAGATTAAAGAAGGTTGTAATATCAGAAGTCACAGCAAAGTCAACGGTTGCAGCATTTAGTAGAGCGGCAAAAATTACCGAGGGTGTACTTTGGGCGCGAGATGCTATCAATACTCCGCCAAATGATAAATCGCCGAAAGATTTAGCAGCAAATATACAAAAGCTTTTGAAAAGTTCAAATGTTAAAGTCGAAGTTCTTGATGTTCCAGCATTGAAGAGAAAGAAAATGGCTGGAGTCCTAGCTGTAGGTCAAGGTTCGATTAACCAACCTAGGTTTGTTCGACTTAGCTACAAAGCTCCGGGCGCGAAGAAGACTTTGGCTTTTGTCGGCAAAGGTGTGATTTTTGACTCAGGTGGATTGTCTATCAAACCTGGTGATGCAATGACGACTATGAAATGTGACATGTCAGGAGCAGCAGCAGTAGCAGGTGCTTTCAAAGCTATATCCGCGCTAAAGCCGAAGGTGAACGTCGAAGGCTATATTCCGATGGTAGAGAACATGCCCTCTGGAACTGCATACCGAGTTGATGACATCATCTCTTATAGCAATGGAGTTACAGTCGAGGTACAAAATACTGATGCTGAAGGTCGATTGATATTGGCAGACGCCTTGATAGAAGCTTCAAAAGCTAAACCGGATGCAATTGTAGATCTTGCAACACTAACTGGTGCTTGTGTGGTTGCCCTAGGGGAATTAATTGCGGCTGCAATGAGTAATAATGATGATTTCAGAACCAAAGTAATCGATGCATCCAAAGATGCTGGTGAAAGAATTTGGCCGATGCCATTGCCTGAAGACTATCGAAAGATGATCGATACCCCTGTTGCTGATGTAGCGAATGCAGGACCGCGTTATGCTGGGTCTATTACAGCCGGCTTGTTCTTAAAAGAATTCGTAGATGTAGACAATTGGGTGCATCTTGACATAGCTGGACCAGCATTTATCAAGAAGACTGATGGAGAAAACACCGAAGGCGGTACAGGTTTCGGTGTTAGAACTCTTGTCCGACTCGCAGAAATGTACGCTTAAAGATCTACAATTGTTACGTGGATAATTTATCTAGACGAAGTTTTTTAACCGTTGTAGGTGGGGCAACTTTACTTTTTGGTTTAGGCGCATGTTCTACTACTGAACTTTCAGACCAAGAAGCGCAAAAAACTCGTCTTGCTCAATTGCGAGCAGAGAAAAAGTATAAAGAATTCACTGTTGAAATAGGAGACAATTTCTTTGCTCCTCAAATAGCAGAAGTGGAGCCTGGCACTATTGTGATTTGGGATCATGTTGGAAGATCAATCCACGATATCGTTTGGGATGACCGCCAATCGAAGGACACTACTGCAGAACAAGACTTTACTAGCGAAGTTTTAAGGGGCGGAGACATCCATGTATGGCTTTTCGAAGAACCGGGGACATACAACTACCATTGCCGCTATCATGGTGGCCCCAAAAGAGGTCATTGGGGCGCGATTAAGGTAAGCAGTACTGATCGTAATCCTTCACAACAGGATTAGCTCCGTCACCACAAGCAGGACAGTTCGGATCTTTTCTTACATCGAACTTTTTGAAAGTCATCTCTAAAGAATCAAACGATAGAATTTTACCTACAAGAGAATCGCCAATGCCGATTATTTTCTTAATGGCTTCTAACGCTTGAAGTGAACCAACAATTCCTGGAAGGACTCCGAGTACTCCAGCTTCTGCACAGCTTGGTGCGAGTTCAGGTGGAGGAGGTTGTGGCAACATACAGCGGTAGCAAGGCCCAATTTGAGGATCCAAAACAGTTACTTGACCTTCAAAGCGAAATATTGAACCGTGGACAACAGGGATGCCTTTTATGACGCAGGCATCATTGAGCATGTAGCGAGTTGGGAAATTGTCAGTGCCATCAACGACTAGATCGAACTGTGAAATAATATTCATCACATTATCTGCACTTAGTCTTTCATTAAATGTTAAAACTTTACAGTCTGGATTTAGACTTAAGATACGACTTTTTGCAGATTCAGTTTTAAGAGTTCCGACAGAATTTATTGAATGCATAACTTGTCGTTGCAGGTTGGTTTTATCAACGACATCCATATCGACAATACCGATTGTTCCTACTCCAGATGCTGCGAGATATAACGCTGCTGGAGAGCCAAGACCACCAGCTCCCAATAGTAAAACTTTTGCATCGAATAGTTTTTGCTGACCGGCTTCGCCAACTTCAGGTAAAAGTAGATGTCTCTGATATCGTTCATACTGATCTCTCGATAAAGATTTCGGAACTTCAAATTCATTTCCATCATCTTTCCATTTGTTGAATCCTCCGATTAAGGATCGAACATTTTTATATCCAAGTTCTGACAGTGTTTTTGTTGCGAATGCACTGCGGATTCCTGAAGCACAATACACGACAATCTCAGTTTCTTTTTCAGGAATCGCATTCTCTACGCTGGTCTCAAGAACTCCTCGCGCAATCGTTATTGCTCCAGGGATAATTCCGCTTTCAGTTTCAGAAGGTTCTCTAACATCAAGCAGAGTCACTTTTTTTATGTCAACCTGGTCAGATTCAACTTCAGTAATTTCAGATTTTGTTTGCGCAATAAGGTCTCGTACATTCATATACCTATGATACATCGGAAATTGGATAGAACTTCGTAAGTTGGCCAATAACACAAGGGTGTAGACCGGAATTATTTAGAGCCATCTCGACGTTTCCTGGACTATATCCCATCATTGTCATAATGATGATCAGATGTGTGGCTTTGTTCAGTTGAGTTTGTAATGGATTTTCAGTAATACGTTCCAGCCATATCTCATGATGAGTTCTTTCTTTTAAGGTTAAAAAGGAAAGTTGGTTGGTATTCAACATAGGTATTTGAGAATATATCGTGTATCGATTTTCGGCTATTTCTTTGACCAAACCAAAAGTCCCAAGTCTTTTAAGCTGCTTGAGTGCAGGAGATGCTTTACCTTCCCGATTTCCTGTACCTGTTCTACGGGAAAGTTCCACACAAGAAGTGCTGTGTTGATTATTAATCAGAATCTCCAAAGCGAGTAGGTTCAAAAGCCCGCAAGCAGTAGGCCCCAATATAGGTTGCCAAAAGCGTTCGATATAAGGATCGTATGCTAAAAAAGTGTTAATTGTGCTGGTTTTTTGTGGTTTATTGGAAAAGCTGATTATTGACATTGGGCCTCCTTGCGACAGCATAAAACAATATAACACAAACTAAAGCAATATCAAATTAGGACGGGTCGTTACTTAGATTGAAGAGTTTGTTGGTTTCGACAGCCTCATCCCAATGTTCCTTTTGATTCGGTTTGGCAAAAAGGTACCCTTGAGCATATTCACAACCCAAGGTTTTAAGTTCAGCTAACTGAAATGCATTTTCTACACCTTCAGCAATTACTTGTAACCCTAACGCATGTGAAAGCGAAATGACAGCAGTAACAATCGCGGTATCTTCTGATTCATTGCCAAGTCCGTCAATAAAACTTTGATCAATTTTGATTGCATCTAATGGAAATTTCTTCAAATAGGAAAGTGATGAAAAGCCAGTACCGAAATCATCGACTTCAAAATGCACGCCAAGGCTTCTTAGCTGTTCGAGCATGCCAATCGTGGACTCGGCATCAACCATAAGTGCTGTCTCTGTAATTTCAAACCAGATTCGATCAGGATTGACTTTTGTTTTCTTCAAAACTTTCTTTACTTCGGCATACAAAGTTGGCTCAGCAAGTTGGCGAGGCGAGAGGTTTATGCTCATCTTTAAGTGTGAGGCTTCTTCACTTAGTTGATGCCAGTGATGGAGTGTTTTACAAGCTGTCTCAAATATTTTCATTCCAAGCGGTACGATCACACCAGTTTCTTCTGCAAGAGCTATGAACTCATTTGGTCCAATGTGACCTTTAATGGGATCTTCCCAGTAAACCAAGGCTTCAAAACCTGCGAGTCGACCTGAAACCAAACTGATGATCGGTTGATATCTGACTCGAAACTCATCTTGATCTAAAGCTCTAAACATACCGTTTCCGGTTTCAAGATTTGCTACGGCTCGAGCATGTGTGCGTTCATCGAAAATTGCTGAACGGTTTCGACCGTCATCTTTGGCTCGATACATAGCTGTATCAGCGTCACGAAGAATTGTTTCAGGACTTTCTTCACCAGCTAGAGATGTTGCGATTCCAATACTTGCAGTTACATAGACTTCGCCTTCTTCTAAGAGTATCGGCCTGTTGATATTTTCAAGTAAACGCTTTGTGATTTCTTCGACTTGCCGATTCTCCGAAATATCTTCGCAAAGAATAACGAACTCGTCACCCCCAAAACGAGCGACTGTGTCATTGGGTCTTACCGAACTTTTAATTCGATCTGAGGCAGCTATCAAAAGTCTGTCACCAGCAGCGTGACCTAAAGAGTCGTTTACAATCTTGAATCTATCAAGATCTAGAAATAAAACAGTAACACCTAAACCAGTTCGTTTTGATCGTTGTAAGGCAACTTCAAGTCGGTCTACAAACAAAAGTCGGTTTGGAAGTCCAGTCAGCGGGTCATGGATAGCTTGATATTCAAGGCGTTCTGCAATGTTGCGTCTTTCTGTCGTATCTTCAATTTGCACAACAAAATATTGGAATGTGTCTTCGTCGTGCACTGCTCGTATTGAGATTAATCCCCAGCGTTGTCTGCCATCTGGATGAATAAATCGAAGTTCACTGTTGCTGACTTCATTAAAGTTTCTCGATAGCGTATTCCACATTTCTGAAAACGCGAATTGATCTTCTTCTACGATAAAATCTCTCAGTCTTCGATAATTGACATCCTCTTGCGTGCATCCTAAGAAACTAGAAAGTGATTCATTGGCATAAAAACAACTCCCATCTTGGTAAGCTAAAGCAACTCCAGTCGGGGTGTTTTCGAGTGCACTTTCGTAAAGTTCTCTAGCCTTTAACTCGTTTTCTTCCGCTTTTTTCCTATCTGTGACGTCGCGAGAGTTGCAGACAATCCCCTTGATAGCATCATCATCTCTAAAATCGTTTACCACACATTCAAAGATTTTCTTTTGTCCATTTTTAGTGTTGATTTCAATTTCGAAAGGGTCAATTTCATTATGTTTGTCTAGCATGACCAATATTTTCATAACGCGTCTCTTGTCTTCCTCGGAATTTACAAGATTAAGTACTGGAGAATTAATTATCTCTTCGTTTTTATAGCCAAGTTTGTCTGTCGCAGAGGGAGATGCGAATACAACATTGCCCTTTGAGTCGATAACGAAAGTGATGTCGGTAGATTTCTGGATTAGTGCGGAAAATCTTGCATCGGTTTCATATATTTCTTTTTCAGCAATCTCGGCGAGTTTCTTTGCTCTTATTTCGCGTAGTTTTAAAAATGAAAAGACAATAAAGACAATAAACCCAATCGATAGGTTCAAAAGTAAAGATCGAAAAGTGATGTCGTTAGCTTCGAATTGTTTGGCTTCATAGTTGTCATATTCAAAAATGAAGTTTCTATTGCCGACTTCGATGTTTTGCCTCAGAAAGGTTAAGTCTTCTTCGTTTAGGTTTGTTTTGCTAGTTGCAACAACTTCGCTATCTTGGTTTAGGACTCTCATGACTTTGAATCCCGGGGAGTTAAGCCGCGCTTCGTCCAAAAACAACTCAAATGCGACAGTAAATGCGATTATTCCAGTAGGTCTAGCCGTATTGTTTTCTAGCTCTATTGCACTCGTATTCACATAATGAGGAAACAACATAAGTGCATAAACTTCTTTGTCTTGAACAAGCTGTTGAGATCTAAATGTTGCAGACACCTGAGGTGTGCCACTCTCTATCAAAGTTACGATTTCATCTTCTATGTTAAAGAACTGTTTAAGCTCAACACCTTCGAGACTTTTAGCATCGCCATATTTTTCTGAAACGGGGAATATGCGATAGATTGAAGGATTCTCTTGCTGGATGGTAATGAAACTCACATGAGATATCCCGAATGTTTCTTCCCCTTTTAATTCTGTATCAACAAAATCGTCTAAATTCTGACTAATTTCCTCAGCATTTGATCCCTTCAATCGAGATGCGGAGTTACCTATGGATAGTATTTGGTCGTATGAATCTTTTAAAGTTGTGATTGCTTCAGAGTTAATTCTGTTAGTAGATTGTTCTTTTTCAATTGCTAGGGAATTAATCTGAGCAAGATACGATACAAAGGAAACTAAGCAGATCAAAAATAGCGCAGTAAAAGGTCCAACGAACATGGAAAACCCTTTTAGTATGCGATTGGAAAAACGATGTTTCACATAGAAAATGTCGGCATTTTTAAGGTGCTCCTGAGCTAAGAAATCCCTAATTAACTAGCTTTTTTGAATGAAATCCTGTCATCTTGGGGGTATTTGTCCAATATTTCTCGTATTTGAGCTATTCCTCGGATTCCAATTGCTCTTTCTTCTGGAGATAATTTCCACCAAGGATTCTGTGCTTGGGAGCTCGACTTTATCGATTTTCTGTATCTAGCTGTGCTTTTGGCATGCTTTGTTTTTAGGATTGTCTGTCTATTTGCTACTTCTTCTATTTCTTTGAATGCAAGTTGTTTTTCCATGTTTTTATTAAATCATCTACCTACGACAAAATCCTGGGGGTCTGATCCCCCAAAAGGGACGAAATGTGACGATAGGCGATTCGTCCCTTTTGGGGGATCAGACCCCCAGTAAAGTAGAATTTATGAGTGATTTATCTTGATGCAGCTACGACTGTTCCGACATCAGAAGGTGTACGCGAACGTATGGATCAGGTTTTATCTAAGGTATGGGGTAACCCATCAGGCTCTCATGCTGTTTCTCGTTCAGCGAAGAATTTACTCGAACAAGCTAGGGAGCAATGTGCAGATATATGTGGCGTGAAGCCAGATCAGATTGTTTTTTCTTCTGGAGCTACAGAAGCACTTAATTTAGTAATCCAAGGTTATTTTCGATCGAACCCTGACTCGAGATTTTTTCATAGTGCTATCGAACATCCGGCAGTTGCGAAGACTGCTGAATGGATTAAAAAATCGGGAATCGAAACTATAGAGATTCCAGTGAATAGTAATGGAATTGTTGATTTAGGTTTCTTGGAACAGCTTCACAGCAATGATCTTGTAAGTATTTTACCTGTCAATAATGAGATAGGGGTTTGCAATGATGTTGAAGCTATTTCTGAGATTGTTAAAAACAAAGAAGCAAAACTTTTACTTGATTGTGTTCAGTCGTTTTATTCCTTCGATGTAAGAAAACTTTGTTCTCTCTCTGACTTCGCAGTATTTTCAGCCCATAAACTAGGTGGACCTCAAGGTGTAGGTATGCTATTTCTCAGAGATCGAAGTTCGATAACTCCCTTAAGCTTTGGAGGTTCTCAAGAATGGGAACTGAGGCCAGGAACAACGCCGGTATATTTGTGCGATGCTTTTTCATATGTTTTTTCTAGCGCATATTCAAAAAAACAAGAGACAATTGCTCATTTGAATACTTGCAAAGAGTTGTGTGAGAAATTAATACTTGAAAAAATTCCTAATGCAGCCATTCATGCATCTGGTGCACAGCGAAGTCCTCATATTGTTTCGATAGACATCCCTTCGATCGAAGCTCAAATGCTTGTTGCCATGCTAGACAAAAAAGAAGTATGTGTATCTCGCGGATCTGCCTGTGCTTCAGGGGCACAAACCCCTTCAAAAGTATTACTCGCTTTAGGAATAAGCGAAGCAGATGCAATGTCAACAATTCGAATGTCTTTTTATCATGGAACTCAGTTTTCAGAGATTGAACAAGCCGTCGAGATCATTGCGGATTGCGTTGCTCAAATAAATTCGGCATTGGAAAGATCATCATGACAGCTAAGCGAGTTCTTTTAGCGATGAGTGGAGGAGTGGATTCGTCGACTGCTGCAATTCTGCTCAAAGAGCAAGGATATGATGTTGATGGAGTTACACTCAAACTTTGGGGTGGCGAGACTGATTCCGGATGTTGTTCTTTGAGCGATGTAGAAGATGCTCGAAGGGTAGCGGCTCAACTTGATATTCCGCATACGGTTTTTAACTTGGGCGAGGAATTTACTCAACATGTTGTACAACCTTATTTGGAATCGTATTCTAAGTTGCTTACTCCTAATCCATGTATTGAATGTAATCGACACATAAAGTTTGCCGGACTTCACAATCGAGCGATGGCAATGGGGTATGACTATGTCGCAACTGGACATCATGCCAAGGTCGTAAATGAAGACGGCGTTTACAAATTAAAGCGTGGTGCAGATTTAGCAAAAGATCAAAGCTATGTATTATCCATGGTTACTCAGGAGGTTTTGTCACAAACGTTATTGCCTGTGGGAGATCTGACTAAAGATCAAGTTCGTGAAATCGCTGCTAAAAATGGCTTACGTACTGCCTCTAAAGCTGAATCTATGGATGTGTGTTTTATTGAAAAGAAAGGTCGCGAAGATTTCTTGCGATCACGGATTACTTTGCATGAAGGCGAGATCGTAGACATGAATGGCAACGTAGTCGGACATCATCAGGGCGCAGAATTATTTACGATTGGTCAACGTCGAGGAGCTGGAAATGCGATCGCTGATCGTGCTGGTGAAAAACAATATGTCATAGAACGAAATCCTGATAATTTTCAGATAGTGGTTGGACCAAAAGAAAAGCTACTTGCGACATCTGCAAAGTTGGTGCAAACATCGACTACAAGAGAGATTAAATTTCCAATCGATGTGATGGTTCAGCCTCGAGCCCATGGACAAGCATTTAAAGCAATCTGGAAATCGCCTGATGTATTGGAATATGCTGAGCCAACTCAAAAGATCGCACCAGGGCAAACAGCTGCATGTTATCTAGATGATGAATGCATCGGTTCTGGCATTGCCACCGCTTGAGAAAAGGTCCGTCCTTTTTATCTTGCGATACATTGCATTTCTCTTAATGCAAGATAAGACAAGATGAAAAGGACGGACCCTTGCTCACGGGCGGTGTTTGGGGAGTTTTGCATTGGATCTAGGTGCGGTTTCAATTCCTAGTTTTTTCTCGATCATTTTTTCTTCAGCCTCCGAAATTGGCTTTGGTTCAGCTTTATGAAATCGAGATTTGAATGCTTTTACAAAAGTGCTTGGTCTTTCGATGCTCACATAAATGTGAGTCACACTTTTTCGTGTTGTTTCGTTGACGTTGTTTCTTATAATTAAAGAATCAGTAGCTTCTGTAAGTTCAATCAATACAGCATCACCTTTTTTTCGATGTGTAGTAAAAGCGAACTCTTGATGTTGAGGCACTTCATTTACAACACCCACGTCTTTAATTTTTGCAAGTGGAAATAAAACAACATCGGTAAGTGATACATGATCTGAGAGCACTATTCCATAAGGAACAATTATGCATCGCCTTAAAAGAATTCGCATTTGTGACGACAGAAAAACTGCTAAAACACCGATCGTAAACACAAACAGTACTAATCCTAGAATTGTTTTATCACTTATAAAAAGATGAATAGATTCAATAAAGCTCAACCAAAAAACTAGCCATGCGAAGCTAAACCAAGTTGTAACAGAGCTTGGGCTTTTCAGAGTGAATGTATCTTCATTGGCTATGCCAACATCTTGACTTATGAGAGAAATGAGTTTTTCCGAATAAAAAGATAGAAGAACAAAAGAGCTAATAATTGCAGCAATGCTAAAAAGCTCTCCATCCCAGTTTAAAAACAAAACAGGTAGTGATGCTAGCGGTGTGCTTCGAACTAAAAATAAGAGACTATTACTACGAAGGCTTGAGACTGCTAAAGCGAGTGCGCCGATTGTGATTGCAATAATATTCACCAAGAAAATAGCTGTTTGATAGTCATTTAATTCCGGACTCTGATTTGCTCCAAAAAACAAAAAACCAAGGCTGGCTAAGAGCACCATGATTGAAATAATCCTTGCATTCATTACAAAGATATTAGCTAATTGCTATTTCAATCCTTGATCTGTGAGTTAGATCTGATATTTACGCGCTAATCTAAAAGAGTGGCAAAAAAAGAACCTAATGTGCAAAGAATTGAAGAACTGCGCGAGTTAATTCGATATCACATCAAGCTTTATCATGAAAAAGCTGATCCTGAGATTTCTGATGCCGAATATGATGAGCTGTTTAAAGAGCTGGTTTCTCTAGAAGAACAGCATCCTGATCTAATTACACCTGATTCTCCTACTCAAAAACCTGGTGGAATTGTGAGCTCTACTTTTGCGCCTGTTAAACACCTTGTTCCGATGCTCAGTTTGGACAATTCTTTTTCTGCTGAAGATCTAAATGGTTGGAGAGACAGAGTTGTTAAAGGGCTCGGAACAGATAAAGTTTCGTTTGTTGTAGAGCCGAAAATGGACGGTCTTGCTATGTCGTTGGTATACGAAAATGGCCAGCTAGTGAGAGGTGCAACACGCGGAGATGGAGAAACCGGAGAGGACGTTACTGAAAATGTCAAAACCATTTCTGCTATTCCGCATGAGATTAAAAACGCACCTGATTTAATTGAAGTGCGAGGCGAAGTATTTATGCCTATCAAAAGTTTTGAGGCATTAAACGATAAACAAAGAGATGCTGGAGCAAAAGTTTTTGCCAACCCCAGAAATGCAGCTGCAGGTTCGCTGAGAGTAAAAGATTCATCAATTACAGCTTCTAGAGATCTTAGCTTTGTTGCTTATCAAGTTGGAGAGATTTCAGATAATTCTTTGTTGCATTCTCACAACGATACTTTGAAGTTATTCAAGAAGTTTGGCCTGCCAATAAACGATCAAATCGTTACGGTGAAAACAATCAACGAAGCTTTTGCTCGATGTGAAAAACTCGAATCAATTAGACACGACCTCGACTATGAGATCGATGGAGCTGTTATAAAGATCGACGACTTTAGCCTTAGAGAAAAACTAGGATTCACTTCTCGCTTTCCTCGATGGGCGATGGCTTATAAATTTCCTCCTGAAGAAAAAACAACTTTATTGAAAGATATTCAAGTCAGCATCGGCCGGACCGGGAGAGCTACACCATTTGCTGTGCTAGATCCTGTATTTGTAGGCGGATCCACCGTCTCAATGGCAACATTACATAATGAAGATGAGGTTGCACGTCGCAACGTCAGGCCTGGAGATACAGTTATAGTTAGAAAAGCGGGAGATGTTATACCCGAAGTCGTTGGACCTATTGAAAATCTTCGACCAAAAGGTTCTGCACCATGGAAATTTCCTCGCAAATGTCCTTCGTGCGGTCAAGAACTTATTCGTCCCGAAGGAGAAGCTCAACATCGATGTTTCAATATTTCTTGTCCTGCAAGAATTGCTAATTCGATTGAGTTCTTTGCTTCAAGAACAGCAATGGATATTGAAGGGCTCGGAGAAAAAAGAGTGCTTCAGTTTTTAGATGTTGGAATTATTAATGACATTGCAGATATATATTCGATCAACAAAGAACAGCTTTTAGATCTGGAAAAAACTAAAGATAAAAGTGCGCAGAATTTAATTGATGCTATTGAAAAATCGAAAGTGCAGCCACTCTGGAGATTGATAGTAGCTTTTGGTATCCGTCATGTTGGGCCACAAGCCGCAAAGGTTTTGACTAAGAAATACTCGAATCTCTATGAAATCATTGATGCTGATTTGCAAGAGCTATCTGAGCTAGAAGGTGTTGGAGAAGTAATCGCAAAGTCGATAAAAGATTTCTTTTCAAATAAGGACAATCTCAAATTAGTAAAACGGTTAGATCAGGCTGGATTGAACATTACAAGCGATTCCAAAGTTGTTGAAAGTGTCTCTGAAAAGTTGGCAGGCAAAACTTTTGTGTTAACTGGAACGCTACCAAATCTTACGAGAGATCAAGCCGCTGAGATCATTGAAGCTAATGGAGGTAAAGTTACATCTTCTGTTTCGAAAAATACTGATTATTTACTTGCCGGTGAAAAAGCAGGATCAAAACTAGAAAAGGCTGAAAAGCTTGGTGTCCAAATAATCGACGAGATTTCACTTATCAAGATGGTGTAAAAATTCGATTTTATGATGCTAGGTTATTAGAGTGCGCTATTACAGTAATTCGATACTCTTTACGATTACATTTTTAGTTTTAATCGTACTTATTGCAGGATATGCGGTCAGGCCTTTCGAAAAACGAGCACCGAAAGACAGTCCTATTCATATGATTAAGTGGATACTTTTATCGATGTTAGCATTTTTGGTTTTACTATATTTTGTGTACCTTCCATTTATTGTTATTCCCATACTTCTGTTTGGATTAGTGTCGTTCTTTGGAATGTTAGGATTTAATAAGTTGCGAGGTAAAAAGTTCCAGTTCACGTCTGTAACCATTTCAAATGCAATCTTATCTCTGGCTTTTGGTGTGTTTATATTTACTCTCATCATATTTATTGCCTGGAGCGGGTATGACGGTGGATGATTGGTAAAACGAAACTTACGGCTAGCCTATAGCAATGGAAAAATTTGGTTTTGTCGGGCTTCCTAATGCAGGAAAATCTACTTTGTTTAACGCTTTAGCTGGTGGCGGTGCATTTGCTGCACCTTATGCTTTTGCAACTATTGACCCTAATGTAGGCAATGCTAAAGTCCCTGATGAGCGACTCGAAAAACTTGCCGAAATGAGCCAATCTAAAGAAACAATTTATGCATCAGTACAGTTTGTAGATATTGGTGGACTTGTAGAAGGCGCACACTCGGGTGAAGGCTTGGGAAACAAATTTCTAAGTCATATACGAGAAGTTGATGGGGTTGTCTATGTATTGCGAGCTTTTGATGCAGGCGTTCCTGGTCCATCAGATCCTTTAGAACATTTGCGTGTTGTTGAACTTGAACTTGTTTATGCAGATTTCGAGAGCTGCGAGAAACAATTAGAGAAGAGAACTAAACAAGCAAAAAATGATAAGGAATTACAAGCACAAAATGAAGTCGCACAAAAAGCTTTGAATGTTTTAAAAGAAGGAACACCAATTTATCGAAGTGATCTCACGACAGAAGAACGTGAAATGATTGCCGATTATTTTCTTCTTACAAACAAACCATTTATGGCAGTTTTGAATGTTGCAGATGATCAGCTCGATCAAGCTGATGAGCTAGCTCAAAAAGTCGCCCAAGAATTGCCAGGTGTAGAGATCGTTCCTTTATGTGTCCAGCTTGAAGCCGAAGCGGCTCAAATTTCAGATCCAGCTGAGCGAGCAGAAATGCTTGAAGCACTTGGGCTCGGACAAGGTGCAATGCCAACCTTTATCAATAGCGCATTTAGAATGCTCGGACTAAGAACATATTTCACAACTGGCGAAAAAGAGACCCGGGCTTGGACTTTTAAGGCTGGAGCTACCGCACCTCAGGCCGCAGGCGTGATCCATGGCGATTTTGAGCGTGGATTTATTAAGGCAGAAGTAGTAAACTGGGAGGAATTGCTCAAAGCGGGCAGTTGGTCAAAATCGAGAGAAGCAGGAAAGCTGAGAATCGAAGGGAAAGATTACGTCTTCCAAGATGGGGATGTAACAGAATTTCGATTTAACGTATAGTCAAGGATGACAATGACAAAAAGATCACAATCAGTTAATAGACCTCAAAAATGGAAATTGGGTGTACTCGCCGGCGTATTTCTCACAAGTGCTGGTGCAGGAACAGTAGGCGGTTCTTTGGCAGCATCTTCTTGGGCAAATAACTCACAATGTCGAAGTGAACCCAAAGCTGAATATGCTTTCGATGAAGATTTTTGTGACCGTCAACAAACTATCCAAAGAAATGGTGCACTTGTTGCACTAGGTGGTTTCAGTGGAGCAGCAGTTACATTAGAAGTTGGAAGAAGACTTCAACGTCGCGGTGATATCGACGTTAACGAAGTTAAACTTTTTCAAGGTTTATAAGACTTTAAACCATTAAAATCAGGCTATTAAGTAACTTTGAATTCCCAGCTATAGCGTTCTGCATCTGAGGGCTCAGGTTCGCCTTGTGGCCAAAAAATTACTTCAGCTGTGTTTATCCCAGTATCAAAAGATTCGATGACTTTTCCAGCTTGAGGCCGAAATGTAAAAAGACTTTCGCTCTCTACTGCAATGATTTCATCATCAGGAATAACGATTCCATTAATGACGAGTCTCGCATCCAGACCTGTTACTAAGTCGACAATTACATCACCTCTAGGGTTATGAAGTCCTCCAGGTGTAGGGGTGAGCGATGAAATCGAAGAGTTGGAGGCACTTTGTGTTGAAGTGTCGGAATTTACGTATGCAATTCCAAGTAAAACAGCAGTCACTGATAGAAGAGTCGCAACAATGATAATTCGAATGTATTTTTGTGGCATGACAAGATATTAGTTAACTTCGACGCTATATCTATTAATGAAAAATATGTCCTCTTTGCCACATATTCACTGGTTTTTTGAACTAGCGTATAACCAGTGAATACTGGAGTTTTAGATCTCACGGGACGAGTCTTATCTGGCCGTTACCGTCTGCTTTCTGGTGCCGGAATGGGCTCTAGTGGAATTGTTTATGTAGCTGACGATATTAGGCTGAAACGTCAAGTTGCGGTGAAAGTTTTACATCGTGGATATAATTCCGATGCTGCCTTTTTAAGACGTTTCCGTGCTGAAGCTCAATTAGCTGGAAAGTTGCATCACCATAATATTGTTTCAGTTTACGACTGGGGCGAAGATGAAATGCCTTATCTCGTTTTTGAGTTACTTGAAGGTGGATCGCTTCGTTCGATGCTTGACGAAGAAATTCGTCTCACGCCAGCTCAAGCAGCACACGTTGGTATGCAAGTTTGTTCTGCACTTGATTATGCACACTCTCGTGGACTTGTTCATCGTGATATTAAACCTGCCAACTTGTTATTCGACGAGCACGGAATTTTGAGAGTATCTGACTTTGGGTTAGCTAGAGCATTAGCAGAAGCAAGTTTTACTGAACCTACTGGTGCAGTTGTAGGTACAGCAAGATATGCTTCTCCAGAACAAGCGTCAGGTCATGGGCTCGATGGTCGAAGCGATCTATATTCAGTTGCTCTCGTTTTGCATGAAGCGGTAACCGGTGAAGTCCCATTTGCTACAGATACTGCTGTAGGTACGATTGCTGCGCGAGTGGAAAACGATTTAGTTGCATCTCCAGCTTTAGGGATGCTCGGTGCTGTCATTGAGCGCGCTGGAAAAGCAGATCCGAAAGATCGCTATCCTGATGCTGGCACGATGTTTAAAGCACTGAGTGATGTTGCATCGGCGTTGCCAAAACCGGGACCATTAACACTTGTCCCTCAAGACGGTTTAGTGGTTGATCCTAATCCGACGAACATTGTAACTACGCCTACAAATCTTTTTGATCAAGATGTTGAAGATGATGCAGAAATCGATATGTCTGCAGACGCTGTATCTGAAAGATTCCATACTAAGGCAAGTACTAATCCTGTATTTGGACGAAGACAACTCGTCGGTTGGTTTATTGCAGCATTTATTTCTGCAGTATTAGTAGCAGGCTTTTTTACAGTAGCAACTGCGACTGCAACTACAGTTTCAGTTCCTAATGTTGCAGGTTTAGAAAAAGATGAAGCATCTGCACAAATTGCAACTACAGGATTACGTGTAACTTTTGAAGAACGTTTTAGCGACGATCCAAAAGATACTGTGATAGAGATAAGTCCTCAAGCTGGTGATTACGTCAATTCATCTGCAACGATAACTTTGACAATTTCTCAAGGACCAGAACCGATTGATGTACCTGATGTTATGGGTAGAGGTTTAAACCCTGAAGAAGCCCGAACAGTTTTGGAAGAAGCAGGATTCTTAATCGCAGTTAAAAGAGAGTTTTCTGAAGAGGTAGAAAAAGATTCGCTAATTGGTTTAGATCCTAAAGAGTCGCGTCTAGCTCCAGAATCTACAATTACGTTGATCATCAGCGACGGACCTGAGCCAATTGAGATTCCATCTGTAGCTGGCAAGACTCCTCAAGAGGCGGAAACTATTTTACGAAATGCAGGATTCGCAACTACAACACAAGAAGCGTTCAGCGATAGCGTGCCTTCTGGAACCGTTGTCGGTACTAACCCCACTGGCGGGAATGCAGTACAAAAAGATTCGACTGTTACAATCTTGATATCCAAAGGTCCAGAATTAGTAACTGTACCTAATCTTGTTGGAAGAACCGTTGAGCAAGCTTCAGCAACGCTAAGAAATCTTGGTTTAGCAGCAGATGTTCAAAATTATCGAGCAGGAGCTCGAGTAAGGGCACAAGATCCAGGACCTTCTCGACAGGTTAGAAAGAATAGCGAAGTAACACTCTTTTTGTAAAAGTTGAAGGCAGTGGTGTTTTTAAATGGAAGCGTTAATGTCCTAAGTTAATTAGCACAAAGCAATGAAAGGTAACGATGGGTTTACTAGATGACAGAGTAGTAATTATTACAGGGGCAGGACGAGGATTAGGGCGTGAACACGCTTTATTGCTTGCAGCTGAAGGTGCCAAAGTGGTCGTGAACGATTTAGGTGGATCACTCGATGGTGAAGGCGAGGATAAAGCCGCTGCTCAAGTTGTAGTTGAAGAAATAAAAGCAGCAGGGGGTCAAGCGGTTGGGAATGTTGACAATGTAGCGACCGTTGATGGTGCGCAAAATTTAATCAAGACTGCTATTGATACTTTTGGAGATCTTCATGCATTAGTCAATAATGCAGGAATACTTCGAGATCACATGTTGGTCAATATGACAGAACAAGAATGGGACAGCGTGATCAACGTTCATATGAAAGGACATTTCTGTCCTACACAAGCTGCTGCGCAATATTGGCGTGAACAATCTAAAGCTGGAAAAGAAGTCAAAGCTGCATTGGTCCATACGACTTCCACTTCAGGATTATTAGGAAATCCAGGTCAAACGAATTACGGTGCAGCAAAAGCTGGGATTGCATCGTTCTCACAAATCTGTGCAATGGAATTAGATCGATACGGTGTACGTTCAAATGCAATCGCACCTGCTGCACGAACCCGAATGACAGAACACACACCTGGGTTCGAAGATTTGGTTAAAGCTCCAGAAGATGAAAATGCATTCGATGCTTGGCATCCAGGTAATGTTTCTCCGATGGTTGCATTTTTGGTAAGTGATCAATGCAGTTTTTCTGGTCAGACTTTCTTCGTCACTGGAGGTACTGTTCAAAAATTTGTGCCATGGTCATTAAGCGAAACAGAAAAGGTCGACAAAGATTCTCGTTGGACTCCCTCCGAACTCGCCCAACACTTCCAGGAGGACTGACCCTCCAAAAGGTGTAAATCGGACAAGTCGGAATCAAAAACTTAGATTCTTAATTAAAACTGTTAAAATTACTTGTCAATTAGCCTCTCATTCTTTACGATGAAAACACAAAGCGGGAAAGTTACTAACGCGTACAGTGTTTAATAGCTTGGAGGGGTCATGAGAAGGTTTAACTTCGGAGCAACTAACAGACCGGCATTAAAAAGGCCGGGATCACCCTTTGGTCAATTGACCTATGGTGCGCCTGGACCATGCAAAGAGGTAGAACCTCGAGAAGAAATCGTTCCAGAGATGTTTTTGGAAAATTCCGAAAAACCTAAAGTTAGAACAACTTATGTTGCTGATTTCAATATACCTAGTCGACGAGTTGAAGCTGAAACAACTATCGACCTACGGCTTGAGTAGCTCTTATAGGTTTTGAATTTCTAAATTGTTTCGTTACGGTTTTTAGTTGTTGCTTTGTTACAGAAGATCCATGTATTTCAATGGCGTCTTTTAAACCTGGAGTCTTCATTCGATATGCCCGCTCTTTTAATTCAAATGCATCTATCTGCGTGAACCTTCTGTGATTGACCAATAACTCAATCAAATCCAATTCGAACTCTTGAGGCAATTTCCCAAAAACGGCAACCAGATTTCTAAAACCGCCTTCAGATATATTTGGTTGAGATAGATATAACTTTGCGAGTGGAAAAAGCAAGTGTTCCGGATTGTATTGCAACTTACTTAGCAAAGTGGAAAACATTTCCTTGCTTGGTCGTTTAGATGTGTCGACTAGGGGAGAAAGGTCACGGCAAGTAATTTCAAGATAACTTTTCCAAAAGCTATTAATTCTTGGCTTGTTTGGCTGCGGTGTTTGTGACATCTAGGAATCCTTTCCAGTCATTTCTCGATCTGAAATATTAACCGATTTCGAGCGGTTCTGTAATTTCTATCAGCTCTTTGGTGAGTTCTTCTGACATTGGTAATGCTTGAATTGCTCCGTTTTGTTGAGCTGAATTCATTAGTTTTGCAATATCTCCTTGAACTAGCAGTTTGCCTTCAAGCATTGCGGAAAGTATCAGGTTCATATCTGATCCCATGAATAACTTATAGGCAGTCTCGTAATCCGTTTTCACGGAAACATCAGCATTTTCTCGATGAGATTTTTCAACGCTAACTTGGCCTTGATGATTAAAAATTGAAAGATTCTTATCTCCAAATGGAGTTGGCGATACAGTGACGTTAACAGTCATATCCAAATCTTCAGGAGCTTCGGCCTGAACTCCTTGACCTAACTCTTCAGCGGCCTTCTCCCACTCGGGTGAAAGAAATTGAAATTTTTGGCTCATGCTTTCCACTATAGAGCATCAATACTTCTAAGCTAATAATATGACAAAAATTACTAAGGAAGAGATAATCCACGTCGCTAAATTGGCGCGACTTGAGATTACAGATGAGGAAGTATCAAAGTACACGCCTCAGCTGGAGTCAATACTCGAATATGCAAGCAAAATTTCGGAAATAGATACAAATGATGTTGCTCCGACTTCACATCCTTTAGAAATGGTTAATGTATTAAGGCAAGATGAAATCGGCGAATCCCTTACTCAAGAACAAGCGCTATCTAATGCTCCTCAAGCAGAAAGCGGAAGGTTTAAAGTGCCCCAAATCTTAGGTGAAGAAGGAGATGAAAATGAGTAACATATCTTCTTTATCAGCTGCACAAGCCATAGAGAAATTCAATAACTCAGAATTCTCGGCATTGGAAATGGCTCAATCCTCTCTGGATGCAATACATAAATGCGAAAGTGAAATTGATGCATATCTTCACGTGATGGACGACGAAGCAATAGCTCAAGCGAAAGACATCGATGCTCGTAAAGCAGCAGGCGAAAAGCTAGGTAGTTTGGCTGGAACCACTATTGCAATTAAAGACAACATGGCTACTAATGGCATTGTCACAACATGTGCATCAAAAATGCTTGAAAACTGGGTGCCAGTTTACGATGCGACTGTTATCGAAAAGTTAAAAGAACAAGATGCAATCATTGTTGGTAAAGCAAATATGGATGAGTTTGCTTTGGGTTCATCAACGGAAAACTCTGCATTCAAGATTACAAAAAACCCACATGACACAAAAAGAGTGCCGGGAGGTTCTTCCGGTGGTTCGGCAGCAACAGTAGCATCTCAAGCTGTAACTTTTTCTTTGGGGTCAGATACCGGTGGTTCAATCCGTCAGCCTGCATCGCTTTGTGGAATCGTCGGAGTAAAGCCATCTTATGGTCGAGTGTCTAGATATGGTCTAGTTGCATTCGGTTCTTCTTTGGATCAAATCGGACCATTTGCAAGAAACGTCGAAGATGCAGCTATTTTATTGGATGCAATTTCAGGTCATGACCCACGAGATTCGACTTCAATTAAAAAAGACTATGAGCCGATTGTAAATTCTTTAGGCAAATCTATCGAAGGTTTAAAGGTCGGAGTTATAAAAGAGCTCAAAGGTCCTCAAGGGTATCAAGAGGAAGTATTAGAAGCAGAAGATAATGTTGCGCAGCTGTTAGAAAAAAGTGGCGCAAAAGTAGATGTGGTTTCAGTACCAAGTGTGGTGCACTCAACCAGCGTTTACTATCTCATTGGACCTGCAGAACTCTCAAGCAACTTAGCTCGGTTTGATGGAATGAGATATGGACTTCGTGTTGAAGGTAAAGATGCAGCAGAAACGAACTCTCTTTCCCGCGAGCACGGATTTGGTGAAGAAGTGAAACGTCGAATCATGTTAGGAACCTATGCTTTGAGTGCAGGATACTACGACGCATATTACGCGCAAGCTCAAAAAGTTAGAACATTGATGATCGAAGATTTTAGAAAAGCATATCAAGATTTTGATGTTCTGATTTCTCCTACATCTCCAACTACTGCTTTCGAAATTGGAGAAAAAGTCGATGATCCTGTACAAATGTATCTCAATGATGTCTGTACTTTGCCTACAAATCTCGTTGGAGCAACAGCAATGTCGATACCTGTTGGTTTAGATAAACTCAATCTTCCAATTGGCCTTCAGATTTTTGCACCAGCTTTAGGTGAAGGCGTAATGTTCCAAGTCGCTCATGCAATTGAACAAGAAGTTGGTTTTAAAGCAACTCCACAAGTTAGTTTTTCTTAAGGATAATCATGGCAACTAAAACAATAGAAATCAATGAAGATACTCAATTCGAAGCAGTCATGGGACTTGAAGTACATGTAGAGTTATCTACTAACACAAAGTTGTTTTGTGGTTGTGCCAATGACTTTGGGTCTGAACCCAATACAAATGTTTGCCCAGTATGCTTAGCGTTGCCTGGAGCTCTTCCTGTGTTGAACGAAAAAGTAGTGGAATACGCTTTGCGCATAGGTGAAGCACTTGAATTCAATGTTCCTGAACAAAGTGTTTTTCACCGAAAAAATTACTTCTATCCAGACATGCCAAAAAACTTTCAGACGTCTCAATATGACCAACCAATATGTATGGATGGAAAGCTCGAAATTCAAACCTCTCAAGGTATTAAAACAATTCGAATTGAACGTGCACACATGGAAGAAGACACAGGTAAATCTACACACGTTGGAGAGTCTGGCCGTTTACACGGCGCTGAATACTCATTGGTGGATTACAACCGTGCAGGTGTTCCATTGATGGAAATCGTTTCAAGACCTGACATCTCAAATTCTGAAGAAGCGCGAGCTTACGTTTCTGAATTAAGAGCAGTGCTTAAAGCAATTGGAGTTTCGGATGTAAAGATGGAAGAGGGCTCAATGCGAGTTGATGCCAACGTTTCGGTTCGACCTGTTGGTCAAGAGAAACTTGGCACGAGAGCTGAGATTAAAAATATGAACTCTCTACGTTCTTTAGGGCGTGCAGTTGACTATGAAATTGCTCGCCAAATTGAATTGATTAAAAGCGGAGGAGAGGTCGTTCAAGAAACTAGACACTGGAATGAAGCGCAAGGCCGAACTTCTTCGATGCGTTCCAAAGAAGAAGCAAATGACTATCGCTATTTTCCTGAACCAGATCTAGTTCCTGTAAAACCGACACAAGAGATGCGGGACATGGTTCATAGTTCAATGCCAGAGCTCCCTGCTCAAAAACGTCAGCGCTTTATTTCGGAATGGAATATTTCAGAATCAGATGCACGTACGTTAGTAAGTCAAGTTGAACTTTGTGAGTTTGTTGAATCCGCGGTTGAAATAGGTGGAAACAAAATCGCAAAAGACGCAACAAACTTTGCGATAATTGTTGTTAATGCTGAACTAAATGAATTGGGTAAAGAGATATCGGAAGTTGCAATCACTCCAGAGAACTTGGCCGAAACTTGTTCGTTGGTTGCTTCTGGAGAGGTAAGTCGGAATCAAGCAAAAACTTTGATTTCTCATCTTGTATTAAACGGCGGAAAAGTTAGTGATGTAGTCGAAAAGCTAGGTCTTAAACAGGTTTCCGATACTTCTGCTTTAGAAGCAATAGTTGACGAAGTTCTTGCACAGTTCCCAGATGATGTAGCTCAATGGCCAGAAGCTGACGATGCCAAACGCAAGAAATTGCAGGGTTTTTTCATGGGGAAATGTATGGCTGCATCCAAAGGACAAGGGAATCCTCAGTTATTTACAAAGATAATTGAAGACAAACTCGGCTGATGACGATAGAGGATCATGGACGATATCCTGAAACTGACAATTGCGTTAACTTTTGATGACCAGGTAAACAACTGGGTCACAAGCTTAGCGAAAAGAACTACTAAAGACAGAGGTACAATTTATCGTGCTGGTCGCGAGTCAATTCCGCATGTGACTGTAGTTCAAGCGCTCTTTAGTGGTAAAAAAGCTAACGGTAAAAATGTAAAGTACCTGATCGGTAAGTTTGAAGAAGCAATCAGAGCAGAGCGATTGTATGCAGAAGTTCCAGATCTTGTAGTGTCTTCAAAATCAATTTGGACATCTACCTCAGATTCAGGTGTATTCACTGGATTGCATGTCCTTAAAGATACGATGTTGCAAAGCCTGCATAACAAGTGCGTCAAAATTGCTGAGAGTTTGGGAGGCGAAGTAACTTCGGCACATGGTATACGATATTTTCCTCACTTGACTATCGCGTTGTTAGAACCAGGCCAGCTTCCAGTTGATATTTATGATTTAGTCAAGAAAAACAAGGTACTTAATGCTCCGAATTTAATCGTCGGACAAAATGGAGTTTCTGGAAGTCTCATTAAAGTCTTTACTAACACTCCCAATGAGCTAGCTGTTAGAGGAAAAATCAATCGAAATACTCAGCTAGGTCGAAGATAATCTTTTAATCGCTGGATTATTAAATCCAACTCTGCAATGATAGTTCGCTGCATATTTTAAGGGATGACGATGACTGAGCAGATTAAAAAACCGAACAATCAAATAAAAAATGCCAGCGTGGCTAATTTGTTCACACTTTATTGGAACAATAAGTCAGCATTTTTAGTGAGCGATATCTCTCGCTTATTTTCGTCTGCTGTAGCGTCTTTGTTGCCATATTTTTTAGCACGGATTGCGACAACTTCTGATGATAACGACTTGTTATTTATGCTGTTACTTTTCTTGTTTGTGAACCAGATAGTTCATGGTATTTTTTGGGCATTTTCCGATGTGATGTTCGCTACAAGAATAAACAGAAAGTTCTATGAGTTCAGAGAGGTGATGTTCGAGACCGTTTGGAGACGTAAGTATAAAGAATTTATTTCACTTCCAAGCGGTAAAACTGCTGCAACTATCACTCGAGTGCACACATATCTATCGAACTTATATGGCTCTATCAGCTGGGATGTTTTACCTCTTGTTGGTTCTGTTCCTGTATTCATAATTTTGATGTTCAATGTCATTATTGAGAATGTTTTCATGTATGTCATCTTCCTTGTAGTCGTAGCAATAGTGCTTAAATTTCAACTTAATCTGATCAAGAGAACGCAATCTAAGTTTGCCGATGCAGACACAACAGCAGATGGAAATATATTTGATTCAGTATCAAACTTTGTCAATGTAATTTCATTTGGAGGAAGAACCAAAGAGCTATTACATTTCCGTGACTACAACAAACATCTAGAAGACTCATCCGTTAAGGCAATGTCGACAATGATGTGGTTTTGGGCTGGAGCTTCTGCAATGCTCAGAATTGTTCTATGGGGAGTTATCTTCTTTTTCAATTTCTATTTATACGACAATGGTTCTATTTCATTTGAACAATTTGTGCTAAGTATCACAGTGCTGATTGATTTCAGCTCAAACTTTTGGAGAATGGTTGAAGCATTTGGATCAGGAACGCAACATTTCGCTAATTATAAAGAAAACTATGATTATCTTTTTGCTGGTAGGAATATTTACAAAGAACATCTTGAAAATCCATATCAAGATATTAAAGATGTTTATCCTTCTGAACATATCAAACCGCCTAAGTTTGAAAATGATTTAGTGATTAAAAATCTAAGCTTTAGTTATCCAGATCAACCTGATGTGAAAGTATTGGACAATATATCGTTGCAAATAAACAAAGGTGAAAAGATCGGCGTTGTCGGAAAGAGTGGTTCTGGTAAGACTTCATTAGTAAAGCTTCTTCTTGGATTTTATCAGTTTGAAAATGGATCTATTAAAGTCGATGGAGCCGACGTAACAAGTGCTGAAATCGCAAAGCTAAATTGTTATGTTCCTCAAGATACAACGCTATTCCAACAAACCATCGCATACAATATTGCTTATGCGCGCAATGATGAAGTTGCATTAGATGAAGTGATCCAAGCTGCAAAGAAAGCTCATGCTCACGAATTTATAGTACAGCTTAAACAAGGATATGACACTTTGGTGGGCGAGCGAGGCATAAAACTTTCTCTCGGACAACGACAGAGGATTGCAATTGCTAGAGCATTCTTAAAAGAATCGCAGCTATTGATTTTGGATGAAGCTACATCTGCGCTCGATTCGAAAACTGAGAGTCTTGTTCAAGAATCGCTAGAAAAACTATGGGATAAAAATACTGTTATTGCAGTTGCCCACAGACTTTCGACGCTGAATAATGTTGACCGGATTATCGTTATGGACAAAGGTAAAATTGTTGAGCAAGGTACTAAGAAAGAGTTACTTGCTCTAGATGGTTATTTTGCAGAACTTTGGCAGCATCAAAGAGACGGAATGATTCTTGATGATGACGATGAAGAAGTCTACGACGATTGATTTAGTTGTTTAATTCAGCCAATGTGATTAAGTACCTATTGTCAATTGAAAGATCTTTAATCTCTGTTCGAACTTGGTTATTCTCGTTTCCTCCAACAGTTCGAACAAGATTAGGATTTCCATTTACGTTCGTTTCAACGACAATTGAAACGTGACCGCCAGGTGTAGCAGTGCCATCATAGCGATCGATAAGTATGTCACCTGGTGCCGCATCTGCTGAGGTTGCATGGCGACCATAACCTCCACCAGATGCACCATATTCAGCCCATGCTCTCGCAACTCTATAAGTTGAGGCGAGCGCTTCTCTATCAGATGCACGTAACTCTATTCCGGAGTCTTCAATTACCCATCTAACAAAATCTCCACACCACTCAAGTCCTTCTTGAGCATATGGTTTTCCTGGCACAAAATTCTCCGAGGTTTCTGAAGCACCGATTTGGCTTGTCGCTCGATCAATTATTGCTTGAGCAAGTGGTGGCATAACCGATATCGAATCAATGTATAGCGCTTCGAACATCGCAGCTCCATTTTCGTCAGCGTCGCGAATGTTTCTAGCAAATGTGAGCATGTTGGATGTGATGTCGACACCGCGACTGAACGCTACGTTGAACAAAGGCTTTGTTGCATTGTATTTTGCAATGTTAGATTTTGCAATAACAATCTGGATAAGCATTCGATTGGTCTCTTGGATTTCTCTAATGATTTGCTCGGATAAAGTCCTGACATTAGCAAGTTCAATTCTGGCTTCGTTAGTTTTTATTTCCGCAAGATGCACTTGAGTTGTAAGTGAATCAGCTCTTCTCTGTGCGGAGTCTCTTTGACCTTGAGCGCTGGATAGTGTTCTTGAAGTTATAGTATCAATTGGCGCAGTGCTTGCTCGACGGTTTATATCTCGTATTGTTTGAGATGCTCGACTAGCATCAGCGCGTGCTGCGTCTCTTTGTCGAGCTTTGTTTTGTACATCGCTCCAGAGTTCATTGACATAGCCTTCACCAAAAGAAATTGTTGAAAGTGCTCTTGTATGTAGTGCGATTAGCTTATGAAGATGTTGATGCATTTTTGGAATTAATGTATTGAGTGCGTCATCGACATTTCTTACGTGAGTGTCAGCTTGTCGTTTGTCAATCATCGAGTTTAAAATTTCTCGATTAAAGTCACCCGCTTGAATAATTAGTTCATGGGTATTGACTCTTATAAGCATTTCTAATTCCTACAACTTTCCAAGCGCATTTTTTGCACCGTCAATTGCTTCTAGGGAGGGATAGATTGCTTCGGAGTGAAGTTTGTTCCTTAGATCTTCTCTAGCATTGTTCGTTGCATCTAATGCTCGCGATGACATTGTCGCGCCGAAAGGTTCTGTGGCCAATTCGCTTCCGGTGTTTTCGACTTCGGTTTTTGCTTGGTCCAATAATGATTTTTCTTCTACTACCGCATCGACGTCATCTTCTCGTTTTCGAACAACCTGGTTTAGTTCGCTTCTAATCTCTGCTGCACTTCCCCAAAAATCTCCACTTCTCATTTGTTCATCTCCTGGAATGGGGCAGGAAGGTTTTTGAGCGCAATATGCGTAAAATGCGTAGTATTCGCCAAAAGTACCATATCAGTATTATCAAATGATAATGCTCAATTGTAAATATGCTGTAGCGAAATTAAGGGGGTATTTTTTGTATCGTTACTAGAAAACGGCTAAAAATTAGTATTTAGACGCCCAATATCGGTCTTTCAGCTGATTTAGCTCTCGAAATCGTAGGATTTCCAATTGGGGTTGAAAATCCTAGGCCTTCAAAATGTGACTCTAGTTTTGCGTGGATCTCGACCGATAAGTCGACCTTCAAACCTGAGAAGTTTTCTCTCTCGGCAGGCTTGAGAGCAATCATCGCTTCGAATGCTTGTCCGGAATGGTAAATTTCGTTTTCTAGAGTGGCTACAAATCTACATACCTGGCGATTCATAGAATCAGGTGAATCGAATTGCTTTGCATTTGAAATAGTCCAATCTCCGACCTTGACTGTATTGCCCATATTTAAGTGGTCTACGAGTTGTTCAAAATGAGTAGATCTGCTCGGAGTATTTGTCATAGGTAAGACGTTATTTCAATTCGGCTTCAATAATCATTTTTTAGTGCAATATTTAGTTAAATTGCGCTTGCATTTGTTTATGGAACTTTAGTGGGCAAATAGCTTTGTGTTTTATGCAAAACGATTAAAGTATTGATATGAACTCTGCAGCTGTATCTTCGGTTCCTACAAAACTAAGAGACCTTTTGCCTCGAACAAAAGTTATGGACGTCACATTAGTTTCAGGATTCGCAATTCTTACTGCGATATGTGCGCAAATTTCGATACCACTGGGTTTTACTCCTGTTCCAATTAGTGGTCAGACATTTGCGGTATTGCTCTCTGGAGGAGTGCTTGGCGCAAAACTCGGTGCGAGTTCTCAATTGCTTTATATTTTTGTGGGTGCCATTGGTTTTCCTGTTTATCAAGATGCAACCGGAGGATGGGATGTATTTGTTGGATCGACTGGAGGTTATCTAGTCGGATTTGTCGTTGCTGCATATGTTGTTGGATATCTAGCAGAGAAGAATAATGATAAGAATGTACTCGTGTCGTTATCCCATTTTGTCTTGGGTTCAGCAATTATTTATGTTTTTGGTGCGATATGGTTATCTCATGTAGCAAATATTCCACTCGTGAGTTCAACACCTGGAGCACCTGATGCTTTGAGCTGGGGTGTAACTCCATTCTTGGTTGGAGATTTGATTAAGGCGTTAGTAGCTGCACTTTTTGTTCCAAGTATCTGGAAATCAGTAAAGCTCGCAAACAAAAACGTTTGAGAAAAGGTCCGTCCTTTTCTTCTTGCAACACATTGCACTTACACAAGTCAACACAAGAAGAAAAGGACGGACCTTTTCTCGAGAGAGCGACTAATCTATTTGCATGACTGAAAAAACAACTGGCAAAATCAACTCTTCACGCGTAACAGATGGTCTTAATCGTGCCCCTGCTAGAGCGATGCTCAGAGCAGTTGGTATGGGCGATGAAGATTGGGATAAACCTCAAGTTGCAATTGCTAGTTCCTGGAACGAAGTGACGCCTTGCAACATGCCTTTGCAGCGCTTGGCAGGCCATGCCAAAGAAGGCGTCAAAGATGCTGGCGGATTTCCGCTTGAGTTCTGCACTATTGCAGTGAGCGATGGAATATCAATGGGGCATGAAGGTATGCGCGGTTCATTGACTTCACGTGAAATAATTACTGATTCTGTTGAATGCATGATTCATGCAGAAGGTCTAGATGCACTAGTCGCTTTTGCTGGTTGTGATAAGTCTCTTCCTGGCATGATGATGGCAGCTGCACGAACGAATGTTCCCAGTGTTTTTGTTTATGGAGGATCTATCTATCCCGGAGAACACAAAGGTAAAGCAATCGATATTGTTGATGTTTTTGAAGCTGTAGGTGCATGTGCAACTGGTGCGATAACTGAAGAAGAGCTTAAAGCTATTGAGTGTGCAGCATGTCCGAGTGAAGGTAGCTGTGCAGGTATGTTTACTGCAAATACGATGGCATCGATTGGAGAAGCAATCGGTATTTCTCTGCCAGGGTCTTCATCAGTTCCAGCTCCCGATCCAAGAATGAATGATTATGCGTTTAAAGCCGGCCAAGCTGTCATGAATCTTGTTGAATTAGGAATTCGTCCTCGTGACATCATGACTAAAAAAGCTTTTGAAAACGCGATTTCTATCCTTATGGCCTTGGGAGGTTCAACGAATGCTGTTTTGCACCTTCTGGCAATTGCTAATGAAGCACAAGTCGAGCTTTCGTTAGAAGATTTCAACAAAGTTGCAGCGCGAGTTCCTCACTTTGCTGATACTAAGCCTCATGGAAAGTATCACATGGTGGACATCGATCGCATAGGTGGAATTCCGGTTGTATTTAAAGAATTACTTGATGCTGATCTTTTACACGGTGACTGCATGACTGTTACCGGAAAAACGTTGGCAGAAAATATTGAAGATCTACAGCCTAAAGATGTAGATGGGGAAGTGATCCACTCAATAAAAAATCCTATTCATAGCGTTGGTGGAATAGCTACACTTTCTGGTTCACTCGCACCAAAAGGAGCGGTAGTTAAAGTTGCTGGAATCGATGAAAGCCAACTTGTATTTGAAGGCAAGGCAAGAGTGTTTGATGGAGAAGATGCGGCAATGGCTGCAGTGACTTCAGGTTCCATTAATCCAGGTGATGTTGTTGTGATTCGTTATGAAGGTCCCAAAGGTGGACCCGGAATGCGAGAGATGTTGGCAGTAACCGGTGCGATTAAGGGTGCCGGTCGAGGTGCTGACACTGCACTAATTACCGACGGCCGATTCAGTGGCGGAACACACGGTCTATGCATTGGTCATGTTGCGCCAGAAGCAGTAGATGGTGGCCCAATCGCATTTGTTGAAGATGGAGACATAATTAGAATAGACGCTGTTAATCACAAACTTGATTTCATGGTTGATGAAATGGAACTCCAACGCAGAAAAGCGCAGTGGTCTCCACCTGAGCCAAGATATAAAACTGGATTTTTAGCTAAGTATGCGAAGCTGGCTCAAGGAGCCGAAACTGGAGCGATTACAAACTTCTAGAAAGTCCCGTGTTGCTTCGTTGGTGTGACCTTGTTTTGGGCACATTTGGATCTGACTGGCGTTGAGAGCTTTTCGGTCCTTTATATGTATGTGTAACCGTTAAAACTGCTATTGGTTGAGGATTAGTTGAAGGAGCGTATCTTTCAATGGCTTCGATTCCAACTTTACCATTCTTGATATTTGTCAAGATGTTGTGTTGCTGACATATTTCCGAAAAGCTATCTTGAAGCATCGCGAAAGATTGTGCCGGAATAATTCTTGCAGATGATTTAGACAGTGTTTGGTCGCCAACTCGATCAGCATAATTTCTGATCATTTCTATCAGCTTTTTTTGGGTTAGCTGAATAGCGGTCATAGCTCGATGGCTTGCTTCTAAATCTTTATGAGCATAAGCCATAACTTTATTGATGGTCGAGGATAATGCTTCTAGATAAGTCTCAGTGTTATATTTTTGAAACTTTTTTGACCTAAATAAATGCGCTCCATATAGATATGAATCAAGGTTCCGGCCAAGTTCTAATCTGGCTTTTGTATCGATATCCAGAGCTAGGCCATCTTTAAAAAAGTCATTTAATTGTGCTCGTCTTTGCATATTGCTTTGAACTCTTTTGAAAAGTCTCAACGGATGAAGTGATCTTGCTTTATTGAAACAATACAAAGATGCACCTGCAATGAACAGACTCGGAACGTATGTGATCTGACCATTGATGATCGAAAGGGCAGTGAAGCTTCCAACAGACATCCCTGCATAGATTCTTCCTAGTGCATTATAGAATCGGTTTAATCTAGGTGCGTTTTGGTTTATTGTTTCAATCGTTTTCATCTCTTGATTTAAATAATCAAGATTCTCAAGATATGAAAGATACGAGTCGCCTTGATGCATAAATTGATCAAAACTTTCTTGATCAGGCATTCCAAATGCAGAAAAAGCCTGAAGGCCAGTATTAGCTATTTTGCGATCTAGATATTTTTTTATCAATCTCTTCATTGTTTTTTCTGGGGTTGTTGAATAAACAGAACTATCCACAATACACGCATAGCGGACATATGGTCAATTTAGCCAATTCCGGCATTTGCAACAAATATTGCAAATTACGTGTCTGCAGGGCTATGATTTAGAGATATGACAAACAACCTCGTGGTCCTAACTTAGCATTCACATCGCACCCGCGATCTGAATGCCATGCCCTCCGAAATCCGGAGGGTTTTTGCTTTCTATGGGCTTATAGGGTCTGACCCTATTGAACCAATAGGGTCAGACCCTATAAGAGAGAGGTTAGGAAAACGGGTAAAACTGTCGATGAACATAGATCGTCGAGAGAGGAAACGGGAAATGAAACTTACTGGAGCACAAGCACTTGTAAAGAGTTTAGAGATGCAAGAAGTAGAAGTAGTCTTCGGTCTACCTGGTGGTGCAATCCTTCCTGTTTATGATCCGATTCTAGATTCACCTATCCGACACATCTTGGTGCGACACGAACAAGGTGCTGGACATATGGCAGAAGGTTATGCGCATTCGACAGGAAAACCAGGCGTTGCAATTGTAACTTCAGGTCCGGGAGCTACAAATATTGTTACTCCACTAGCTGATGCGATGATGGATTCAATTCCGATGGTTGTTATTACCGGCCAAGTTCCACTTTCCGTAATTGGAACAGATGCATTCCAAGAATGCGACACTGTTGGGATCACTATGGGAGTTACAAAAAATAATTGGTTGATTACTGATGCACAAGAC
The DNA here is from genome assembly GCA_964561855.1 of uncultured Burkholderiales bacterium. Taxonomy (GTDB): domain Bacteria; phylum Actinomycetota; class Acidimicrobiia; order IMCC26256; family JAGPDB01; genus JAGPDB01. Next base: position 7,747 of record CAZLQP010000006.1, on the reverse strand, counting down.
ATTCCGCGGATCGTAAAAGAAGCATTCCACATCGCAACAACTGGAAGACCCGGGCCAGTTTTGATCGATGTTCCAAAAGATATTGCTAACCAAACTATGGAATGGTATTGGCCAGAAACTGTCGAGCTTCCAGGATACAAACCAACAACAATTGGCCATCCACGACAGATTAAAGAAGCTGCACAATTTATTTCGCGTGCAAAAAAACCTGTTATCTACGCAGGTGGCGGTATCTTAAAAGCGAGAGCCGCTGAAGCATTGAGAAAATTCGCAGAGCAAATAAATGCACCTGTTGTAACTACTCTAATGGCACGCGGAGCATTTCCTGATGAACATGAACAGTGTTTAGGAATGCCGGGAATGCACGGAAATTATACAGCGATTACAGCAATGCAAGAATCCGACTTATTGATTACGCTTGGTGCTCGTTTTGACGATCGGGTAACAGGAAAACTTGATGGTTTTGCACCTGACGCAAAAATCATTCACGTTGATGTAGATCCAGCTGAGCTTGGAAAAGTTCGTAATCCAGATGTTCCTATAGTTGGAGATTGTCGATTGGTAATTGAAAACTTAATAGAAGCAGTTACCAAGTTGTATGAAAAATATCCCGCTCCTGATCTTAGTGAATGGTGGAATCAACTAAATGAATGGAGAGAGAAATATCCGCTCAAATATTCTGAAGCAGACAAGGAACTGAAACCGCAGTATTGCATTGAGCAAATTAGGGACGCATCTCCTAAAGATACGATCTTGGTTGCAGGAGTTGGGCAACACCAGATGTTCGCTAGCCAGTACTGGAAGTTTAATTATCCGTACACTTGGGTTAACTCAGGTGGACTTGGAACTATGGGATTTTGTATTCCAGCTGCAATTGGAGCAAAGGTCGCTAATCCAGATCGAGTTGTTTGGGGAATTGATGGCGATGGTTGTTTTCAAATGACTGCACAAGAACTAGTGACAGCCGCAATCGAGAAAATACCAGTAAAAATAGCGATTTTAAATAATTCGTATTTAGGAATGGTTCGACAATGGCAAGAACTTTTCTATGAAGAACGATACAGCGAAGTTTATCTGTCAGATACTATTCCTGATTTTGTCGGATTAGCTGAAGCTATGGGATGTGCTGGTTTTAGGGTCGATAATGTTGAAGATGTAAAAACTGTTGTTGAAAAAGCCAACGCGATAAATGATAAGCCAGTTGTCGTCGATTTCAGAATTGATCCAACAGAGAAAGTTTATCCAATGGTTCCAGTGGGTCGAACCAACTCTCAGGTAGAACTTGGACCAAATTTTGAAGACGAACAAAAAACAAAAAGCGAGGACTGAAATGGCGCAAGTTAATTATTCAAAAGATGGGCATCACATATATTCAGTGCTAGTTGAAAACCGATTCGGTGTTTTAACTAGAGTTGCATCACTATTTGCGCGAAGGGGATTTAACATCTACTCGTTGGCAGTTTCTCCAACCGAAGATGAGCGATATTCTAAAATGACTATTGTTGTTGATGCACAGAGCACTCCACTAGAGCAGGTTGTAAAACAGCTTCACAAATTGATTCCGGTCATTAAGATTGCCGAAATTGGTAACGGCGATGGTGTCGAGAGAGAAATGATGCTCGTGACAGTAAATGCTGACAAAGAAAACAGGGGATATGTCACTGAATTGGCCTCAATATTTGATGCTCGAATTGTAGATGTAGGCTATGACTCCATCATGATGATGATGGTAGGAACACCTGATCAAGTCGATGCTTTTGGTGAATTAGCAAAGCAATATGGCGTTGTAGAGATGCAAAGAACTGGTCGAATCGCATTGCCAAAATTGTCAAGAGAAGAGCCAGCTAAACTAAAATCAGTTAAGTCTGCTTAACCTATATGGATTCTCAAGATCAGCTAGTACTTCCACCTAATGAAGTCGAATGTGTAGATTGTGGCGGACGAGCTTTTTTGCTGGATCGACTTGGACCAGAAGAAAAAGTCGAGGTGGGAACAATTCTTAGCTACCGTTGCAAAGACTGTCTCGATCGTTGGGACCTAGAAATTGGAGAATAATAAATGAAACGCTATATTTTGGTTTCAGTCATGATTATGATCGGATCAATAATGATTGCAGTGAGTTTGCAAGACACTTCAAATGAAGAACAAGCAAGCGAACAAGTCTCGACGACACTACCAATCTTCCAACGAGAAGATGCTCCTATTTTTGAAGAGACAGATGAAACTCTTGCAATTCCTGATCCTTGTGTTGCAGTCAGTGCAGACAAAGTCACTACATTCGTTTCACCTTCTAAAGTGAGAGGTCCACTTTTGCAAAATGCAATTGCTCCTACAAAGTCTTGTGAGTGGTTTCCTGCTCAAGATTCACTTTCAGAACCAAGATTAACTATATCAATTGCTGCTAATGAAAAATATTTTGATGCATTAGTCGACTCTAGCGAAGAGACTCTGCAAATAGGTAACGAAGCTCATGTTGTAGATGGATTATCTAGCGCAATTGGAGCTGCTCCTTGTGGGAAAACTCTTGTTGTAAAACTCGACAACTACTCATTTGCTGTAGGACTATGTAAAGCTGACTCACAAGATCCAACAAATGAAGAACTTTCAGATTTGGCATCGGATATATTGGTTGCCTTAAGCGCTTAGATTAAGAAGATTTTCTTGACCTTAGTTGAATAATGTCGGGATTTGGTTTATTTGAATCATCTCCAAGCTTTTCACTTATCTCCGAAATCAATTTTCTGATGTTTATCTCATCTGCAGGCTTTGCCTTGGCAAAAAGATATCCTTGAGCAAGGTGACAACCCAAACTTGTTAATGTTGCTAGCGTGTCCTTCTTCTCTACACCTTCAGCTACAACATTTAGTTTCATAGATTGAGCTAAACCAATGAGCGCATGGACAATAGCGGTATCGTTGTCATTTGTGTCCAAGCCAGATATGAAGCTTTTGTCTATCTTGAATCCATCAATTGGAAATCTCTTAAGATAGGAAAGTGACGAGTAACCGGTTCCAAAATCATCGACTCTGAGGCTATAACCCAAAGAGTGAATTTCATTTAATACAGTAATTGCATGACGAGTATCACCGAGCAAGACGCTTTCAGTTATTTCCAAGATCATCGCATTTTGTTCGAGCCCAACATTAGCCTTTATGTCTCGTAATCGGTCTAAAAGATTTGGATCACTAATTTGTCTTACAGCGAGATTCACACTCATAGATAAGTCGTCATCATTTCTGAGTTGTGATTTCCATTCGACAAGTTGATTAAATGCTTCTTGCATCACCATCTGGCCTATATCAACAATTAGCCCAGTGTCTTCTGCCATCGCGATGAAACTATCTGGCGCGATAATGCCTTTTTTCGGGTGCATCCAGCGTACCAAAGCTTCGAAACCACTTAATTTGCAAGTCTCAAGATTTACTATTGGTTGGTAAAAGACTCTCATTTCACTTTCTTTAACGGCTCGATGGAGTTCATTTACCGTCTTGAGTTCTTTCATGACTCGCTTATGAACTTGATGATCTGCCATTTCAATACGGTTGCGACCTAGTTCTTTAGCTCGATACATTGCTGAATCTGCATCGCGTAAAAGCATGTGTGAATCACGGGTGTTGCCATCAGTTAAAACTATTCCAATACTGCAAGATATGTATGCCTCGCCGTCTTGAAGATCGAATGGTTTTATAACTGCATCTAGGATCTCTTCTGCAATTAAGTGAGCTTGTTTCTCGTCAGTTGGAGAGGGGATCAAGACTGTAAACTCATCGCCACCGAATCTTGCGACAGTGCCTCGTGTTCCCACAACATTTTTAATTCTTTTAGCAATTGTTTGAATAACCTCATCGCCAACACTATGTCCTAGTGAATCGTTTATTACTTTGAACCTATCTAGATCCAGAAATAGAACTGCCATTGTTTGTTCTTTTGCAATCGCGGAGAACAGCGCTTCATTTGTGCGTTCTAAAAAGTAAGTTCGGTTTGCTAAACCTGTTAGTGGATCATGAATTGCTAAGTAGTGAAGCCTTTCTTCAGATTTCTTTCTATCCGAAATGTCTTCTACCTGATAGACCATATAATTCGCTCCATCAATATTGGGCATTTCTGAAACTGAAACTGCTCCCCAAGTGACATTCCCATCATGGTCAACAAATCTTGCTTCAAAAAGAACGTCAGGCGATTTTTCCGAAATACTTGAAGAGTTTCTCAAATGAGTTTCTCGGTCTTCTGGATGAATAAACATTATCAATTCGAATCCGGCTAATTGTTCGGGTTCAACACTTAATTGAAGAGCAAATGCGTTGTTAGCTTGAACGATAAATCCGTTCTCATCTACGATCACTAATCCAGTAGGGCCATTTTCGAATGCTATTCTGAACTTTTCTTCACTTTCGCTGAGAGTTTCGAGCGCTTGTGCTTGTTCATAGTTAAGTTTGTGAGTCTCATAGTGACTGACGATCTGACCGAGCAATGTGATTACGAAAAGAAGAATGAAGCTTATAGCAACCATTGGGTGAATCTCTTGTGTGCCGGGTAGTTTTATGGCTGCAAAGATTATTGCCACGAAAACAATTCCGAATACGCCTAATCGAAGCTGACGTTCACCAAATATTGAACCTTGTTTTGTCGGACGACCAGATGTTCGAGTCGCAGTAAGACAATAAAGAGCTGCTGCGACTAATAAAAACACTCTTGCAAAAGGTCTTGTTCCAAGAGAGTTTCTAAATTGATCCGTTACCCACATCATGTCTGCCGTTGCTTGTAAAATCATTCCAACTCCAAAAGGAACAATCATTTTGTCGAAACGACGATAAAGCATCATGCAAAGTGCAAGTGATGCAAAGAAAATATCAAGAATAAAGAAGATAAAATGTCTCCATGAAGTCCCTTGAATTACAGGTTGCGTTCTATCTGCGATTTCAACAAGATAAATAATTGAAATGAAACCGATCGCCGAAGCGAAAGCCATAGCGTCTAAAACAATTCGCAATTTCTCTGCGGTTTTTAGCCCGTATAACCCCACCATGAATACACCGATAATTGCTAGAGGAATTGCGATTAAGAAAAATATATCCGCATAAGAGGAAGGCATTGAGGGTTCTCTTGAAGAGATGATGAAGAACCCGAATACGCTTTGGCCTACAAACCAAAACACACAAGCAGCCGCAACGACCTTCCATCCGAATATTTTCTCTTTCTTTGCCAGTCGCAGTGATCCAAAAAGTGCGAGAAAAGCAAAGATGCCTTTTGTCCATTCGATCGAAGCTGAAAAACCAACGTTGAAAGCCGTTGGCTCATTGTTGCTTGTAAATAGCCATAGGGATGAGGTGATTAAAATTGGTAGAAGAATAATAGGATTCGTAATAAGTTGACCGGCACGAAACATGGAGTCATTCCATCTATCTAGCACCAACTTACCGCTCATGTGCTTATTATTGATACAAAGATATTCGATTTACAATAGAAAGATATGGCTCGAGTACTAAAAGTAGTTACTAACTAGTAATATCGCGAATATCGGTAACAAAAATGTCCGAATAGTCCCTTTCCAGGAGATGGCCGAGTTGCAGTGTGAGCAAATCATTATCTCTCTTAGAATAGATTTGAACCCCACAGGGAAGACTGTTTTCATCTCCAGAATTGACTGGAATGTTCAATCCAGGCAATCCTGCAATATTACCGGGGAAAGTATTTCCAGAATAAATGTATGCATCATCTTCTAAATAATCGTGGCTTCTTGGTGCAAAATCTGCAATTGTGGGTGTGATCAAAATATCAAAATTATCAAACCATTTAGAAGTTTCGCGGGCAAAGAATTCTAAGTCTTCTTTTGCGAAGAGGAAATCTTCAAGTGAAATATTATTAGACATCTCATAAAATTCGCGAACAGTTTTCGTTAGAAGGTTCGCATCAAAATCTCTGCCTAATCGTTTCGAAATATAATTCAAGTCATGTTTAGTGTGAACTGCAATAAGTGTTTCAAACTTTTCCAAAATCCATTCTGCATCAAACATAGCAGGACTAGAAAACTCTACAACGTGGCCTTTGCTTTCTAAAAAATTGCCCACTTTTTCAACTGCAGTTGTAAAGAGTGGATTCACATCATACCTATTTGCAATCGTCTTAGTGCGAATACCGATCTTTAGTGGTGGAATCTCATCTTCAAGATTTTCTGAAAAATTTGTTTCATGTGGAGACGCGCTATAAGTATCTCCTGAGTCGTATTTGCTCATGACATCGATAATCGTTGCAATGTCTTTTATATTGGTTGTAAATGCTCCAGAACTAGCGAGCCCCGACCAGCTTTCACTGACCATAGGTCCGTGTGTTATTCTGCCGCGCGAAGGTTTAAAACCAAAAATGCCACAAGCAGCTGCTGGCATTCTGATGCTTCCACCTCCATCTCCACCAGTTGCAAAGTTAACCATTCCGCAGGCGACACCAGATGCTGAACCTCCTGAAGATCCAAGTGTATTTCTTGATTTGTCGTGTGGATTAATACTCGGGCCATGCGCGTCTGAGTTTGTGATTAATGCATCTGCTAATTCGGAGTTGTTGGTTTTACCTACAATAATTGCTCCCGCATTTTGAAGATAGCGAACCTTGGTTGCTGTGTAAGTGTCTTTATAGCCAGCTTTTTTGAGTTCAATATTTCCCCAAGAATTTTCCGTACCTTCAATTGCGCTATCGATTTCTTTAACAAGTACGGGTATACCTAGGAGAGGAAACTCTTTTTTTAATGCTTCTATATTGTTGTTATTTTCAACCTGATTTCTTCGTATGCTAAGAAGAAGCTTTTTAACTTCGTTTTCTGTAAAAGTTTGGTCTTGCCAAATAACAGCATTTAATTCTGGATTCAAATCTGAAATTGTATCGCAGCTTGAATTTACAGTGATTTGAATCTCATTAGGATTTTTTGCGTGTAATTCTAGGATTTCTTGAGTCGGTAAAAGATGTTGTTTTGACATTTAGCTAACCTTATGCTCTTGAGTAAATTTATACTTGGTATTCGATAGATCTCGGATGAGTTTACCCGATGGCGTGTAACTCAATTTTTCAACTTCAGCAATTCTGATTGGGAGATGTGTCGTAGGAAGTAAGTCTCGTAGTTTGTTCCGGAGTACTTCGAGATCAAGGTCGTCACTTTCAACGAAGACCGTGCAGCAATCGCCATATATTTCATGGGGGGTCGAGCCAACAAAACCATTCAAATCAGGATTGATATTTGCAATCGCTTTTTCTATAAGTTGAGGATCGATTTTGATCCCACCTGATATAAATATGTCATCTGATCTTCCCCAGATTTCGAGTTTGTTGTTTTTAAAATCTCCTCTGTCATTGGTGTTAAACCAGCCATTTACGAAATGCGATCTTGTTAGTGGCTCGTTGTGTCTATAGCCACTAAAGAGAGAACCTGATTTCAAAAATACTTGATTGTCAAGAATTTTGATTTCGGTGTTTTTAAACAAAAAACCGTCGTGGCATATCCCGCCAAAAGTTTCAGTCATTCCGTAAGTGCTATGAATAGGTATTTTTTGTTCGATCGCAATTGATTTAAGCTCAGGCGGAAAAGAACCTCCACCAATTAATACGGCACTTTGATTCGAAAGATCTACCTTCATGTCTAATAATAGTTTTAACTGAGCCGGGACCAACGAGATGCAACCGTTGAATCCATTCTCTATTTCAGTCTGAATTCGCTGCGGATCAAACTTGCGATGAAATATCAAATCGCTACCTTTAAGAA
>CAZLQP010000005.1:0-69651 GCA_964561855.1 uncultured Burkholderiales bacterium | reverse complement strand
TGATGGGACTCGAACCCACGACCCCCTGCTTGCAAAGCAGGTGCTCTAGCCAACTGAGCTACACCCCCATTTAGGAAGTCAACATTCTATACGTTTTTGTCCGCCAAGTCTCGCTGTGGAGACTTTTGGTGATCCTCATAAAAGGAAAACACTAGAAATGCCGGAACAGCGATCGCCGACATCATACCCCCAATTGCGACCCCCGAATCGTTAAGCAACATCGAAAGAATTGCCAAAAGGGCTCCTGGGTATACCAAATACCGAATACCTACTGAGTTTTTAGCAGCTTTTTTAACGAACTCCTCAGGCTTGGCAAAAAGAAACAAAAGATATATTGCTCCCAGAATAGCAACAGTCAAGAAAATGGAATTTGTAAATGTGTCCAAGTTTGAAGCAATCTTTCGTTCAATGACAACCATTGCTTCTCCGTCAGCAACAACTTGAACAAATCTCCCTAAATGAGTTCTTTCTGATTCAGGACGGTTCAAATCAAATACCGAGAAAATAGCGATTGCAAGCATCGTAATTGCAAAAGCAATGAAACTCGTCTTCAGATTTATCTTTTTCTCAAAGAGCATCATTGAGATTATAAATACTGTAGGAGTAAAAGCTAATACCCCTCCTACATCAGAACCAAATATTGGCAATCCGATAATTACCAGAACAAAAATCAAGAAGAAGATCAACAAAAGCCTCTCTTTGTTTTTGTTAGCATTAGTTTTCTCTGCATTAATCAGCTTTACACACGCGACGGCTACAACGCTTGACATTGCCAGAATCGAATATGCCATATTTCCGAACCCAGCAAATCTCCCTGAAACAATTGAAGCATTTCCAAACAAAGAATTAAACTGCAAATTCCCTCCACTCAAAATATCGGCAACGAGAATAAATACGTTGAATAGGGCAAAACCAAACAAAGAATAAAGATAGGAATACTTTTTACCCAATCCAAATACTAATAAACCGATTAGCATAGATAGAGAGATGTAGGTAATAACAACGCCAATCGGATTTGCTAACCCAAGCATGAAAGGATTCATTAAAAACGGTGTTATGGTAGAAGCTAACGTAATGTAGCCCAATGCAATTGCTATCTCTCGAAGAGATTTATACTTACCAATAGACAAAAGTCCAATTGCAGTTGTCAGAAAAGTTATCAGAATAAAACTTCCTGCGACAAAATTAAAAGAATCATCTCTAATCTGTGCTTTGTCATCCATGTCGATTAATCGCTGAATCTTATCGCTTACTGAATCGTCAGAACTTCTATAAGATAAGCTTGTATCGACCATGCTACTGGGAGGATCAATAGCGTAAAATCGCAAAATAGACGGAGCTATATCAGATAGTGCGACTATTGCCTCTGCTCTAGTGATACCACTTGTGGCATAACCTTTTTCAATTTCGGCACCTGCGCTAATGAAAACAGTATGTTGTTCAGTTTCGATACTTGACATTGGTGAAAAGATAAAAATTTGATCTTTTCTCAAATCCATATCTTGCAACAAATTACCAATGAGCTGATCACATTGTTTTAGATATTCAACAAAACGTTCGTCGATGATTGATTTATTAGTTGTTCTTTTCCATCGTTCGAGCTTTTCTAGATTCGAACACTCAACTGCAACTACCTCATTTTCTTTAATCGCATCTGAAGCTAGTTTGTATGTTAATTCCATATCTAACGTAAGGTCCTCTTTAAGAAGGTCTCGGGAAACTACTCCATTTTCAACTATTCCATTTTCATTTGAACCAATAAACCCAATACTTCTCTGACTACATTCTGGAGATTGAGGAAGACAAAAGTCGGCGTTTCCTAGGACAAATACTGAGTTAGAATTTTCTTGCATAACCGTTGCAAATGATCCGACTCGAGCAGGTGCCTGCAGTCCTGAGTTCATTTCAAATGTGGGTTCTGCTGCCAAAAGCAGAGCTCCAGCATTTTTGGGTGAAACTCCTTGCTCTTTTATAAAAATCTCCAGGGCCGTTCCAAAAGTCGTCTTTTCTTCTGGTCCATAAAAAGTAGATTGAATTGCATGTTGTGCACTAGCTCGGTTGCCAGCAGAAATTGTGGCATATCCTTTTTCAATAGATCGTCCTGGTGAAGGCACTCGAACACTTAAATTAGCAACAGAACCATCTTTAACCAGTCGATCGATATTTGGAGTTTCTACATTTTGGATGTCTTTCCATGCGACGCGTGGTATTGAGACTAAAACAACTTTCTTTTCTGATTCTGAACTCTGAGAATAAGCATCAGAGCTTATAAACAATGAGAACACAGTTACGAATAGGATTAGATAGCTAAACTTTTTCACTTTGATCCTCTTTCATTTTGTTCTCAAGAGTTACAACAATAACCATAGGCACTAATACTAACGACATTAATGCAGGAATAGTCGCCCCTGAATCATTTAGGAAAGCACCAAGAAAACTCAACAGTAAGCTACCGAGAAGAATTATAGGGATCGCAACATTGTCTTGCGCGGCGTTAAATACTTGTTTTGATTTATCAAACACGGCATATATCAAGAAGATAATTGCAATCGCGAGAAGTAATACCAATATGATTCTGCTGAAACTTCTAATTGATGCATTAAGTTTTCTCTCAATTGTCAGCCATCCCTCGCCTTCAATTAAAGTCTGAGCATATCGACCGAGATGTGATCTTTGGGTAACTGGCCTTAAAAGATCTATCGCCGCAAAGATGCTAATCGCCATGAAGGTGACTAGCCCAGAAATTATCAAAGATTTTAAGTTAATTCTTTTCTCAAAAATCAACAATGAGATAATAAACACAATTGGAGTTAGCGCAAGCACACCTCCAACATCAGCTCCCATTTGCGGCGCTCCAATCGCGATGATCACAATTCCCATTAGAGCTACTAGTGAATACTTCTTAAACTTAGTATTTGAACTATTGTCGCGAATGAAAAGCTGATAGAAAAGAGCCACGAATATAATCATTGCGATTGCCACAAAAGTAAAAGATTGATTATTTACTCCAGTAAATCTTCCAGCGATTATGGTCGCATTTCCATAAATTGAGTTGAAATGTAGAGTTTCTAAGAACATGATATCTAACAAAAGGACTCCGAGGTATGAGCCACAGAGCAATAAAAAAGCTAACTTATTTGTGTATTTTCGACCTACTAAATACAGCATGACTCCAAATACGCAAGACAATGCAACCAGCGCAGCGATTATTCCTAAGCTTGAGGATAAAGCAACCATGAATGGCTGAATTAAAAAAGTTGCAATTCCAATTGAAGCTATTGTAAAAGACAAGAAAGTAGCCCAGGACTTCCAGAACCTTGATCTACTAAAAGAAAGCATAGAAAAAAGCACTACGAAAGCAAAAAACAAAACGACGAACCAATTTACATGCGTTAATGCATTTTCTCGGGCTAGCGCCTGATCATTCATATTGATTAGATACTCTTGGCGTTCTAATGCAGATTCAGAACTTGGTTGCCAATCAAAAAACGTATTGTTCATTTCACTTGGTATTGATATCGAAAATGAAGACAAAACACTCGGCGCGATATCTACGAGAGTAACAGCTCCTTTGATTCTTGTAGTCGCACTTGTCGCATAACCTCTTTCTACAGATTTTCCAGCTGCGATAAAAACAACCTTTTCTTCTTGGGCTAATGGAGGAGATGGAGAAAATATAAAAACCTTATCTTTTTCTAAATCTATATTTTGTAGTACGTCACCAATTAAATCATCACACTTTTCTAGAGCATTCCTAAATGAATCCTCAGCCACATCAACATCCGATGTTGCACGGAAACTTTCTACTCTCTCTAGATCAGAACATTCGATAGCAGTGACATCATGGTTTGCAATAGACTCTTTTGCTTTTTCGGACACTACATCGTTGTCGATTCGAATCTCACTAACAGAACCAGAATTAGTCTCTAAAAGAGCTCTTGATATATCTCCATTCTTTAATACACCATTGGTATTGGTACCTAAGAATGCAATTGATCGATCAAAACATAGTGGATTGTCTTGCAAACAATTATCTGCATTTCCGAAGACTGCGATACTTCGCCCATTTTTCTTCAATATTTCAGAAAATAGTCCCGGACGAGATTGATCAAGACTGGTTTTGTTATCGCGATATGGAATTTCCCAGCCGACTGCTAATGCGCTAGGGTTCTGCTCGCTCACTTCACCCTGTTCAAAAATATATTGTTCAAACCCTTCTCGACCATTAAATAGCTCATTTTCGCTGATAAAGCTAGCCTCACTTGGACGAGGTGCAGTCGATCTAGCCCCTGCTGAAATCGTTGCATATCCTTTAGCCTGGGTAAAGGCTGCTCCCAACACTCTTGCGCTCATAGAGGCAACTGCTCCTCTTTCAATCAGCCGATCGATATTTGGAGTTTGAGCATTCAAAAGTTGCTTCCAAGTAGTTCTAGGCAAAGAAAACATGATGACTTTTTCGCTGTCGTCTTTGGGAGTATTTGCGCTAGCTGTCGAAACAACGGAACTAGACATTGCAAAGACAATAAGGAATATAAACGAAATCAATAAACCTTGTTTTTTCGCGAAGAACATACTTCTCTATTCTATAAGCAGTGATTTACACAGCAGGCTTAAGTATTGCTTCATATTGCTGAATAATGTCGATTATGAGGTCTTTATGATTGATATATTTTTGAAACACTTTATTCTCTGCGCAATCTTTAGCAATAGAAATGTTGTCACGCGAGTTATTTTGCAATAGCGAAATCATCGAGTTAGACATTTCTTTAGCATTTGCCACATCGACCACTTTTACTGATTCAATATCTGATAGTTCAGCAGCAATTCCAGTATCAGTTGTTACAACTGGGGTGCCCAGTCTCAAAGATTCCAACAGCACAAAAGGCACAGTCTCAAACCGCGATGAAATAGCCAACACATCTGCAGCAGCTATTAGTTCATTCGGACTTTCAACAAATCCTGATAGAACTACTGAGTCCTTTATTTCTAACTTTTCTACCAAAAAAGCCAAGTCTGACTTATAAGTTTCTGATCCTGAACCTCCGATTATCAGCTTCGCGTTTTTAATCTGTTTAAGAACCTTAGAAAACGCCACGATTAATGTTTCTAGATCTTTTTGTTTTGAGTACCTCGCGATACTTACAACTAAAGGATCACTGGTGTTTGACATGTAGCTACTTCTTATTTTTTCCCTATTGTCTAAAGCTTTTTGAACATCTATATCTTCTATAGTTCTACCTACGGGAAGAATTACTTTTGATTTGTGCAAATCTGCTTGCGCCAAAGAAGACTGTTGTAAAGCAAAGTTGCTCGGAAAGATAATTGAATCAGCAATCCTAAACACATGTGATTCAAAGGATTTCATTAATCGATATTTTTTTCCATTTGCAAATGGGTCAACAACATTATGAGCAGTAACTACTAGTGGAATTTGTTTTCCAGCTTTCTTAATTACCATTGATGAGAGCTTGGCAGCTGTTAGTCCATGAGCATGAACCACGTCATAGTGTGCGATTTTTGATGCCAAAAAGTCGACAGCTTTAAGTATGCTCAGAGGATTTTTCATACTAGGAGATGAAAAACTAAATTCTTGATCGCAGAGTCCCTCCATTACATTGTCGGGCCCCGCAATATCTGAACTAACACCTTGCACATTTAGTTCTTTATTAAGAGTCGCGACATGTTGTCGAATTCCGCCAACCGATTTCGCTAATACTTGAAGTACTTTCAATTTTGTTGTTCCTTATTTTGGGTACTCTTTTGTCGAGAAGATTTTTTCACAGCCTGATAACAAATAACAGTCCAAGTCACAATAGCAATAATCCCAAAAATTGCCCATTGGATTGCATATGACAAATGATTTCTTTCTGTGAGCTCAGGCAGGTCCAATATTTTTGGAAAATCATTTTCTTGCTGGTCCTTTGCAGTAGTGACTTTACCATTTTGCGTTTCGCTTACTTTTTGTATCCACAATGGATACATGAAATTCTCTGAAGTATTGCTAAGTTCTAGAAATAATCCTGTATCAATTCGATTCGCAACTCCTTTTTCAATCTGATCTTTTTGAGCTAACAACATCGGAGCTTCGTTTGCTCTTACCAGACCAGATACTGTTCGTAAGGTTTCATATCCCAAGTTCGGCTCTATCTCAGTTCTGGATATGCTCTCATTCAAAAGTCCATCTCCCAAAACCTGAGGAATCCAACCGCGATTGATATAAACAATATCTCCTTCCAAAGCATTTCCAGATGACAAATCAGCATTTATTGCAAACGGAGTAACAACCAAATACCCTGGTTCTTGATCTTTTGATCTTCCCAAAATGAGTACTTCACCTTTTTGTTGATAATTACCAATCACATTAACTCGACGGTATTCAAACTCATCGACGACTTCATCTTTATCACCCGGCAACAATATTGAATCTAGCTTGACCGGATCTGCTTGCATCGCTGCTTCAATTTGGCTGTTAAGTTCTTTGCGTTCACTAAGACGACTAAATTGCCAAAAACTCAAAATCGAACATGTGATAAATACAATAAGCACGAGAATGTGTCCGATAATGTATTTACCTTTAAAAAGCATGTCGACCCTTTAGGAAGTTAGAGGATCAATTTTATAGCGCTATTGGTTCTTTTCTTTAGCTCAGCACGCTTGATTTCACAGCATTTGCAACAATATTGGCAACTTCTTTATTGAATGCTGATGGAATGATGTTTGTGTGACTAAGGTCCTTTTCATCTACCACATCTGCTAGAGCTTTAGCTGCAGCCAACTTCATATTGTCAGTCACCATTTTTGCTCGTGAATCCAAAAGCCCTCTAAAGAATCCCGGGAAAACTAAAACATTATTAATCTGATTCGGGTAGTCGCTTCTACCTGTTGCTATTACTTTTACATTACTTGGCACTAACTCAGGCATGATTTCAGGTACCGGATTAGCCATAGCAAAAACAATTGCATCCTTTGCCATTGACTCAAGCCAACTCGGCTCGACTAGGTTTGGACCCGAAAGACCCATAAATGCATCAGCTTCTTTTAGTGCGACTTCAAGAGATCCCGTAATGGCAGATCGGTTTGAATTGTGTGCCAACCAAAGTTTTTCACCAGTTAGATCTTCTCTGCTCTCATGGATTGCGCCTTCTCGATCAACTACAACTACATCGCCAACGCCCGCGCTAAGCAATAGTTTTGCGCAAGCAACACCAGCAGCTCCAGCTCCGAGCATTACTACTCGAATATCAGAAAGCGATTTGTTCACAACCTTGCAAGCATTGTACATAGCAGCCAAGGTAACTACTGCGGTTCCATGTTGATCATCATGAAAGACAGGAATAGAAAGTTCTTGTCTCATCTTTTCTTCAGCTTCAAAACATACAGGAGCAGCAATGTCTTCTAGATTGATTCCTCCAAAGGTAGGCTCTAATGCTTTCGCGATTTCTAAGAGCTCATCTGCAGTTTGTGCATTAACACAAATTGGATATGCAGCAATTGATGCAAACTCTCTAAATAAAACAGCCTTACCTTCCATTACCGGCATTGCAGCTTCTGGCCCTATATCGCCTAGACCTAATACTGCTGTACCATTGCTCAGAACAGCAACGGCATTTCTTCTGCCGGTCAGTTCCCAAACTTGATCCGGATTTTCTGCAATCATCGACGAGATACGTCCAACACCTGGAGTATACGCCATTGCAAGATCATCTTCATTTTTCAGTTCAATCCTAGATACAACATCGATCTTTCCACCTTTATGAATATCTTGTACGCCATCTAAAAGCGACACCAATTCAATGTCATGTTCAATTTCTAATTGCTCAACCGTTTTAGAAATCTTCATCTGGTGTTCGGTTGAGTTCGCATCTACATGTAAAAGGATTGTTCCGTCATCAGAACTAATTGAGGTAAAACGAACATCTCCTGAATCAGCGGTTATTTTTTCGATAGCAAGATCGGCGACTTTACGAATTTCTTTTGCATCAGCGCTTTTGGCTTTTAAAGTTATAAATAATCGGTAACCTGCAGTAGTTTGGATTTCCACTTAACATCCTTATTGACATATTTCTCAGAGCAAATTTAGAGTTGCTCCATTATTATGGCACAACAGTTACGAATGCGACTTATGTCGCAAACTACTGTGAGCAAAACTCAAAATCATGTAGCTCATTTATTAACTTCAAATTTCACTCGTGTAGCATTTTCCCAGATGAGAATATTAATTGCAGATTGTATTGTAACTTACAAAGGCCGACTAGGTGCTCGTTTACCGCTAGCTAGAAGGCTTTTGATGTTCAAATCCGATGGGAGCTTTGCAGTACATTCAGACTCAAAAGCATTTAAACCACTGAATTGGATGACTCCTCCATGTGTTATCACGGAAGATGAAAATACTATTTCTGTTTCAAATAAAAAAGGTGAAGAGCTCGTAGTTGATATTGCACAAAGAATTCACGAATATGAGATTGAGTTAGGCGATGAACCTGGTTTAGAAAAAGATGGAGTCGAAAAAGAATTACAAGAACTTATTGCTGATCGAGTAACAAAACTACAAGAGGATTTTGAACTTATCCGAAGAGAGTTCCCAACTGATATAGGTCCAGTCGATCTTTTGTGTCGCGACGAAGAAGGAACATGTGTCGCAGTTGAAATAAAGCGGATCGGAGAGATAGCTGGAGTAGATCAATTGTTACGATACATCGAACGTATCGAACGAGATAATCGTTACGGAAAAGTCAAAGGAATGTTTGTGGCTACAAAGATTAAAGAACAAGCGAAAGTGTATGCTCAAAGCAGAGATATAAAATGCGTTGAACTTGATATAGAGGAATTAAGAGATTCTGATAGTTCTTTACTTAGATTGTTTTGATATTAAACAGGAGGAAGAACAAAAACTTCACCCGGGAAAATCAAATCTGGATCGCCTGAACGAATATTGTCTCTATTTGCATCGATCAATCTTACCCAGTAATTCGCAATTTCAGCATTAGATGGTTCTTCGCCTTTTGCATCACGAACTTGTTGTCTTGCGATCTTCCAAAAATTATCTCCTGAAACAACTGTATAAGAACCTTCTTGTTGCTCTTGCTGGGTATCTGGAGCATCATCTCGAATAACTTGCTTTCCGCCGACTTCTACATTTGGATCACTTGTGATCGGAGCAGTTGTAGGTGGAACCGTAATTTTTGGAGACGTTGTTGTAGGTGCCTCATCATCTGTCGGTAAAACAACTTTAGGAGATGTATTGGTTTGAGCTGGCTGTGGAATATCTCCTTCGTCGACAGAGGGTGCAACATATCGCTCTGCTGGTGTAGGAATGTAATTTCCATCGTCATTTTTCGTAGGACCTGTATTGTCAGTAGTTTGTGCCTGATCAGTTGACTGAGAAGGTTGAACTACTTTTTTGTTCGGAGCGCTGACATTGGTTTCAGAGTTAACAATAGGAATCAAGGTGTCACTTGCAGTTGCATTGGGATTAACTAATGGAGAACCTGTTGTAGTACCAACAGCTTGTACTCCCGGATTGTATAGAACTCTTGTAGCAGCAGCCGGAGTCGCAATTTTTCCTGCATCAGCTTGTTTTGCAAATACTGCAGCAGCGCCACCAAAAACTGTTCCACCAACAATTGCGGCAGCTAAACCTGCATCGATAATTTTTCGAACTCCTGGAATCGTTGTAAATTCCATAGCTCGAATTAATCCAGTTAAGTGGAATGACCTTGCAAGCATGTAGATCACAGAAGTAGCTAACATCCAATATGAAAATACAAGTGCCAGCAATCGCACAGATGCAACTAATGCAATTTCAGGTGATGTTTCTTCTAGCCAAGTGGACAGATCAGAAAAATTAACCGCTAACGAATCAATTGAACCGAGCGCGTGAAAAACTACAACAAAACCTATCTGAACAGCGAAAAGAACAAATAGCTTGAACGCTCCACCGATACGGCTCGCTGGCATAGTCGCAAATCTTGTCATTTGACACCTGATCTTTTCAATTTCAAAATAGAATTTTCCAATTCAATATTATTTGTACTGTTATTTTGCCTGGTTTTTCGGCATATTACAAGGCGAAATTCAGTATTTATTCACAATTTTATACAATATTTTGAGAGATCTGCTCTAAAAATAGAATCTAGCCAATTTTTAGCTATTTTGAGGCGAAATACCAGCTTGTTCAGCAATTTCATCGATAAGAACAAGTCCAGCTTTCAATCGGAACAAAACGTCATCGTAGCTCGATTTTCCATTAATAAAATCAGCGATTTCTTCGAATTCATAGCTAAAATTAACGTAAAGCAAAAATGCCCTAGCCAGAATTTCAAACTGTTGATCATCAATTCTTCGGTGCGCACCAGGTCGAGTACGGACGTCTCCACCAAATAACAGGTCAGCCACTTCTGCGACTTTTGCCTTATGAGTGTGAATACCAATTTTTTCAAGGCGATTTACGACATCTCCAGTAGAGCCTGAATTATTCTGCTCTTGTTCAGGAGCTCCGCGCCTGGAAGTCAGCTTATTTGCTATCTCTTCGAGTTCTTCTGAAATTTCTTCACTCATAGTTCTACTTTGCATTAATTTGCCTTTTCTAGATCCTACTTGCTCTACAAAAAGGTTTCCAGTTTATTGGATTCTAGATTTAAAATCCCTATTTCCATTTTGATTTTGGCGCAGGAGGTTGGGATTCTGGTTGAGAAAGCACGGACTCATTTGTCGGCTTGTCCTCTTCTTCATCCTCATTAGCTGATGGAACTACCCCTGTGGACGAATACTGAGCAAACAAATCTGATACATCTACTGGTGGAGTTTGTACCGAAGGCGCAGGTGTAGTTGGCGGTACAGGAGCTGTTGGCGGAGTAGCTTGTGTTGGCGAAGATTGTGGTGGTGCAGCTTGTGGCGGAGTCGGGACTTGAGGAGCCGTCGTATCACTTGATTTAAATTTTGGATGCGAACCTTTTGACCACTTTGACGAAGTCGCACTTGATGCAGATGTTGCCGATGTTGTGTCTGTCGGTATAGTTGGAGCTAAAGGAGTTTCGACTGCAGGTGTTGGAGATGGCGTAACAGGTTTAGCAACAGCAGCGAAACCAGAAGGAACGCTTGGCTCTTCAGGTACTCCCCCAGATGTCGGTTTCCATTTAGATGGACTAGCAGATGACACTTGTGGCTCTTCAGAAATTAAAGGTACACCAGGAGTATATTTTGGTTCTGATGTTGGAGTTGCGGAAAAACTGCTCGGTGCAGGCGCAACACCAGTCTGTGGCATATCGCCAAAACTTGGAGATGGCGTTGGCGCCGTTGCCGGAAACTGTGGCGGCTGAGATGATATATCACCGCTAGGTTGCTCTGGCTGCGGCGGAGTTGTGGTATCTCTTGCTCGCAATTCAGCTAGCGCTTTATCAAATGCGGAAAGTTGACCATCAGCTTGAGGCGAGCTTTGTTGAGCAAACGAAGGATCGGTTGCAACAGAGCCTAATTGTTTCGACGCATAGGGACTTCCCGTAGGACTCATTTCATTAGCTGATTGATTTGAGAACTGAGTTGAATCACGAGGAACGCTAGAGAGAACTTCTTGAGACTTTGGATCTTTGACGATTTTATCGGCACCTGCAAATGTGTTGGCTCCAGAAGAACCGCCCATAACTCCGGGCTTTGATCCGTGTTCCACCATGTGTTTTAATACGCGATCCTTATACCAAGGACGTAAAACTAATTTCGCAGGAGCAAGTTGACCGTAAACAACAATTCCTTCACCAAATTTCATACGACGTAAGTAAGAGCCACTTGCAAGTGTGCGTTGTTGCTTCGATTCAGTAGTAGAACGTTCACCTTGTGCAGAAATGTTTGTGGATGTTTGTTCTACTTCTTCTTCACCACAAATCTTTGAAACATATTCTAAAGTTCCTGAGTCCGAAATACCTGACAGCACCACTTTTGCACGGTGGTTGTTTACCACTGTTCTCGCACGATCTTTATAGCGAGATTCGATCTGTGCCATATCCTGGAAAATTGTTACTAGCTGAATACCAATACCAGCAGCCGTAGATGCGATTGCATCTAGATCCGAAAGAGGTGCAATATTTGCAGCCTCGTCAATACATATTAGAAGCGGTGGATCGATCGGTCGGTTTTGTTTACCGGCTAGCTCATACGCTGCAGATTTCATCTGAGAAACAATTGCTGTAAAGATAGATTGCAAACGTTCCTGCTCATGCGAAGGCGCACAAATGTAAAGTGTATTTTTTCCACCGTTTAATAATTCACTTGAGAAAATTGTGGGGTTTGCTGCTGACTCACAAACAAGTGGATCGTTATAAGCATCGATAATTGTTTCGGCAGTTGTAAAGATAGATGACTTTGTTCGTTCATCACGTTTCATATTTGCTTCAAAAGCAGTCATTGCTTCACCAACACCTGCGCGTTGCAAGATAGACAAAACTTCACGTTCTTCTTGCGTGTCAATCCAACGAAGAATTGTTGACATATCTTTTCCGCCAACAGCAGCAGCAAAAAGATAAGGAGACATTAATTTTTCAGCAGCTGAAAACCAAAAGTCACCATCACTTAAATTATTACCTGCAGCTTTATTGGCTTTACACAACCAAGAAGCAACTTTTCTCGCTCCGCCCCATTCAATTGCTTGAGACAATGGCGACCAACCTGCACGCACTTCTTCGTAATCAAAACCTGTAGAACGTGTTGGGTCAAATAGCCAAACATCACCTTGTGTTTTGCGCCATTTGAACGTGTCTTTAACAAGGTCGTTCTTCACCGAAGCAGCAATTACTGGTCCGTCCCATTCCAAAATTGCAGGAACAGCAAAACCAGTTGTTTTACCAGTCTGTGTAGGACCCAAAACGATGACACTCATTCGAGGTTCAGTCGCAATTAGCTTTCCGCTACTTCGACCAAGAACAAGTCGTCCACGAATTCCAGCTTGTTGCACAATTAAAGGTTTTAAGTCCCGAGCTTTTGCCCATTGTGCATTGTTGAGATCTTTGTTTCCAAATGTACCCGTCCAAAAACCATGAGCATATTTAGCGCCAATTACTAAACCTACAATAATGAAAAGCAAAGTGAAATAATAAGGAATAGGACCCGGAACAGCATCTCGAGATTCTTCAGGCCACGCTTGTGCAGGATCGCCGAGGTTACTAACAACGCCTGCAGCAATTGATGGAATGTTTGCAGCAGATGCAGCAGGTCGATCTTGATTAAAGATCACACCAGAGAGTTCACCGGCAACGAAAAGTAAAACTCCAAGCCCTAAAAAGATAACTACGACAGCAAAAATTATGGACTCCATGGGGGTGAGTCCCAAGTTCCTTGTTGTCCCTGCTGGCGTTTGATTCATCGTTTCCTTTTGGGGGATCAGACCCCCAGGGCTGTTTACATTCTTGCGTCTGTGTCAACTATTGCTAGTTCGGTCTCTCCTAATATATGTTCGATCAAAAATGATCTCAAGCCGACCTTCCATAGCGCTTGTCCTCTACCTAGTTGAGGAAGTAATCCTGCTTCTGACTCTGACAAACCTAAAAGTTCTTGTGCCATTTCAACTTCAGAGTGCGGTTGTCCATATATCACTCTAGTTTCTGTATCAGATAACAAACCTCTTGCAAGCGCATAAGCTTCGGAACCTACTGCACCTGAAGCTTGAAGGTCGCTAACACGGTGCATAACTGCAACGTTAGAGATACCATATGCACGAGAAAGTTTGTAAGACTGCTGTAACCATCGAGCTACACCGACGTTACTTAAAACAGCCCAAGCCTCATCTACAACTATGAATCGTCGACCAGCATTAGGTCTAACGATTGCACTTTGCATCCAAGCAGTTGCACATGTCATCAACAACCCTAATGCAGAAGAAGAGAACACTGCAGATAGGTCAATTACAACCAATGGTCCATCCCAATCAACTGTGATATTTGTATGACCATCGAACATACCTTTTAAATCACCGTGACACATTCGACGAAGTTCAAGAGCAACCTCTCTCACTCCATGAGCGATTTGATCTGCAGTAGCACCTACAGTTAATGCCGCTTCTTCTCGAGGATGTAATAACCACTCGACTATGTCTGGAATTGTTGGAACTTTGCCGTGATTGAATTCGTGAAAGTCCGCTAACGCTAAATCACAGGCAGTTCGTTCTTCTGGTGATAATTCTCGATTCAAAGAAGATGCAGCTAAGGCTTGAAGCAAAGTGGTTTGTCGTCGAAAGATTTCATCATGTTCAACCAAACCAATGCTAAGTCCCGGATCTAGAGGATTGATTCGAACATTTCCTCCAGGTGCAATTTTTACAACAGGAGCTCCTAAAACCTTTGCTAGTCCTTCATATTCACCTTTTGGATCCAATACTGCTGCACGTCGACCAAAAACTTGTTGTCGAACCAATAAACTCTTTACAAGTGAAGACTTACCACGACCAACTTGTCCGATAATTAACATGTTTGGGTTGGTCAATAAACCTTGCGCATAAAGTTCCCAAGGGTCATAACAAAACGATCCGCCCATTAGCTCGCGGCCAATGTATGTTCCTCGCGAACCTAAGCCTGGAGAGTACATTAAAGGAAACACAGCTTGAAGGTGTGCTGTGGTTGCACGATGTGGTGGAACAAATACAGCAGTTGGATCAATCCACTTGAGCTTTACATCAGGAACAGCGCTCATACCAGACCTCTTCCGAAAGGCAAGCGTGTAGCAAATGCATTGTCTTGTTCACCATATAATGTTCGCAATACTAGGTGCGATTGGTGTGCTGCTTGTTCTAATGCTTGTGAGGCATACTCTAGAGATTCTTCATCTGGCGCTGAACATGTTAAGTAAGCAGAGAATCGATATGCACCGTGTCCATCTGCGAGTTCTTGTTCTCGTTGTTGGAGTTTTTCAAACTCTCGTTGACGAGTAGCGTTTGTAACATAACCTGCTTTGTCTCGGATATCTTGATCCGCTAAGAAAGAGGTGCGCGCTACTTCTACTTCGTGCAAGGCTTTAGTGGGTGAGAGCGGTTCCATCACAACGCTGACCGTCCGGGTGATCTGACTCTGCAGCATCAAGTTTGATAGAAAGTCTGCACCCACTTCTGTTCGAGGAAAATCAGAAATCCAAAATGTTCTATGAAAAGATCCATCAGAGTGAAATAGATCCCATTCGGTTTCTGTAGTTACAGGCCAGATTTCATTCATTGAATAACCTTGTGCCTGTTTCTTTACTAGTTCCTCGTTTACATCTGGTTCAAAAGATGTGCGAATGAGTCTTACCGCATCATCTCGATTTAAAACTTTCAATACATTAAAGCCAGCACTCGCTACTTGATTTGCAGCATGCGTTAGCTCTCTGATTAGAACCTCACATGCGCCATCATCTCCACCGCCGGCTTGCTTTATTTGTTTTGCACATTTAAGTTGAGAAATTTGTATAACCAAAAAGACTTCGTGTGATGTTGTAATCGGTGCTGCTGAATCAATAAGCTCTAGATAAGATTGAGTTGCAAGATTATCTTCGCCAAGTGCTGCTGCACCATCAAAATACTCGTGCATTGCTTGAGAGTTTTCAGGTATTGCTCGCTCTATCCATTGCACTCTATTTATTAGTGAACCTTCTCTAGAAAATCTTGCTAAAACTGATCCCCAATTTGCTAGTTGAACTTCTTGGTCAGCAGAAGACGAAAGCACAAAAGAACCACCACTTATTTGTAGCACGCCAGAATATGTTCCTGCTTGTGCATCTTTAATCACAGCAATCTCGCGATTATCAGAGTTG
This sequence comes from uncultured Burkholderiales bacterium, assembly GCA_964561855.1. Lineage (GTDB taxonomy): Bacteria > Actinomycetota > Acidimicrobiia > IMCC26256 > JAGPDB01 > JAGPDB01. The sequence continues at coordinate 53,886 of CAZLQP010000005.1, read as the reverse complement.
ACAACCTTTAAAAGTTTCACGCCTTTAAGAAAAGGTGGAGGCCCAATCATCTGACTTTTTTTATCTGTGTGACCTAAAAGCGGAGCAACGCTATGATGTTGTCTTCCTTTGGATCCTGTTATTGTCCAACGCGCAAAAATTGGGATCCACTCATCTAAATTTCTCCCGCCAAAAGGCAAAAAAGCAATTGCGACTGCAAAACCGAATATAACTAAAACTAAAAGAAGTTGATTTGCAGCAACAGCAATAAAACCTAACATCACGCCAATAGCTAAAATAACTACTTGAGATGTTCTGAATCCCATGAATAGTTTCTTTGGCTCAGCGCCACCAAGTTTATAACCTTGTGCCATATATCACCCTTTGTTCATGTTTCTGTGTCAGCCGCTTTTGGTCATTTAAGAATTTCGTTTTATGCGCCCTGTTGCTGATTGCGCGGATCGCCCATAGTTAATCTTGCCATCGCTCCTAATACGCCTGCTTTGCCTCCGTCTTTCGCAGCTCTTGTTAGCCCGCGATTTATCAATCCTTTTCTAGGTGCAGTAGCACCCACATTGCCTCCACCTGTCGTAGAAGTCGGAGCTCCTCCACCCCCTCCACCTGAGAAGTTTGCGAGATTTGCACTTATCTGGCCTAGATCCGGAGCACTTGCTTGTCCAGGCGCCTGGTATTCTCCGGTGTTGAAATTTGAACTAGAACCATCGGGATAGCCTCCAGAATCACCTCCACCTCCGCTGTTTTCACTCATGCTTGATGGCACCAATAATCCGCTATTTCGTTGTCCTGAAATATCATGCCCACCATTAGCGCCAGCAGGTAGTGGGGTACTTCCTCCATTCGTACCTCCAGGACTTGTATTTCCGCCTTTAGGGCTTGAGTTTCCTCCACCTGGGGAAGTTCCTCCGCCTGTTCCTTTTGGAGAGGTAGCTGCATTTACTGCAGCTTTTGCCGCTGGAGACAACTTTGCCGGGCCACCAGATGAACCACCAGGTGCGGATCCCGTACCTGAGGTAGGGCTTGCACCAGAAGGGCTAGCTAAACTTGAAGCAGCACTACCACCTTTACCTAATAATCCACCCAACGGGGTCTTACCAGTTAATGCTTGAAGCCCATTACCAATTGCAACACCCTTAGCAAAACCACCAGACTTACCTTCGTTGGTCATCGAGTCACCAATTTCATCCATGAATCTCAAGACCAACATTGGCTGAAATGCGGCGATCAAGAAGATAACTGAACCATAAACTAAGTGAGAAAGCGAAAATGCTATCCCTTCAGTATCTGCACCTCCAGTAAAAATTCCAATACCCAAACTTATTGCACCGACAATAAATATCTTCGAAATTATTGAAGCCACCAATAGCTTGATTGCTTTAATCGCCCAACTTCCAAGAGCTGGCCAGATGCTCGCAGCTAATGCGATTGGCAAAAACACTGCGACCAAAGAAATGGAAGCTTCACGGACGTTGAGAATAAACCACACCATCAAGGACGCGAACAAAAACACCAGCACGATCAAGAAAGCGGGTAGGAGCACATAAACCCCCATTGAAATAAACAGCCCTGTCATTAATTCAGACGAATTAGTAAAGAAACCTTGCACATCGTTTGACACATCAGCAATGATGAATGACGAAAACGTATCTGTTATGGCCATTAGCGTGCGTACAAGATAAGGCGCAATAATCATTCCAAATATAGCAACTGGCATATGAATGAAAACTCCACGCATCATCAATGCAGCTTTTCCTGTGATCAGCGACTGCAATGCAGCTGCGATAATCATTGGAACCATTATCATGACCGAAATAAGAACATACTTTCCATACTCTCTCTTGAAAGTTTCTGTGCTTACTGTTGATTTAGGTGTCCAAAAAACGCTGTTGACAGCTTGCCCTCTAGTAATTGCATCAGCTTCTGAAACATCTCCGGCCGTTTCATTTAGCAAAGCTTGTCTCGCGACCAACGCCTCGTATTCTTCACCTGAAGTAATTCCCTGTTGGCTAAGATCACTCATTTGCTGTCTGATCTGCCTTAACTCTGTAGCTCTAGCATCATTAATCGCTGCAAAAATATCTTGAGTCTCTCCAGCACCAGGTCCGAAATAATCTAGCGAGATTCGTTCAGAACATCTAAAATCTTGTGCAGCTGTCCATGCTCCAGAAGAGTCAAAACCTGCCAACCTCTGATCTAGAGTTTCTCTTGCTCTTGCATCATCATTAAATGTAGGAGATTCATCTCCTGGACGAATACACTCCGCATTGGTCCCAGTTACAAGAGTCACTACTCCATTTACAGCCCAACCAACTGCCCCACCTAAAACGTCGAAAATATACTTAGTGATACAATCCATAGGCTCTTTCACGCAATCAAGAGCTTCTTCAATTTTTTCAACCACAGATCCCATAACCGAATCGTCACAAACTCCAGTAGTTGCTGACAACGCTGCTCCAATCGCATTAAAACATGCAATATTGTTTCCAAGTGAAGCAATAGAATCCCACCAACTTACAGGTCTTACCCCACCGAAGGCTTGCAAGCTCGCTGGATACTCTGCTGGCATCGCACCAAAAGTAGATGCAGAAAAATATGTTAATGACCTGCCAGATGACAAGGTTGTTGCCTCAGCTTTTTCTGGCGTTGCAAATAAAACAATCGTCGAGACTAACACCAGTACAAATAAAAGCGCTACAGAAGTTTTTAGTCTAGAAACTAGGTACATAATCATACCCTCCATCAAATGGTTTGATAACTTCTAAAAACTCATCGACTGAAAGAATTGAACTAGATGGTGCTTGCCAGTTCGGCGTTGGACCAGGACCAGTTACCCATCCAGCAACTTTCCAATCGTTGTTATACCACTCAAGATCAATTAAATGCACTTTTGATTCAGTAGCACCTTGAATTTCGGGCTTTGCAGCGACCATCAATACTGACCAAACCGCAACTGTAACTTTATCTTGCTCTGCGGATTGGATTGTATAACCAACTGGAAATTCCCTCATAAATGCATCTCGATCAGTTCGATAATATCTGCGAGCTTCACTTCTAGGAGTTGCGATTCCATCAATAAACTCTTGTGTAAAAGTAGGTGTTGTTAGTTGGATTGCAGAGACTTCAAATACATTGTCTTCCGCAAAAAATAAACGTGGCGTCATTCCAACATAAGCAGTAGCTGCAGTTACTGCTCCTTGAAGTTCTCGTTTAAACCCAACAGGAACAATTCCTTTAACATCACTGGGTCCGTAAGCCGAGTAAGCCTCCCCAATAGGAGTCCTTTCCGCAATAGCCAAATCGGAGCTGGATGAACCCTTAGAAGATGTATATCTACCGAGACCAAATCCCGCAAGCAAAATGAGCATGACTAGAAATATATAAAGCACATATTTTCCTGTATCAGGAGATGGCACTCCTGCTGGGGAGATGCGTTTTACTTTAACTTTTCTGCTCATTGAAATACCTCTTATTTCGCATTATACGTTTTATTTCCCAAATTCGCAATATGTTCTTTCGATTTTCTAATTACTAATGTATAATCAGGCAAAGGAGGAGAAATGCCAGCACCAGTTGCTGCAGTTGCAGCAGTAGCAAAGAAAAAAGCGATCATATTTTTTGTTAAAAAAGTGGTACCAGTTGTCATTATATTGCTTATTATTGTAATGATTGGCTTTGCGATGCTTATCGGAGGCATCCTCACCGCGATAACAGGAGCTGGAGCAAGTCAATGCACCGACAGCGGACCAATGGCAATCTCAGCTTTGGCAACCGATGGACCTGTAAATGTGGGTTCAACGTACATGTACCCCTCAAATCCACCTTCTACGGGCACAATCACAGAACATAAGATGGCTCACGCACAAATAATTGTACAAACTGGTCTACAAATGCAACCTCCTGTACCAGAAAAGGGTCTGATCATTGCACTGATTACAGCACTTGTTGAAGATCAATTTGAAAACAAAAACGGTGGAGATAGGGATTCTCTAGGATTATTTCAGCAAAGACCATCTCAAGGATGGGGAACTCCTGAACAGATCATGGATCCGGTCTATTCCTCTACAAAATTCTATGAAGGACTCTTGGCACTACCGAACTGGCAATCAATGGGACATGGTGAAGCTGCACAAAAAGTGCAGCGTTCAGCCCATCCAGACCGATATGAAAGAGTTCTAGCAACCGGAGCTGGTCTAGTTCAATCAATTTTACCTGCATTACAATCAGGCCAAACTGTTTTGGTTAGCAACCCCGATAACCCACAATGCGCACAATATGCCGGTGGCGGTGGAGATCCAAGTGATTGTCCTCCAGATTCAGCAATACCAAGCGGTTCATATCGCGTAAGTATCAGCGCAAATGAACTTTGCGTCAAGTCAGTACAACAAGCAAGAACTCCCGAAGCAGGTCGCGCAATCATCTGGGCTTTCCATCACTTAGGTATTCCCTACGGAAGACCAGATGGTAAATGTGCAACCAATACGACAAGAACTGGTCCTTCTCATTATGACTGCAGCGGATTTGTAACTTCTGCATATAAAGATACAGGAACTGATTTAGGCGGAAATCCGACAACTGCATTAATGCGTGCAGGAAATTGGAGAGCCACAAAAATTTCAGAATCAGCAGCACGTCCCGGAGATCTATATCTGCCATCTACAGGACACGTTGTGATGTTGCTGGCTGACGGGAACATAATACACACTTCAAAGTGTGGCGATGTTTCCAATGTAAGAACAAAATACGGTGGTAACTACAACGGCTACTATGCGCCTAACATAACCAATACTGCAGCAGTTGTTTAGGGAAAAGGATATCTAATGTCTTCGCAGGTAACACGCAATCAGAAAATTGCAGGAGTGTTGTCTATAGCTGTTCTAGTAGTTGTACTTGCTGTTGCATTTTGGCCATCAAGTTCTGATTCATCAAATGAAAGTAGTAGTGAATTATTCGAATCCTCTCAAAGGAATTCAGATGACCTTGAATCGAACAACGCAGAAGGCTCTCAAAACAACGTTGTACCGACAACTTCTTCATCCGAAGATCAGACTTTTAGACTTCCTTTTGATCGAGTAGCGAAAGAAGAACTCGCTGCACTTCCAACAACCGGTACCCTCGATTCAGGTTTAATATTCGATTATGTGTCTCCTAGATACGAAGCCATACTTGGAGGAGACACATCTTCTGGGATCCCAATTTCTGAACTTAACAATCCAGCAAATAGCGATCTGCCCGAAAGCATATTTTTAAAAGCAAGAACAACTGCTATTGAAGTAACGAAAGCAGAGGTAACTGGAGTAGGCACGAATAAATGGCCAGAGTATTTTGCAGGACAACCAAAGGGAATCTGTACTGAATTCAAAAGCGACATCGCAGGAGCAATTTCTTTACCATTACCTCAAAGTAAAAATTGGATTGTCACCTATGTGAGATATTCTGCAAAATGTCCAACACCAAGTGGATCAACAACTATATCTCAACAAATCAATGTCTACTTTGAAAATGTAAATGGAACCTTAATTCCTAAGTTGCTATCACAAGTTCCGAACGCTTAATGGTTTAAAAGAACTAGCGACCAAGATCTTTATATTGGCGATTCATTTCTTCAATTCTTCCTTGTTCCGCGAATCGTTTGGTGCTCTGAGGGCAGTTGTATGCTGAACCATATTGCATAGTTTTAACTCTAGTTTCATGATTAATTTGATCAAGATCTTGCAGTGTAATTTCAACACCTTGATCTTCAAGTTCTTGAACTCTATCTTTTACAAGTTCAACCCCGACGTTTACATCGAGATCACAACCTAAACCATCAGGATTCGATAATTGTGTGTATCCCCAAGTGCCACCCACTCCAGCAGCAAGTGTCAATAAGAATATTCTCAATTTTGATGGCTGCTTTTTTGAAGGTTCGCCTTGTGTTTCGCCACTAAACTGGACCTCTGGTTGATTCACAGATTCGACTACCTCTCGACCAATAGCTCTAAAAAATTTTCTTTGAATATTGTTATAGGCTCCCATTCGAACTCTCCTAAAATGTTTTCTAGTCGCCCAAACCACGACCCTGAGGCTGTTGTGCCAAACGAGTCAATTCCTGCGCTCCGACTTCCTTAGCAGTAGCTATATCATCAAGCGTACATCTTTCAGATGCATAACCATCGAGAGCTATTTCTAGATCGAGAAGCGCTTGGTCAAGATCGCCTTCGGCCTCCAAAAGAGCCATTTCAGCTTCATACTCAAGCAAGCCCTCACCTGGTTCTATCTCGCAATAACCCTCAGGTATCGTCGGGGTAGGTATACCAACTACTTGACCATTTGGATCCTGCTCCAGATTTTCTTGTTCAGCTTGCTGATCGTTATACCATCTTCCACCTTGAGACAATACTCCTACCGCAACCAATCCCACAATCGCTTTTTTGACGGTAGGTTGATACCATTTTTTGGTCTGCTGAGATTTTGGCCCTTCTTGATCAGATGCATCTTGCACTGGAGTTCCAAATTTTTCAGTAACTGCATCTTTTACTTTTGGAATCAACAACACTGCTGCAAATGGACCAGTTGTAGCAATTGCCGTATAAGCAACCCATTTCGGAAATTTCTTTTGACCCGGATCGGCTTGAACACCTTGTTCTACTTGATCATTTTGCTGTGTCTGTTCTTGCCCTTGAGTCTGTTCATGAATACGCGCAATCTCTGGAGCTATATATTGCATCACTTCTCGATATTGTGATGCACGAACTTCTAACACAGCAATATTGCGGGCATTCTCTGGCGATGGATTCTCAATCTGATCCATTTGTAGAGCTAATATCTCTTGTCGGTTCAAATCTAATCGCGTTACGATATGCTTTTCGAAATCCAGCTTCCCTTTGTCATCTTTGGAATCAAATAGGTCTTTGAGCTGATCAGCGGGTGTTGTCATTTTTTGCCTCCCTGCAAAAAACGCGCTCGTGAAATTTCACGGGCGCGCTTTAGAACTTTAGTAAGGTTTGAAGCCAAGTACTTTTGGTTATCCGCCGTCTCTAACTCCAGAGCCGAGTCTGATACCCCAGTCAATGAGTGGTTCAGCGGCAAATATGATTGCGGCAGCCGCAACTGCGATAATCATACCTTTTTTACCTTGTGTTGCTTGTGCGGCATTCTGGCTTTGTGAACCCCATGCCCAAATAATCGCAGCAATAATGATTGCAAGAACACAGGCAATGATAGCCCATGACCTAATAGTCCCAATCAGTTCAGTTAGCTGAGCTTGACCAGGTGCAGTATCGTCAAACTGATTTCGAGAGTTCGATATTCGATCTGTACCATTATTTACCTGTTGTGCAAGACCAATGGCCCCTAGATATAAGTTCGACAACATGGCTCCTCCTTGTGAAAGTAGTTTAAATATAACATAGACCTCCAAATAACGCAAGATGAACTTCTATTCTTTTTATTCGCAATATGACATTCTAAATATTGCTTTTTTATCTTACCTGTCACTAATATCCAGCCCGTCACACTGAGAACGAACTCGATCTTGCATAATCTTTTGATTGCTTGTAAGTCGATCAAAGTCCTGCCTTACGAACAGCTCTTCATATGTCGCTGCAGCGTCTGCCTCTCCTTGCACCTTGGAGTATTCATCGATTATTGCATCAACATTTTCCCTATCACTTGTCCCGCTAGTAGCGGTTTTCATTAGGTTCCATGCCTTTAGTCTTATATCAATTACTTCCAGAGTTAATGCGATTTGATCGCTAGTTGAAAAACTCTCTAGCTCTTTTGCAACAGTCTCGAAAGGATCCAACCCTGCAATTACATCTGCTGCCGTACAGAAACTAATAGGCTTTGGCTCTATTGGATTTGTTTCTGATATAACACTTAAGAGGTAAGTGTTATTGTTTTCCCTTAACATAGTAAGGTCATATTCGAGGTCCTGACCTTCTTTCCCAGGAATAGTCCAGCGAATAACTACTCTAACAACAAACGTATTGTCTACCTGAGAGACCTTGCCCACAGGGCCCAATCTCACTACAGCTGGACCTTCAGTATCTGGATTTGCTGCAATTTTGGGCTGCTCTTCAACTAGTAAGGCATATTGACGACCCGCTAAGTCAAAAGTACTTTGAACAACCTCAATATCGCCAGTTGCAAGAAATTCAGCCAAAGCATCAAAAGAATCTTGGATTGATTTAACCATGGGATCATCTACAGGATAAGTATCTAAAAAATTAACTGCAATAGTCGGGTCAGATGGAGTCCACTCTGAACGTTGGACGACTTCTTCTTTCGAGCCAAATGGATTCACTAAGACAATGATTATCGCCAAGACAAGTACTATGGCTAATGCAATACCACCGATAATCGGCCAATTCGGGTTGCCTTCGGGGTCACGCAGGCTAAATGGAGCCTCTTTCGGGCGAGGGTCAAAATCTTCATCAACCTCGATATGCATTACTTCCGGCATTGATTTCCTCTCATTCCAAAGTAATATCAGCCACTAGGCCAATTACATGGCATAAAGGCACGCAAAAACGTCGTTTTTGTAACGCGTTATTCGCAATATTGCTATTTCTAATTGTGAAGCATCAATTACAAATATACAAGTACTTTTTGTAGTTATTTTCAGGCCGATTTTTAGTTAACAATCTGCAGACAAAGACTGGTCATCACTACAGCTAGGCCGAGCTTGTGCTTGGATCTCAAAGGTTCGATTTGGAAAGCCAAGAATCCTAAAAACTGGGCCAAACTCTAACTCTGCTTTTGCGTTTACAACCATCACCCCAGGTTCGGCAGCACAAACTCCTGGTTCAATAATTAATTCGGAGCCGCCATCTGAAAAAGCATCTTCAATGGAGCTATTAAGAGATTGTGTACAACGAATATTTGCTTCATCGGCATCAAGGACAATGTTTCCTGTCGCAATCAACTGATCTTCGTCAATGGCGGTTGCTCCGGCTGCAGCTGCGCGATCTGCTGTATCAACTAGCTTTTGTCGTTCGATATATATTGACCCAAGTTCGAAAAAGAAAACCCCCATAAACAAAATGATTGCGACAAAACCGAGCATCCAAGAAGATGCAAAACCCGAATCCTTCAACTTCATATTCATGGCGTATCACATAACCCACTAGCCATGTCGCCAACATTAGCAAGTTCTGCATAATCATCTATTCGTTCAGTTGAACGAGAGCTAAGCGAGCCGAACTCAAACAAAGCAGAATCACCAAATGGATTGATCGAAACCGGTATTGGGATTGTTACTTCTATTGTTACTTCTCTGCCCGGACAATATCCATTTGATTCAACGACTTCAACTCTTATTTCGGATGCAGATATCCCTAAGTTTCTCGAAGTAATTGCATCTTCTGCAGCTTCTTCGGCCTGATCGATTGCCTGACTTTGATCAAGTGCTCCAACGTAAGCTAGCGCTGCTTGCGAAGCGGCATTGTTACCCGCAGAAACCCTCGGCGGTACTTGGATTAAAGATACAACCAAAATAAAAACTGGAATAACCAAAACACCAAAAGCTGCCAACCATTCAGCAGACATAAAACCGCTTTCATCTGCAGAAATTTCGTCGCGACGTGGCCATTGAATAATCATTCTGCCGCCTGACGCTGTTCATATACTGCACTGAGATTCTTTAGGCGATTGTCTGCAAAAGGTTTTGCCCATGGAATGAACGCACTCGCAGTCGCAGAGTAATTTGCTTGCATATAGAATCTCGTAGCGTTTGCAGGATCGACTTCGTTATTGGATAGAACTTCACAAGAAATACCATCCTCTTCAATTTCTGCACTTACGCCTAATAAGTCATCTGCAGCAGAAGTAAGCCGCTCAACACAAACTTGTTCTGCATTAGCAATTTGAATTGCTGCTTCATCACGCACACTTTGATCGGTAGATTCAAGAGCTTCAAATGCTCGTCGAAAGTCAATACTCTGAGATCCTGCGCGTGCTGCTTCATTTGCTGCAGTAATAGCTGCTTGACGAGAATACTCAATGAATAAAATTTGAACTACACCTGATAAGAAAAACAAAGTGATAGCAATTAGGCCTAAAAACTGAGCGGATACAAAGCCGAGCTGATTCGTATCTTTCGCTCTTTTAGCTAAGCGAAATTTCACGTCACACCTCAATTAAGAATCAAATTAAAACCACTACGGAGTTGGTTCAGTATCTTCAAAACCGCCGATGCGTTCCATTATTCCATCTGCAAATCCTGTTAGTTGATCCCTAAAAATCCCAAACAACAAACCAACAATCACAACACCCGCAACAGCAATCGCAATAGTTTCAGCACTAACGAAGCCTTCTTCATCAGCTCTACGTTTAAAAGAACTCTTAGCTGAATTGATGTAAGTTAAACAATCAACATATAGCTTTAACATTGGGGCTCCTTATAACCAACCTGGGCAACTAGCTGGTTTTCTATATTGTCGGACATATTCTAGCTCTTGACAAGAATTATTTTTGTAGCTTTTCGCATTATTCGCATAATTATTCATCATTCGTTGATTGGCATCAGAAAATCTTACAAGCGTTATATTTCGGGGCTTAAAAAACACTTTTAGCCACCCCCTGCGAGAAGTCTAGGTATTGGTGCTATCAAGAAAAGAAGAACTACTGGAGACATAATAACAATTGTTGGTATCAACATCGCACCTCGTCTTTTTGTTGCATTGCGCTCTAATTCTTCTCGTCTTTCACTACGAAGATCATCTGAAATTGTCAACAGCGTTGACGCTAAGTCTCCACCACTTCGAACACCATCAGCCAAAGCGCGATACAACCTTGCAGCTGCAGGTTCGGGAGTTTCAACTCCGAGTCTTTCGTACGCTTCAGATTGTTCCATACCTGAGCTCATCCAGTTGAGTGCTTCAGCCAATTCTCTAACAACAGGTCCTCTTCCTCGACGAGTAACTTCTTGCACTGCAGCAACAGATCCTTGACCTGTCCGCATTTGCATCGCGATCAATTGCGAAACTGTATATAGTTCGATTCGCATTCGCTCGCGACGAGATTTAATAGCTTTGTTTACTTTTCCTCGCCATGCAGTCGCACCCCAAAGTCCACCACCAAAAAAGCCAAGCAGTGTTAAAGATGTGCTACCAGCAAACAAGCCCAATGCTGTACATGCACCTGCTCCTCCAAGCGTATACGAAAGTTGACGCATTCGATACTGTGAAGGAGAAGTATCTAAAAATCCAGCCTGACGAAGACGCAAAGCTAAGAATGCATCATCTCCTGCATCAATAATTTGGCCCAAGAAATCTGCCAACGACTGTCCGATAGGCCCAAAAATCCTTCCAAATGCAGTCTGAGGAGCAGCGCTATCTAGCGAACCGATTGCAGTTAGATCTGCACCTTTTCCTAGCCTTGAACGATTCAATTGAGTATATGGCGCGACTCTAGAAGAAAGTTTTCTTGGAGGTTTGAAAAAGAGTGCAGCAATTGAACCGACACAAAATGCCATCAACAAGCCAATAAAGAAAATCATAGAACTCATGAGAATTGCTCCAAAGGCGAATCGCCTTGTTTACGATTCGACTGTTCAATGATCTTTCTTTCCTTATCATCAGTTACTGATTGTGCAAAAACTCTTTGCTCCATCGGGATTACACCAAGTTTTTGAATAAACAACATACCTGCCGACAAAATCAAAGTACCTAAGACTATAATGAAAACTCCTGCCGGAGTGCGGTAAAAATCTTTAATCTCTTCAGATGCCATAACCATCATTATCAGCAACAGATAAGGCATAACAAAAACAATTCGAGCATTTAGCTTTTGTTCAGTCTGCATAGTTTCAATATGTTCTCTTAATTGTAAATCTCTTGTTGTTGAATCAGCTAAGTCTCGTAAGATATCTAAAACAACACCAGGACCTGCTTCAGTTGCTGCAATCAAAATTTCGATAATGCGATCACTCATTGGATCGGCTAAATCTTCTTTGATAACTTCTAACGCACTTCGCTGATCTAACGCTTGTGTTAGTCGTGCATATTTTTGAAAGACAGGTCTTAATGGTACAGGTCCGCCTGTTCCAAGCGAACGTAGGGACTGATGCAATGACTGACTTGAAGAGATCCCTGCAATTAGAGTTCTTAGTGCATCTGGCCAAGCCTGCACTCGTTCTTCTCGTCCTTTTATTCGCTTGCGAGCAAAATACGTTCTGGGTAAAAGTCCCAACATGATAGAGGGAACAGCCGAAATAATAAACACTTGCGTTAAAGCAAAAACGAGTAGAAAACTAGCTAGTCCAGTTCCGATTGAAATACCCCAGAACTGCAAAGGAGTAACTCCAGCACCGCTTTGATTCAACCAGCTTTGTCTTTGTTCTCTTTTAGTATGGCGTTTTTTCCGTTCTTGCACTCGGTTAAATCTTTCAGGCATATTACCTGTAATTTGTGCACCTAAAAGAAAAACGAAGATTGCAACAAAGAGTGCAGCTAAAACATTCATGCTGTCATCCTTTGGTTCGAACCTTCCAATATCCTTTGAACGCTTGTACCATGACGTGATAGAACGTTGTCTAACCTCTTACGTAAGTTCTCGGGCAAAGGAGCACCGGTCCATCTAAGAGGTTGCCCGAAACCTTCACGAACAAAGATTGGCTCAATCGTATAATCGCTATCGCCTCCTTGAATAGAAGGGACAGCTGCAATTTCCATGATCTGACGTTTGATCTTTCCTGATTCTTCAGTTTTAAACTGCACATCTTCTCGGTCACAATGAATCACTAGATCAAATACATTTGAAAAAATCGAGCGAACTTGTTTTTCTGGAACATTTTGTCCCGCCATAATTGCAGTAGACGTCAGTGCTTGAAGTGCATCACTTGCATTATTCGAGTGAACAGTACACAAAACTCCACAACCTGCATTACCTGCACGTGTAAGTTCAAAAGCTTCTTCACCTCGAACTTCACCTACGACTAATAAATCAGGTCGCATACCTAAACAAATTCTCACCAAATCTCGTAACGAAACTTCAGAATCTGATGATGAATCATTACTTGATGCGCGAGTTTGATAATAAGCACCGTGCATCACAGGAGCAGAAAGTTCGCGAGTTTCTTCACAACCTAAAATTCGGTGCGAAGGTGGAACCGCTCTTAATAAAGCATTTACCAAAGTAGTTTTACCAGCAGCAGGAATACCACTAACAACAATTCCTGTTCGAGTTAACATCGCAGCATGCAACAAGGCGGCAGCTGCAGGAGAAAGAGAATCAAAACGCACAAGATCATTTAAATCTTCATGACGCATTGTATATTTTCTCAGTGTGACGCTTAACTCATCTGCAATTGGGGGAACAACAACACCTAAACGCGCAGCGCCATCTAGAACTCGAGCCTGAACAATTGGACTACGTCTTGATACTTCACGGCCTGAGGTTTGTAACAATCTATTTATCAAGTGAAATAATTCATCTTCAGTTGTAGGATCTTCAACCGAAGCCAAACGACCGTTTGCATCTACATAAGAAACATCTCCACCTGAAACAAAAATTTCCTCGACACTATCGTCTTCTAACAACGGACCAAGTACACCAAAACCAAGAATTGCTCGTTCAAGTCGTTCTGCAACATCAGTTGGATTTGCTAAAGTTCTTCCGCCAATTCCGCTTTGACTTTGTCGTTGATACGCTGCAACTTCAGACTTAATTAAACCCCTAACACCTTCAGGATCGCTTTCAGGATCTATTTTTCCTTCTTTAATTCGATCTAGAAGTTTTAACCTTATATGTTCATATGCTGTTACCGAGCGTTCCTTTGCCATTAGTTACCCCAAAACTTGTCGTCAGGATTTTCTTCCTTATCTTCTTCAACATATCCAGGCACGTAACCCTTCCCTTGTTGAGCAACATTTTCTTGGTTGACGTAACCTTGATTTGTTGGTTCTGGCGGTTGAGCATTCACAAACTGTTCATTTGCATCAGGAATTTGTTCTTGGGAATCTCGTTTATATGCTGGTACATAAGACTGGCTTGTTGGATCTGCTGGAGATTGCGGAACCTGTGCCGGGCTAGGTGTAACATGTTCGACTGAATGAATAGGTGGAGAAAATGAATACGAGTTATCTTGAGGAGTTGGTTGTTGCGCTTGAGTTTCGTAGTCAGACTGTTGCATGCTATGCGCGATCGAATTCTCAATTTCATCAATTTGATCTATCGAATCAATGTTTAAATTCTGAGGTTGCTCTGTAATGTATGGACTAACTTCTGAAGCTAATGGTTGAGGTTCCATCACACTTTGAGCTGGAGCTTGCGGAGGCATTGGAACTTGAGGAGCTCCTGCAATATCAGGATCATCCCAAGATATACCTTGTGCTTGTGAAGGCATCTGATTGGGAGCAGCAATAGGTGCTCCTGAAAATGCTGTTCCAGCAGAAGTTTGCACAACCCCTTGGGCGCCTTTTGAATTTTTCTTCACATACCTAGCTGGTATTGCAAAAGTAGCGACTTCAGCAACTGTGTTGAGAAAAGGTCCTCTAGATACGAGCTGACCTTCCCATTCTGCTTTTGTTACTTTTTCATCTTCAGCTACAAAAAACAATCCTGCAATGTAGCGAGAATCAACATCTCTAGTAAGTTGCGATTCGATTTCTTTTCGAATATAGCCAGACTTTGGAGCTCGATTAACCACAACATATACAGCTCGATCATGGCCTAAACTTCTCAGCGAAGAAAGCCAGTCTAAGAATCTCATATAACCTGTTGTCGTTGGTGACATCACTCCTATAATTACATCTGCATATTCAAGTGCAGCTCGAGTACCACCAAATCTTTCCATTCCATAACCCGATAGGTCTTCAGTAAATGGACCGGTATTACATACAATATATCTCCAAGACTTTCTTGCAGCGGTAAATAAATCAGCAATGTCGCTAGAACGTAACTGTGACCAATCTTCTGGATTAGCAATTCCAGGAATCACATCAAAGTTAACGGAATTTGCAACTCTGTCGCTGGGTCTTCCAACCATTTCTGTTAATGGTTTTGTAACATTTGCTACTGCATCCATAGCAGTCAAAATATTCGGGTGTAAATGAAAACCAATTCTTCGAGCAACGCTAGGACCTACTTCATCGCAATCAATCAATAATGTTGCAGTGCGTCTTGCAACCAAAAGATCCGCTAATGCAATAGCAATTTCAGTAGATCCAGTACCTGCTGGACCCGCAACCGTAATAATTGCAGAATTACCAGGCTCCACAGTAGGAGTTTGAGTTGAAGAGAAGTCCGCAACAGCATGGTCGAAAACGTTGGAGTAGTTTTCTCTAGGTTGAAGTTGAGAAACTGCACTGATCATCTCTTCAGGTGAAATGTTTGAAGGCAGTGATAGATCAACCCCAAGATTCTCTAAGAACGTAATTCCTAAGCCTTCTTGACCTTCGGGATCGTATATTCCAACTACACGTGTACCTTTTTCGCGAAGGCGAACAACTTTATCTCGTGTTAAGAAACTTGAAACATCATCAATTACAACAACATCGAGCTCTAGCTCTAAAGCCATGCGAGGTTCACGAAGTATTTGTACCTTTACATCTGCAACATGGTCACGTACATGTGCTTGTAAAATACTTCTCCACTCGCGAGAGCTAGCTACGATACCGATCGTTATTGTCATTTATGCACCACCAGATCCAGCAGAGTTAGAAGCAGTTGGCGGATTACCACATTGTGGATCTTCGATCACAACACCTCGGTCTCGATCACCAGTAGATTTAACTATTTGGAATTGACCAGTTGCAATTACTCCAGCCAAGATAAGATCATCACCGGCTTGCTCAAGAGATACCGTAATTGTAAATTCTCTAGTGTTTGACGAAAGTACTCCACCTGATGAAGTTGTAGGAGCTGAAACAACTTCAATGTTTCTCAATGCACGATATGCACAAGTGCCATCAGGGGTTGCAATAATGTCAACTCGGTCGCCTCGTGAAATGCTTCCATTGACTGCTAAAGATCTTGAAATCGGAATCGATTGAAGCCAAACATTAGCGTCTTCAACATCTGGTGTCATTGCAGCTCTAGTCAAAGGTTCACCTTCAAGAATTGAACGAGCGGCAAAGTTATTGCCATTTTGAATCATTTCTCGAGTTGCGAATTCATCGTTCAATACGTTTGATGGAATTTGTCTTACTTCAAATTTTGATATCTCTAAACTTTCACCAGCAACTATGTTGTCTCTCGCTACCAAGACTTCAGTTTGATCTCCTCTAAATTGATTGATGACTGTAATGGTTAACAAAAACGCAAGTAAACCACTGACCACAATCATCAAGTGACCAAAAGTAATTCTTGAACCAACATTTCTTTTTGGTACGGGTGCTTGAGAGTTTGCTATGGCGTATGTTGGATCTGTCACCTGGGGCTCCTTATTTGTTTTACAAATAGGCATCTAACGTGGCATCGCCCTCCTTGGAGATGATCGTTACGAATACGATTGTTGTGTCGGCCGAAACATCTTGTTAAAGACGCTACAGCTAGGCTTTATTCGTCTTATTTATAACTAATATAAAGTGATTAATTTTCTAATCTCGGACTAATTTTGGGCTTTTCCATGGGATTTGGGCTTGTCATCCATGATTTTTGATATTTTTTTCGAGAAATGCTCAAGTTGGCGATCTACGTGCCGAAAACTTCTAAGAATTGGACGTAGTACCTAGTAATAGCATTTCACAATATGATATTACAAAATATTCGTTCGATTCGCAAGGTTTACAATTTAACATAGAAATGGTAGGATACGGACATGGCAGCACAAACACCCTTCGATCCAGATGATTATCCAGCGATCTTGAAGCCTTCAGAGGTGGCAGCATGGTTGAGGTTAAGCCCTCGCATGATTCAGCTCATGGCGAAAGATGGCCGACTTCCAGCAATGCAGATTCCTGGAGTTCGAGGTTACCGCTTTTTAAAGCAAGATATCTCTAACTTTATTGAACACTCAATGCCTAAAGTTGAGCTATTAGAACAAGAATACGCAAACGAAGCATAATCAACACAAGATTATCCACATTTTCCACAAGCGACTGTGGATAACTTAAACAATGGATTTCGAAATCCGCCTAGCTGCAGGCGGATTTTTCCATGTTTGGAGTCCTTTATCTAACTTTTGCTCTAGTTAGGCAATATCCAACATTCGTTAATGGAACTAACCACTGCTTCTTCTCGCGATTTGTAAGGACCAAATGATCGCTACGAACAAGCTTTAATATTCCAGATATTGATGCTGACGTTGAGTTAGTGCCAATTTCAACTTCTTGCATTGGCATCGAGGCTAACTCTCGCATTCTTGCGACAAAAGTACGAGGGTCTCGCTGGAGAATCGATTTACCTTTTCCTTTATAGTGTTCGACAACAAAAACATTATCGATAAATGGAATTTGGATATCCACAAATGTTCCGGGCCTTGTGGCCATTTGCACAATGTCCTTGCCTACGTGATTTATTGTTCCTTCGAAAAAAGTATCTCCTACACTAACCCTTGTTTGAGATCCACTCCACATTAACTCCAAAAAAGCAAATGCCAAATCAACGCTAGATTCAAATTCCTCTGCAGCTATCTCTTCAATTTCTAGCTGTTCTTCTTTTAAAGTCTGTCGGAACTGGCGAGCCATTGCTTCTAAATCAGGATCCGACGCAAAAATATCATCATTGAAAGGGTCAGTCATGCCAACATCCTACCAGCGATAGGTTGGTTTGGACTCGATATCTGAATCTAAACCAACCCAAAGTCAAAAGATCAAGGGTCGAATTTTAGGATGTCACAACCGAGGTTATATAAGACGTTTAAATATTGGTTAGTACCGATAACTTCATTTACACCATAGAAGGATTTTTTATTGGCATCTAGCACGGAGTCCACTCGAGAGATCCCGACAACACTTATGATTGAAGTAGCCACAATCATTGACATTGCATCTCCAATTACCGCTCTAACATTTGTTACCAGCTGATCGTCCTTTAAACCATAAGCTTGTGCTCTAATACATGCCTGCGTAGTTGTCATTGGAGTTTTTAGAAATATGTTCTCGACTCGTTCTCTAAAGGTTGGCAACTTTGGTTCAGCATATTTTACAGAGATATTGTGAACAGATTTATACCTGTCTTTTAATGCCTTAACTCCTACCCCAACTGGATGACATTCAGTAGATCCCCAAGGAGGGGGAAACCAAAATATTTGAGATCCACTTTGGCCTTTGATTTCCTCAAGACATCCATCAATTACGCGTAAAGGTTGTTCTTTTAAAGAATTTTTCACGCTCGACAAAGAAGCCTTTGAAACAAAACCAAGTCTTTGAAGCGAAATATCGAGAACTTGATCTAAATTCTCAATACATTTTTCCGCCAAGACATCTGACAGTCCCGGGACTAGTCCAGTTCCTAGGATTGCATTGACGCCACCAGCAATGAAGTCCTCTTCCAATTCATAATACTGATCTGCAACTTTGGAAGAATCCGTAAGTGAAATGAAAGCTCTGCCTGATTCAACTAGTCTTTCCAAAATTTTATGTTCTGACTCAAAATCAACTGCAACAACAATTACATCTACATCATCAGGAGTATCTTTTGCTGATTTGAACTTTATTGGAGTTATGGAACTAAGGCGATATTCACTTAATCTTCTAGCTTTGTCTTTATCGCTGTCAGTTATATACACTTTGGATTTTGCACTCAAATCACTATCGACATAAGACTTAACAATTTGTGAACCAATATTTCCACAGCCCACTACCAAAATATTTGGCATAGCTAAATCTTCGAAAACTGTATCTAAGTTGATTTTCATGTTATTCAAATTTTTCTGGTTTTAATTTCTTCCATCCAGAAGATTCTTGGCTGGGTGAACTTTCACCTAAAATTTTCACCAAAGTTGTGAAAACTACTCCCAATATCGCGACAATAAATCCTCGCTGATAATGTCTCATAGCCCACCTCTATCCAGAGAATTAAGTGGTGGGGCTAGCTGGAATCGAACCAGCGACCTCATCCTTATCAGGGATGCGCTCTAACCGACTGAGCTATAGCCCCTATCAAATAGCAAGTTAAAAATCGTAGCATGAATACAATTGATGTCTGATATCGAGCAGATTTTTGGTTCCGAAATTTTACTCAGATTTTTGAGCTAGCAGTCTCTTCTACAATATAGATCTCTACTCCACCAACTGCTTCAGCAAAAATGTTATATAAAGCCGAGGCCATCACGGAGATTATGGTCAGAATTGCCACAAAAACTAGCCCTACTAATATCACACCAATTAATACATCAAAGCTCATGAAGCTGAAATCTTCAATCTCAAAGATTGTACCCATAAAGCTTTCGATGTTTCTCACAATACCAACAGAAGAAGCTGTTATCCAAGTAACGCTGAACATCACAATCGTTGTAAGCATCGCTCCAGTATGAAAACACAAAGAAAGTTTTAAAACAGACCAAGTGTCGATCTTCGCAATTGATTGTCGATATGCTCGAGCATTTTTTGTACTCTTTGCAGACTTAGTAGTCTTCTTCTGAAAACTCTTAGTGGGAGTTTTAGATGTTGTACGAGTTCTTTGTTGTGTAGGCACGCTTTCCTAACTTTCAGCGTCAGTATTTTTATCTTCGCGTTCTAACACTCTAGCAACTGCAACTATATGATCGTTGTCTCCTGGTTTAGCAACTCTTACTCCAGAAGCTGCACGTCCTTGTAAAGATATGTCTTTCACGTTTGTTCGGATAATATTTCCTGCACTTGAGAAAACAAGTATTTCATCATTTTCTTCAACGCTAAACGCTGTTACAACATAACCTCTGTCGTCAGATACTTTCACTCCTCTGACACCTTGGCCGCCACGACCTTGAGTATTAAATGCACTTTGTTCAGTACGTTTTCCATATCCCTTAGAAGAAACAAACAGCATCACAGCATTCTCGCGTGCAACATCACAACCAACAACTCTATCGTCAGCGTTCTTCAGTTTCATTCCCCTAACACCAGATGCATTACGTCCCATAGGACGAACATTATCTTCGCTGAATCGAATTGTCATTCCATCTCTTGATGTTAAGAAAATATCATCATTACCATTTGTTTGCACTACAGCTACAAGTTCATCTTCATCACGAAGATTTATTGCGATAAGCCCTGAAGAAATTCTTGAATTGTAATCATTCATCTTTGTTTTCTTAACAATTCCATGTTTCGTTGCAAACAATAGATAAGAACCATCTTCGTATGTTCTTGTATCAATAATTGCTTGTACAAACTCCTCATTGTCCAGTGGTAACAAGTTGACTAAGGCAGTACCTCTAGCTGTTCTCTCTTTCATTGGAATCTCATGTGCACGAAGACGATATACACGCCCTCGGTTAGTAAAGAACAATAGATACGAATGTGCTGTTGTAGTCAAAAGATGCGTTACATAATCTTCATCTTTTAGCTTTCCTCCAGAAACACCTCGTCCACCACGACCTTGAGATTTGAAAGAATCCATCGCAACATTTTTGATGTAACCATTAGAAGTCAACATCACGACTATCTCTTCATCTTCAATCAAATCAAGTACATTAATATCAGCAGCATCTGCTGTAATTTCCGTCCGACGTTCGTTTGCAAATTGTTCTCTGATCTCACCAATCTCTGTTTTGATTACACCTCTAAGTTTTACGTCATCATCTAAAATTGATTGAAGTCCAGCAATTGTTGCTTCTAGCGCTTCATTTTCATCGATCAATTTCTGACGTTCCAAACCAGTCAATCGACGAAGTGGCATATCTAAAATATGGTTTGCTTGAATTTCTGTGAAATCAAAAGGCGCTGCCATTAATGCAGTTCTAGCTTCTTCTACATCTTGAGATCCTCGAATAGTTGCAATAACTTCTTCGAGCATATCCAATGCTTTGAGTAAACCTTGAACAATATGAAGCCTATCTTGAGCTTTCTTTAATCTGAATTGGCTTCTTCTGGTAATGACTTCAACTTGATGTTCTATATAAGCCTTAATTGCTTCAGCAAGATTAAGTGTTCTTGGAATACCGTCTACCAATGCAAGCATATTAACCCCGAAGCTGGTTTGCAATGGAGTCATTTTGTAGAGATTATTCAACACGACATTTGCATTTGCATCACGCTTTAGTTCTATTACAAGACGCGTTGAACCTTTTGCTGATTCGTTTCTCAAACCACGAATACCTTCAAGCTGTCCATTGTTAACAAGCTCAGCAATTTTACGTTCAATAGTTTCAACTGCTGTTTGATAAGGAAGTTCAGTAACAATAATGCTTGAGTTGTTCTTATTTTCAACAATTTCAGTAACAGCTCGCATCTTGATAGAACCACGGCCTGTTCTATATGCATCCAAAATTCCTGCACGTCCTAAAATGGTTGCACCGGTAGGGAAATCTGGACCTGGAACAAATTGCATGAGATCATCTGATGTTGCTTGAGGGTTATCTAATGTGTGTACTACCGCATCAATTACTTCACCTAAATTATGTGGAGGAATGTTAGTAGCCATCCCAACAGCAATGCCTTGAGAACCATTAACTAGAAGGTTAGGAAATCTTGCAGGTAATACAGTTGGCTCTTTTTCACGGCCATCGTAAGTATCAACAAAATCCACAGTATCTTCATCAATGCTTCTCAGCATCTGCATCGCCATTGGAGCCATTCGACACTCTGTATAACGCATAGCTGCAGGCTGTGAATCAGGATCAGGAGAACCAAAAGCTCCGTGACCATCAATCAAAGGATGGCGCAAAGAGAAATCTTGCACCATTCGAGCCAATGCATCATAGATTGCACTGTCTCCGTGAGGATGAAATTTACCCATTACTGCACCAACAACTTGTGCACATTTTGTATGTGGTCGATCAGGTCGAAGGCCTGCATCGTGCATTCCATAAAGGATTCTTCTATGTACTGGCTTTAGGCCATCACGAACATCTGGAAGTGCTCGCGAGACAATAACAGACATAGCATAATCAAGAAACGAGCGTTCCATCTCTTCTTGAATTTCAATTGGTTCGATCGAAACCAGAGTGTCTGATTCAGTTAAATCAACATTGTCTTGCTGATTTTCTTCACCTGAATTGTTATCATCTGCCATTATTTTCTCCGCCTATTGCCTGAAAACTACTTTATATGTCTAAGAACCGAACATCGGTTGCATTATTTTGAATGAATGATTTTCTTTGCTCTACATCTTCACCCATAAGCACTGAACATGCTTTATCTGCCAGTGCTGCTTGTTCTACTGTAATTTGCAACAAAGTTCGTTTCTCAGGATCCATAGTTGTTGCCCACAACTCCTCAAAATCCATTTCACCAAGACCTTTCAGTCGTTGAATCTCGGGTTTACGTCCTTCGTTTTCTTTCAAGAATTTTTGCAGTTCTAAGTCATCTTTTACATAAGTCTTGGATTTACCAATTACTGCAGAATAAAGCGGAGGTTGTGCTGCATAAACATAACCTGCTTCAACCAATGGTCTCATCTGTCTAAAGAAGAATGTAAGCAACAAAGTCCTAATGTGTGAACCATCAACATCAGCATCTGCAAGAATAATAATTTTGTGATATCTCGCCTTTTCGATATCAAAATCGTCTGCAAAGCCGGCTCCGACTGCCTGGATCAATGCATGAATCTCTTGATTCTTTAACATCTTATCCATACGAGCACGCTCTACATTTAGAATCTTTCCTCTAATAGGTAAGATTGCTTGACTATGAGGATCACGTGCATCTTTTGCAGAGCTTCCAGCAGAATTACCCTCTACGATAAATATTTCTGATTCCGAAGGATCTTTAGAAGAACAATCCGCGAGTTTTCCTGGAAGTCCTGCACCTTCTAGTGCAGTTTTTCTTCTAGTTAAGTCCCGAGCTTTTCGTGCAGCCATTCGAGCTTCCAAAGCACGTTGTGATTTTGCTACGATAAGCTTTGCTTGTTGAGGATGTTCTTCTAGCCAGTCAGTTAGCTTTTCATTTGTAGTTTTTTCTACTTGGGAACGCATCTCGGTGTTACCAAGCTTTGTTTTGGTTTGACCTTCAAACTGAGGATTTGCAAGTTTTACTGAGACAATTGCTGTAATACCTTCGCGAATATCTTCACCTGAGAAATTGTCGTCTTTTTCTTTGAGCATGTTTTTTGAACGAGCATACTTATTCAAAACATTTGTTAATGCTTTTCTAAAGCCTTCTTCATGCATACCACCTTCGGTAGTACCAATATTGTTTGCAAAAGAATGAAGCCCTTCGTTGTAACCTGTATTCCACTGTAAAGCAACATCTACTTCGTTTCCTTCTATTTGCTCTGTGAAGTGAATTACTTCTTCAAATAATGGATCTTTTGAAGTATTTAAGTGCTCAACAAAATCTTTAAGTCCGTTCTCAAAAAAGAAGTTGTGTTCGATTTTTTCTGCACCGCGTTCGTCAATGAAATTGATTTTCAATCCGCGATTCAAAAATGCCATTTCTCGAAGACGTTCAATAAGTGTTCGTGAGTTGAATTCAATCGTTTCAAAAATTGTGTCATCTGGCCAAAAACGCACAATAGTTCCTGTTACATCACTTGCGCCTTCTTTTTGCAGTGAACCCTGTGGTTTACCACCATCTTTGAAAGTGATCTGATGTTTAGCTCCATCTCGATGAATTTCTAGATCTAACCGACTCGATAGAGCATTTACAACGCTAATTCCAACGCCATGAAGGCCCCCTGAAATTTTATAGCCTTCGCCTCCGAATTTACCTCCAGCATGCAATACAGTCAAAACGACTTCAGCTGCTGACATGCCGTCATATTCGGGGTGATCATCTACAGGAATTCCGCGACCATTATCTCTTACAGAACAACTTCCATCTTGATGAATGGTTACATCAATTTCTGTACAGTACCCTGCCATTGCTTCGTCTACTGCATTGTCAACTACTTCATAGACGAGATGGTGAAGACCTGTGGGACCAGTTGATCCAATGTACATACCAGGGCGTTCTCTAACTGGATCCAATCCTTTAAGAACAGTTATATCTTTTGCTGCATATGCCATATTTTTTGTCCGATTTTCTAATAATAAATGGAACAATATCCTACCAGATTTTGAGTGCGAAACTCGTCGTTAGAGGCGCTTTTTAAGGCACAAAAATCTAACTTTTTTTGCTCGAAATTGATAGTGAAATTGAACTGATTTTTTGATCTTTTAACTCCGAGTTAATTTTCTCAATTATGTCTTTTGTTATATATTTCAGCTGCGTTGACCAAGCTCGATGATCGGCAACAACATGTAATACTTCATTTTTGATATGCCTAATTTGTACATGTTTCGATATATCTTTGCCTACAATATTTTCCCAAATATCATGTAATGAACTTACAACTATTGCTTCACTTACAACCGAATTATCTACATATTGAGTAACGCTATCTTTCAAAAGGTACATTGTGTCTGCACTACTTGAAAGCTCATTATCCAATTTTAGAATTTCATTTTGAGGTATGGTTTTCATTCGTGTCATAACAATAATCCTAAGACGATACTACGACAAAATCACTTTACCTGCATTAACGTTGTATGTTTCATCTACCTTTAGTGAAGCAGGTAACTCAATTGCCGATGTAATAAAGGTCTGTGACGCAGGTAGACAATCTATGAGCCTATGCGTACGCCCAATATCTAGTTCCGAAAATACGTCATCTAATAAAAGAACTGGATTATCTGAAGTAATGTCTCTAACCACAGAATGTGTAGCCATTTTTATCGCTAATGCTAGTGAGCGTTGTTCTCCTTGAGATGCTTGTGTTCTTGAGTTTCTATCATCAATAGCAATCACAATGTCGTCTCGATGTGGCCCAATGACACTGTGGCGTCTAAGTCTTTCAATATCATTAAATTCAGTCAGTTTTGAACTGAAAATCTCGCGTATCTGATCCACACTAAGTTGTTCATTTACTGAAATATTTTCATCTTTATCATTTCCAAAAATTTTCGAGATATATTTCAATGAAACTTGATTATTACCATCAGAAATTATTCGATATGCATCAGAAAAATGTTCTCTCACTTTACTTAAAACATTAAGTCGAAGATGTAAAAGCTCAGATCCACTGATCGATATCGATTCATTTAGAACTTCCAACAAATCAGCATCAATAAATTGTTCTTTTAATAGTGCATTCTTTTGCTTTATCAACTTCGAATAGTCGCCATTAACTGCTACGAATTTTTTAGATACTTGAGTAAGAGTGTCATCTAAAACATCGCGTCTTAATTGTGAAGAGCCTTTGATTATTTCAAGATCATCAGGAGTAAATATTGTTACTCTCAATGTACCTAATAAATCACGATTTCTCTTTAGCTTTTGCCCATTAACAAAAACTACATCGCGACCAATCCTATTTAGAGTTATGTCAATATCTTGTTTTCTTATTGTGTCTGTAAGTTCTAGATATATTTTTGAAGTATCGCACTTAGCTGAAATCATGTCACTTGACGCAACTTGTCTAAAACTCTTGTGATGGCAAGCCCAAAAAATTGACTCTAAAACTGTTGTTTTACCTTGTCCATTATCTCCAACAAGGGCTACAACGCCCTGAGACAGATTTAATTCGCAATGTTCAATAATCCTTACATCATCTAGTTTTAACGATGTAATGAACATTATTAACTCACGCGGACAGGCATCAACAAATATGTAAAGGATTCTTGATCTGTACCACGAAGGGTTGCAGGCTTTAGTGGATCAATAGTTTCGATAACTACTTCTTCGCTTCCTGATGCACTTAAGCCATCAAGAAGATATTCTGAATTAAATGCAACTTCGAGTTCATCACCTTCGCATTTCGCATCGATGTGTTCTTGAGCTTCACCAATTTCTTGTGCAACTTGTCGCAGTTCAACACCATCAGTTTTTACAATCAATCTAACTGGCTGAGAATTTCTATCCTGAGCCACAAGTCTTACACGCTTAACTGCTTGTTCTAATGCTTCGCGTGAAATAGTAATTCTATTTGGATAGTTTTTAGGAATTAGTTGTTCGTAGTTTGGATATTCTCCATCGATTAACCGCATTGTAATTACAGCATTATCAACGCTAAAGCTAACTTCTCGCTCACCTAAAATAACTTCAACTTCGCTTTTTCCTAGAAGCCTTTGAACTTCAGTCAAACCTTTTGCCGGAACCAAAACTGATGTTCCACTCTTCAAAATTGAAAGTCCATCTACATCACGCAGTGCTAAACGATATGAATCAGTTGCTACAAAACGTAAACCTTTTTCAGTTGAAGCTAATAAAACACCACAAAGTATTGGACGTGCTTCATCTTTTGAAGCAGCAACAATTACCTGCTTTAGACCTTCGTTAAATTGTTCTGCCTCAATACGAACGCCTTGTCCTTCAAGTTCATTTAATCGAGGATACTCATCAGCATTGAGTGTTCGTAAAGTAAAATTAGAACGTCCAGAGGTAAGAGTTGCGTTATTGTCCTTTACTTCAAGAGTTATTGTTCCTTCTTCTAACGATCGCACAATGTCAGATAACAATTTTGCACTCAGGACTACAACACCCTCGCCTTGGGTATGAGCCATAACATTTACTTTTACTGTGAGATCCAAATCAGACCCTGTAATGGTTACATCATTTCCACGAGCATTTATGTGTAGACCACTCAGGACTGGCAAAGAACCCGCTCTATTAGCAACTGCACGTGAAGCACTTGTTAATGCTTCAAGGAATGTATCTCTCTCTATTTGAATTTTCATTTCGTTTCTCCATTGTTAATAGTATTTAATAAAGATTCATTATTAGTAATAGTGCTGTGGAAACTGGATAAAGTATAGTTTTCCCTGATCAAAGCACGTTTTTTAGTCCACAGGCTATCCACAGTTATCCACAACCTTTGACTAATGGTCACAGACATAGTGGGGTATGATCCACAAAATCCACTAAATAATCCACAGTTATCCACAACCTTATCCACTGATGCCACCTCCTGAATAGGAGCTGTTCTGATCAACCTTGGATTCAGGGCCCATCTTTATTCGCCCGATTAGCTCATTTACTTGCTCAAATACTTGAGCTTTTTCAGTCATTTGTTGTTTAACTTTTTCGACTGCATGCATCACTGTTGTGTGGTCTCTTCCTCCAAAAATTTCTCCAATACGAGGAAATGAATAGTCAGTTAACTCCCTAAATACATACATTCCAATTTGTCTTGCTGTAACTAGAGGTCTTCTTCTTGATGAACCCTTTAAATCATCTATAGTCCATCCAAACATGGTCGCAGTTTCTTCGAAAATAATATCTGGAGTGATTACTCTTGTTTTATTTGCAGGCAACAAGTCTGATAAAACATCTTTTGCGACTTCTTCATTTAACACTGCCCGATGTAATGAAGAATAAGCAGCTACTCGAATAAGTGCTCCTTCTAATTCACGGACGTTGTCTGAAATATTGCTTGCAATGAAAGTCATTACCTCATCAGGAATGTTATGTAATCCTTCAGCAAAAGCTTTTTTTCTCAAAATAGCAAGTCTTGTTTCAAACTCCGGAGGCTGAACGTCTGTAATTAATCCCCATTCAAATCGTGATCTAAGTCTGTCTTCTAATGTCTGAATCGATTTTGGCGGTCTATCAGAACTCAAAACTATCTGGCTGGCAGCTTGATGAAGCGAATTAAATGTATGGAAAAATTCTTCTTGTAGCTGAGGAGCTCGTTCTAAAAACTGAATGTCATCCACTAAAAGAACATCAACTTCACGATAGCGCTTTTTAAATGCAGGAGTGGAGTTAGTCTGGATAGCTTCAACGAATTCGTTCATCAATGTTTCGGTAGATACATATCGGATTCTTTTATTTGGATACATTTTCTTAACATAATGTCCAATTGCATGGAGCAAGTGAGTTTTTCCTAAACCTGCTGAACCATATATAAACAAAGGGTTGTAGCTTCTAGCAGGAGATTCTGCAACACTTAATGCAGCGGCATGAGCGAAACGATTGGATGTTCCAATTACGAAATGGTCAAAGGTATATCTTGGATTTAATCCCGATGAATCAGACTGTACGTAGTCAGATATTTGTTGGTTAGAAAAATTTGAATTCAGTTGATTTTCAAGTGGTTTTCTATTAATCCCATCTTGAAATTCACTAGCGTTATTAATCGAATTAGATTCGTCTCTTAAGTCTATTTCGCTATCTTCATCTCTGGTTCTGGTCGCTATCACAAAACTGATTTTTATATCCAAATCTGAAATATTGTCGATAGCATCATCAATTATGGAAGAAAACGTAGAAGTAATTTTTTCGTATGCAACAGAGGATGGAACAAGTATTGTAATATTTTCGATCTCAGACTCAGGATCTACTTTACAACTAGCAAACCAAGTGTTCCATGAAGCATCAGATAACTGATCTTTGATATGTGTTGATATCAGACCCCAAACTTGTTGTGGTGAAGTTATCAGTAACGGACTTTCCATAGTTAATCCACAGTCTTATCCACACTTGTGGATATTTGTCTAGTTCAGCCATTCTAAGATCACTCTCTGTAATGGCAGCTATTGTTAGCGTTGATAGAAAATATCACGAATATCTTTTCACGTCCAAATAAAAGTTATCCACCCCTGTGGATCAATAGTTAACCACAGCTGGCTTGATCATGTGTATAAAGTGTGGATTGGAACAAGATTCCTCTCACCTGTTAGGATGTACGGTCTGGAAAAATAAGCATTTCCAAATAGAATATTTTGAGGTAATCATGTCTACAAAAAGAACATTTCAGCCAAGTAACCGTAAACGGTCTCGTAAACATGGCTTTATGTCTCGTATGAGCACCAAAGCTGGACGAAATGTTTTAAAGCGCCGTCGTCTTAAAGGTCGTAAACGCCTTAGCGCTTAAGGGATTGGTCTCAATGGCCAGTTCAAATAAATATAAAACCTTTACGATATGGAAAATTAGAGGTACAAACTCTTGGAAATTGATATCTAATTCTAGTTTCATTAGATCAGATAAATTGTGGGCTAAGTATCATTTTAAGACTGATGATTCTCCACTAGAACTAGGATTTGTGGTTTCAAGAAAATATAGCAATGCCGTAAAAAGAAATAGGCTTAAACGACGAGTTAAGAATTCCGTAATAGAACTTTTACAAGGTGATTTGTTTCCAAATAACCTAGTGTTATTGATTGGAACAAATAACAGAAATTCTGAAGAACTAACGTATGCTGAGATTAAAAATAGCCTGGAATATATAGCTGAAAACGTGACATTAAATGAATAACAGCAAGGGCAATGACTTGAAAATGAAACATTTAAATCCACTTTGGTGGATGAGTGTTTATCTTATTAAGTTTTACCGTATTTTTTCATCGAAATTGCCTAACAGATGCAGGTTTTACCCGAGTTGCTCGCAGTATTCTCTAGATTGTTTCGAAAAATATGGTTTTTTCAAAGCTATTTTTAAAACAGTTATTAGAATTTCAAAATGTCACCCATTTCACCCAGGCGGAGTTGACAAAGCATAATTTGTAGTTGAAGTGAATATCTATCAGTTAATGTCAGTACAATGTAGTATCAAGAAATTTTCATGATTTCGCTACTGAGTATCTATGATGAGATAAACATGGAAATCTTCTTGGATTCAAATTTGATAAAGAAAGTTTATTGATGGAAACAATTTTAAAACCGTTTGAAGACTTAATCGCCTTTCTCATGACCAATATATATGAGTATATACCAAATGTCGGTTTTGCGATTATTTTGGTGACTATGTTAGTGATGTTGCTGGTTTTTCCTCTAACTCACAAGCAGACAAAGTCAATGCTGGCAATGCAGGCGTTGCAGCCTCAAATGAAAGAACTTCAGGCAAAGTATAAAGACGATCGGCAAAAACTTTCTGAAGAGACTATGAAGTTATATAAGGAAGCTGGAGTAAATCCTTTAGGTGGTTGTCTTCCCTTATTAGTTCAGATGCCATTTTTCTTTGCGATATTTAGAGTTACCTCCAATATTCCTAAATATGTTGATGAATCTACAAGACTGTTTCAAAGTATTTGTTCACCGGCTAAAACATATGAAGTTTGTGTTGCTAATGCAGGTGGTCTAGTAGAAGCAGGTTTTGATCCTTCAGTCGCTGAAGCTGAAGCCGCCAGGTTACCAGAAGGTAAGGAATTTTTTGGACTGCAACTTTCCAAAAGCCTTTGGAGACTTATTGATGAAGGCAGTATCACACCATCAGTATTGTTTGCATATATTGTATTAATTGTTCTCATTGCTGTTGCTGCATACATTTCTATTTCTCGTTCCCAGAGTCTAAATCCGAATGCTTCACAGCAGATGAAGTTTTTAAAGTATGTGATGCCTTTTGCTGTTTCGATCTCACCAATAATTCTTCCTGCTGGAGCAAACTTATATATTCTTACCAGCTCGACTTGGAGAGCTGTCCAACAAGAGTTCTTATATCGAAAGATTATTATTCCCCACCATGAGAAACAGAATAAGAAGAGTGATACAAAAGACATTGAGCCAGAGAACACAGGACCTATTGAAAATTATCAGCCGGGGCAGGCTCGTAAAAAGCGAAAGAAAAAATAGGTTTAGAAAGGATAAAAAATGGAATGGATTGAAGTTTCTGCCGAATCAGTGAAAGATGCAGTAGATAATGCTCTTGATGAACTTGGAATTCACAAGGACGAGATCGAGTATGAGATTTTGTCAGAGCCAAAAAAGGGAGTTTTTGGTATTGGAGCTACACCGGCTAGAATTAAAGCAAGGGTAAAACCGGTTTCTCGGGAGAAACCAAGAGATAGAAATAACAGGAAGAAGAGCGACCAAAGAAATAAGAAATCTAGTCGCTCGCAGCAAGCTAAGTCTGAAAAGAAACCAAAACCAACAAAGAAAGTTGAAAAGATGTCTGAACAAGAGCCTCAAACTAATGAAGAGGAAACCAAAAAGGAATATGCAGAGCCAATCGAGACTCAAGCAAAATATGCTCAAGAATTCTTGTCTGGATTAGTTAAGTACTTTGACGATAGCTGCTCAATAACTTATGAACTTGAAGAAGATATGATCAATATAGCAGTCAAAGGAAATCAAGTTGGATTGCTCATTGGTTCTCGAGGTGCGACATTGTTCTCTATTGAAGAACTGATGAGAGCAGTTGTTCAAGCAAAAGTTGGAGGGTACACAGCAAGGATGTATCTAGATATTGGAGAATATCGAGAGAAGAGAAAAGAAGCACTAGCTGAGTTTGCAAAGTCTTTGGCGGATAAAGTGAAAGAAACAGGCGTAGAGCAAGTTCTCGAGCCTATGGTATCTCCAGACCGAAAAATAGTACATGATACTATTGCTGAAATTGAAGGTGTTACGACTACCTCTGAAGGCTATGATCCTAAGCGCCGAGTTGTGGTCATGCTGGAAGAAACAGAGTAGAAATACCTACGGGGCTGCTTTTGTTCAGCCCTATTTAGATTCTATTGCTATGAACTCAACAAGCTTCTCCGATGCCGATCTGCTGGCTAGTTTGGAGCAATCGAGATCTTTCGGATTTATCTCAGATCAATCTCTTGAGATACAGATTAAACATTCTCAGGATTTTTTAAAGGCTTTGCCTACTGAATTCAAAAACATAATTGACATAGGATCCGGGGGCGGATTACCTTCTTTAGTTTTTCTCCGACAATTTCCCACTCATTCAATAACTGCCTTGGATTCCATGAAAAAACGAACTGACTTTTTATACAGTGTCATATCCAAGAATCCATCAATCAAAGACAGATTGAATGTTGTCAATGCTAGGGCTGAGATTGCATGCCACGAATCCCAATTCCAGCATTTCTTTGACGTGGTTACGGCAAGAGGTTTTGGCAGCCCTCAGGTTACAGCAGAGTGCGCTACGAGGTTTCTTAAGGTTGGAGGATATTTAATCGTAAGCGGACGTCCAGAGGATGAAGAACTAAGGTGGAGTAACGATGGCCTAGCTCCACTAGGACTTAGATTCGATAGCTTGAAAAATTTTGAATCGGCTCACGCTGCAGTGCTCTATAAATTTTCTTTGGAAAATCCAAAGTACCCAAGGAGAGCGGCAGCCATGAAAAATTCTCCTCTGTGGTAGATGTTCCACGTGAAACATCCTGCAGTGAAACTAATTTAATGTTCCACGTGAAACATTTGGCTCTATTTGGATTCTAATTGAAAACCAGCTATTCTTTAACGTGTTAAAGGAGGCAGTCGTGAGTGATAATTTAAAACGACGCAGTATGAGGATTTTTTCGCACGTCAAACGAGACCATGAAGAAACACGTGAGGAGTCAAACCAGACACCCCAGTCAGGCGGAATTGGTATTGAAAACCAAGAAGAGCAGAGCGCACAAATCTCTACCACCTCAAGTGTGAGCGCTACAACAGGAGATGCAGTCAAGTCCGAAGCTGTTAGCACATCGGAGGAACAAGTAGAGTTCCCTCTACCTCGAGTCGTTTCGATTGCGAACCAAAAAGGTGGTGTGGGTAAAACAACTACCTCGGTTAATCTAGGGGCATCGTTGGCTGAGAGTGGTCACCGGGTCCTTGTCGTGGATTTAGATCCTCAAGGTAATGCGACGACTGGATTAGGTATTCAGCACCGAGACCTTGAGGGGTCAGTATATGATGTAATTGTTAATGATAAATCGCTCGATGATTGCACTGAACCAACATCTGTTAGAAATCTTTTTGTTGTTCCGGCGACGATCGATCTAGCAGGAGCTGAGATCGAGCTAGTCCCTGCATTCTCTAGGGAAATGAAGTTAAAGAAGGCCATCGATGAAGTTAAATCAGATTATGACTATATTCTAATCGACTGTCCTCCCTCTCTGGGGCTATTGACGGTAAACGCACTAGCTGCTTCAGACGATGTAATAGTTCCAATTCAGTGTGAATACTATGCACTTGAAGGATTGGGTCAGCTACTACGAAATGTGGGGCTTGTTAAATCTAACCTAAATCCAGAGCTAGAAATGAGAGGAATTGTCCTTACTATGTACGACGCAAGGACTAAGCTGGCCGAGCAAGTCGAAGCAGAAGTTCGGGAACATTTCGGGGCTAAGGTTTATAGAACTGTAATACCTAGAACTGTTAGATTGTCGGAAGCGCCATCATTTGGTCAGCCGATTACTACATTCGATCCAACTTCGCGCGGGGCAATCGCCTATCGCGAACTAGCAAAGGAAGTAACAAATGGGGAAAGCAAGCGGATTGGGTAAAGGGCTAGGCTCTCTTATACCCTCACAGCAACAACCAAAGGCATCAGCAGGTATTGAAGAAATAAGTGTTTCTGAAATATCTCCAAACCCTAATCAGCCGAGGAAGTACTTCGATGAAGCATCGTTATCAACTTTGGCGGATTCAATAAGAGAACTTGGAGTTCTTCAGCCAATCCTGGTTCGACGTCGAGGAAATACCTTTGAAATTATTGCAGGGGAAAGACGATGGAGAGCCTCGAAACGGGTAGGCCTTTCCAGTATTCCTGTTATTGTTACAGATGTAGATGATTCAGTTTCATTGGAACAAGCAATAGTTGAAAATGTTCAGCGTAGTGATTTGAACCCAATGGAAGAAGCAACAGCTTACCAACAGCTTATTGAGGATTTTAATCTTACTCATGATCAAGTTGCTAAACGTGTCGGAAAGTCTCGAACAACAATCACCAACATCTTGAGACTTTTGGTACTTCCTCCGTCTATACAAAAAATGGTCAGGGACAATAAATTGTCAATGGGACATGCTCGAGCTTTGCTTGGAACCCCCGATAGAGTGTTCCAAGAACAGATAGCCAAAAAGGCTGTTTCTGAAGGTTGGTCTGTTAGAGCAATTGAAGAAGCAGTTAGAGATGCTACCGAAGCTGAAGTCGATCTTACAAAGAAAGACAGGTCCACACCTCTGAGAGCTCCAGGCTTAATTGAACTTGAAAGCCTACTTGGAGATCGGTTGAATACGAGAGTCAACATCTCGATGAAGGGTGACAAAGGTAAAATCACAATCGATTTTTCGACATTGGAAGACTTAGAGAGAATCTATCTTTTAATGGCAGAACAACAATCGCAGGATGTAATGGCTTAAGTCAAAACTATTTCGTCTGCTGTAATCACACTAGAGATGCCATTCGCTATTGATTTAGCAATGGCATCACTTTTTTCATTAATTTGTCTAACCATCGATATATCAGTTGTATCACACAATTCGATAACTACTGAAGGCATTTTTGAAGCTTGGAGAAGCTTGTATTGTCTTCCTACTACATCGTCTGGATCACACTTAATTTCATTTGCCAATTCATGTTGAATAGCTCCAGCTAAGGAAGCTCCGAGTATCGATCGGTATCTATTAGTGGAGAAAAATACGCATCGTGTAGTTGCAGCAAATGAAGAAGAAATGCTGAACAAGAAGTCAATATCGTTTTCATTCGCTTCTGTAGCGATGTCAAGTTCAAATCCATCTTCATAATAGAGGGGAATTTTGATACCTTTTTCGAATAATGCTTTTGTGAGTCGATCACCAATAAGGGTAAAAGTCGGATCAATATAAATTCCGACTCGATAGTTTGAAAGGCTGTTGCGGTATTTCCACTTTATTTCTTCTCTTAGATTTGTAGCAGAACTTTCAGCGAAGGTAGATACTCTTCCTAAAGCAATCACTGTATTAGGTCCACAAATTCCATCGGAGCTCAACCCAACATTTCTCTGAAATTCTCTCAGTGCTTGAGCTGTTTCAGCTCTAAAAAAGCCGTCTTCTCTTCCGGCATCAAAGCCTAAGGAATTCAAACGATGCTGGAGTTCAGTTACATCATCGCCTCTAAACATAGGTTGCCGTTCATAAAGTAGTCGATCACCTAAGTTAAATGAAGAAGTCGAAAGCTCTATCCAAGTATGATCGTCGATATTTCCGCTAGGTGCTAGACCGTTTACTTCTTGGAAAGAGGATAGAGCTTCTTTAGTTTTATCTCCCAAATATCCTAGTTCGGATTCAGGGATTTCGTACCCGAGCTGATTTAATTTCTTTTGAGCTTCAATTATGGAGGAGTCATTTGTTGATGTCATTACCTCTCCCTAACTAATGCGCAATACGGACAAATCGGAAGATTAGATTATATCAGATAAATCATCCAATAGGCCAGCTTTGTTTTTAGCACCGACTAGGCGCTTAACTGGCTGTCCATCCTTAAAAACAATCAATGTAGGGATACTCATAACTTCGAATTTACGAGCTAAATCTGGGTTTTCATCTACATTAACCTTGCCAATAGCGAGCTTCTCTGAGTTTTCAGCTGCAATTTCTTCTAAAACCGGGGCAATCATCTTGCAAGGTCCGCACCATTCAGCCCAAAAGTCTACAACTATCGGTTTAGATGCACTAGAAATCGCTTCGTCAAATGAATCAACGGTCAAGGTAGTTATTGAGCTCATGTTTTTCCTTCCATCGACACCCATCAAGGGTGCCTTGTATCTTTCTATTGTAGTTTATATGGCTTCTAAAGATTCAATGTAGCGTTCGGCTTCGATTGCAGCCATTGCTCCTGTTCCAGCTGCTGTAATTGCTTGCCTGTAGACCCTGTCAGCAACATCTCCTGCAGCATAAACACCATCTATATTTGTAGCAGTGCTGTGCGCTTTTGTAACAATATAACCAAACTCATCTGTATCAATAATTTCAGAGAACAAAGATGTATTAGGGATATGACCAATTGCTACGAACACTCCTGTAACGGCTAACTCAGATTCTTCACCACTTACATTATTTCTAAGCCTAAGTCCTGATACCTTCTCGTCGCC
Organism: uncultured Burkholderiales bacterium; assembly: GCA_964561855.1. Taxonomy (GTDB): domain Bacteria; phylum Actinomycetota; class Acidimicrobiia; order IMCC26256; family JAGPDB01; genus JAGPDB01. The sequence continues at coordinate 18,124 of CAZLQP010000005.1, read as the reverse complement.
TAGAACTTCGTCGACTTCTTCGTTAAACCGAAACGTAATTTTTTCATTAGCCTTAGCGCGATCTTGCATAATCTTTGAGGCTCGTAATTCTTCTCGACGATGGATTACTGTGACGCTATTTGCGAATCGTGTTAGGAAAATAGCTTCTTCCATTGCCGAGTCTCCGCCGCCAATTACAGCAATATCATGTCCGGAATAGAAGAATCCATCGCAGGTAGCGCATGTTGATACTCCGTAACCTAACAACTTAGATTCGCTTTCTAACCCAAGCATCTTTGCCTTAGCGCCTGTAGAGATAATTACGACTTTGGTGTCAAATACTTCATCTCCAACATAAACTTTTTTAGCAGGGCCTTCTAACTCCACTTTAGTTACGTCTTGAGTCAAGAACTCTGTGCCGAAACGTTCAGCTTGTTTACGAAACTGATCCATTAATTCTGGACCCATAATTCCATCGGCGAATCCTGGAAAGTTTTCTACGTCTGTGGTGGTCATAAGTTGTCCACCGGCTTGAGCGCCCTCAATTACTAATGGCTTTAAATTTGCTCTTGCACTATAAATAGCTGCAGTTAATCCTGCAGGACCAGAGCCAACAATAATTACCTCTCGAATTGTCATCAAAACCTCAAAATCAGTTAAAAACTATTTCTTTGACCATAGTAACAGGCCAACAGCAAAGAATATTCCGCCCCAAATCATATAAGCCCAGTGGGTATCAACTGCCAAAGTGGTAACTCTGAAAGCTGAAATTAGAACAAATATGAAAGATAGAAGAAGTAATAAGCCAATTACCAATGAATAAACACTAGCTCTGGCAGCTTTATGTGCCGGAGCGACAATTTTTGATCGTACAAAATCAACAACTTCATCTATTGTTGAAATTACTGATTTCGTCCAGCTCGACATATATTCTCCTTTACCGACACCTATGTTAGACGTTTTTAGTCATCGATTTGGAAACTAGGCTATGGATTCTTTAACAATCAAGCACCACGGGAGTTCTAACTCCCTTTTGATTTTGCACAAATCCTCCGATTGCTAAATCACCTTCGATTTCACTGACAAAGATCGGGTCTGTAATGAATCCAGAATCTATGGTGCACTCACTTCTAAATTGTTCGATTACTTTTGCGAATACTTCAGGCCTAGTTGATTTAACATATTGGTTATCAGCTATTTGAGATATCAGTATTTTACTTCTAAAAACGGTTTCAGTAGGAGAGGGACCTAAATCGTAGACTGTGGAAAAGTTAATAGAAGAATTCGAATCGATGGAATTCCCAATTGACCTCTCGAGAGTTTTTTCATCTGTCGAATCGGTAACCGACGGACGATTAAAATCTCCAGACTCAGCGCTATTGTTGCCACTATTATCTGTTGAAATGCCTGAACGAGGTCCTTCGATAGCTGAGTTTTGCGAATAATCTGATTCAGTCGATTGATTGAACATATTTAAAGTCAAAGTAGAAGAGATAAGAGCGAACAATAAAAAGCTTGCAACAAAAGAAAGCCTACGGTAGCTTTTCTCAGATTTTCTCTCAGAAAGCCTTTCAAAAACTTGTTTGTTAACTTCGCGAATCTCATCATCTGTTGTACCAGAGTCGTTTTTTGAGCTGTTATTGACGGTTAAGCTAAAAAGTCGTTTTTGAGAATCAATCTGTGAAGCATATTCTTCAAATCTCTCCCATTGGCGAGCTTGTTCTAGTAGATCCTCCTTTTTGGAGGGTTCAATAAATTCCAATGACTCAGAATCATCTGATACGATCGCTTCGATGACAACCATTGTCGCTTCTTCGTCGTTTAGTACATCTAAACCCAGTAAGTCTTCGGATCTAATCGGAAATTTCATTATTCACCTCATCAATTAAGACGCCTTTTCCGGCCTGAAAAGTTCCATCTTTTTCTAATAATGCCTTGATCGCTATTCGCGCTCTTGCAAGCCTTGAACGCACTGTTCCTATGGGAACTTTCAATTCCTGTGATGCTTGTTGGTAACTAAGATTTTGCACATCTATCATTACTATTACTTCTTGCATTTGGGGAGGAAGTTTTTCGATCAAATCATGAACAATCGCAAAAATATCTTCTTCTTCATTTTCTTTTAGTGCTTTGTCTGTTTCATTTTCCAAAGGAATTATCTGTGCAATTTTTTCGCGCCTTTTAATTTTGCGTGATTCATCTAAAAAAGTTCTATATGTAATCGTATAGACCCACGTACTAAATTTTGATTTGAATTTAAATGATTCAATATTTTGAGCTATCCGCAAAAGAGCTTCTTGAGAAATATCGAAAGGATCTAGAGGCGGTCGTGTCCACTTTTTACTCAAATTGATCACATACGGGGTAGTCACCCAAAGGAGTTTTTCCAGTTCAGTTCCACGATTTTTTTGTGCACGAGAAACATCTAGATCACTAATGTCGAGATATAATTCGGTGCTCATTAATTCAATCCAAAGATAAGGTACATAAATAGAATAATTGAAAGCCCAATCGATGCCATTGCAATTGCTTTTAATATCATGTTTGTCTGATGTCTAATATTTGAGTTGATCTCGAATCTTTGCTTATGTTGTTTCCGAATTCGTCGAATGTCTTTTTTGCTTAACTTAAGTACTTCAACTCCATGTGCAGGAGTAGCCATGGAGTCAAAAAACGCAGTGTCTGATATGGCTTGGGCGCAAAGCATTCTTACCGATCGATCTTTGGAACATAATCCACGAAATAATCTCTCGGCATTAATAAACTCATCAGTCTTATAAAATTGTCGATTAGCTTGTGTTGGATGTCGTTTTTTAGAACTTTGATATTCATCGTTTAGTTTCAGAAGATGAAGTGCTATTACACCTACTGAATAAAAGTCGCAGCTCTCATCTATAGGTGTCCCTTCGATAAGCTCAGGAGCACACGCTTGATACGAACTGATTCCCCCGTGAGTTCCTGGGTCCGTCTCAATAGGTTGTCCAGGCAAGGCAAAGCCCGTAATGATTGGGGTTAACGATGATGTGATCAATATATTATCTGTAGAAAGGGCTCCATGTATTACCCCTTTATGATGTGCGAACTCTAGGCCTTTAACAGTTAGACCTATAAATCTACATATGTCTCTTTGCGTTAATGATTTGAATGCTTGATTGTGGGTTAGAGGGGCAGCATCGATATATTGCCAAATCAAGAAAATTCTCGAATCTTGTTTAATTGTGTCGGTGATTTGCATAAAGTACGGACTTTTGAGTTTTTGGGTTAACTCAATTTCGTACCGAATCCCTTTTAATGCAATTGGATCTTTAACGACAGTGTCATGCAAAGTTTCGATTATTACTCGATGGCCAGACTTTAAGTCTGTGCCTAGAAAGCGACTTCTATAACCTTTTAGAGATATCGGTGTATCGACTCTATATCTAGAATCGATAATTTCGGAAGTACGCATATTTATACTTCGACAAATCAGTCAACATTTCGAGAACTATTTGAGCGAGAATAAGCTAATTTCGATAGTTGTTTTAGGTCCTCTTTAATTAAAATTCCTCCGACAAGCTGGATCGAAAGGCAGACAAATGCCCCAAATGCGACAGCTAGGTAGGTGTTGGATATTTGAGAGGAAGCCATATATCCAACTAAAGCAGCAATGGCGCAAAAGATGAAAGCATTTGAAACAATCTTCTTATTAAGCAGCGAAGAATTCATTACTTTCTTACAGAGTCTCAAAGAAAACGGAATTATTAAAAAATATGAGACAGAAAATGCTATTGCCAAACCAAGTGTTCCAAAGATGTTCAACAATGCAATTGCCAAGACAACATTTAGAACATTTTGTGCAATATTAATCAAAAACAATTCTTTAGTTTTATGAAAAACATTGCCTAGCCGCACGATGAAAAGATACAACGAGTACATTGGCAGAAACGCTGTAAATGCGATCAGCACATGAGCGGTTTTTTCTGACTGTTCTGCACTGACTTGCCCATAAGCAGTAAGTATTACCAATGCCGGTACTGCAACTGCAATCAAGAGCGAGCTTACGATACTCATTAACACGAATAAGGCAGTAGATGCAGAATTGGATTTTTCAATTGTATCTTGAGTTATCTTAAATTCTTCATAGCCTTCTTCGGGATGTTCAACGCTATATGCAATTCTGGGAATCAAGGTAGTCATTAAGGTCACGGCAAGAAGTCCATGTGGAAGTTGGCTAAACAAAAACGCAGTCGTGTACATCAGCACACCACCTTCAGTAGAGTTTGCAAGTGTAACTACAATGAAAAGCGAGATTTGGTTGGCAACGGCATATGCAACCATCCATTTTGAACGCGATAAAAGCAACTTCACGTTCGGGTGCCTTATTGAAACGAACTTGAGCTTTCCGCCAGCTCGTAAAAACGCGATTGAAACAATAAATGTAACGGCCACAACGCCTAATGTTGTAGCAGTTGCCAAGATCCAGATTGAATTTTTTGAAGTTAAGCTATTTAGTGGTCCTTGGAAATCCGAAGTTTTAGTTTTCAAATACAAAAGTGTTGAAATTACAATAACGTTGTTGGCAATTGGCGCAAAAGCAGCAGCAACAAAACGTTTACGTGCAGAAAGATATGCTTGCATTACTGCAGTTAATGCATAAAAGAAAATCTGCGGTAAAAAGAACAGTAAGAAAAACAATACAAGCTGACTCTGAGCTTCAGCAGAAGAGTCGTTGTTCATTATCGTCATTAGCTTTGCAATCAGAGGTGATAGCAAAAGTGTGATGACTGTGAGAACTAATGCGGTTAACGTAGCAAATGTGATCAATGCTGCGTCTGCTTGATCATCTTTCTTCTTGAGTTGAGCTACAAAAAACGGCACCATCGTGGAAGCAATTACACTTCCTAAAATCAACTCAAACATCATGTTAGGAGTATTGTTCGCTAACGAATAAGAGTCACTAAGTCTTGTAAAACCCAAAGTTGTAGCAAGCAATATTACGCGGATGAAACCTAAAATTCTTGAAGAAAGCGTCCCTAAAAATACATAGCTGCTTTGTTTCGCCGAATTAGTTAATGACACGATTGCTCATTTCTTATTAGTAAGAGATAATACTTGAGCAACTGGTTGTTTTTTAGTCTTTTTATGATGAGATATCCACCAAAATGCTAGAAACAATAACGAAAGCGCCGCGATGGCAATTCCTACCCCGGAAAAAGCCGTAGATCTAACAGTTGCGGATTCCCTAATTATTTCAATCTCTTCTTTAGGTGTTACCAAAGAAATCGTGATCGGAAATACGCCAGAAGTTCGAGCTATTACTGGAATCTGAACAGTCGTGTTCTCGTCGGCGAGAGTTACTTGAGAGCTACTACCTTCAGGGAACGCGAGACGGTTAGATGATACTTGTACTGTTACAGTGATTGGAGTATTTGAAGTATTTCTTAAAGTCACAGGCAATGATGTTTCTCGTGAAGTTAATGTAAGAGTTCTGCTTTCAGGCAATGCAATATAGTCCAGTGAACTTTCAATTAAAGCTCGATTCGACTCTGCGCTGATAACTCGTTGAACATTTCGTGTTGAATCCGAAACAGCAGCTAACTGGTACCAGCGAGCATTAAGAAATAGTGTCGAGTCTTCTTCAAACATGGACATAGTAGCCCTAGACGTAGTTTTTACTTCTTCGAGTTCCTCTTCGCTAAATCCTAAAGAAGGTTGAGATGGAAAATTTAATCGGTTAATTCTTTGTGAAAGATTTTGATCAGGTTCAAAGAGATTAAAGTACTCATCAAGTGTTATGGACTGGGCTAGCGGGTTTGATCGAAGGCCTGAAGCGACTTGCAGCATTGTTTCAGGAGATAATTCATAAAGATTTAATGGAACTATATATCCTCTTGCGATACTAGGCGACTCTAGTGCTACTACGCTTAAGCCTGCCAGAATGAAACTTGCTTTGCTTGAGTCAGATAATCCTGCTGGCATGTTTTCGATAATCGAATCATCGCTCGGCGCAACTAGTGTTTCATCATCTCCATTTCGGATTTCAATTGGAGAAAAGCTCGGTTGCGCATTGTTGGGGAAAGTAGTCCGATCTGCTATTACTCGTGTAAAACCTCGATCGATGAGTTCGCTAGTGTTTCCAGTATTTATTGCTTTAGTTATCAGAGTGTTTCCAATTTCGTTGTTGTACCCATTTGCGTTCAGAACTTGATTGGAAATTGTAGTTACTTCGTCGAATTCAGGTAAAAAACCAGAGGAAGAGACTTGACTGAAATTGGTGGGAGAATAAATATCAGCGATGTAATTAACGCTTGCGCTAGCTTCTAATGGGATGAGATCGCCAATTTCTTGTTCAATATTTGATGCCCTATTTAGTATTTGATTCAACTCAATTGCTTCGGGGCTCAGTACAAAAGTGGAAGGAAATGAGCTGCCATTTAGTTGACTAAATGTTTCACTAGCGTCAGAAGTTTTTTCAAATACTCTTAATCCAAAGTTTGTTAAGTTATTTTGAGTATCAAATAGGTCTAATCTATTTACAAATGGTTCAAATTTTATAAGTGGAGCTACGCTTAATTTTGCGTCAAAAGTTTGACCCGCTTCATTAACAGAAGACACATACGTTACAAACGTATATTGAGTAAAACTCTTGGAGTCAGCCTCAAGAGTTACTGCTAAGGGATATACTCCGTTTGACGGGATTTGCAGCGAATTTACTTCACTGTCGTTTATTGGGATTTCAAGATTAATTCGGTTTTGGTCTGTAGTAGGTAGGTCTTGGATCGCTGTTTCGAAAGTACTTACAATTCTTCGATTGTCTACAGATTCAAAAAAATCAAATAATTGAGATCTGGAATTTAGAGATCGTAATACATTTATCTTTATGCTTTGGGGCTCTAATTCAGATGAAATTCCTAAATTGAAAACGCTTGTTCCAATCAAAAAAGGTGTAGAAGATTCAATTGAAAATCCAGATCTTGTATCAGACTCTTGTGCGTTAGTTGGTTGGTTATCTAAGAACAAAGATGAAATTATCAAGACTAATAATAGAGCAACATTTTTAGCTTGCCCTTTTATTGAAACTTGATTTATTCCTGATACCATCGCCTAATAGATTAGGCGCATTTGTTGCAATAATGTTATACGTGGGTATTAAATTAAACCGGTCGTGGTATCAGTTGAACAGAAAAACTTGTGGAGATCTCGCCACTTATTGAAGTTGGAGATCCTGGTAGCAAGAGTGAATGGTCATCTGCAACGTCTGCTGAATAACCTAAGTTTAAGTTAACTTGTTCAAGACCTGCTCCTACTGTATATGAAACAATAAATCGACGTTTTTGTCCAGGAGACAATATTCCTTCATTCGAGTAGTCCTCGTTGTCATAAACAGCGCTGACACTTCCACCTGCTAGAGAGACATTATCAAGCGCTGCAGTTCCGGTATTAGTCACGTCGACAGTGAATGTTATGTTGTCGCCCTCAAGCGCTGTTGAAATTGGATTAAGTAACTCGGCTTGTAGCTCTGGTACAAGTGTTGCTGCTGGAGGGCAGGAATTAGCTACGACATTTAGGATATGTGTACCAATAGTGGAGTCAAAATCTTGTGACTGGAACCAGTTGCCCTCGCCAAATGCGGTCGACATTTTGCTAGCTCCAAAGGATCCTCCTCCGATAAGGATTCCATATACCTGAACCGGATCGTAAGTGTTGTTGGAGTTTCTGACATCGTGACCTTGACGTAAAGCATTTACTACTTCTCGTGTCCTAGTGGCGTGGTTTGAGGTATATTGACTTCCATCGTGTTGTTCATCGATATTTGCTCTTCGTGCAAAGTTGTCCCAACGGTGATTTGGACCATCATTTACTGTAGGGACTCCGTCTGTGATCATTAATACAATCGAATGGTTTGGTTTATTTGGATCAGTATTTGTTGAAGTAACTGTATCTTGTGCCATCAAGAATGCTTCGTGCCAGTTTGTGAATTGGATTCTTGTGAAGTATCTTCTATCTTCTTTGTTTGGATTGTATCCCATAGAAAATGGTTGTGTACTTGGATGTTCGGGGTTTCCATTACTTGAGAAATGTATATTTTGTGTCATCTCGTTGAATTTGTTCAATACTCTTGAATTTCCGAGGTTTAGGTCTTGTTCGTCGATTATCCCATCGCCGTTATTGTCGCTGTTTTGCAAAAGTGGCATTTGATTTGCAGTTCTTCCGGCAAACGCCCAGAGAGTTCCGCTAGTAAATCCTTCATAGGTAAGTGAAACTTGGTTTAATGTACTCCAGATTTTCTTAGTTTGATCACGATACTTTTGGACAGTAGATGTACCTTGGTTCACGACAGATCCACTTCTGTCTAAAAGAACTACTACTTGAAGATTTTCACATACAGCTTCGGGGAGTTCAGGATTTGGGGTGTTGGTTCCAGAAGCTTGTTGTACAAATCCGGATGCTGGTTTAATGTTTTGAGGGTTAGAGACTTGATCATCTCCAGTAAACGCTAGAGAAGCTATTAAAGCTAGACATAGAAATAGACCAACAAATGCTTGTGGATATCTTCGATGTTTCATCATCTCACTCATCTGTTCCTCTTTCTCCCGATATAGTCCTTTCGACCCATAATGCAGTTTTTATAAGCGATTTTTTTACTATTAGGTAACATATTTTTAATAGCGATTGTCAAAAAAGCCTTAATTTTATCGACAATGCGCTTTGTGCGTTTTTTGGTGATTTGTATTGCTCAATCCTGGGGATAATTTACTAATCTTTGTGGATAACTTTAACTAGGGCCATTAGAAACTATATGAATGCACAACAAAATTTTTCTGCCTTTACAGACACAAATTCAAGCGTATATAAGCTCTCGCAGCTTTTTGCGGATAAAGGTTTTGAGTTTCACCTAGTTGGGGGAAGTGTTAGAGATGCTTTATTAGGTAATGAGATTGCTGATTTTGATATAGCAACGAATGCTCGACCTGATGAAATTGTTGAAATTGTTGAGCCAATTGCTCAACACCTTTGGAAGCAAGGCGAAAGTTTCGGAACTATAGGATTGAGATATCAAGAAACCGATTTTGAGATCACAACTTATCGGCAAGAAATTTACGTTCAAGAATCTCGTAAGCCTACAGTGCAATTCGGAGATGATCTGCAAACAGATCTTTCAAGGCGCGATTTTACGATTAATGCAATGGCTTTTTCTTTACCTAATGCAGAATTGATTGATCCTTTTAATGGTTTAGCTGACTTAATGGATAAAAAACTAAAGACTCCATTAGAACCTGAGCTTTCATTTTCAGATGATCCATTGAGGATGATGAGAGCAGCAAGATTCATTGCGAGATTTTCTGTCATTCCAGATGATTCAATTTTAAATGCCGTTTCGAAAATGAAAAATAGGTTATCAATAGTAAGTGCAGAAAGAATCAGAGATGAGCTCTGTAAATTATTGGTTGTAGATGATCCTAGTAATGGGCTGTATTTCTTAACTGAGACTGGACTTTCAGATGAATTCATGCCAGAACTTAATGCAATGCAATTAGAACAAGACCCGATTCATACTCACAAAGATGTACTAGTGCATACAATTGCAGTTGTAGCTAATACAAAACCGAAGCTAGAAGTTCGATTGGCTGCATTGCTTCATGATATTGCTAAACCTGCAACGCGCGCTATAGGAGAACACGGTGTGACTTTTCATCATCATGAAGTCGTTGGCGCGAAAATGGCAAGAAAACGCATGAAGGCACTACGTTTTTCTAAAGAGATTACTGATTACGTATCGAAATTGGTGTTTTTACATTTAAGAGTTCATACATATCAGATGGGCTGGAGCGATTCTGCTGTAAGGCGATATGTTCGCGATGCAGGCGAAACCTTAGATGATCTAAATCATCTGCAGCGTTGTGATTGCACAACTAGAAACAAAAGGCGCGCAGAAGAACTAGCAAACAGGATGGATGAACTCGAAAATAGAATCGCAGAGCTCAGAAAACAAGAAGAACTGAACAAAATTAAACCACATTTAGATGGAGCTCAGGTAATGCAACATTTGTCTTTGAAACCATCTAGAGAAGTTGGGCTCGCTTTAGATTTCTTATTAGAACACAGATTAGAAAATGGACCTATTGATCAAATTGAAGCTTATAGAGTTTTGGATCAATGGGCGAAAGAGAATCTATAGGCCTTCTTTTTTGCCTCTAAAAATGACTACAGGTGGAACCATTACAACAGGCTCATGATTCTCTTGCGGTCTCGGCTCGCTTATTGAATCAACTTTGAATCCGTGACGCATGAAAAGTTCGTGAATATGTGAGATAGTGCGAGGATAAACTGAAACTCTCTGAGAATTTCTTATGGTTTCATAATCTGTATCATCAAAAAAGCTTCTAGTGATTCTTGGGGTGCCTAAAGGAAGAGTTCCTGGAGCGCTAGGAATATCATCGCGTTCAACCATTCTGGCTAAAGGATGTTCGAAAGAAGCGATAAAGTTTCCACCAGTTCTTAGAACCCTCTGACTTTGTCTAACTACTCGATCGAGATCCTCGACTTCATCTAAAACAAGAGGGGAAAATACCATATCTATCGAATCAGCTCTAAGAAACGCGAGATCTGCAAAGTCTCCTTGATGTGCTTCAATTCGAGCCTGGTTTTCTTGAGCCAATTGTTGTGTCATATTGATACGTTCTAAAGAAGGATCGACGACTATCACATGAGCTCCAGCTAGGTTCATTGTCACCGGAGTTAGGAGTTCACCTGCTCCTAAAATCAAAACCCTTTTTGAATCCAGAGAATTAATAAGTCGAATATTTGAGTCAGTAACTCCAAAACCGTACTCAATTGCATGTTGTAACGAGGTTGTCATACAAATAATGTAAGCCGAAGAAAGGTACTAAACGCAAATGCAACAACAAATTAGACACTAGAATTGGCAATCTGTGGAATACGGAATCATTCGAGGGCTGTGCTGGTATCGGTTAGTTACAGCTTTTTGGGCTCTTGGGATTGTTGTAGTCACATTTGACAAAATCGAAGAGAAGTCTTTTGCAATTTTGGCAATAAGTTCTGTGATTATTTTTTCTGTTCTAATTTTTTATCTTTCAAGGACTGACCTAGCAATTCTGCTGCGCCCTGGAATTGTGCTTTTCGAGTTCAGTTTTGCCATTACCATTACCGTCTTAGGCGGGTACCTTTACCAAAGCGGAACCTCTGCAAATACACTGGCTTTTGCATCACATTTCGTCTTAGTAAGTGTGTTGATGTGCGGTGTCGCATTTGGCATGTGGGGCGGGATAGTTGCAGGAGTAACAATCGGGGCTGCACGATATCTTGCTGGCGCGATAAATACAGTTGATCTATCTAGTGTTGATTTTATCCTTTCAATACTATCGACCGCATTTACTTATGCAATTGCAGGTGCTTTAGTAGGTGGAGTTGTTTCAGTCGTTAGAAGAATTGGAGGAGAGTTATCCGAAGCTCGTGCGAGGGACTCAATTGCTCGCACATTGCACGACGGAGTACTTCAGACACTTGTAATAATCAAAAAGAGATCAAAAGAGAAAGAAATCGTAGAGCTTGCTGAAAAACAAGAGTCGGAATTGCGAGAGTTTTTATTCAAACATCAAGCGAATGTAACCAAAGAAGTTCTCAATATTCACGACGTTATAAAGGATGCGACTTTAAAGTTCAAGAAAGAAGATATAGACATTTCTATTGTTATCGCCCCTGATTCTCCAATGGTTTCCAAAGAGGTTTTAAAAGCAATTTCTGGTACGTTAAACGAAGTGTTAATGAACATTGTTAAACATGCAGATGCAAAGACGTGTTCAATATATGTTGAACCTGTTGATGATTACTTGAGCCTCAATGTTCGAGATGATGGAAAAGGATTCGATGTCGATAAAGCTATTTCTGGCGATAAGCAACACGGCATTAAGTCATCAATAATTTCGCGTATTGATGAAGTTGGTGGTTCAGTGAAAATATCTTCAACTGCACAGGGTACAAATGTTGAGCTAATAGTTCCTGCTTTGGAAGTGAGATCAGATGTCTGAAGAGAAGTTAAAAATTCTTCTTGCGGATGACCATCCACTTTGGATATCTGGAATCGAAAAAGATTTACAAGAGCATTTTGATATTGTTGCCAAAGCTAGCGACGCGTTCGAAGCTACAGAGCTTGCTCGTAAGACTAATCCTGATGTAATTGTTTCAGATTTAAATATGGATCGAGGAGGCGGAAAGTATGTTGTGAAACAATGTTCCAAAGATACTCCAGTATTGATTCTTACTGCTTCAGATCACGAACGGGATTTACTCGATGTAGTTTCACTTGGAGCCATGGGATATATCTTAAAAACCGCAACTGCCCAAGAGCTCATTGATGCAATTATAAATGTGCATCATGGTGTTCCTGCATTTACTCCACATCTTGCCGCTTGTGTGTTAACTGAGTTTCGTAGAATGTCAAAATCAGAGACACAACAAGCTCCTAATTCAGCGCTATCAGATAGAGAAAAAGAAGTATTACGTTTCATTGCTAGGGGAATGACATATAAAGCGATAGGCGAAGAGTTGTTTATCTCTGCAAAAACAGTTGAAAACCACACAAGAAATATAATGTCTAAGCTCCATCTAAAGGGGCGAGACGAGCTAATGAACTATATCGAGCAAAATAATCTCGACGAATAGAGACATATCTTGCGTATTAAATTGAAAATGGGGACCCCCTACAAACTTTTGGGAGCGCAAAAGCATTGTTTGTAAGTTGACTAGGTGTAACAATTGGGTCATGGAAACACAAACAAACAATCAAAATCCTCAGAGCAAAGCAGTCGCTTGGCTCGGAGTTACAGGTTCAACTCTGTTAATTCTAAGTGCGACTATCTTCGTATGGTCTCAATGGCAGACTTTTGATAATGCGTTGAAATTTGGAATCATTGCGTTAATTACTGCTGTATGTTTCGGTATGGGGCAATGGCTAGCAAAATCATTACCTGTAATGGGGAGCATTTTTACCCATCTGTCAATCTTTATGACGCCTATTGTTTTGCTTTCGATAAACATGGAAGGATTTTTCGAGTGGCGGCCATTTTTAATCTTTGAAGGTATTTTTAGCGTTGTTTTGTTTTATGTTGCATCCAAATTCATCAAGTCTCCAATTTTTCTTTCTGCTGCAATTCTGTCAACAGTTATGATTGCATTGGGCTTGGCTTCTTTGGAAGCAACACCTTTAGGCTCTGTACCAGCAGCCATCTATATGCTTCCAGTAGTTATCGCATTGTCACTCATACCCAAACTAACTAAAGCTTCTATAGCAACTTTAATAATTGTTGGGTTCTCGCCGGCAATTGCTATTTTTCAGCCTTATATGGAAGTTGGGAAAGAGGTAGTTGCAGGATTTGGGTTGGGTAGAGATGTAGATTGGTATTATTCAATCATTGTTGCTCTCGGTTTGTTGGTCGCAACAGTTCTAAATGCTCGTACACAAAAGAGTCTTCGAATTCTTTCATTGATACCAGCAGTAGTGCTTCCTTATGCACTGCTTTCACTATTAGATGAGAACTTCGGCGTTAATGATTTCTATCTTGTGATTCCTGTCATTTTGTTGATAATTCAAGCGCTCTTGTTCTTCTTGAAAGATGATGACTTCTTCAAAAATAACATGCGAGTAATTAATAATGGATTCAACGCAACGGTGTTAATTGTTCAAGGTTATGTAGCTTTGATTATTTCACTGCGATACATGGAATTTTTGTTAGATAACTATGACAATAGTGTTGCTTTTTTTGAACTTAGACCAGCGATTGGCTTGCTACTTATGATCTGTGTTGGCATAGGTGTAAGGCTAAATGGAAAAAATACAATCCAGGATTTCTTCTTAGGATTCTTAGGGATGTTCGGAGTCGGTGCTTTTTTAGATCTCACCCAGCTGATAGATACATCACAACGCGAAGTAAGAATGTTGATAGCAGCAACTGTGGTATCTCTTGCTTGTATAGTTTTGAAGAAAAACTATCTTGTTGCAGTTTTATCTCCACTTACGTTAATTGCAACTTATGTATCTCTTTCAGAAAATACATACAACATTGTCAGATTCATAGCATTCATTGGATTCTTCGTTGCATTGGTTTATGGACTCTATGTAATAAGAAGAACAAGAGAAGATATTTTCTGGCTAGCTTCATGCGCAACGGCAATTGTGCTGTTGGCATTTACATTTGGTTCGTTAGAATACTTTTTTCCAGCGAACATCGACAATTTCGACTTGATACGAATTAGCTTCATCTTCTTAATTGGATTAGTAGTCACAGAAATCTTTGAGCTTCTAGGCGTAGGTACAGGTTATCTTTTCACAACTAATTCAGGCATTAAGTTTTTAAGACCCGCAAGAGTATTAATGATCCTCAGCTATGTTTCTACTTGGTTTATAGGATTCTCCAATGAATATATTCCAGCTGTGATTTTTGCATTCACTGTTGCTCTAACAGGAGTGTTCGGTACATGGAGACGACAAGAGTCACTACCAATGATGCTTGTTGCTCCTACATTAATTGCTGGAGTTTACTCTTTTGGACACGCATTCAATCTCGAATCTAGTGTTGCTCCAATTTTTGTTGTCATTGCTTCTTTGTCTCTACTTGGCGCAACATACAACGGATATGCAACAACTGGATTCATAGTCAATTCTTCGCTGTTTGGAATTTTCGGATTCTTTGAATCTTTCAATGACTTAAGTTCGTTAGGTCAAAGTCTGTTTATCTTTGGTTTGATATTAATCGCAATTGGTATTGCAAGAAATAGAGCGATATTGATCCCATTTGGAGTTGCAAGCTCGATTATGGGGCTTTGGATAACGTTGATAGTCGAAGAAGTTACATTGTTACTAGCTTATGCTGCACCGATTTCTATAGGGCTTATCGCACTAGGAATGTATTCACGAAAAATATTTCCTGGACAAGATCGAAGCACAGGAAAGGTTCCAAACTCTTGGAGTGCATATGCTTTGCCGATTGTATTGTTTCAAGTTGCAGTTTTAAGCGACTCGTTTCAATCAGGAGAGAGCATTTACTCGCTTATTGGTGGAGTAGTAGCTGTCGCTGCGATAGCAATTGGTGCTTGGCGAAAACTTGCAGCACCGATGGTTTTAGGAACTTTATTCCTTGTGGTATTTATACTCAGAGAAATATTTAGAGTCGCAAGTGCAGTTCCAATCTGGGCATGGATTGGTGCGGGAGCAATAACTTTGATCATAACTGCAGTTGTACTCGAAAAAAGCCAGATTTCAGCATCGACTGCTAAAAACAAACTAAAAGTTGTTGTATCAGATGACTTTCAATAAATAATTGTGCTTAAAGCCATAAGCGGTATATGATTTCTCTTCAAAGGGGGATTCATGTACCGCAAAATGGCGCAAGACCTCTATCAACATTCTCGAGAAATTTTTAAGTCGATTGAAAACGACATTGAATCTCAATATGGAGTCTCAGGGAATGTTGCTGATCTTCATCCTTTAAAAGCAAAAGAAATTACTAGTCTGTTTAATAACATTATTGGTCTTTCGGTCAATTTTCCTATAGACAGATCAAGCCATAGTTTTAGTGAAACGCAACGTAATGTAATTACAGAGTTAATTTCATTGCGCATCTCTGATTACGGACAACAAGCTAAAGATGTTCTGATGCTTGCAGAGATGGACGATGACAACGCTTGGGCAATTGATGTACTTGAACCAATCTATAGAAAAGTTGTCGGTTTGTTTTCAATTGCGGGTGCACTTAATTCAGATTTCGCTAAAGGCGATATGGAACAAAGCGAGCTTACAACCTTTTGGTTTTCTAACGAAGAAGTTTTGATTTCAGCGTTTTTGAATATGCCAGATCCAGTTGTAGATCTTGTCGATCGTGCACATGGATCTGACTTGGCAATTTTTGGTGGGATTTTATTAGCTGTTACAACCTATGGTGAGGTTAGTGTTTTTGAGAGAAGAAGGATGCAGAATTTCGAACGTAATCCTGAATTCGGGTTGGCAGACTACAGCGATTTTGTGCCGTACTCGCTTATTTCTGTGCTCAACTATGAAAGGGAATTACCCAAAGATTTTTGGAGCACATATTTTGAAGCTGTCTATCCACCTCAAACTGCGATGTTAGATATTACTTTTCCAGGCACACAAAAGTGGGCGATTGAAATAGGTAGAGCTGAGTTATTTGAGGCGCTTGCTGAAAAATATTCAGACTTTAAATTCGAGATTTTAAAATTAAACACACCCGAGCAAAAAATTTATGAAGGGCCAGAACTCGGAATCTGATCCTTTTTATCGAGTTGGCGCGAAAAGAGATTCATATTGCATTCTTTTTCGCGCCAACTGAAGTATTTAGGAGATGAAGTCCTCTACCATTTGGTGAGCAACATCATCATGGAATTGTTTTGCAGGTGATTTCATAAAGTAAGCACTTGGTCCTTCAAGTGGTCCACCGATACCTTTATCCATTGCGATTTTTGCACAACGAAGAGCATCGATAATAACGCCTGCAGAGTTTGGTGAATCCCAAACTTCGAGCTTTAGCTCAATATTTAACGGAACGTCACCGAAGTTACGACCTTCTAAACGAATGTAAGCCCATTTGCGGTCGTCTAACCAGCCAACGTGATCAGAAGGACCGATGTGTACATCGTTTGCATTAATTCCGTTCTCTAGCTGTGAAGTTACTGCTTGTGTCTTAGAAATTTTCTTAGACTCTAAACGATCTCGTTCTAACATGTTCTTAAAGTCCATGTTTCCACCAACATTAAGTTGATATGTTCGATCTAAAACCATTCCACGATCTTCCATTAAACGAGCAAGAATACGGTGAACGATTGTTGCACCAACCTGGCTTTTAATGTCGTCACCAACAATTGGAAGTTTCGCTTCGGTGAACTTGCGAGCAAATTCAGGGTCTGAAGATATGAATACTGGAATAGCATTTACGAATCCGCAACCTGCATCCAAACAAGCCTGTGCGTAAAAGCGTTGTGCTTGTTCTGAACCTACAGGAAGGTACGAAACCAATACATCAACATTTGCATCACGTAATGCTTGAGCAACATCTACAGGTTCTGCTGGAGATTCTTCACAGGTTTCTTTATAGTATTTGCCCCATCCATCTAGAGTTGGTCCTCGAAGTACTTGTACTCCATTTTCTGGGACATCAGAAAACTTGATCGTATTGTTTTGACCAGACCAGATTGCTTTTGAAATGTCTTGTCCAACTTTTGCAGCATCAACGTCGAATGCGCAAACGACATTAACGTCGCGCACATGATATCCACCCATTTCTACATGCATTAGACCTGGAACGCTTTCGCTTGGGTCAGCATTTTTGTAGTATTCGATACCTTGGAGTAGTGAACTTGCACAGTTACCAACACCGGCAATTGCTACTCGTACTTCTTTATTGTTTGTCATTTGTTTCTCCTTTTGGACATTTCTAAAGATCTGTTTGTAAAGACTGCAGAAATTTGATTTGGTTTTCTATATATTCGCGTTCGACGTCGTGCCAAAGTTTTAACTCGTGGTTATCGCTTGGAACAATGGCATCAAGATTTTGTTTAAGTGCAGCAATTCGTTCAACTATGAAAGTGTCGCGATCTTGTTGATCGACATATTCTAAGAATGCAAGGTGAACTACAAAAGCTTTTTGATCATTTGCATTTTTTGCAAATGAAGTTTTTAGTTTTTCATAAAAGTATGCTTCGCCTTTTTCGGTGATCGAATATACCTTTTTGTTTTTGCGAGAGCTATTGAGTCGACTTGACCGCAGAATTGATGGACGTGAAGTTGCTACATCTCCTGAGAGCGATCCGGTAGAAAAAATTGGTGGGGCAGTTTTGTTTTTCTTTTCTGCTAACGGTTCAGTTGAGGTATGGATCAGTCCTTGGCGATGTAACTTAGCAAGAGAGGGATAGAGACTTCCGTAAGAAATTGCAGTATTAAGTCCCAAGAGTTCAGAGAGCTGTTTTCTTATTTCGTAGCCATGCATAGGGGAGTGTTTTAGAAGTCCGAGAATTGAGATGGCTAACATAAGCTTTTTAGTATATCGCATCGATATATCAAAGCGTTATATTTGTGTTGTGTTTGAATTTCAACACTTTTAGTATTTAAATTCGCAAAAGTACCTTTTGTGGGGAT
>CAZLQP010000004.1:0-130541 GCA_964561855.1 uncultured Burkholderiales bacterium | reverse complement strand
AGCATCTGTGACGTCACCGCAAGTTGATTGATGTGTTAAGAACACAAGTCTCGCGCCACTGCCCTGTTCATTTTGATGAACAGTCGCCAAAGACACTTTATGTTTACCAAACACCTCAGCAATTTGGGCCAAAACTCCAGGTTCGTCAACAACTTCAAGCGCAACGTAAAAACAAGAAGCCCAATCACGATGATCAGCAACCTTACGATCGAATTCAAAACCTACAATTGCACCTTTTCGATTGTTTGCGATATTGATTCCTGCATCCATTACATCACCAAGAACTGCTGACGCAGTTGGGTCACCTCCAGCACCTGGACCATAGAGCATTATCTCTCCAAGTTTTTCTCCAGTGACATATACAGCATTAAAGCCATCATGAACTGTAGAAAATGGATGTGTTGTCGGCACAAAAGTCGGCTCGACTCTCAAGAAAACTTCATCAGCATTTTTCTCTTCAACTAAAGCGATCAATTTAATGACATAACCTAAATCCTTAGCGGTCTGTATATCTTGTGCAGTAACTCCAGTAATACCCACACATTTCACGTCTTGCTGATAGGCATTAGTACCAGTAGAAAGTAAAGAAATGATCGCAATTTTCGCTGCGGCATCTCCCCCTTCAACATCTGCAGATGGATCTGCTTCTGCATAACCTAAAGCTTGAGCCTGAGCTAAAACGTCTTCATAGCTGGTTCCATTTTTTGTCATCTGGCTCAACATAAAATTTGTTGTGCCATTAAGTATTCCTTTTACGCTCTTCATTTTTTCTACAGCTAAAGATTCACGTAAAGCGCGAACTATTGGAACTCCACCAGCTACTGCTGCTTCAAAAAGTAAATCGATTCCGTTTTCTACAGCTAACTTATATAGCTCCTTTCCTTTCTCTGCCAACAAAGCTTTATTTGCTGTCACAACAGGAGTAGAAGAAGAAAGTGCAGATTTTATTATTTCGTAAGCATCACCAGTTCCACCAGCGACTTCAACAACAAGATCGATTTCGTCTGACAGTATTTCATTCCTGTTGGTTGTATATACATTCTCAACTGCTTGAGGACTGTCACTGGCTGAAAACAAGATGCTCTGTTGAGGAACTTCGCGTTGAACTTCAGTATTACGCACTAAAATTTTAGGGATACGAAAATCAATATCGTACTCGTTAATAATTCTTTGATGTCTTTCATTTAATTGGTTAACAAAAGAAGCACCAACTACACCACAACCGATAAGACCTAGATTTATTCTTCGCATCCGAATAGTCTCGTCGATACATCAGCAAAACTCAAGCCCATTAAGAAAAGGTCCGTCCTTTTCTCGTCATAGGGTCTGACCCTATTGTAAATAGGGTCAGACCCTATGGCGAGCTAGCAGGTCGTCGATTGTTTCGCGGCGAACAATCTCCGTCACCTCTTGACCATCTACTAATACAACAGCCGGTCTTGTCAACATATTGTAATTAGATGACATCGCCCATGAATAAGCTCCAGTAGAAGCTTGAATCAACAAATCTCCAGGTTCTACATTGCTAGGCAATTCAACATCAGTCGCTAATCGATCGCCTTCTTCGCAATGTTTTCCTGCAATCGTAAAAATATCAGACCCACTCGACGAATCTTTCCCATCGATCATCACAGCATGCTTGGCTCCATAAATTGCGGGACGTAAGTTGTCACTCATCCCACCATCGACAGCTACGTAGTTACGAATGCCAGGAATAGTTTTTACTGATCCCACTTCATAAACACTTACTCCAGCTTGGCCAACCAACGCACGCCCAGGCTCCACCCAAACTTCTAGATCTGCAATTCTGTTTTGTTCGCAGACTTTATGTATAGCAGCCTTTACAGACTTTGCCATTTCTATAGGTGCAGGCGGATCATCTTGTTCTTCGTAGTGAATACCGAATCCACCACCAACATTTATTTCATTCAAACTCAACTCGATACCTTTTTCGGAATACTCGTTTTTCAGATTTACATAAAACTGAGCAATTATTTCTGCAGCTTTAGCCATCGGTTCTGGATCAAATATTTGTGAACCGATATGACAATGCAATCCTTTGAGATTCAATACATCGGATTGAACAATTCGATCTACCATTTCTTTAGCTGTATCAAATTCGATTGTGCTTCCAAATTTGGAATCAATCGCACCAGTCATAATTGCTTCGTGAGTATGAGCCTCAATCCCGGGCGTTAATCGGAGTTCAACATCGACATTAGTAACTCCAAGCTCTGCTGCAATTTTCTCTATACGATCACATTCGAGTTCGTCTTCAATAACGATTCGACCAATATTGACTTCAATACATCGTTTAATTTCATCAACAGATTTATTGTTTCCATGCATCACGATCATTTCCGGATTGCATCCTGCTTTCAATGCAACTTCAAGTTCTCCCAACGAAGCGACATCACATCCAGCTCCTAGTTCGAAAATCGTTTTTTCAATGGCCAAAATTGGAGCTGCTTTTGATGCATACAAAACTCGATCGAATACCTCAACAAATTTCTTAGTCTCTTCAACAATATCTTTTTTTGAATACACCATGACCGGCGTATTAAATGTACGAGCAACACTTTCGATGCTGGTATTTTCGATGCTTACTTTGCCGGAATCATCTTTTGAAAACGAGCTTGGAAAAATTTTTGTATTGATAGACATTACCTAAGCTTAACTTTTGGTCATTTAACTCCTCCAAATATGGAATGTGAATTGTTTGAAAAGTAGATTAAAAACGAATTTTTCATAGGTCTTTTGAATCATTTTTGATTCAAAAACACCTATATAGAGGTCTAAAAACTTACTTCTAAACTTCAAATGCCGACATTATATATATGTTGTTGGTTGTTAGGAATTTTCCTATGTTTACTTGGCGTAAAGCCGTTGTTTCAACCTTCACGTTCATGATGTTTTTAGCGATTGTTTTACTTTTAGCTTTTTTCAATTCAACTCAACGACAAGAACCCCAACTACAAGACTATGTCATCCCACTAAATGTTAACTACGGTTGCGCTGTTGAAGATCTCCAAATAACAACCAACACAACATGGTCCACAAACCAATGTTACGGAAACGTAACAATCTCTAACGGCGCAACCTTAACAATTGCTGGAAACACAACTCATGAATTAAATACGCTAACGGTTGGAGATGGCGTAACGAATGGATTTATAGATGTTTTAAGCAATACCGCACTTGGTGTGGGTTCAACCATCAATGCAAACGTTGTGGAAGTCAAAAGTTCTTCTAGTATCACTTCTAACGGCAGAGGATTCGCAGCCGGCAATGGTCCTGCTCCCGGCGGTTATTACATCGGAGGTTCTCATGCAGGTATCGGTACTGCTAAATCCCACAACTCTATTTATGGTTCGGTAAGTGCTCCCACAACTTTGGGATCAGGTGGAGGTGATAATCCAGGTGGTGGTGCAATCAAGATCAATGTTGCCGACACTTTGACAAATAACGGAGCGATTTCAGCAAACGCAACCAACAGAACATCCTGCGCAACCGGAAGATCAACTGGAGCTGGAGGCTCTGTTTGGGTAAATTTCGAAAACGAAACAACAACATTTGATGGAAACGGAACGATCTCAGCAAATGGAGGTACAGGAAATTCTGGATTCTGCGGGAAAGGTGGCGGAGGTCGAGTTGCAATAACTGGCTTGGACATTAATACGTTCAGCGGTTCACTTAGGGCAAATAGCGGAGGAACATCGAACAATGGTAACTCTGGTGCAGGTACAGTTTTTGTAAGAGAATTTGGAGCCACAAAAGGTGAATTGATTCTTGCAGACTCTTTTGGCTCCGGCGCAACTCCGATTATTAACTCTGACCTTGTCGACGTTAACAAAATCACCATCAATGCACACGGAAGATTATTTCCAGCCGACAACACTACGCTAACGATTCCCGACAACACAGACATTGAATTAAATGCAAGTGGCCTTATACAAATACCTACAACAAGTCAATTAACATTCGGAAGTCAAAACACATTTACAGTCGCTGCATCTTCAAGTCTCGTTAGCTACGGAACACTTAATGCGACTTCATTAGGATCACTTACTATTGGAGGCACACTAACCACCAATCACGAAGCATCAAACCTCTTCCCCGATGATGTAAAACTCTCAAGTACAGGTGTGATTAACCATCCCGCTGGCCAAAGACTTGAATTGTCATTTAATAACTTGTTAGTTGAAGTAGGTGGTCAAGTAAATCTAGATGGACTTGGTTTCTCTCAACGGTCTGGTCCTGGTGCTGGATCATCAACCCAAGGAGGATCACACGCAGGAATTGGTAGCGCCAATTCGTCAAGCTCAACATATGGATCAGTATCAGAACCTACAACTCTAGGATCCGGAGGCGCCTCACGTGCAGGAGGAGGAGCGGCAAAAATATCCATTGCACAGTCACTAACACTGAACGGTTCAATCACAGCAAATGGACTAAACATGTCAAGCTGTCCTGATAATGCTGGTGGAGGTGCTGGTGGATCAGTTTGGATCGATTTCACTCAAGCTAACGCCAGTTTCTCTGGATCTGGAACGATCTCAGCTAACGGAGGAACCTCAACTGGTGGATCCTATTCATTTTGCTATAAAGGAGGAGGAGGCCGAATTTCAATTACAGGTTATGAGAACAACAACTACCTAGGATCAATATCAGCTAACGGTGGTGGTACATCACACTATGGCAATGCAGGTACAGGAACTATATTTGAGCGCGCCTTTAGTGAATCATCCGGAAAACTGACACTAAAAAATACAATCACATCTGGCAATACCCCACTAGCTACTAATGATGTGACAAATGTTGACGAAATCCTCGTAGATACAAACGCTATCGCATTCATTGCACCAGAGACTGAACTAATTCCAACAAGCAACACACTCTTCACACTCAATGGAGGATTGACGATATCTTCAACATCAAGCTTTATTAACAACTCAACAAATAACTTCATTACTTCCATAAATTCAAACATCACAAACAATGGAACAGTTTCGATCACTGGCGAAGGAAGTGCATCATTCGGAAACGTGACAAACAATGGAACATTCACTACTTCAAAAACATCCGGAGTAACCCTCAATGCAACATTCACAGTATCCGAAACTTCGACAACGAACTTCGAAGAAACCTTGACCATCTCCTCAACGGGTACAGTCACCACAATTGCTACCCAGCCAGCTGAACTTACTTTCGAAAATCTTACAATCGACAACGGTGGAAAAATCGACGTCAATGGAAAAGGTTACGCAAGTGGACAAGGTCCCGAGCCCGGCCAGCAATGGCGAGGTGGAAGTCATGCAGGTCAAGGCCAAGCAGGAGGACATTTTGGCAACCCGGCCATAAGCGATGACCAGCCCTACGGGTCAATTGACCAACCTACTTCCATGGGTTCAGGAGGTTTTACCGTTCCCGGTGGTGGCGCAGTTAAATTAAACATACAAGGAGATTTATTAAACAATGGCTCAATTTCATCATTGGGCAACTCCTATACCAGTGGAAACAATCAAGGGTCAGGAGCAGGAGGATCTATTTGGATTAATTTCACTGGAGAAGGATCGACATTAAGTGGCTCCGGATCAATATCTGCAAATGGAGGTCACAGCAACTACACAGACTTTTATGGTGGCGGTGGAGGTCGAATTTCAATCACTGGACACTCAACTAACCTTTTTGCTGGACTTGTCACAGCTTCTGGAAGATCAGGAGCTTCTGCAGGAACAATATATGAACGACTAACAGAATATCAACTGGGAACACTCACAATATCTAATAAATATGGTTCGAACCTTTCCACTTTGACTAACGGTACTTCCACAATCATTTCACAAGAAGTAGTTGATATTATTTCTACACTAATTATCATAGAACGAAGCAATGCTGAAATTGGCTTAGCTGATTCGATCGATTTCTCAGAACTAAGTTCAATAACTTTAGCTAGCAACGCAAATTTAAACGTTAACGGAATTCTTAACTTCACAAATTCAGAGTTCGAAGTTTCGCAAAGCGCTTCACTTAATAACTTTGGAACCGTTAACCTCTCTAACACAACCCTAACCCTTAACGGCACTTACCGTTCGGGAAATCAATCTGCAATAAATAACTTAGGTGAAGTTGTAATCGGCTCAACAGGGACAGTAACGACAGTTGCTTCTCAACCGGCAGAGGTAAATTTCGAAAGCTTAACTATAGACAACGGTGGAAAAATTGATGTCAATGGACTTGGATATGCAGGGGGTCAAGGCCCAGGTACTCCTTCAAACAATTATCGCGGTGCAGGCCATGGCGGTCTTGGTCACAATGGATACCTTCCAGAACTTTTCAGTCAACAGTACGGTTCAATATTGGAACCAATCACAATGGGATCCGGTGGCTATGGTTCATCTTCAGCATACGGTGGAGGCGCAATAAAACTAAACATCTCTGGAAACCTAATTAATAACGGTTCAATTACTGCTAATGCAACAACTTACGGTGATGCTTACAAAGGATCAGGATCAGGAGGTTCGATATGGATCAACTTTGTTGGCGAACATTCAACGCTTGACGGAAGTGGAACTATTAGCGCAAATGGCGGTTCTTCTCCATGGTATGGAGGTGCAGGTGGAAGGATTTCTATCACAGGCTATTCCGAAGATACCTCTACAGGCCACGTAACAGCTGGATCTGTAACAACAACTGCTGCTTATTCTGGAGGTGCAGGGACAATACACCGCAGATCAATCAACGAAGAACGAGGCTCCCTGACCATCTCAAACAAATACAATTCGAACAGTTCTAAACCTTCCACATATGCCTTTACTCTAATTAGAGAAGAAGATCTTGAACAGATAAACACACTGACTATTTCTTCAGGAGCGATTGCCAGAACACTAGAAAATACCAGTATTCAAACTCAACCCAACACGAGTATAAACATCGAAAGCGGCACGACTCTTTTAAACTATGGAGCATTGATGTTTGGCGCGGACGACACTTTGAACTTAACTCCTGGAGCAACCTTCTCAAATCACGGAACATTTAATTCATCAAATATTACAGAAGTGTCTATTGATGGAACATTCATAATAGGTTCGACAAACTCTGTGAATATATTCCCCGATACAAGAATTACAAGCGCTGGAACAATTACTGCTGAAGTTTCGCAGCCCTCAGAAATCACTTTCAAAGACTTGGTAATCGACCAAGGAGGTAAAGTTGATTTTAATGGGAAAGGATACGCAGTTGGTGAAGGCCCAAGTCCTGCAGGACAACAATATTATGGAGCGGGTCACGGAGGACAAGGAAATGGTGGCACTGCTACTTACGGTTCAATTACCGAACCAACCACAATGGGATCCGGCGGATATGGATCTGCGTTAGCCTACGGAGGCGGCGCTATAAAGTTAAACATCGAGGGCAACTTGATTAATAACGGATTGATAAGTGCAAATGGAGCAACCTATGGTACTGCCTATAACGGCTCGGGATCCGGCGGATCAGTATGGATCAACTTCACAAACATTGAATCAAACTGGTCTGGTTCAGGAAACATTACTGCCAATGGAGGTTCCTCACCATTTTTCTCCGGTGGTGGTGGTCGAGTATCAGTAACAAATTACAACGAAAACAATTCCACAGGATTCATTACAGCGGCGGCAATTACAACTTCGTATTCAACAACAACAGGCGGCGCAGGAACCATTTATATGCGATCCTTAGACGAGTCAGAAGGAACTCTAATAATTTCCAACAAGTACGATGCAACGAACTCAAAACCACTTTACGATCTCTCCAATAGGAACACACCAATTACAGAGGATTTGACGTTGAAACATTTAATCGTCGAAAACAATACGAGAGCATTGTTGTCATCGAATCTAATTGTTAGTGATACAACTACAATCGACGGACTTGTTCGATTTGCAACATCTTCAACTCAATATTTAGGAAATGTGATCATCGGAAATACAGGCTCTATTACACACAGCAATAACACCAGCACTCTTCAACATTCAATCAACATCAAAGCGCATACACTTTCGATCGCAACAGGTGGAACAATAACAGCAAACGGTGCTGGCTATGCGGGAGGAACTTCTCAACAAGGTGGTCAAGGTCCAGGTGCAGGATCAGGAACTGCATCAGGTGGAGCCGGAGGTGCAGGCCATGGTGGCGAAGGAGCAAACGGCACCGGCGCAAACGGAGGTGCGATTTACGGAAGCGCAACTAACCCTGCTGATTTAGGTTCTGGTGGTGGTGCGGGTCAAAGCGGTGCAGGTGGTGCAGGTGGTGGACTAATCATATTAGATATCAACGACCAACTTAATGTTTCAGGCTCAATCACAGCCAACGGATCGAACGGCGCATCAACCGGCGGTGGAGGTTCAGGAGGTTCGATCAATATTCGCGCTGAAGAATTTAATTGCACAGGTGGATCGATATCTGCAAATGGTGGAGCCGGCGGAACAAATGGCGGTCAAGGTGGCGGCGGTCGCGTTGCCTATTTAACCAGTGAATATTCTGCTTGCAACTCGATTTCTGTTTCGGGCGCTCAGAACGGAACAATAAATGATGTCGTAGTAGTAGAAACTCCTACCGGACTTCACGCATCTAACGTCACACACAATTCAATCACTTGGACATGGACAGATAATTCAGAAAATGAAACAGCTTTCAGGATCTATGATTCACTAGGAAATATCCGAGGCACTAAATCTTCAACCACTACTAACGAAACCGGCGTGCTTGTTTCTTACACAGAAACTGGTTTGACACCAAATACGCTCTACAGCCGACGAGTTGCAAGTGTTTCAGGAATTGATGAAGGTCTCAAATCGACAAGCGTTCTAGTACAAACCAGAGCACAAACTCCATCTGCTCCCAACGCCAATGTACTTTCACCATTCGAAATAAAAATCTCAGTCGGAAGTGACAGCAACCCAAGCTACACACAATATGCAATAGCCTTACATGGACCAGAAACTTATGTTCAAGCAGATGGCACACTTTCGGAAGAACCCCTTTGGCAAACCAAAGCACAATGGAATGAAAATAGCGGAGTGATTGTTGGAAACCTCGATCCGAATACTACTTATAGTTTCAAGATAAAAGCTCGAAGCAATGACTACGTCGAAACAATTTATTCAGTAAGAGCAACAACTACATACGCTCCTGCTCCTCCACCTCCAGTAATTGAACCCGAAGAAACAACGGTAACCATTAGCGTTCCTAACTCTGGCGGAGGATCTGGAAGCGGTTGGGCATATAGGTGTGGTTCCAATTGTTATATCCAAAGCGACGGAAGCACAGGAACTACTAAGTACTTCCACCCTACCCCCGAAATTACAGTTTCTGATCTAGTTCCGGGCACATCATACACATTTGAAGTCGTGACAATAAATCATGAAGGCGTAGAAACTGAGTATTCAGAACCTGTAACCATTGTTACTTTGGCTGTCGCTCCTAATGACCCTCAGCTCAGCGTTGTTGCTCACGATAAAGGACGAATCAAACTTACATCTGATATCAACCCTTCGTACACTGCATACGCAATTCGTGAAGCTACGACAAATCGATTCTTACAAGGCAATGGAACATTGGGAGTTAATCCTGCATGGCATACTAAAACTCAATGGCAATTTCACCTAGATGGTTACATGATTGAAGGACTAACTCCAAATACGCAGTATTCATTCAGCGTTGTCGCAAGAAATGCAACCAACATCAATACTGCCCACACGCCACTACAAAGTATTAGAACATTCGCCCAAATACCGCCGCGACCAACAGCTCAAACACCAACAACTTCTAGTTTCATAGCAACTATTGACCCAGGGAATAACCCAGCTTCTACTCAATACATTATTGAAATCAATGGCTTATACGTTCAACAAGATGGAACACTTGGAACAGATCCAGTTTGGCAAACATATTCACAATGGGGCGCTGAATCTGGAATAGAAGTAACTGGACTTCAAGAAGACACTTCTTATGATCTTTCGACCAAAGCACGAAACAATGATGAGATTGAAACAGATAATTCCGAATCTACAATAATCTCTACTCTTTGGTCAGGACCACTTCCTCCAACAGTCACCCCAGCATCAGATACTTCGATCAATGTTGTTATCAATAACGAAATATATGATGAGAGTTTCGAGTTCGCAATAATCGAGATTGATAGCAACGCCTATGTCAATGAGAACGGTGAGCTAGTCCAAGACCCAACTTGGCAAACATTTAACTCTTGGGGAGCAAACAATGGAATCGATGTTACTGGACTCGATTCGAACACCCAATACACTTTCGCGACAATCGCTAGAGATCCACAAGGACTCCAAGACCTTCAATCTAACCAAGCATCAACATACACTTTTGCTTCTACCCCGCTTGCTCCAACTGCAACTGAGATTAGTTATACCTCATTCATCGCATGGCTCACTGATGACAACAATCCCAACCATACGAGATACACATTGAAACTTGGAAATCAGTATCTCAATCAAAACGGAGAACCAACGAACGAAACATATTGGGCGCCACTAAATCAATGGAATGTTTCAGGTACAACCATCGGTCAACTAAATCAGGACACTAATTACACAATAACAGTTCAAGCTATCAACGAGAACAATATCTCCACGGCTGAATCTGAACCACTAACTATAAGAACCTTACAACAACCCTCTGATACAACCACTACAATTCCAAATCCGACAACCACAGTTCCAAGCGGACCACAGCCACAAGAAGAAACTCCTACAACTACAACTCCTGTAACAACATCACCCACAACTTCAATACCAACTACACCAACTGAGGAACAACCACAAACCCAAGATCCGCAAGAAGAGATTCCTGAAGTTGAAGGACAAGTCGAAACGAATCCGAGAATTGATCCTCTTATCTCAACCGTACTTGGAATACATTCCGCAACTGGAGCATGGATATTAAGAACGATTTATGCAGCAATCTTGCTCGCGCTAATGGGAGCATCACTACTATTATCTAGCAAAATCAAAACTAGAGATCTTTTCGAATAGATAAATCAGCATCTATTGTAAAAATCTAACCTTAATGTTCTATACTGTTTCGTTCTGGGGGAACAGAATATAAACATAATTGTGTGATTG
Source organism: uncultured Burkholderiales bacterium (assembly GCA_964561855.1). Lineage (GTDB taxonomy): Bacteria > Actinomycetota > Acidimicrobiia > IMCC26256 > JAGPDB01 > JAGPDB01. The sequence continues at coordinate 119,412 of CAZLQP010000004.1, read as the reverse complement.
TTGGGATATCCAGTTTCACCAGGAGGTTATTTAGTGAATCGCCAAAGTGGCTTAGGAAAAGGACTGTCTGCCCTCCTTCCTCCAGCATCTATATATGAGACTCCAAAAGATAAAGCTGAGAGAGAAAATACGACTTCTGATGTTGAAAATCGAGAAGAAATTAACGAAAAAGAAGATCGAGTCAAAATCCATGCACCCCATATTTTTGGTGAAGACAAGAAAAGTAGTACAATAAATAAGGAAGAAACGCCCAAATACGAAGAGGCGGAAGTTTCTACACCGATCATGGAGGGGGCGAATTTGGATACATTATTTTCTCGCCTGCTTGATGACCTCACCCAAGACACACCTGGAATTGGTGTTGTCTACAAAGCACTTCATGAATTAGTTGAAGAAAATCAGCTAGAAGATGCAATCTTGGTCGTTTACGAACCAGGTTTAGGTAAACAAGTATTTACATATGATCGCCGACCGCTTGTAGGCGATGACGAAAAATATCTTGACTACGAACCTGGACTTTATACTTCACCTCAAATTTCTATACCTGACTCTCAGACACAAACAATCGCGCAACTTTGTGCTGTTGGCTTACGAATGGATTTGTTGAAATACGATGCTTGGCATGATTCACTAACAGGACTTTACGACCGTAGAAGTTTCGATCGACTATTAGACATGGCAGTTGCTCGATCAGTTCGATATCAATGGCCATTCACACTTGTATTGATCGACCTTGATGGATTCAAAGAACTTAACGATGAACAAGGCCATCAAGCAGGCGATGCTGCACTACGTTCACTCGGAGACCGTTTCCGTCGCATATTGAGATTTGGTGACAACGCAGCTCGTATTGGTGGAGATGAATTCGCACTTATCTTGCCTGAAACAGAACCTGAAGATGTACCACCACTTTTGGAGCGAATAGCAATGGTAAATGGCAACGAACCCGCAATTGGTTTTAGTTACGGTCTTGCAATATGTCCATCCGAAGCTGACAGCATCGATACGCTATTCAAACTTGCAGATGAAAGACTCTACGAAGCAAAAGCGAAGAATTAAACCGTTAAAGGATTGAAATGGTAAATGCACAACTAGATGTACTTGAACTAGAACTGCGAAAACTTCAAGGTGTTAGAACTGTAGGTTTTTCAACACAACACGATGTTTTATATATCCAATTGTTTGTAGCTAAAGATGCAAAAACTGCAGCATTGCCTTTCGAAGCAACACGTGTTGCACAAAGACATTCTAGTTCACCTGTTGCTGTTGAGTTAGTTCGCTGGGTAGATCAAAATGCATCAAAGGAAAGTGAAAACAACCCTACAAAACCAAAACTTGCAAGCAATTTTGAAGAACCAAAAGAAATTGAGGACTCTGCTCCATCAAAAGCTGGATCGATTTCATTGCCTAGCTCTAAAGATCAAGAATTAGTTGAAGTTGTCGACGAAATTGATGTTGAAGAAGACACAGTAATACAAGAAGTTGAACTTGACGACCAAGAAGATCCACAACCTGAAACTTTTGAAGAGGCACTTGAAAGCGACGTTGATCTAGTTGCAGAAGAAACCAATGAAGACTTTAATGAAAGAAGAGTTCCTCGAGAATCATTTGAAAGAATTGTTCTGCTTACAGTTTCAACTTCGAGCGATAACAGCGAAATCGAAGTTCACCTTGCGTATGACGAAATGAGAACAATCGGTAGAGCTCCGACAAACAGAGGTTTACTTGGAGCAATTGATGCAACAGTTTCAGCTATCGAGGAGCTTAAAGGCGCTCAAGAATTTCATGCTGAATGGGCGCGCACATTAGAGCCCGGACCAGAACATGCAAGCCTTGTAGCTATTGGGCTTACCAATGCTGAAGGAACTGATACTCGCCATGGTATTGCTGGTGGTCAATCTCCAATTGAAGCTGCCGCTCGCGCGACTTTGAACGCACTAAACAGAATCACCGAACTCGTCTAGAAAAGGTCCGTCCTTTTCTTCTTGTCTATTCTTGCATCGAGTATCTTATTGCAATTTATCACAAGATGAAAAGGACGGACCTTTTCTCTATCGGGGTACATCCATTGATGCCCATGGTGAATCGTATTCGTTGAGTAGATCTAGAAATTCATTAGGTGAAAAAAATTCTGGACCTTGAACTCCTGATCCCGACCAAATCTTTTTCGCCAAAAGTTCCATAGCAATTACTGGATTTAAAGCAGTTTGGGTAACAACTGCTTGATGGTTCCATCTATTCATTGAATATTCATTATCCATTACATGGTAAAGATATTTCTCGATTTTATTTCCATCTTTATCTAATCCTGATATCCATGTACCTGCACAAGTTTTTCCATACATTCGATCTCCTAAATGCGCAGGATTAGGTAGGGTTGCTGCCACTACATCTCGAGGAGCAACTTCAGAACCTCTCACTAAAACCGGCTTGGTCGAATCCAGTCCTGTTTTTCTTAATACTTTAAGTACTTCAATGAACTCATCGCCCAAACCATATTTGAAAGTAACTTTATTGCAATCTAAATATCTAGGGATAAGCAACACTTCTTCATGTTCAACATTGACACATTCGACATCACCAATACCTTCAGGAAAATGAAAAACTTCTGCACCACTAAAAGGTTCAGTTGTATAAAACCCTTTATCTTTCTCCCAAATAACGGGTGGATTCAAACACTCTTCAATAGTAGTCCATATAGAAAATGTTGGAGCAAAATCATATCCTTCGATGGTCATATTCGCACCGTCACGAACACCTATTTCGTCAACTTCAGAAAAATACTTCTCAGCACCATAACGTGCGAACACATCAGAGAGTCCAGGCTCAACTCCTATTCCTACTAGCGCAAGAGCATTTTTTGATTCCCATTGACCAGCAACTTCAAATTGTCGATCTCCAAGTTTTACACCTGTTTGATTATACGGATCATTAGGGTGAGGCTCACTTAGATGCATTGCCATATCTAAATAAGTAACACCCACTTCTAAACATGCATCAAAAATTGGAGGATTGAATCTTGGATCGCAAGCATTTAACACGCAGTCAACTTGATGCTCTTTGATCGCTCTAATCAAATCTTCTTTGTTTGAAGCATCTGCTCCGCCGGCACCGAATTTGCTCTGATCTAAATTCTCGATTGCTTGTCTCGCTCTCGCAAGGTCAATATCAACCAAAATCATCTTCTCGAAAAAATCGCGTTCGTTTGCAATTGCGGCAACACTCGCGCCTACGCCACCTGCACCGACTACCAGTATTCTCATGATTTCCCTTCAAATTACACTGATTACTCCCTCCACCCTACCAGCGTTTTTGATTAAGTGATGTCAATTGAATGCACCAACATTGAGCACTATGGCTGTTGTATTAACGAAACAAAACAACTTGAGACTAAAATACATCTTCTGAAAATCAAACGACAAGTTATTCAAAGAAAGCTAGCCTAGAAAACAATGACAGAACAACAAGGTCCCCTTAAACCAGAGATAGTTGACGAATCTAATTCAGATAACGAATTGGAAAATGCTGAACAAGTTACAAGACCAAGCAAGTTAATACGCATCGCTTCAATGGTGCGAGCAATGCTCGAAGAAGTTCGTCGTGCGCCACTCGATGAAGCAGGTCGCAAACATTTAGCTGAAATACATGAACGAAGCGTCGGTGAGCTAAACGAGATTTTATCTCCAGAATTACAAGAAGAACTAAGAACTGTTGTACTCCCATTTTCAGCAGATTCAGCGCCAAGCGAAAGTGAGCTCCGCATTGCTCAGGCCCAGCTTGTAGGCTGGCTAGAAGGCCTATTTCACGGAATCCAAGCAACACTCTTTACGCAACAAATGGCAGCACAATCTCAGATGGAAGAAGTACGAAAACGAATGCTTGGGTCTGGCCAAGTTTCTGCCGATAAACCAAACGAGGACACTCCTCCTGGAACTGGAGCATATTTATAATGACAAATCAGGCAAAAAACTGGACTCCATCATCATGGAAAAATTTCGAGGCTCATCAACAGCCCGATTGGGATCAAGACGTCCTTAATCGTGTCATTAAAGAACTAGAAGGTGTACCACCTTTGGTTTTTGCAGGAGAAATTCGCGAACTAAGAAATCAGCTAGTCAACGTTCAAAATGGTGAAGGATTCGTGCTACAAGCTGGTGATTGCGCGGAAAGTTTTGACTCTTTTTCTGCTCCATCCATTCGAGAAAAACTGCGCGTGATTTTACAGATGGCTGTTGTTCTTACTTATTCGAGCGGAGTGCCCACCATAAAACTCGGACGTATTGCAGGACAGTTTGCGAAACCTCGTAGTGAAGCTTTTGAAGAACGCGATGGTGTAAAACTTCCATCATATCGAGGAGATGTTGTAAATGACATTGCCTTTGATGAAACCGCACGAAAACCAAATGCAAAACGACTTTTGCAAGGCTACCAACAAAGTGCTTCAACTTTGAATTTGCTGAGAGCTTTTACTAAAGGTGGCTTTGCAGACCTTTCTCGAGTGCACGAATGGAACAAAGAATTCATAGCTTCTACTGAAGAAGGTAATCGTTACGAACAGATTGCAAGCGACATCACAAGAGCTTTGGAATTCATGCGCGCCTGTGGAATCGATCTAGAGCGAGAGCACCAATTACACCAGGTCGATTTCTTTACATCGCACGAAGGGCTCTTACTTGAATATGAACAAGCATTAACTCGAAAAGATTCAACTACAGGCGACTATTACGATTGCTCCGCTCACCTAGTTTGGATTGGCGAGCGCACTCGTCAACTCGACGGTGCTCATGTTGAATTCATGCGCGGAATAAATAATCCAATTGGAATTAAGTTAGGTCCTAGCGCAACTGGTGACGATGCACTTGAACTTTGTGATGCACTAAATCCTCATCGTGAAGATGGAAAGATTGTATTAGTAATTCGTGCAGGGGCTGACAGTGTTGAAGATGTCGCGACTCCAATCATGCAAAAGGTTAAAGAGTCAGAACATCCTGTCGTTTGGATGAGTGACCCAATGCATGGAAATACATTTAAGCATGCATCAGGTTTCAAAACTCGACACTTCGATGATGTGTTGCGTGAAATCGAAGGCTTTTTTAATTCTTGTTCAACAGCAGATGTTTGGCCTGGTGGTGTTCATTTAGAAATGACTGGCGACAATGTGACTGAGTGTATAGGCGGAGTGGATAAGCTCGAAGATTTAGAATCTCGCTACGAAACGCGATGCGATCCTCGTCTAAATGCTCGACAAGGATTGGACTTGGCATTCAGAATTTCAGAACTACTAGCCGCCCGCCGCTAACCCCTTTCCGGAGGACTGACCCTCCAAAAGGTACATATGCGATTTGTCTGATTTGGAGGGTCAGTCCTCCGGAGAGTTAGGAAGTCGATGGAGATTACGGATAAGATAAATGCGCAAACACACCTTCTAACCTGGAAATACTAATGAGCAATTCAACAGACAAATCGAATGAAAAAGTAACAAATGGTAAATCTTCATTATCTGATTTTGGACCCAATAGCGGCCTCGTCGAAGAGATGTACCGGCAGTACATTCAAAACCCATCAAGCGTTTCTGAAGGATGGCAAGAGTTTTTCGCTGACTATACACCAAAGTCTGAGAGGGACTCTCGTGAAGAATTATCTGTATCCACTCCTTCTACCCAAGTTAGACAACCATCACAACAAGATGCGCCAACAATAAGCAAAAACCACCAAAGCGCACCAACAATACTTGAAGGAGAAGTTCCTCAGCCATTAAAAGGTGTTGCTGCGAAAATCGCTGAAAACATGGAATACTCACTTAGTGTTCCGACTGCTACTTCTGTGCGAAGCGTTCCTGCAAAGTTGATGGAAGTAAATAGAACCATCATCAATAATTACCTTGCGCGACATGGTGGAGGGAAGGTTTCTTTTACCCACCTTATCGCTTTCGCAGCAGCTCGAGCAGTCGAGCGAATTCCTTCGATGAATGTTTCTTATGGTGTCGATGAAAACGACAGCCCTGTTATGGTTCAACATAACAAGTTAAATCTTGGTTTAGCAGTCGATATTCAAAAACCTGACGGCTCTCGCGTTTTGATGGTACCCGGAATTAAAGATGCCAACCACTTAACTTTCGCTCAGTTCCTTGCAAGTTATGAAGATCTGATCCGAAAAGTACGAAACAACAAGCTCTCGATGGATGACTTTGCTGGCATTACAGGAACAATCACCAACCCAGGAATGATCGGTACAGAGCACAGCGTACCGCGCTTGATGCCTGGACAAGGATTTATCTTAGGTGTAGGTTCTATTGACTACCCTGCTGAATTCCAAGGTGCAGATCCATCTACATTGGCCAAAATTGGTGTTGGTAAAACAATAACGCTCACATCAACATATGATCACCGCGTAATTCAAGGTGCAGCTTCTGGAGAATTTCTAAAAATCATTCATGAACTTTTGATTGGTGAAAATAATTTCTACGATGAGATCTTCGAATCACTAAAGGTTCCTTACGAACCAGCTCGATGGAACCAAGATGCTAACCCTGATGAAGATTCAAATGAACTTCATGAAAAAATATTGAATGTTTATCAGCTAATAAATCAGTATCGAGTTCGTGGACACTTGTTGGCAGATCTTGATCCACTCGATCGTAAAGAAGTAAAAACTCATCCAGAGCTAGACATTTTGCATTACGGCCTTTCGATTTGGGACCTTGACCGCGTATTCCCCACTGGAGGCATTGCCGGTAGACGCCAAATGAAATTGCGTGACATTATGGCAGTACTCCGCGATGCATATGCGCGAAGTGTAGGTATTGAATACATGCACATGCAAGAACCAGAACACAAGAAGTGGATTCAAGATCATGTTGAAGGCGTTTCTTGGGAGCCAGAACTCGTAGAGAAACATCGCATTATGGAGCGTCTCAATGCTGCAGAAGCATTCGAGCGTTTTTTACATACCAAGTTTATGGGCCACAAGCGTTTTAGTCTTGAAGGCGCTGAAACACTGATCCCGATGCTTGACTTTTTGCTTAATTCTGCTGCAAATAACTACATCACTGAAGCAGTACTTGGCATGGCACACCGAGGTCGACTTAACGTTCTGGCAAACGTATTGGGTAAAAGCTATGGCCAAATCTTCAAAGAATTCGATGGTCAACTCGATAGCGGATCTTTCCAAGGGTCCGGCGATGTTAAATACCACCTTGGCGCTCAAGGTGTACACACTGCGCCTGATGGTCGAGAAGTAAATCTTACACTCGCATCCAATCCTTCACACTTAGAAGCTGTTAACTCTGTCGTACTTGGTATGGCCAGAGCAAAAATTGATGAGCTACAGGCAGATGATAAACAGACTGTATTGCCAATTTTGATTCACGGCGATGCAGCATTTGCCGGACAAGGTGTTGTTGCTGAAACATTTAACCTATCTGCAGTTCAAGGTTACGACGTTGGTGGTACAGTTCATATTGTCATCAATAACCAGCTTGGTTTTACAACGTCACCTGACGATGCACGAAGTTCAACTTATGCAACTGACGTTGCGAAAATGGTACAAGCTCCAATTTTCCATGTGAATGCTGATGATCCAGAAGCCTGCATTCGCGTTGTGAAACTCGCTTTAGAATTCCGACAAACATTTGGCAAAGATGTCGTTGTCGACATGATTTGTTACAGGCGCTATGGACACAACGAGACTGACGAACCAGCGTATACGCAACCAACCATGTATGCACTTATTGACCAGCAACGAAGTACAAGAAAACTTTATACAGAAACGTTGATCAATAGAGGCGATATCACTCTCGAACAAGCTGAAGAAGTGCTAGATGACTTTAAGTCAAGGCTAGAAGTTGCTTTTGAAGATACACGCGGTTCCACTCCCCCGCTTAAACCAGATGAGCGAAGAATAAGTGATGAGCCTTTTATCGTTGATACAAAAGTAAATAGTCAGACTCTCGAAAAGGTTGTAAAAGCAATTTCTTCTTGGCCTGATGACTTCACTATTCATCCGAAGCTCGAGAAGATTATCAAAAAACATGAGAATGATTTCGAAGCTGGGCATGTCGAATGGGCTACAGCAGAACAATTGAGCTTTGGTTCACTTTTACTCGAGGGAGTAAATGTAAGACTTGCTGGACAAGATTCTTGTAGAGGAACTTTTTCCCAACGTCATGCAGTTTTGGTTGATAATAGCAACGAAACTGATTATGTTCCTCTGAAAAACTTAGATGAGAACCAGGGTCGATTCGAAGTATATGATTCAGTGTTAAGCGAATTCGCTGCTCTTGGTTTTGAATATGGATATAGCGTAAGCGCCCTAAATGATCTCACCCTCTGGGAAGCACAGTTCGGTGATTTTGCAAACGGAGCACAGACGATAATTGATCAATTTATCTCTGTAGCAGATGACAAATGGGGTCAACGCTCAAGATTAACTTTACTTCTTCCGCATGGATATGAAGGACAAGGACCCGAACATTCAAGTGCACGAATTGAAAGATTCTTGTGCCTTTGTGCCGGACATAACATGAGAGTGGTTTATCCAACTACTGCTGCGCAGTATTTCCATGTATTAAGACGTCAAATGTCAGAACAACGCGTTCAACCTTTGATTGTATTTACTCCAAAGAAATATCTGAGGATGCCTTCTGTTAAATCTCCAGTTACTGAATTCACAAACGGCCACTTCCACCCCGTACTTGGAGATGATGCAGACATTGATGCTAATCAAGTAAATCGTGTTGTATTTTGTACTGGTAAATTGGGTCATGAACTTAGAGATCGACGTGATAGCGAAAAACTTCCTAGCGTGATAGTTCGCGTTGAAGAGTTGTTCCCCTATCCTTCTGCTTTAATTGCTCAAGAAATTGCGAAATACCCAAGTGCAACTGAGGTTGTTTGGGCACAAGAAGAACCTGCGAATATGGGTGCGGCAAGCTACATCTTGCCGAAACTGCGCAAGTCTGCCGGCGATCTTCCACTTCGTGTTGTAGCTCGCCCTGCAAGTGCTTCTCCAGCAACAGGCTCCGCTACTGTTCACGAGATCGAACAAGAAGCTCTCATTAAAGACGCACTCAACTAATCGGAGGACTGACCCTCCAAAAGGTACGTATCACCCAAAGCTTTGGGTGATACGTACCTTTTGGAGGGTCAGTCCTCCGATACAATATTGGGATAGATTTTTCAACGACCTTACAACGCACAAGACAACTGAGTGTATTCGCTGTTGTGTTAAGTATTGCCACTGTAATTGGCATTGTCTTACTTATAGCTTCACATGTGCACATTGCGTCAGTTTTAGGTACTACTGCCGCTGCAACTGTTGCAGCATGTGCAACTTTTGCGAGGTCACATTATCGCACTACAAAATTTGTTCGTTTTGCAATTCGCGCTCGTCTAACTAAAAAGGCTGAACCTGATTTCGAAAAACTCACTCGACAATTTAGAGATAAACCGATTGGAAAATATCTCCCAAAATCTTCGCATCCATCGCCAGAGATCAAACAAGCCTTACGCGATGCTGAAAGTCGTATGGGTCTAACTCCAGGAACAACAATGGCACTAATAGTTCCACTGGAATTAATTCTAGGAGTTCCTCATAATTGTCCTGCTGCCGCAGCCATGTTATATGCAGGACGTCATCCTGTTATTTTGATTGACGATCAGTTGCTGCTATTACTCGATTCAGATGAAAATTATGAAAGAAACTATGACGTAGTTGTATCAGTACTCTGTCATGAGATTTCACATTTGGTTGGATGGAACACCCGGTGGTCCAGTCTCATCGCAATTTGCGAGCTGTTCGTGACTACAGCTGCAATGGCATCTTTAGTCGCTTACTCATTGGAGAATAACTTCTCCTACGGAATCATCGGTGCAATTATCGCTGCAATATATCTAGCTTCAGAACCAGCATTGCGAGATGAAGAAATTTCGTCGAGCACGTTAGCAATGACTGCACGCATCGCATTGTTATGTTGGGTGCCATATGTCATAGTTGGATTATTTATTGGCACGCTTCCTTTATCATTAACAATGGGGGTTACTGTGTTCGCTCTTGGATTGAGACTCATGCTTGCAAGTTTCAGACGACGACAAGAACTGTATGCAGATCTGCTGGCTGCAATTGCACTGGGGACATCTGCTCCTTTGACTAATTTCTTTAGAACGATTAAAAGTGAAACTTTAAATTTCTGGCACGAAGCTTTTTCAAGTCACCCGAGCACACAAGTCAGAATCAAAAACTTAACTCGTTCCAAAATCTAACCACCCCCGAGTAAGGGTCCGTCCTCTGAATCTTGTCTTATATTGTCTTATAGACTTACAGGAATAGACAAGATTCAGAGGACGGACCCTTACTCAAATCTGGGTCTTGGTGTTGCATCTGCGTGCTCAAATGGGATAATATGGACCAAGTACCCCCAATATATTCAAGGAAGACAAATTGCCCATGCCCCCAAATAGCCCTGGTAATACAGGAGAATCTGCAACTCAACTAGCGCTACGCCTAGAAAAGCAAGCGAAAGCGCTGGGCAATCTGCCATTCTCCAACAAACTTCAAAAACATGAATTTGATTTAGATTCGATCATCATGCAATCTCAACAGTTCGTTGGTCGCCTACAAGCGAGAATTATCGATGCCTTATTAGAAAACATATTCAAAAGCTCGAATGTTTCTATTACCATCAATGGTCAAGATCTAGACACGAACGCTTTTGATGATGTTACAAAAGAAAAACTTATAGTACACATTTGTCAAAGTCTGCCAACGATTCCTGAACGATCGACAGAATATCTAAATACAGTTATTGAAAAACTTTTTGATGAGCTACCTCCTGCCAACCAACAAATGTTTGACGATCTATATCTTTTCCCTGAAAGCTCTCGTGACTCTGCTCGAGCAGAAATGCATTCTCAAGACGATCGATTTAACAGACTTATCTATCAAATCAAAATTGCCTCTAAAAAAGTAGCGATAGCAAGCAGCGACCCTTCGATACATCAAAATACTCTAAGACACATAATCGAAAAATTGGATCAACTTCCAAGCCCTACTCCACTAATTGCCGACTTAAAGGCAGATTTGAAAACGGATTTCGAACTAGGAAAAATCACTACTATTGATTTGAGAACAACTCCTCCTGCGCAGGTCCACCCACAAATTGCGCGCGAGTTAGCTAAAGAAATTCCTTCCGGAACACCGAGGTCGTTTCGTCCTTAAATCTAAATGATATCTAAAGTGCTTTGAGGACTTCTAAGCAACTGTCAATAGATTCTTTTTTAGCTGGAACTAATGGAAGCCTTACGAAATCAGATTCTATTTCGCCTGTTGCTGCTAAAACACCTTTGAATACAGACGGATTTGGCTCTATAAAACCAGTAGAAACAATACCGATAAGCCTTTCGTGAATTTCTAATGCCTCAGCAGTTTCACCTGCACGAGCGTGATCAACCATTTTCACCCACATTGGAGTAGCCAGATGCGCAGATGCGCTCACTCCACCATCTCCACCTAAAAAACATACCGGAGCAATGAAAGCATCATCGCCCGCTAAAACTGAAAATGAAGGCCGAGGAGAAGCTAGAAGCGCAATCGTCTCATCGTCTATCCCGCCAACCGCTTGTTTTACACCATTGATTCGCTTATGAGTTGCAGCTGCCAACAAAGAATTAGTTGAAACATATCTTCCTGTACGAGCCGGGATGTTATAAAGCATCACATCAGCATCAATTTCATCAGCAGCTTCAGCAGCAGAAAGAAAATGTGCGATTATTCCTTCTTCGCTCGGACGCACATAATAAGGAGTCACGACTAACACAGCATCCGGATCGTATTGTGCAACTTCTTCTATACGAGAGATAGTAGTTGCAGTCGAATTTGTTCCAACACCTATTACCAACTCAACATCAGTTCCAGAAACAGCTTTGGCGCAAGTTTCAATGACTAATGCTCGTTCTGAGGAGTCAAGAGCCGACGCCTCACCAGTAGTTCCAAGTGGCAACAGACCTGCAACACCATCAGCTACTAGACGCTCACATAATTTGGAAAGCGACTTAATGTCTAAAGAGCCATCGCTTTTAAATGGTGTTATAACTGGGAGGTAAATGCCTTGAAACATGGCCCTATTCTTACATAGATTCACAATAAGCGTCCATTACAGAGAAATTTTCGTCAAACATATGTAAGACTTTTTCTAAGCGTCTAGTGTTTAAGTTGAATGAAATATCCTCCAAAAATTGGCCTGATAATTAATCCATTTGCTTCTAGTTTCTCTGCTCGAAGAGTACGGATTATAAAAAGAGCACTTGGGACAGCAGGAGATTTAACTGTTTGGGAAACTTCTTCTCGGGGAGATGCTACTGACATCGCTAAAAAGGCAGCCCAAGAAGACTTCGATGTTGTTTGTGTATTAGCAGGAGACGGAACACTGAACGAAGCCGCTCAAGGACTGATCGACTCAGATACTGCATTAGCACCATTGCCAGGAGGATCCACGAATGTTTTTGCACGCGCGATAGGGTTTTCCAATGATCCGATTGAAGCTTTAGATCAACTATTAGAAGTAATCGAAGATGAGTCATACTTAAGGATTGGGATAGGAAAAATTAATGATCGATTCTTCTTATTCAATGCAGGTATAGGACTTGATGCTGAGGTAATTGCCAGAGTTGAACGAAATTCAAAACTAAAAAAAGTCGCTGCACAACCTTTGACACTCTCAACAGCAGTTGCTACTTACATCAAAGACTTCGATCGCAAAGAACAGTTAATGAAGGTTACGCTAGGCAATAATGTAGAAAACGTGAGAATGCTTTCTGTCGATCCGACCGTTTTTAGTGAAGCCAATCTTGTTGTAGTTTCGAATCTATCTCCTTGGACATATTTAGGAATCCGTGAAGTCGTTTTGGCTCCTAGCGCTAATTTGAATCATGCACTTACAATCACAGCTATAAGATCTTTAACTCCAGCAAAAGTAATCCGGATAGCGACATCTGCAATGGGTAAACATAAAACTGTTATGCGCCACAAAGATGTTGCACACTGCGATGATGTAAACAACGCAACGATCGAGGTTTTAAATTCGGCTCTGCCCTATCAAGTTGATGGTGATTATATTGGTTCAATTAAAAAAGCCGAAGTCTCTTACGTACCTGATGCTCTAAAGATCGCTATTCCTAATCCGTAAGATTTTCTTTCAGCAACACGACATCATCAGTAAAAACTCCATCGATTCCTAACGCTTTTAATCGTTTCATATCTTTGACGCTATTGACCGTATGGACTCGTACTTTTAGACCATGCTTGTGAGCCTTGCGAATAAAGAACTTGATGAATGGTTGTCTCATTTGAAATAAATACAAATGTATTGCATTGCATTGCAGTTTTTTTGCTCGATGTATTGCAATCGAAATCGGCATAAATGCCGGTACGAGATAAGCTCTTGGGATATCTGGCATCAATTGTCTGGCGATTTTTATGTTTCTGTGCGAGAAAGAAGAGAGCAATAAATTATCTATCGGATTTTGTTGTATTGAAACTTTCAATTTTTCGAGGCATTTGCCGCCAAGGCCTGAACCTTTTTCTCCGAATATATGCTTAATTTCGACATTTACTAGCCCTTGATAGTTTTGGAAAATACTTAACGCTTCTTCGATTCGTAAAACGTGTTCTTCGTGTTCATGAATTTCAGAAATAGAAGCATCAATGACATGTTTCAATTGGGTAGTTTTTGAATCATGGTAAACAACACATACATTGTCGGAAGTTAAACGCACATCAGTTTCCACTCCATCGGCAACAGATGCAAGTACACCCATTAGAGCCTCATTTGAATTCTCAATTATGTCGCCACCGTGCATTCCTCTATGCGCAATTATTTCCACCCCCCGATCCTACCGGAGGACTGACCCTCCAAAAGGGACGAATCGCCTTAAGGCGATTCGTCCCTTTTGGAGGGTCAGTCCTCCGGGAAAAATAAAAGTCCAGGTCAGGGGTCTTGTTTATTATTGGCAACACTTCTACAATGGTTTATCGCCAAAAAGCTAGGGAGAAAAACATGACACTTACATGGGTACGCGAAACCGAATGGGATGACAAAAATTGGAGAATGCGTGCAATATGTAAGGATTCAAATGCCGAACTGTTTTTTCCAATTGGCTCAACTGGACACGCTATTGAAACTATTGAAGCAGCCAAAGAAGTCTGCCAACAATGCCCCGTATCGAATCCATGTTTAGAATTCGCTCTCGACACAAACCAAGAAGCTGGCGTATGGGGTGGATACACCGAAGAGGAAAGACGTACTATTCGTCGCGAGCGCCAGAGCGCCGTATCGTAAGTGGAATCTTAATAGTAACTTTAGTTCCACCTTTAGCTTCATTCTTCATTTGAATAGTTCCTCCTAATTCAGAGGTAACTAAAGCATTCATGATTGATGTACCAAGACCTTGTGAATCTTCTAATTTAAAGCCTTCAGGAAGGCCTTTGCCGTTATCAGTAACAGTAACAACCAGGCCTTGATCATTTCGCAATAAATCGATCTTTACAGTACCTTCCCTGATACCAGAACTATTTGGAACAAAAGCGTGATCTACTGCATTTTGCATCAACTCATTTAAAATCACAGCCATTGGGGTTGCAATATCTCCCGGCAACGTACCTGCATCGCCCGTGACTTCAAAATCCACTTTAAAATCTTCCGATGTTGTTGCTTCTTGCACCACTTCTACCAAAGGCAAAATGATCTCAGAAAATCTTACAAAGTCCGACGCCTCTCTAGCTAAAGTCTCATGTACAATCGCGATAGAACGAATACGTCTTTCTGATTCCGCCAAAGCAGCTTTTGCTTCGGCGCCTTCTAGTCGCCTTCCTTGCAATCTGAGAAGTGATGCGATTGTCTGCAGATTATTTTTTACCCTGTGATGAACTTCTCGAATGGTTGCCTCTTTTGAAAGCAGCAACCTGTCGCGGCGTCTAACTTCTGTGACATCGCGCATCATCAACATAACACCATCAGGACGATCTTGATTCAAAAATGGAAATACTCTCATCAAAACGGAAATCTCGCCGCGTTCAATTTCTTCGGTAATAGTGTTATTAGCACGAACTGCCATCGACAATGGTGTCTCATCAAAACCGAACTGACTCAGTCGCGCACCAACAGCCGCAGTGTGAATTCCCAATCGATGGAGATTTGAAATAGCGTTCGGTGAGGCAAACTGAATTACAAAGTCATTACTAAGCAAAAGCACACCATCACCTATACGTGGGGCATCTTCAGGCTCAGCCATTTCTGATGCGTACGGAAAGTTTCCATCTGCGATCATGTGCGCAAATCTTTCAAAAGCATTTATGTAAGCACGCTCCAGTGAAGAATTTTTTCTCACCACTGTTTGATCATATTCACGACGCAAGACGGCGATCGGATGCCCATTAAACATAACAGGTATTGTTTCGACCCTGACTTCTTGTCCACGACCAATAGTTGTTGAAGCACCTTCGATCACTTCACCCTGTGTCCAAGAACGCTCAAGTAAGGGACGGTCTTCGATATGCAGAACAACGCCAGTTAAATCACTCTGATATAAAGTCACTCCTGTAGTTGGACGCACATTAGCACTCACTATAAAGCGCCTTTGCTTCTTCTCGCCTTTAACAGGTACAACCAATACTAAATCTGCAAAAGCAAGGTCAGCTAGGGTATTCCAAACTCTCAAGAGCTTTTTCAAGTGGTTTAGCTCAGCATCATCTAAGTCTGTATGTTGTTTAACAATCTCAGAAAAACTTGCCATATCTATACCATATCGTCATCAACAGATAGATTCTGTATATCTGTTACCAGGGCTTTTAGTCTCTCGATCTCATCTGACATCGGCTTTCTAGAAACAGTAGCAATTATAGGTTTATTCTTTACCTTTATGTCTGATGCTTTATTCATACGAGAAATTTTCTCTTGATTGAATTGCTTCTGAATTTTCAGATCACTTTCTAAAAATTGATAGAAATCTGTTTTCGAGTCTGCACTTTCAAGATACTTTTCAACCTCTAGCAATCCCTCGTCACTAAATGCAACACCGTTTATTATTTGAATCTTGCAATCCAGATTTCGTTGTTCTAGGCCTTGCATAGTTACTACATCGCTTCTAGAAATAAATTGTGAAGCGCGATTAACTAGAACGCTCTCTACTTTTTTAGAAGTCAAAAATTCGGTGATATCATTTGCTCGTTTAACAAAGTCGTCGTACATTGTGTGAAACAAAAAGAAAAATTCTCCGATGTCATTTAAAAAGTCTTTACCTAATATTTTGTCCGCTAACGCAAAAAATGGCTGGCTTGCAAAATCAAATATCTTCGCTGCAGTTCCATTTCCTAGTCGATATGGAGATGTGACAAGGCGCACCATTCGACCACCGAAAAAATCAGACAGGGCCTGGGGCGCATCAAAAAATCCGAACGCTTTCGAAGTTGGTGGTGTGTCAAGAACTATAAAGTCGTATTCCCCAGATCTGTAGTGTTTATAGAGTTGATCCATTGCAACAAAATCATGGCTGTGACTAAAGCGCGTTGTTAAATTTTGGAATAGCTCATTGTTAAAAATTCTATCTGCATCTTTTTCACTTTTTGCATACCGCTTTACGATTTCTTCCCAACCTTTTTGAGTATCTACCATGGCTGCATAAAGTTGGCCTTGCACTACTTTCGAATCCAAAAACTTACTGTGATCAACTAAAACGGGATCGTGGTCTAGATGTTTTTCACTCATCACATCGGCCAGCCTTCGTGCTGGATCAATTGTCAAAACCAATACTCTAGAACCTTGCGATTGAGCTAACGCAACAGCAATTGCAACTGAAATTGTTGTCTTGCCGACTCCTCCCGTTCCAGTCGTGACACTAACTGGAGAACGCGCAATTTCAGCAATTAAATTCATTTCTTCACCTCGATAGGCAAAAGAGCATCTCGATATTTAATCAACGTTCTAATATTGGGTGATTCAATCATGATTCGAGGAAAGCTCGTGATCGTATGTTTCGGAAATGAATTTCTGATCTCGACTGACTGCTTCACTTGCTGTTTATAATATTCGAAAACCTCTTTGATAGTTTTTGAATCAGAATCTATTTTTTTAGGAATCGATTTTTCATCTAGGTCATAAGAGATATCTCTGTTAAGAATAATCTCTCGAATCGAAATAGAAGTCCTAGAAGTAATTTCATCAACAAGCTGTTTAGTTTCGCTTACAACTACCTCTTCGGGCAAAGCTGTTATAACTACATTTGTTGAATTCGCCTTCAATATTTCAGACATCCACTGCGTTTGATTTTGTAAGCCTCCTTTTGAGACCATCTCTGATAACGCATTGGGTGCATCCAATAACGAAATAACGTGTCCTGAACTTGGCGCATCAACGATAATTACGTCAAAGTCGGATTCACCATCCATAATCTTTTTTGTTTCAAAACAGATTTTTCCACAAACGAGAATTTCTTTAACACCAGGAGCTGCATGGGAAACAAGATCAATAAGCCTTGCCAATGGAGTGATCTTTGCCCATGTTGGCACTTTTGCATAAAGTTTGAGATACTCAGCTAAAGAATCATCCGTTGAGATCTGAGAGATCCAGACATTGTTATAAACTTCTACAGGATCATATCCGACCTGCTCATGTTCGAAAATTTCTGTCAGATCGCCCGTATTTTCTGAGTCGATTAGGAGAACTCTTTTGCCCTCATGAGCACTTTTAACGGCTAGCAAACAAGATAGAAAAGACTTTCCTGTTCCGCCTTTTCCAGTAACGAAAGTAAGTACTTCGTTATGCTCCAAATCCAACACGCTTTTCAGAATCGTTATTCCGTATTTCTACAAAAGCGATTTTTGTAGCTGGAATACCAATTTTGTTGTTCTTAGAATCAGTTACCCAAACTAACGGCTGTTCACTATTAACAGCCTCTTGAATGGTAGAGATAAATGAATCTGCATCATTGTCAATTTCAAAATCTATTTCGTGTGGGTGCTGTATAACACCTATTTTTACGTCAATACTCATTCCTACATCCTACAGCAACTAGCCCTTCAAAAGGTTTATTGGAAACATTTCTCACAAGTTGGCGGGAAAAGAGATCGGTTTTGCATCGCTTTTAGCGCCAACTGAAAGGTTGGTCATTCGACCATTAAAGATAGTTCTTTGCGGAACTTTTTCTTAGGCATATAAGTCTCGATCAAGGTTTTTGCGATTTTCGTAATCTCCACCGCTGCTTCACTTGAAGGATTCTCAACTATAACTGGTTTACCTTTATCAGAGCCTTCACGAAGTTCTTGTACAAGCGGAACTTTTCCTAACAAAGGAACTTCTAACCGATCTGCTAAAGCTTCTCCTCCACCCGAACCAAAAATTTCATATCGTTTTCCATCTTCGCCTGTAAAGTAACTCATGTTTTCGATTACACCTGTTAATTCAAGATTAACTGACTTTGCCATGAAAGCTGCGCGCTGAGCGACACTTTGCGCGGCTATCTGAGGCGTTGTAACAATTACCATTTCTGCCCTCGGTAAGAATTGAGCAATAGACAAAGAAATATCACCTGTACCTGGAGGCATGTCTATCAATAGATAGTCTGGATCATTCCATTCAACATCGGTCAAAAATTGTTCCAAAGCTTTGTGAAGCATTGGCCCACGCCACATGATCGGTTGATCCTCGCGAGCGAAATATCCCATAGAGATTAATGTGACACCGTGAACATCAGGAGGAACGATACGCTCGCCTTCTACTTCTGGCGGTCGATCGACACCCAACATGCGAGGCATTGAAAACCCCCACACATCAGCATCTACTACTGCAACTTTTTTACCTTCATTAGCTAGCGCAATAGCGAGATTGACTGTTAGGGATGATTTACCAACACCGCCTTTTCCAGATGCGATTGCGATAACCCGGGTCGATGAATTAGTGAAAGGATTAGGGCTAGCTTTGGGTACTTGACGGTCCTGATTTTCGTTTTGCGTAGTGTCCATGGTCTATATGCTAACTAACATGGTGGTGATATGACTCATCGTGTACACCTCGATTATGCCTCTAGCGCGCCTATGCGTGAAGAAGTGCGTGAAGCTATCTCCCAATTCATTCGGAGTGACAGTTTTGATCCACGCAGACTTTATGATGAAGCGATTATTTCTCGGTACAGAATCGAGGAAAACCGCCAAAAAGTCGCCGAATTAGTTGGATGTTTGGCCAGCGAAGTCATCTTCACAGGTTCATCTTCCGAGTCTTTAGCAATGTTCGCTTATGGGGTTATCCCACGAGAGGAACAAAG
This sequence comes from uncultured Burkholderiales bacterium, assembly GCA_964561855.1. Lineage (GTDB taxonomy): Bacteria > Actinomycetota > Acidimicrobiia > IMCC26256 > JAGPDB01 > JAGPDB01. The sequence continues at coordinate 100,105 of CAZLQP010000004.1, read as the reverse complement.
CTTTCGAGATGCAATTTCTTATTCTGATCGATTCAATGTTGTCGGCACCCCTTATGATTCAAAAGTAATCAAAGAAATATGGTTGCGAGAAAACATTGATTCACGAATTATATCGGCCAATCAAAATGCGCAACTAGATTTAGAGCAGTTGAACAAAATAGTTGACTCCTCAACTTTAGCTATCACGCTTCCTTTCGCTCATCCAGATACTGGCACGTTACAAGATATAAATAAAGCGGTCGAAATTATTAGATCTCAAAATTCTGATTCTCTTATTCACGTTGATGCAAGAATCGCTAATGGTAATTATAAGTTCAGTTTTGATGAACTAGATATTGACGCTTTGACAATTGATCCTTCAGTTTTTGGTGGACCTAGCGGTGTTGCTGCGCTTATTTTGAGAACAGGAAGACAACTAACTCCACTGTTGCCAGGATCGACGCAGGAACGTGCGCGACGTGCCGGATTAGAAAACATGATTGGAATTGAAGGATTCGGAACTGCTTGCGAAGTACTCCAGAGAAACATTGAAATTGAAATAGAACAAAGTACAAAACATCGATCGAATATTGTCAGCGCATTAAAAAAAGCAGGAGTAAAAATTATTGGTGAAGACACTCCTTGTTTACCAAATATAGTTTGCGGATATTTCGAAGGAATGGCCGCTAGTGTAATTGTTCAGCAACTAAATTCTCATGGAATCAACATTCACGCAGGTTCAGCTTGCGGCTCTGAAGAATTCGAGCCTTCGATGGAACTTACAAGTGTCGTTGGCAATGAAAATATTTCAGAGTCCGCATTTCGTATCTCCTGGGGATACGCCACTACAGATCAAGACATCGACCTCCTCCTCAGCACACTCTCCGAGAAAAGGTCCGTCCTCTGAATCTTGTCTATTCTTGTGTTGGTACAAGTTATCACAAGAAGAAAAGGACGGACCTTTTCTCATTGTGATGGTTGTTTTTGATTTTTAAGAATCTTGTCAACTAAAAGACTCCTGCAAGCGTCTAGTCAGCCATGATCGCATACGGAAATGAAACAACTATCACAAAAGTTCAGTTGAATTTCGAACAAAATGTTCGAGTGAGTTCATCTGATTTAGAAGTTGTTTACTACAACAAATATAACGATCTAGTTCGATTAGCAAGAGTGCTTGTCGACGACACAACAACAGCATCTGATGTAGTGCAAGAAGCTTTCGTAAAAGCATTAACTACAAAACCAACGTTTCACTCCACAGATGCATTTTCATATATGAAAACTGCTGTGATGAATCAGGCGAGATCAACCTTACGCAAGAGGGCAGTCTCAAGGAAGCACTTAAGTAGTGTACAGATCGAATCTGATTCACCTATCGCATCGCCAACTGCTGATGAATTACCTATCGATGCGAAAACAATAGCCAATGCACTTGCATCTCTCCCGAGGCGACAACGCGAGTGCATTGCGCTAGCTCACACCCAATCTATGACCCATAAAGAAATAGCAATTGAACTCGGAATCAGTGTGGGTTCAGTCAAACAACACATTTCAAGAGGTATTGAAAAACTTAACAAGGCGTTAAAGGACGAACGATGATAGACAAAAGAGATTTAGACGCAAATATCACAAACGAAGAACTCACAAGAGTAAGCAATGCATTGGATGCATTAGCAAGCACAAACGAACAACCAAACCAAGAACAATGGAGAAATATCATGGAAGAATCAAACAACCGCGCGAGCAAAGTAAGTTCGCGCACAAAATATCTATCAATAGCGGCAAGCTTTTTAATTGTTGCGTTGATTTCTACAATCGTTGCAATGCAACTAATGTCAAACGATGTTGATGTTGCAGAAGACAATAACCCTATTGAAACAGTGCCTATAGAGGATCTAACACCCGAAGAAGCTTTATTGGCGAACACTATATTGCTGAATGCAATTGAAGAGAATGAAGGAATCGAGGCAATGGGATTGCTAAGTGCCGACATTTTCGACACAACCACCGGGAATATAATTACTGAATCTGACTTGCCTTGGATTGAACTCTATAGCACTCGTAACGGTGTATTGAGTTTTGGATACAACGCGTATGAATGTTTTGGTGGCAATGCTGGACGCGATGTATCTTCGCGTTTTGATACTCTACCTCCAGGCGAGATTTTCAATTTCGCTACAGGGAAATTTACAAGATCAAACGCAAGTATTGAAATCCCATCAAATGATGGCTCAAGAAAAGCTCTTATTGAAAGAACTTGTAACGAAAATAATACGCTCAAGATAGTTGGAGAAAATGGCAACACAATAGTTGAACTTAAACCAGAGCTCGGAGACAGTTTTCCATACGATGTAGATGGATCTACACCTTTCGGTCCTGGAATCGACGGTCAATTGCGCACTGCAATCTCATCGTTAGTATGGATAAACAATGACACTGCTCTAGTCAATGTAAACACTGTTACCGTAGTTGCAAATGGTACAGAATCAAATCCGAGAGGTGATGTTCTTGAGGAACTCAACTTTAGATGGAAAATTCTAGATGTAAACGAAGATAAATCCCTCTCAGATCTTAATGATATCTCTTTCCAACCAGATTTCTGGAGTGGGTACGACGAGAATAGCTACATCCTCGATGTTATTTCCGAAAGAAACAGAACTTTATTGTTAACGAATCCTGTCGATATCACATCTGAAGAGTCAGCCCGGCTAGAAATTGTAGATCTAGCGACTGGCGAAGTTGTAAGAACAATAACTCCACGCGATGTAGATGAAGATGCTGTTTCACTAAGAAACGTTAGATTCGGATCAACCTCGAATCAATTGTACGGATCATTTTTCACAAGTGAGTCTGAAGCATTCACTACTCCAAAGGCATTTGGCTACGATATCACTAATGACGTAGTTGTAAAACCTAAGGGTGGATTACTAATTCCCATTAGGTAGAATCAAGTCAATTAGTCCCTTTTGGAGGGTCAGTCCTCCGGGAGGGTCTAATTGCGTAGGACATTGAGTGCAGAGCCTGCTTTGAACCAGGCGATGTGCTCTTCGCTCATTGTGTGATTACACAAGATTGAATTTTCGCTTCCGTCGCTATGGCGGATATTTACTTGCACTTGAGAATCAGGTGACAACTCTGCCAGTCCAACAATGTCGATTTCATCATCAAACTGAATCAAATCGTAATCTGCTGGATCTGCAAATGTGAGCGGAAGCATTCCCTGTTTTTTCAAGTTTGCTTCATGTATTCTCGCAAATGAACGAACTATGACTGCTACCCCATTCATAAACCTTGGCTGCATTGCTGCGTGTTCGCGAGAAGAACCTTCACCATAATTTGAATCACCTACTGCTAACCATCGAATACCTGCATGCTTATATCGTTTTGCTAAATCAGGTAACGAAACTTTTTCACCATCACGCACATCAATTCCAAAACCAGCTTCTCCTGGAACGAAAGAATTGTTCGCACCTAAAAACAGATTTCCAGAAATATTTTCTAGATGTCCACGATATTTCAACCACGGACCAGCTTGAGAAATATGATCAGTTGTACATTTACCTTCAGCTTTCATTAAAACTTTCAAACCGACGAAATCCTGACCATCCCAAGCCTCAAAAGGCTCAAGCGCTTGTAAACGTTCGCTATCAGGCGCGATCTTGACTTCGACACTCGATCCATCTTCTGGTGGTGCTGCAAAACCTAATTCGTGCGTGTTGCCTTCATCGAAACCTTTTTCAGGAAGTTCTGATCCAGTCGGGAATTGCAACACAAATTCTTCACCATCTGAGCCAACTAGCGGTTGTTTTGTAAAGTCAGCATCAAGTCTTCCATGTAAAGCAAAAGCAACAACTGTTTCAGGAGAGCCAATAAAGCTCAACGTCTCTGCACGTCCGTCGTTTCGCTTTGGAAAGTTTCTATTAAACGAACTCACAATTGTATTGACTGTACCTGGAGCGAGATCATCTCGCTGCCATTGCCCAATACACGGTCCACATGCATTTGCTAAAACAGTTGCACCGATAGCCTCAAGATCAGCAAGTAAGCCGTCGCGTTCAATTGTTGCACGAACTTGTTCTGATCCTGGAGTGATCATCAGTGGTGTTTTTACTTTCAGACCTTTAGCCGATGCTTGGCGAGCGACATGTGCTGCACGAGAAATATCCTCATAAGAAGAGTTAGTACACGATCCCACCAAAGCAGTAGAGATCTCTGCAGGATACCCTTCATCTTTTACCGCTTGAGCTACTTCAGAAATAGGACGATCCAGATCAGGAGTATGTGGACCAACCAAGTGAGGTTCTAATTCATCGAGATTGATTTCAATCACTGAATCAAAATATTTTTCGGGATGTAGATGTACATCTTCATCGGCGACCAAGTTGCCTCTATTTTCTTTAGCAAGATCTGCAATGTCGCTACGAGAAGTTGCGCGAAGATATCGATCCATAGATTCGTCGTAAGGGAAAACCGAACACGTTGCACCGATCTCTGCGCCCATGTTGCATATCGTCGCTTTACCGGTTGCGGAAATCGACTCAGCACCTTCACCGAAGTATTCGATTATCGATCCCGTACCACCTTTGACAGTCAAGATACCTGCAAGTTTTAAGATAATATCTTTCGGAGAGGCCCAGCCTTTTAGTTTGCCGGTGAGTTTTACTCCAATGAGCTTGGGAACTTTAGTATTAAAAGACCATCCTGACATTACGTCTACCGCGTCTGCTCCGCCAACTCCGATTGCAATACTACCAAGTCCACCTGCATTTGGAGTGTGAGAATCAGTTCCGATCATCATCATTCCTGGAAATGCATAATGTTCTAAAACTACCTGGTGGATAATTCCTGCACCAGGTTTCCAAAAGCCAATTCCATATTTAGCGCTAACGGTTTCGAGAAAATCAAATACCTCTTTGTTTGTATCTAGTGATACTCCTAGGTCGATTTTCGCGCCCACTCTTGCAAGGATAAGGTGATCACAATGAATTGTCGTTGGGACCTTTACTTGTTTTAATCCTGCAGTCATGAATTGCAGCATCGCCATTTGTGCTGTTGCATCTTGCATCGCAACTCGATCAGGTCGGTAATCTGCGTAGTCTTCGCCTCTACTGATACCGACAGAATTGATGTCATCAGAGTGAGCTGCTAAAACTTTTTCAGCAAAGGTTAACGAGTCACGTCCGAGTCTTTGTTTTTTTACTTCAATTGCATTTTCGAACTTTGAGTATGTATTTTTTACGAGTTCCACAGGAGTTCCCGCACTTGGATGTTTATCTTTTGCCATGTTTTTAGTCTAATTCCTCAATAAGTTATAGAATGGTTGCGTTATGGACAATATCGGCGAGGAACACCGCCAACTCAATGCGGACTTTTCGGAATTACGCGCAATCATCTTTGATTTTGATGGCACTTTGGTTGATTCTGAACCAATCTGGAAGCAAGTTTTTCTCGAACTCTATAAAGAAACTTACAATATCGAAGTGCCGATGAAACTCTTAAGGGAAAATACTGGCAAAGGTGTACAAAAAAGCGTTGAGAATATTCACGGCACTCTTGAATTGAGAGCGACACCTATTGAGCGAGAAATGTTGGTTCGAGATATTTGTTTTGAGTCTTATAGACGAATCGTTTCAGATGCTACTTTAAGAGACGGAGCCATAGAGCTATTTGATTTTGCAAAGGATAACAAGTTAGACATGGCAATATGTTCGGCTTCTGAAAAAAATGAAATCGAGATGTTTCTAAAAAATCGCGATTTGCTTGGGCATTTCACCCACATCACTTCAACGTCAGATTATCCTGCACATAAGAAAAAACCTCAGCCATATCCTTATTTGGAAACGTTAGCAGTATTGGAAGTTACACCTTTTGAAGCTGTGGTTTTTGAAGATTCTTATGCGGGTCTAGAAAGCGCAACAAGTGCTGGGATAAGAACTTTTGCTATTGATAGCGAAAATCTCGACGACTCTCTACGTGAACTGAAAATTAGTGGTCTAATACCAGATTTTCACTCTGTTCTGGATCTTTTTTCTTCTTCGAAGTAGCTGATACATAACCAACCACTGCTGTAACAATAATCATACCTACCAATTGGTGAGGTTTTAAAAGATCATCAAGTATCAACCATGAAAATATGGCCGTTGAAGGCGTATGTATAGTTGAAGCTATTGCATTAAATCTAAATGATGTTCGTGACTGAGAAAGCGAAAACAGGAAATGTCCCCCTGCGCCGGTTATTGTTAAAACCAAAATTAGAAAGTACTCATGATTAGAGAAATTAAACTCAGGATTTATGAAAAACATGATCGGCGTATAGATTATTGCGATCCAAATATACATATATGTTGGCGTCGTTGTTGCAGGTACAGATTGTTGAACTTTGCGCAGAATAAATGTTCCCGCTGATGCTACAGGTAGAACTATTAGCGCCAATATCGCGCCAAAAGAGATTTCAAAATTACTCAATGTCGATAAAGATGTAAGAATAACTCCCATAACTCCAATACAAGCCAAAACTATAATTTTCGGAGTTACTTTTTCTCCGAGCAATGGGCCGAATACAACAATCGAGATAATAAGACTAAATGACAATATTGTTATAGCAATCGTGGGATTATCTTCTTGAAAGGCAATAAATAATGCGCCCCAAATTATTGCGCGGTGAAGACCAATTGGAAATGCTCGAAAGAAATCTTTTACTACGAATTTCTTTCTTAAAACTAAGAGAATCAAGATCCCTAGCATTGCGCCTGTCACACCATGCACCCATGTCACAACTTGCCCACGCCCAATAAGGGCAATGCAAACATCAGAAATTCCCCAACCTAAGTTCGGAGCAATTACGCTAAGAAAACCTGCAGGGGTGAATTCTCTTTTTGGTTCTTCTAATGCTGGCTTCGCCAATAAACTAACTTTCTGCTGAGGAAGGGTCCGTCCTCTGAATCTTGTCTTATCTTGCACTAATTTAGTAAACACAAGATAAGACAAGATTCAGAGGACGGACCCTTTCCCGCTAGCGGTCTTTTTCTTTGACCTCGACGGAATTCATCACGTCGCCCACTTGAGTTTCGACAACAGTTTCAATTCCACTCGTAACATGACCGAAAAGGTTATAGTCAGGAGTCAATTTTCGCGTGCAGTCGTCATTGCAAATAAAGAATTGACTACCATTAGTATCAGGTCCCGCATTTGCCATAGCCACCGCACCCAAAGTGTATTCGCCCTTTACAGGCTCATCTTCAAAACGGTATCCAGGGCCACCAGTTCCAGTACCTTCTGGACATCCACCTTGGATAACGAAACCAGGTACTACACGGTGAAAAGTTAGGTTGTTATAAAAACCATTTTGTGCAAGATTTACAAAATTATTGACCGTAATTGGAGCTAATTCCGGATCAAGATCCATCACTATCGTTCCACGATTGGTATTGATAGTGACTTCATAAATTTTAGATTCATCAATTGTCATTTCAGGTCTTTGCATAATTTCTCCTTATTTTCAGATCTATAATCCTACGATAATCCCCTGCACCATATCGCGTTGGCACGAAAAACGATGCAAAACCGATCTCTTTTCCCGCCATCTGAAAGAAGTTAGGGTAGAGACTGTCTTATGGCGTCAACTTCTTGGGCCAGAACGCTATCTGGAGCAAGCTCGAGGACTCTATCGAAATCTGCATTAGCTCGATCTCTAAAATCTTCCTCGTAAATATCGGCAGTTCGAGGAGTCAGATACAAAACAACTCCTCTGAAATACAGCGCAACAAAGCTATCTGGCTCAATATCAACAGCTGACTGAGCACGAGCAAGTGCTGATTCGTATTGCTCTGCTCGAAGCAAAATATTGGAACTGTAAGCTCTGGAAACTATATCTTGATCGTCCAACTCGATCGCTTTATCAAAATTGATTAGTGCAGAAACAAAATCTTGTTCATCAAACTGACGCAATGCAAGATTTCTATAATTCTCAGCCGATGGATTATCTTCAATTTGTTGTTCTAGCTGATCAATTGTCTGTCTAGGTGAAGCAGTCTCAACCTCCGAAGACTTAGTTGCATCATTAACAAAAAGCGCTATCCCCAAAACAGAAACAGCGATTGTAAAAGCCCAGAATCCAATGAGAATTTTCTTGGGTGTGGACTTTCTAACCGAAAGAAATATTGCTGCAACAAAAACAATACCGCCAAAAATCGGCACTACGTAAACGATCCAGTTACCTGAATTAGTTGTCGGCGCAAGACGAATAAACTCGCCATATATTCCTTCATAGTATGCAAAGATTTCTTCGTCACTCTCGCCTTGAGAAACTCTCCGTTCAACGTCACGCACGATCGTCTTGCTGTTAGGTGTATTTGATTCGGCAACGCTCAATCCCTCGCATTCGATACATCTGATTTGCTGAGAGATTCTCTCTGCACGTGTATCATCGGCTAATTCAGATTGATTCGCAAATGAAATCAGAGCAAATCCGATAAACAAAATTACAAATGCACTCCAAAATACTTTTGCTGATACTTGATTCAACTTTTCGTTAAGACTAAACGACTTCATCTAGTTGCCATCCACATTTCGTTCAAGGTATCCACGCTCGCACGAGATAGCAAACTTGCAACTACTCTACCGTTACGATCGATAGCATAAGTTTCAGGTTGGCCGGTTGTACCAAATGCTATAGATGCTGATTCATTTTCATCAAATGCAATAATAAAAGGAACATCCCTAGATGCCGCCCACTGCTCTATATTTTTTCTCGAATCATCTCGAACAATCCCGATAAATACGAAATCTTCATCATCTTTGCGTTGATTGGCAAACTCCGCCAATGCAGGTTCTTCTTCACGACAGGGCACACACCATGAGTTGAAGAAATTAACAAACACAGTTTTTCCTGCCAGATCTCTTAAGCGAATAGTCTCACCATCTATCGCTTGCAGTTCAACATCGGGCACTGCCTGACCCACCACTTTTCCACCACGATACTGCGCCTGAGTTTCGAGTCTTGACGAAAAAAACAAAGCGAATGCTCCAATCAAAGCAACAACACCAATAAACGCACCTAGTTTGATCAAAGTTCGCTTAGTATTTTTTTCAGCAACAATCTCTTCGGCCATTATTTAGCCTCAGCTTTCACTTTTTCTTTAGCTATCAAATCTGCTTTGCGTCGTTGAGGCAATAAAGTAATTACAGCTCCAATTACAATCACAATCCCTGAAACCCAAATATACAAAACCATAGGATTCTGCGCTATTTTGATAACCACCTCATCTCCTTGAGGAGTAGAAAGAACAGTTAAATAAGAGTCTCTCAATAAAGAAGTGTGCACACTAGGAGATCCGACGCTCATATTTCTAGCAGGATAGGTACGAACTACAGGCTCATATACGCCTAGCACGTCTCCATCACGCACCATTTTGATCCCAACTTTCTGCTCAATTAAATCTTCGCTGGAAGTCGTTGTCTGTTGAACATAAGTCAAAGTATAAGGACCAACTTGTTGCGGTTCGTCTTTTGTCAATGTAGCTTCTTGAGACCAAGTATGTGTACTTAGAACAATTGATAACCCTATGAATGCTATCCCTATATGAACAATCATTGCGCCTACTTTTCGAGGCCTCTCTAACAAGACTCGCCGCCCAGATTGTTTAACTGTCTTATACAAAATCATGGCAGAACCAACTACAACAAAGGTCGTCATTCCAACTGCCAAAGCAGTCAATATATGTTGATTAACTAAAACTGAAATCGCAACACCGATCAGACCAAATACTGCAGGGACTCTCAATCGTTCGTTAATTTTCACATCAGTTTCAGCAAAAGCAACCATTGGAGCTACTCCCATCAGCAGCAAGATTGAAAAACCGATGGGGATTGAAAATAGCTCGTAATAAGGAGTACCGACACTAACTTGTTCTCCTCTGATCGCATCAGCAATCAAAGGATATGTTGTACCTAACAAAACGATCAGCGCGAACATGCAAAACACGATGTTGTTAAGCAAAAACATTGTTGCTTTTTTGTTTGCACCCTTAATCGACTTTGGACTCTTTACTTCTTCGTATCTCCATATCAACAAACCAGCACCAGTGAGCACAACGATGACAAACAAAATCAACAGCCAAGATCCGATTTCGCTTTGAGTAAAAGCGTGAACCGAATTAACAACACCTGATCGAGTTAAGAATGTACCAAGTATTGTCAAAGCCATTGTTGCGATCACGAGCATATAGTTCCATCCACGCAACATCTGTGCTTTGGATTGCAAAATCGTCGAATGAATAAATGCAGTAGCAGTCAACCACGGGAGCAAAGATGCATTTTCTACTGGATCCCAAGCCCAGTATCCTCCCCAACCGAGAACTTCATAACTCCACCAAGCACCGAGAATAATTCCAGCAGTTAGAAATGTCCAAGCGATCATTGATGTTCTTCGCACCCTTACAGTCGACATTTGAGAGAAGTCTTTCAAGACTAATGATGCAATTACGTATGCAAATGGAACGACGAATCCAACGTATCCGATATACAACATCGGTGGATGAATAGCCATGGCTACGTGATCTTGCAGTAGTGGATTTGCTCCCAAACCATTTGAAACTTTTTCTGACATCTGAGCGAAAGGATTAGCCGCAACGGCGATGATTAACAAGAAATAGAACGTAAAGAAGTTGATAACACATTGAGCTATCGCAAAATTTTTGTTGATCTCTTTTTCTTTTCTTTTGGTCGTGAACATCACATAAGCACTAAATGAACAAAGAACTAAAGTCCACAACAACAACGAGCCTTCTAGTCCTGCCCATGCAGAAGTAAACGTGAATAAGGCACCGACGCTATTGGCAGTTTGTTCATATACATACCTGATCGAATAGTCGCGACTAAACAAAGCAACTTCCAAAACAACAAAAGCAGCTGAGACAAATATGATCGTTGCCCATGTAAGTCTTCTTGCGTTGCTCAACAGAAGTTGAGAATTAAGCTTTAAGGCCAGTAAATATGTCGCTACCGAAAATCCGACGCTGATTAAAGCAGCTATGACAAAAAAAGTTCCTAGGGCCGAAAGCATTTAGCTCTCTTTCTTTGGCGTTTCATAACCACTAGATCCAGGATAAACATCTTCTTGATCCACAGCAGGAGGTGCATATTCATTTCCATGTCGAATCATTATCAGATCAGATTCAAAAGTCTCTCCTATTGCATCTTCACTCCAAGAGCCTTCGCATACAACGGGTGCACCATCTTTAAATAGCTCTGGAGGATCACCGCGATGGATGACATCGACAGTTTTGGCGCCATCAGTGACACGAAATTTTGTTGTCGTACCTGAGGACTCAATAGTACCAACAACAACTGCTCCAGCAAGTCGAAATCTGCCAGTGTTTTGATCAGGAGCTTTTTCTACAGCTTCAGCAACATCGTAATAGTAGATGACATTTCCTCGAAAACCCAAAAATATAAGAGCACCAACACAAGCAAAACAAATCGCAACTAAGCCAATTGTTTTAGTTTTTCTAGACATCTTTCTTCTCTTCTTTTTGAACTCTTGATGTATAAAACCAGACACCAAAAACTGCATAGGTAATCAACCAGCCAGCAGTTACATATACCCAATGGCTCATGAACTCACCTCTGCCTCTGCTTTACGCATCTCAATTGCCAAATCGAGTTCAGCAAGATTTCTCTTTTTCATAATCGCATCTTTACGGAATTGACGATCGACCATCAGAATATAAAAGAGCGTAAATCCTAAAACTCCAATCCATAAGCTTTGAGCCATAGTGCCTTCTATCTGAGCACTTAATTCGGGATTAAAAACAGTTGCTTGTTGATGTAAAGTTCTCCACCAGTTGACAGAGAAGTGCACAATAGGCACATCAATGAATGCAATGATCGCCAGCCATGCGTTTCTCTTTTTCGCCTTTTCGGAAAAATCCAAAGACCGAATCGCAACATAACCAACATATAAGAAAAACAAAACTGCGGTCGCTGTAATGCGAGCGTCCCAAGCCCAGAATACTCCCCAGATCGGTCGACCCCAAAGTGATCCCATTGCTAATGTGAGTCCACAAAAAACTATTCCTGCCTTTGCACTTGCTCCAGCAAGTGTGTCATAAACATCTGAACGCGTTTTTGGAATCAAATAAAGTATTGAACATATTGTGGTAATTCCAAATGAAAGATATGCCAACCAAGCTGAAGGAACGTGAAGATAGAAAAGTCTAACCGCATCACCTTGTACTGCATCTGGCGGAGAAAGTATCAGAGAATAATAGGCATGCAATCCCAATACTCCAGCGGTGGCAACACTTAAAGGAAAGATACTTTTTTCGGGTAGGAGCTTCTCTTTCACAACCCTTATCCTAAATGAGAAACTACTCTTCTAAGGAATCAGACGCCAGCAAACCTACGGCAATAAAGAAAACACAAAATATCACAATGAGGCCTATCCAAGACCAGCTGTTTGACAACTCTGAATCAATTGCCGATTCACTAGCCTGGATAGCCGCCAAAAGCGCTGGTATACATAACGGTATTACTACTAGAGACAATAATTGACCCGAATCCTGAAGTTTTGTTACCAAAGGAGAATATATTGCGCCGATGATAGATATTGCCAACGAAGCAAATATTGCAACCACAATCAGATTAAAAATTCCATTTATATCTGGCGAAAATAAAACAAAAACACCGGCTCCACTTATTAGAGCCACAATCATCGTAAGAATAAAAAAGGTCAAGACCCGAGACAAAAGAATCTTTTGTGAATCGATTCCAAACTGATTTATAAAATCTGTCTCTTTTTTATTGCGAGCATCTTTAGTAAATACAAACATAGCAGCAAATATAACGCTTACCCACCAAAGCCCTGGCGCTATTTTCGATAGCACTCCCCTGTCTGGATCGAAAGCAAAAGCAAATAGCAACAACACAAGTCCGATAAATGGAGCTGAACGCGCAAGTATTGTCCTGTCTTTAATCTCTGCTTTCAACTGTGCTTTTGTTAACAGCCAAATCATGAGAGTACCTCTAAGTTCGTACATCCACTGTCGATATTTAGCAAGTGAGTTGCATTCTTATAAATACGATCGGGATCATGGGTCGCTATTATAAAACTTCTACCTTTTTCATACTGTTCAAAAATAACATCATCGATGAGATCTTTCGATTTTGAATCCAATGACGCATGTGGTTCATCCAAACATAAAGTTGGTGTACTACGAACTAATGAACTTAGTAAATGCAGTCTTCGGAGTTGGCCGGCACTGAGTTTCGTAACCTCAATATTTTCGCGTTTCTGCAATCCAAACCTTTGTAAACCTTCTTCGATTTCAACTGCAAAATGATTTGGTTTTGATGCATCTAATTGCTGGCAAAGTTTTAGATGATCGATGACTTTGATGTGTCTCATGTATAAAGGCTCGTGTCCGACGTAAGCGAAATACTTGCGGAGTTTTCTTGAGTCTCCTTGTACATTTTGCTCACCTGGAATGTCTATTGATCCTCGCGCGGGTTCGAGAAGTCCGCAAATTCCTTGTAATAAAGTTGTTTTTCCTGAACCATTATCGCCTGTAAGTAAAGTTAGGTGCTGTTTTGGTAGGTCAAAAGTACTATTAGCAACCGCAGGATAGCCTGATCTTGTCATAACAAGGTCTCGGATGCTGACACTATTCATAGGAGTAGTTTATGTTTTGTTTTGTTATAACTTCGATCTGTAGGCGAACTAAGATCGAGAACTAGACAATTTCATTGACTAAAAATCGAAGAGGATAAATGGCTAAGTTTGACATTACCAATGTGGTCCATAAGCCCGACATTCGTGGCACCATTTCGTTAATTGGTCGCGCCATGATCACATTAGGATTGATTTTATTACTCTTTGTCGGCTATCAGCTTTGGGGCACAAATGTTTTTGAGAGATTAAATCAAGATAATCTTCGCAATGAGTTCGCCCAAAAAGTTAACCTCGACGGTGTTGAATTAGATGAAGATGGAAATCCTATAGAAGACCCAACAATGGGCGGCAATGGGCAAAGCGATCCTGATGGTGATGGCGGAGTTATCGGTGATCAGCCTCAGCTCACAGAAGATGTTGTTAGAGGTGAGCCAATTGCACAAATCATCATTCCGAAGATTGGTTTAGACAGAATTGTTGTTAGCGGTACCGATAAAGTTTCTCTACAAAAAGGACCAGGGCACTATCCGAATACTCCTTTACCTGGACAGTTTGGAAACAGCGCGATAGCTGGACACCGTACAACATATGGCGCTCCTTTTGCTCGCCAAGATGAATTAGAAGTTGGCGATAGAATTACTTTGGTTACAGCGCGAGGAACTTTTATTTACGAAGTAAATGCTCCAAATATCATTGTTCGACCCGACCAAGTGGACGTCATCAATCCGACTTTGGATCCAGCCGATCCTACCGGACAAACCTATCTCGCAACTCTGACTTTAACTACGTGTCATCCGCGATATAGTGCAGCTCAACGTATGGTAACAACTGCGACATTAGTTGGAGGTACTGCGACTGAGCCGACACAGCTTTTAGTAAATGGAGAGTTACCTAGCGTTATCGATCTTGGTAATGATGACTCTTTTGATCTAGAGGGTTTTGGTAATGACAATATTTTGGTCGCAATGATGAAAGCATCTTTAGAGCTTCCATTATTGTGGTGGTTGCTTCTCTTTATTACTGTTGGCTCAATCTGGTGGTATTTCTATCGACGATTCCATAACTGGAAAGTTTGGGTTATCGGGGCAATCCCGTTTGTAGTCGTGATGTTGATCTATTTCGTAAATCTAGAAAAAGCCCTTCCCACCATCTAGCCCTCAGGAGGACTGACCCTCCAAAAGGTACATATCACCCAAATCTTTGGGTGATATGTACCTTTTGGAGGGTCAGTCCTCCTGTATCCGCCACTTTTTGGAGAAAACACGGTATTCTTAGGCTCATGGGCATCGAATTAGCGATAATCGGTATTGCTCTTGTACTCGCACTTGCCTTTAAAGGTAGCCCCAAGAGCATCATAAAGACCAAACTAACTTACAAGTGGACACTACTGCTTGCCTTAGCTGGCCACGCCTTCATTGAATTAGAACCGATCGACGAATCACTTTACGACACTGTTGGATTCGGCGTAGTTATGTTCACTTATGTGATGCTGTTGACTTTTTGTATTGCTAACTTCAACATTCGCCCTATGATTGCCGCTTTTATAGGGCTGGCTAGTAACGCTGTAGTCACTGCACTTAACGGTCACATGCCTGTAACTACAGCAAATGGATTCACACCAAAAGAATCAATTCGTTATAGTGCAGAAACTGCTCAAGATATCCTGCCGGTACTTGGTTCTTCAATCCCGATCGATCTAATCAATACTGCATTATCACCTGGAGATTTAGTTTTCGCTTTTGGTATGTTCATGTTCTTCTACACAATTTCTAGAAAACAATCTCCTAATCAAGAAGAACATCACATCGATCTAACAAATGCAAACCTAGTTGAACCTGCAGACGAGATTAGCGATTATGACGAAATGTCGGATACCATGACCCAAGCCGCGCTTTCAAAAAACCAAGTAGTTGCGTCTTCAATATTGGATCAAGATGAATACGTCGACATCCGATTAGATGAAGATCTTGAAAAAGAGATGCAACCTTCTAGTGAGCATCAAGACGAAGATGTTCCTGGCGGTACTGGCGCAATTGCAGTACTTGAAAAAGAATCTGACGAAGCTATTGTCGAAGATCGCGAATTGGTAGATGCGAATTCATCAAACAGATCTCTTAAGTCTTCACAGAAACCTCAACGCCTGAAAAATAAGGCTGAATCAGAAGACAAATTGAGGCGCAGAAACTCTCGAGCTCGACGCAAATGGAGACAATCCCACGGGCTTAATGCGTTACCAAAACCAGAAGAACTTGGCTTCGATGAAGAATCAATGACTATTGTTGATGCAGCGCAATAAGAAAACTGGCAAGTTAAACAGTAGTTAAATCCAAAAATTCTTGGAGCTCTTCAACACGGTTACATATATGATCAGCACCAGCACCACGAAGCTGAACTTCATCGTGAGTTCCCCAAGTTACACCTACAGCAAATGCGCCAGTGTTAAGAGCGGTTTCTATATCCCAGGTCGTATCACCAATCATTATCAGCTCACCTGGATTGCAGAAAAGTTCGGTAGCTACTTTCCATAGAATTTCAGGATCAGGTTTCGAATTAGAAACTTGATCACCACCAATAATCACGTTGGCAAGATGTTTAACATCTAATTGCTCAAGCAAAATGTTAAGGCTGTGAGAATTCCTTGATGATGCTATTGCTATACGGTCACCTTGATCACGGCACTGATACAACAATTGTTTGACTCCGTCAAAAAGTGTCACGAGATTATATCGATAGGTTTGACGATAACTTTCAACAACTGCCTTGATGGTTTTTTCATCGAGGACTTCTTTGGTTGCGAGCTGTACTAGATCATTTAGATAAATCCCAATGTGTTGAGAAAACTCGTCGTCTCCGACATAGGTGACTCCATTACGAATGCAGGATCGTTCCATCGCTTCACAGATAGCGAATCGTGAGTCGGCTATCGTGCCGTCAAAGTCGAACGCAAGAAATTTCATATCTCCCCCAGAGATGTTCGCGTTGCTTATTCTTCCTCACCCGTGAATAAGCGAACCGTTAGGTTCAGCTAAGTGTTAAGTTTACTACCACATGCAGTGTGCTTTGCAAGGTTTTTTACATTCTCTGGCTAGCAAGCCCTTAATATTCTATGGATTTACCGCTAATCATAGAAGTAAGTTTATGATTACGTAGATTCAGTAAACAACCTTTCATCATTCACTATGAATTCTTCATCTACATTGTTCTTAATGATGAGTTTCCTCTGTACTAACAATGCCTGTGAATGTGTTAGCCCTGCAGAACCAACACCTGAAACTGGCGCATCTTGATGATAAACATCGATTTCGTATCCGAGACCGAATTTAGATGGACTCGTTTCAATTACTTTTATCATTGCTTCAACTACATCTTGCCTGAATTGTGTACCAATGTTTTTCTTTAGTTCTTCAATTGCAGTCTCTTGTGTTAAAGCTTTTCTATATGCACGCGACGATGTCATTGCATCAAAAGCATCGCATACTGCAATAATGTGTGGCTCCAAATATTTGTCGGACATGTATTCAATCGAGTTATAACTCAAACCCAAAAAGTTGGCTGTAGTTTTTAGAAAATCGATTCGCTTCAAAACTTCAGCAGTCACTAGGTCATGTCTCAAGACAATCCTGTACTCTTCTTCTGTCAAGAAAGTTGGTTTGTTCAAAATGTTATCCGGTATTACTAGCTTTCCTATGTCGTGAAGTAAAGCAGCATGTTCGAGTTTCTGTAGTCGTCTTTTACTCAACCCCATTTCTTTTCCAACTCGGACTGCAAACATTGCAACACGATCTGCATGATGTGCTGTGTAACGATCTTTCGATTCGAGTGCTCTTATTAAAATCGATAATGCTCGAGTTTCCGCTGTCTGGATTTCTATAGATGAGCTTGCGAGTAAGTAGTACATGACAATCGGGATAGCGAATGCCCACAATAATGAAGGCCCAAACTCAAAGTAATATCTACCTAACAAGCCAGAGAATAATGCTAAGGGAACCACCCTTAAAAATGCACTTGCTAATTGATCATCACGTGGGCGCTGATCGTTTAGGATCGTATATTTATTGAATGAAAGCATTGATCGACTCGCTAAACCTGCAGCGATTGCGGCAAAAACTATTTGGATAATGAATACTTCTAGCGATGCATTGATTTCAAATTCCAATAGATTGAAAACCAGAATCGAAGATGCCATCGCGATTGTTCCCATAGTGACCTTGACGACCGCTTGAGAATATCTTTGAGTTTGAAGTTCTGGAAATACGATGCACGAAATAGCGAAGCACAAAAACGCGACAGTTGTAGATCCCAGCTGATAAAACACAACTGCTGAACCCATTGCAAGAATTGATGTAGGACAATCATAAACTTTTTCTTGCCCATTTTGTCGAAACTTCCACATCATATAAGTTGCGCTTTGTAGACATAAGGTGAAAAAGATTGCCGGCACAATTGCTATTGCGATTCGATCTGGCTCAGTTTGGACTATTCGAATGAAAGCGTAAAGCGCTAATGTCAGTGCAACTAAAATCGTTGCATATATGCGCGTATTTAAGAGCTGTTTAGCTCTCGAAACTGTTGCCATATTCTTACTTCCAAGCACTATATAGTTACTCTATATAGTCGGCTAGCGGGAATGGCTTAATAACTAATAGGCTTAAAAATGGGCCTAAATACCTAGGAATTCAGCAGTTCTTCGACATGTTTTGGCATTTTTGGTGGCTCGACTAGGTGTTCGTAGCGGGTGTTGTTTAATACCCACTCTAGAGCCTCTAAAGCCTTTGGATTATATGTCGCAGCTGGAGCATTATGCATTTCTGAAAGTGCACGTATCCCCCAAGATTCTTCTCGCCTAGAAATATTGTCATAATCATTTGCTACACGTAGCACTGATGCTGCTATATCGTTTTGAGCAATCAAGTTACCATCGACAACACCGCGATAGGGTTGCACGTGTCCATCAATAATGTCAGCTACTCGATCAAGTCCACCCGAAGATCTAACTATCTCTGCAGTGACTTCTGCAGCTTTTGCTTCTTCTTCACGTGTTGCATTTGGACTGTTATCGATTACTGCATCACCAAGCGTGTGCATGAATGATGCCGTTTCGATGTTTTGTAAATCGTATCTATCAAGACCAATATGATCTGCAATCGCCATTGCTATTTCTGCGACTCGTTCCGCGTGACCCCAAGCAACAATTCCACCAAGTTCTGGAGCTGCAGATAATGCACGGATGGTTTGTTTATAGGTAAGCAATGCTTGATAGTAACGAGAAAAAGCAAACCATGCTACAAGCAAAGGAATCGCACACGTGATTAGTGCAGATATTCCGAGACCGTTTCCGCCTGCTTCTGCAACAGTACGAATTGATTCTCCAGCATCAACTTGAGCTTGCCGAGCTATCTGGTCGGCTTCGGTAACAATTTTGGTTCCACCATATCCAACACCGATAAGCACACCACCTGCAATAACAGAAGCATGTGCTGCAGCTGCGAAGAAACCATATGTTCTCTTGTAGCCATCAATCCATGCGAGAATTTCGTGCACTAATAGCATTGCGCCGAGCGCACCGATGAGTGCAAGATATCTCCACTGCGAATTGGCAGGAATCTGATCGAAAGCAATTCTTGCTAGCGAAAGTCCAACAGAATATACAATTACTCTTGCAAAGAAAACTTTTATTCTACCTACGATCGAAATGTTCGCATAACAAAGTGTCGAGATTGTTACGGATGCGAATACAACAATAAATGCATGTTGCCAAGAAAACGATCCACCGTCAGTAAGTGTGCGTGCGAGCGCCATTACCGCTGCGAATGATATTGGAATTGGCGGACGATCAATAAGTTTAAGTTCGAGTGTTTCGCCAACAACTAATGCGGCTGTAAAAAGAACAAGTATTGCCCACCATTGATGTTGTGGCTGAAAGTATGCAATCGCTCCGACAGCTGTAAGTATTGTTGCAGCAATCGCAGTGCGAGTTGTGCGTGGACCCATGTATTTGTTGAATGCACTTTCAACAACCTCGGTTGCATGTTCAATTTGAGGTTCCTGAGTTTGTGAAGAGTTTTTCTTCAGGCGAACGACACGTTTGGAAGAGCTCGAAGAGCCAGTTTGATTTTTTTCTTCTTCCATGTCACCCCCTTATTGCGAACATGGATATTTATCTATGCAATATCTGTAAATATCGGCAAATTCTCCCTATCACTATAGGTGCTATTTAGGGCATTTTTGCTGATATTTGACCCCTTTTTGATAGCGATGGGGCGTTTAAGTATCGTATTCCGAGGGTTATTTTACCCATCGCTTGGGAAAGTAGGGTCGGACCCTCAGTTAGACCTCAGTTAGATGTTGCGGGTTTTGCTGATGTGTCGCCTTGCACTTTGGTGCGGGCGACTTGTGATTGAGGTTCGGTGTTTGCGGGTGCAGGTTCGGTAGTTGTTTCTGAAGGAGCACCGTCGCTCTCTAGATCCCCGATCCCTGCGGAACCTATACCTGCTTCTGGCGCATCAGCATGGACAATATCGGTCTCGTAACCATCACCATACTTCTCACCCTTTTTATCAATAGCATTAATCAACGCCTCAACAACCTTAGGATGAAACTGCTTACCCTTTTTAGACTGCAACTCCTCATAAGCAACCTCCATCGGCAAAGCCTTACGATAAGAACGAGAAGAAGTCATCGCATCAAAAGCATCACACACGCTCACAATATAAGGCTCCAACTTACGCGTTGAAGCAGCATCGTCCTTCATCTTATTATGGTCACCTCCTGCAGTAATCGCAATCGATGAAAGAAAATCAATAGAACGCAAAATCTCAATAGTCACAAACTCATGACGCTGAATAATCTTAAACTCTTCTTCCGTCAACTTACCGGGCTTATTCAACAACGCAGACGGAACAATAAGCTTACCAATATCATGCAACAAAGCAGCCTGTCGCACACGCTCCAAACGACGCGGACCATAGCCCAACTCCGCACCAATATATTTTGCAAACTTAGCAACACGATCAACATGACCAGCCGTATACTTATCCTTCGCCTCCAAAGCAGTAATCAAAGTATCAATCGCAGCCTTCTGAGTTTCAGCCATTCGTGCGTATGATGCATGGAGTTCACGACCGAAGAAAAGTGGAATCACGAACATGAATAACATTGCAGTACCGAAATCGAAATAGAACTTACCCAAAATTCCTGCAAATATCGCCAGCGGAAGAACTTCGAGCAAGGAATTTCTTGCATCGTAAAGTGCTTCCCTCCAGTTAATACCAGCTGCTGCAAAGACAACAGACAATAATGAATAATTAACCACGACATACGCAGCTGCTGCGAGAAATACCGTCAGAACAAACAGATAGATTGGTTCATTTACCGAGAAAGCAAAAACTGACAACACTGCATAACATAAAGCACCACCAATCACATCATTTGAAACATTAAAGGTGAGCTTACTCCACTCTCTCTTTTTAATATTTGGTAGATAAAATCCAGTGATCAAAATACACAAAATGAATGCTAAGGGCGTATTGTAACCATGAAAAACTACTGCTGCACCAACTATTAATGCTGGAGTTGCAGCTGCACCGACTTCCTCATCACCTTCCGTTATGAGAACGTCCCTTAAAGTAGAAGCAAGAAACAAGGCGGAAAATACAATTGTTGGTAGCCAAACTATATTGAAATTTCCTCCCACTAAAGCGATCGAAGAAATGATTGCTACGAGAAAAATCAAGGAAATGGCGATGTTTAATTTGGAAAATGATTTCATCTTAAACCGGAAATGCCCTGTATGAAGTCCCTCTTAACTATTTAAGAATTAGCGCCAGCGTGCTTCTTTCATGGCACCGCCGCTAAGAACAAGAGTTCCGAGTCCGGCACCGAAAGTAGCCGCTCTAGATATCAACTGTCTCACAGAGCATCACCTCACATTCGTAGGTAATCTAGTTGCCGTTGCGCTATTGCTTGGCTCCTGGTTTTCCGCTCCGCTAGTTCGATAGTTGTATCATGACTAGTTAACAAAGGACTTCATACAAGACCCGAGCACCAACCTCCGAAGGACTGACCCTACAAAAGGGACAAACCGCCGATGTCGGTTACTCTTGATCCGCTCCACCTCCCCTCATACTACTCATAAGTTTCAAATACATCAAAATACAAACCTCATCCCATGCTAGGACAAAGTCTGTAGATTTTAGGTTCACCTTGATTTATCGGCGCGCATTTGCGCTAACTATAGCCTCGAAACACCATTTTTTCCGGTTTTTCTTAGGGACTTAAGAGCTCCTCAGCCCAATGACCAGGGATTTTATCTCCAATACATTAAATCGATAAAATTAGCTCAATGAAGATCTGGCCGACGTTGTAATCAGCAATGCCTCAACAGACCTTAAAAAATCTTCATGTAATGGTTTGACCAAGTGCAGTATCTCAGGATTACAATTTCTGCAATTATCCCCAAATCCGAAGTCTCTAACACGATTCTTCACAAGTTCATCTACTTCCAAATACTTATCGTATAAAAAAAAGTCTCTTTTCATCCTTTCTCCTATCGAAGCCCAAACTTCAGGGCTTATTACTCCTTCAACTATGAAAGGAAATTTTTTCGAAGGCAATTCCACGCTTGGGCTGTAAGAATCTTGGCTTGTTCCTATTAGATGCTCGATATCTCGGATGATAGAAGATGTAGGTATTCGGCTGTTTATTCCAACAGTTGGTGATGGATTAAACGCAATAGCCATTGTCAAGTCTAACGTTTCGGGATTAAAAGCTTCAATGAGATCAAAAATCGCAACGTTGTATAAGTAATAATTAGTACATTCACGAGTTATTTTTCCTTTTAGCCACTCAGTCAAACCTTCATCCGCCCAAAAACCTGATTTGCCTTCTTGGATAGTTCCACCAGAAACAAATCCGTGTCGTAGACCCGAACGAAAACATTGTAGACCGTTGCTTTCTTCGTAAATAAAGTTCGATGCAATGTGTAACAACTCATGTTTTAGCGTGGAATCGACGATGTCAGAAACAAGTGCGTCATGCTCCAAAAAACGGGTTAACCCTTTCAAGATAACACCTGATGATAGCTGTAGTTTTGATACCGCTGATCTCAGTGCTCCGTTTGAAAAACTTAAGCCGTTGGTCACCCTTCCTACATAATCGATCTCGGAGCTCAAAGAATCAGTAATTTCGATACGAGGAACACTGCTAAGTTTAAAAATGAACTCTGGACTGGCAAAATATTTCAATAAACTCTCTAATGACTCCCGTCTCTCAGAATTTCGGGGGTCATTATTCAAGTTCCTTATTCTGCCTTCGACAAAGTTCTGCAACTCGCTTAAAACTTCGCTTATTGCATTAGACATATGCGCATTTAAAACAGTCTCCCACTCTTGAATAAATCCACGATAAGCTCGCTTGGCTTCAGTTGCCTCTGGGTAAGGATTCCCTAAGCACTCAATCATTGCGAGTGAAAATCCATATCGATTGAAAATCGCATCAACGTTCTCGTCATATACAGGTTCAAATAACGAAATACCCGGTACTCTATACCAGTTCACTCCACTCATACACTTATTATACCAATTTAATCTATTTGGTGCATTTAGGCATTATTTCAACCGCTCAAATGATTATTTAACCCTGACGAACTCCCCATCAATAATCACAGCCTGCTCATCAGTAATCGCAACAACGTCATGTCCTTCAGCAACGAGATTGTCATACATCTGCTGAATAAGATGACCATATTCTGGATGTTGAAAATGTGGCACGATCACCTTGTCAATAAGGCGCAACCCATCTCGATAAACAACATTCGCAAGACTCGGGTCATCGACAAGATCAACATGATCAAGAGTCGGACCTGCAATTATTGCCCCTGCGCTCGCACCACCATAGACCAGTCCTTCTTTCATAAATGCAATCACGATTTCATCAAGCCGCGTCTTTTTCATTAGCTCGCGCAAATAAAACGTGTTTCCCCCACCAATGAACAAACAATCATATTTAGAAACTTCCATCTCTAATTCATCAAAACGATCGACGTAATCTTTTAAGACAATCAGCTCAACCCAAGCGCCCGTCGATTTAATCATCTCACGATTCTGAAAAGCCCAATCAGGCATCTCCCCCGCACAAGTGGCTGCATCTTCAATCAAACCTATTGTGATGTCGTGGGCTGGTTTACCTACAAGCCCAGCAAACGCATCTACTTGCGACTCCGATATTGCAATAGAACTCAAAAACAGCTTCATAAGCATATCCTATCCATTTATTTTTCTGGACACGCTAAACACCCTTCATATAAGATCTCAGCTTGGAAAAATTACATGGACGCGCATTTTTTAATCAGGCTAACTCTGTAGCTTCTCGAATCGAACCCCGAGCTATTGATCTGCTGATCAATTCAGATCTCAACGGCACATGGCATCCAAACGGATTTGCAGTATATCGTCTCGGTGATCTCAGAGATATCGATTTTCGTCGACAACTCGGACTTAGCGAAACAGAAAACCTTTCGATGCTCGCCAATCTACGAATACATGTTTGGCCAAAAGGTTTTAGACAAGTATTTGATCGCCATCCACGAATCCATTGTCATTCGTGGTGGCTATATTCACATATCCTTGCAGGACAATACGAGGACAAAATATTCCATAAAGCCAATACACCAACTGCGAAATCAACAGAAGTATTCGAACATGATGTGGAATACATCAATGTTGAATGTGCTCGGATTGCACCAAATGGAAAAACAATTCATATCGAACCGACAAAAGATCGTTCAAAATTTCCAGGCCAATACCATTTTATGGCACCGAATCTTTATCACGAAACGACAATTGACGAAAAAGCGTTTTGTGCAACTTTGTTGTTTATGAGTGCAAACAAACCTGGTCGCGACACTTTAGTCCATCGAGAAAAACATGAACCTTTTATTGTTGATCGAGCATACGTAAACGATCTCGAGCATCGCACAATATTGCAACAGCTTCAACTGAGTCGGCTCGCACAAAGATTAAGCCGAGTCTCTTAAAATATCAATCGCTTCAAAAAGGTCGCTCACAACATAATCTGCAATCTGAAAACCAACATGACTTCTCAATTGCGGTTCAGGTACAGCTATGCATGTAGCTCCAGCAGATTTCGCAGCCTGGACACCGTTTAACGAATCTTCAATAATCAAAGTTTTTGATGGCTCTACATCAAAGTGTTCAATAGCATCTATAAAAACCTGCGGATGTGGTTTGCCATACTCGCAGTCTTCTGATGTGAAAAACTCTTGAAAATGATTAGCTATTTTCATTGCTTTAACCATTGCTTTGATCATTTCTTTCGGAGCAGTTGAAGCAATCGAACATTTAATGTCAACAGTTTCAAGAAAACTCAAAAGTTCTCTAACACCTTTCATGGGAGTTGCTTCGAGTTCAATCAACTCAAAAACCTTCGCATTCATTTTCTCAACCAATTCATCGCGAGCAATAGACAAACCACCAACATCAATCCAAAGTTGAGCTATCTCAGGAACCCGCAAACCAAATGTTCTGCGCTGGTCATAAAGAGCCATATCTAGACCAACTCCAGGCAAAACCTCGAGATCAGCTTTCTTATAAATAGGATGCGAATCGACTAAAACACCATCCATATCGAAAACCACAAGATCAAAACGTTGCATCTCGACTATCTTATTACCTATGACACAAATGCTCGAACTTGTTGCACGACGCTGGGACGATCTCTTACAAGGAAGAAAACTTGACACAATCAGACTTAACGAAGGAAGAATCGAACCTGGATTTATGGTCTATGAAGTCGTACCCGAGCGCGATCAACATTGCGTTGTGTATGTCACCGACACAATGGATATTCCCCTTCGTGAAGTTTTACTTCACACTTTAGATACTGAACGTAAACCAAATGAAACAGAGTTGTTGAACAAAATGCGCGAACACTATCCCGATATTGAACTCGATACTGTCGTTCATTACGTAAAACACCTTTCAGTTGAGCAAACATTAGAAAAATACCCTAGAGAAGTAGCCGAGATACTCAAACCATTTACAGATAGGAATCCGCCGTGGAATTTGCAGCGCTAGTACCTGAGTTTTATGTTTCAGACTATGAGAGAAGTTTGAAATTTTATACTGAAACAATTGGTTTCAAAATTGAGTTTCAAAGAACAAATCCAAAATTTGCTTATCTAAGTTTTGGTGATGCACAGATCATGTTGCAACAATTAGAAGATACAGATGTCGACTTCATAGACATGCCTTACCCATATGGTAGAGGAGCAAACTTTGAAATAGATACTCCTGATGTTGATGCGTTAGCAAATGAAATAAAAGCAGACGGATTCAAACTAATGCTCGAACCTACAAATTTCTATCGTGAAACTGGAGATACAAATACTGGCTCGAGAGAACTAAGGGTTTTGGATCCAGACGGATACTACTTACGTTTTTCTAGCGAAATTCCAAATTCTTAGCTAAAAATCGTATCCCAGATTTTTTGTTCGATTCCTTTTGGATCATGTAATTTCATTGCAACATTAACTTCTGGTCTTGCAGAATCACGAACAGTTCTTCCCCGCTCTTCACCTTCTAACACAACACTTATTCCTGTCTTTTCCCACACTGCATCTTCGGGATGAAACGCAAGCCAAATAGTGAGCGGATCATGTAAACACAAAGCATCCTCGCGTGCATGATTGTAATTTTCATACCATGCAAGAACTGTATTTTTTACCCACCAACTCATTGCATCTTTTACCGGAATCTTTTCAACCAAATCAAGTTCCCAAGTAGTTCTCCTCGTTACATCTAAAGGAACCATAAAAGTATTATCTGCTGTCGGTTCTGCAAAATAAGAATCAGCACCATCAGGATCGAAAGCAACATTGGTTTCTGAATAAAGAGTTTCGTTTCCTTCTTCGTCTAAAACTCCTGCCATTGTCCATAGATTTTTTAGATTCCAAGACGAGTTAAAATCGGGTGACTTGTTTGAAAAACAGGTCATCGCTCCTAACGAAATTGCTGTATCAAAATCAGCAAGAGGTACAGCTATATTTCTTACCTCATCTGCAAAGTAATCGTTACGATTTATGTGAGTATTCCAAACTCCGTCTGGACCGTGAAAATAATCTGGAAATGGTCTCTCTACTTTTCCACTTAATGGCAGGTCGCATGAAGGACCCATTGTCCATTTGGGCGCACAATAGCTAATGAATTCCTCAGCATTTTTCGCGATAATCTCGATCGGACCATTAGCAAATGTAGGAATCAATGCGTGTGAAGACTCTGGAGAAAGCTTATGCAAAAGAGCTAATGCCACCAAGTCATCCACGCCAGGATCTGTTGCTACGACAAAACTACCGGGTTGAAAACTTGAAGCCATACGAAATTCTAACGAATTTCTAGTTTGGAAGTCGATTTGCACAAAGTATGCAGATTTTGCTGTTTCGACGATTTCAAGTAAAATTTACTCATGCGTCTCAACAAAACTCTATCTTTGAGAAACTCATCCGAGTTTCCTGCTGGACTTTTGTGGGATAGTTTTGTTCAAGACTTAAGCGTTTTACCTTTTTCTTGGCCTAGAAATTTTGCAGATTTTTCATCTTGGTTACAAGTTCCTAATGAAAATGGATTAAATAATCGTTTTGTTGTTGTAGATGATTCACTCGATCCAGATCTCCCTCTTGCATTGGTAGCAACAGACTTAGTCAAAGAAGGAAACCAACATATTTTCAAACTTGCACCGTTACAATCTGTAAACATTTCTTACACGACTCATCCAGATTATTTCGGAAAAGGAATAGCTACCAAAGCACTTGAACTAGCAACGAAAAAAATTGTCGAGCTTGAATATGAACCTATATTGCGTATTGCTTCATTTAACAAAGCATCCCAAGCAGTTGCCAAAAAATGCGGATATCATCTAACGAGGTCTGAGATTGTCATCCAATACGAGTTCGACTACGAACCAACATTGCTTCACCTATTCACACGATAAAGAAAATTAAGGAGAACTATGGGTCGGGTAATCGTTTTAGGAAGTTTAAATATGGATATTGTTGCAGGGGTAGAAACTCATCCCCAAGTAGGCGAAACAATTACGGGCAACTCTGTCGCATATTTTGCCGGAGGAAAAGGTTTAAATCAAGCAATTGCTGCTCGCAGGGCATCAGTTGATGTTGAAATGATTGGCTGTGTTGGTAACGATTCAAACGGCAAAACGTTAGTTGGTTTCTTAGACGATAATGCAGTTGCCACAAAGCATATCTCTCAAGTCGATTCCCCTACAGGTACTGCGGTAATTGTTGTTGACAAAGAGGGAGAAAACTCAATAGTTGTAATTCCTGGAGCTAATGCAAAAGTAACTCAATCACAAATAAACGATTTTCAATTTCAGATCGATGATGTTTTAGTTAGCCAATTTGAGGTACCAATATCTACAATTGAGGCAGGTTTTGAATTAGCAAAACAAAGCGGAGCAAAAACAATTCTTAATCCTTCTCCTTTTCAAGAAATACCTAAGTCTCTTTTAGATAACACTGATTTTTTAGTCGTAAACGAAATCGAACTAGCTCAAGCCACTGATTCATCTATTGAAAATGATGTCGACGAAGAAACTTTTGAAAACTCGGCTATGAAAATATATGAGACTGGTTTTAACGGTTGCGTCATCACAACTTTGGGTTCCAAAGGGTGTTTCTATAAGGCCGGTAAAAATGATAGGACCGACTTTGTTAGCGCATATAAAGTTGATGCTGTTGACACCACCGGTGCAGGCGATTGTTTTACCGGGAACTTGGCCTCAAGAATCTCTGAGAACAACAGTTTAGAAAATGCGATTCAGTTTGCTATTGCTGCATCTGCATTATGTGTAACGAAAAATGGTGCAGGTCCTTCAATGCCGACAAAAGAAGAAACTGAAAGTTTCTTAAACAACTCTTGAGATTTCTCGATTTAATTGACGAGAAATAAATTCAAGTGAATCAATAACTCCTTGAGAATTCGGCAACTCCGAAACGTAGGTTGCTTTTGATAACAGCTCAGGAGAAACGCGATGATCTGCAACTAATACGGTATGCACCTGAGGATCTCCTGAACGCATGACATCTGAATTCGAGTTACCAATTAGCCAAATCGAGTCAATACTAACTCCTAATTTCGGACCGTTTTGTTTAAGCCAATCTAAGCTTCTAGATTTTGCCAAAGAGAAATCATCTATCGGATGAAAACCTAAAAACTGACATTCCAAAGCCAAGTCAATTCCGATCGTTTCTCCATTAGCAAATGTAGAAGATCTAATTTTTTCTGCAACGGTATTCAAAAACTCATCCGGACCAAAAATAGAAATCGAAGTTTCTCTACCAGCACCAAATGCCCAGCAATCTTTGTAACCAATTTCCTCTCCAGTAAATTCAACTGAATCAACATCGGGATGTTGAACCAAACCAAGATCTGAACCTACCTCTCCGATCACCGCGCAAATATGTTGCCTTAACTCATCGGTAAGTCTTCTAATTACAATCTTGTTTTGTAGAAACTCAACTAGGTTTCCATTTTCTGCAACTATTGGTGCATCTTCAGTCATAGACAAGTATTGTGATACTTTCCTAAGATTACTCAAGGGAGAATCTGAACATAAACCAACCTGCACTGAAGATTTTTGTAATCTAGCAATTGCGTCCCTTAAAGATCTTAAAATTTGATCGTTCAATTCAGTATTGATCGCATCTTCAGATATTAGTGTGCCGTTTAAATCAATAAAAACAAAATGTGTCAACGAACTAGATACTTTCCTTGCAAACGAGATCTTCCTTCCAGTAAGTCTAGCGCTATTGAAGATTTTCTCAAAACCATTTGCAATTACTATACCAATAGGGACTAATGTTTTTATCTATCTTTAAAGAAGGATCTTAATGAAATCGTTACCAGATGATAAATATCAGATACCAACATCTCAAGAAACTTTTACTTACTTGATGAGAGATGACACTCATGCAGTCATTGAAGGATTTACATTACGAGCATCCGCAATGGGAATACAGTTTTCGGACGACCAACTGCTAGAACTAAAACAAGCCTACCAAGAATTCATTAAAGGCTTAATGGTTACTTACGAAGAAACTTCTGGAGACAGAAATACTATCGTTGAAATAGTTGACGCAAATGATGTAAATGCAATACGGAATCATAAGCTTGAAACATTCATTGGCAATAGACACGAAGATTTCGTTGTTGTAACCATGGATCCACTTTGCGATTTTCCTGGAACAATTAGTTTTGCGGTATCAAGACTCTTCGATCCTCAAGGTTTAGTGTCAGAACAACTCACTAACCGACCCGGCAGCGATACTATTTCACACCAGATACGTTCGATTCAACAAGCAGCTCAAGGAAAGAAAATAATTCTTGTAGAAGACGATTTATTTTCTGGAAGCACCATTCAACGAACAATGGATTTATTTCGCGGCTTAGGATTGAATGGTTCTGAAGCAAATGTAGAAATTGTTGCATTGTTTCCCGGAATCCAAGCGTTGTCTGATACTCCTCTTGCGATTAAAGAAGATCTACTGATTGATCCTGTATACACAATCGAAATTGTTCCGGGATTAAATACTGAAGACGTACTCGACATTGGAGATCCTCGAGACTTCTTAGTAGGTGGAGATGGACTTGTGACTGAGGTTGGTCGACAGCCATATGTTCTTCCTTTTGTTTCACCTTCTGCTAGAGCGACTGTGCCAGAAGAAAACGAAGTCGATTTTTCACATCGCGTACTCGAACTAACAGAACGTTTCTATCAAGCAGCTGAACAAATCACTGGAGTAACTTGGAATCATCGTTTCTGCGAACCTGCTGCACAACAAGGGATCGAATACCACGGTTATGCAACTTCGGAATCCAGCCCTTCTATGGTGGATGTGGTTTCTTCTGCACGCAGCCGACTAAATGTACCTGCAAAAGCACCTGCAGAAGTCCGGATTGACCTCGCTTAATGCTCTGCATTTAGCGATTTTGCGCTAATTAAGCTAGGATTTTGAACATATGGATATGAGAGATTCGCTATTTGGAAAAGTCGAAATAGCTGCAAGGAAAGCAGTCGAAAAAGCAATTGGAGAACCAGCTGATCCTGTTCTTCGATGGAGCGTAAGAGCCGAACACGGAGACTTACAGATCAATGCTCCGATGTCTTTAGCAAAAAAACGTGGACAAAATCCTCGTGAGCTAGCACAAGAAATTGTATCTGCTTTAGATTTAGAAAACCTTGCACGAACAGTTCCTGAAATTGCCGGACCTGGATTTATCAACATCACGCTTTCTGATGAGGCACTGACACAATATGCTCGCTCTCTAGCTCAAGATCCTCGGTCTGGAGTTCCAAAATACGATAAAGGCCAAAACATTGTCGTTGATTATGGTGGAGCTAACGTTGCCAAAGAAATGCATGTAGGTCATTTACGTTCAACAATTATCGGTGATTCACTTGTTCGCGTGTTGGACTTTTTAGGTCACAACATAACTCGTCAAGATCACCTAGGAGACTGGGGTACGCAATTTGGAATGCTGGTCGAATATTTAACTGTAGATTCAATCTTGCCTGAACAGTTCCCAGAGTTGACAGACTTGAATGAGTTCTATCGGCAAGCAAAAATACGATTTGATACCGATCCAGAATTCGCAACTCATGCACGTGCAAGAGTTGCACTTCTTCAAAAAGGTGATCCTGAATCGCTTCGAGCTTGGCGACACATTTATAGCGAAACAATCCAACATGTTTCGGAAATGTATTCTCGCTTAGGAGTACTTATGACTCCAGAGGATGCTCGAGGGGAAAGTTTCTACAATGAAATGCTTGGAGATGTATGCCAAGAGCTTCTCGATAAAGGAATCGCAAAACACAGCGAAGGTGCCCTTGTAATCTACTGCGAAGGCGAATTAAATCCCGACGGAACACCATTTGGTTTAATGATTCGAAAAAGCGATGGCGGATATGGCTATGCAACCACTGACTTAGCAGCGCTTAAGTATGCAGTAGAGTTCGATAGCGCAGACAGAATTGTTTATGTTGTAGACGATCGCCAAAGTCAACACTTTAGAATGATTTTTGATGCCGCACGACGAGCAGGCTGGATTGCCAATACTTTGCCTGAACATGCAAAGTTTGGAACCATCCTCGGAGAGAACGGTAAGCCGTTCAAGACTCGTGAAGGAGATACAGTAAAGCTTGGATCTTTATTAGATGAAGCTATCCAAAGAGCAACAGCGCTAGTCGAAAATCGAGAATTACGTGTAAGTGAATCCGAAAAAGCAGCACTAATAAATGCACTGGGAATTGGTGCAGTCAAGTACGGAGATCTCTCAAGCAAACGCCAAAACAACTATGTATTTAGTTGGGATCGAATGCTTGCAATGGAAGGAAATACTTCTCCTTACATGCAATACGCAGTAGCTCGAGTGAATTCGATTCTCGCTAAAGCAGATCCACTTGATTTAACTTTAGAAAAAGGCGATGAGTTTGTAATTGCTACTCGTCAAGAAGCGAATCTAATCAAAGAGTTGAGCAAGTTCTCAGAAGTACTTGCTCGCGTTGAACAGACTTTAGAACCACACCATCTGTGCAACTACTTATTCGATCTGTCTCAGACATTTACGAGCTTCTACGAGAACTGCCCGATACTGAGAGAAGATAACCGCCAGATAAGAAAGACTCGACTTTCTTTGGCGTCTATGACTGCAAGAACTATCCAGACTGGTTTGGATCTTTTAGGTATTGAATCTCCTGAGAAACTTTAATTAAGAAGTTCCCATATTCTCTTCAACGTAACCATACGTTAGATCATTTGTCCAGATCCAACCTTGTCCACTGCCGACCCCTAGATCGGCATTAAGTTCAAGGTCGCGCTTTTTCATGTATTGTCTAATCTCTGACATTTGCTCCTCAGAAAAATCATCGATCAGAGAGACTCCATTTTTCAATACGACAATGTCGCCATAAGATATTTGTAGTTTCGTAAAATCATATTCGATTCCAGATGCTCCGAGTTCTGAGGCCACTCTTCCCCAATACGGATCATTTCCAAACCACGAACACTTCACAAGCTGACAGTTTGCAACTTGTCTTGCTCCTTTGTTTGCTTCGTTATCATTTGCAGCGCCAGTAACTGTAATTTTTACGCTATGGGTTGAACCTTCTGCATCATCACACATTTGCTTAGCTAGCGACTGACAAGCTTGCATTAACGAATCTTCAAATGAGCTTGAATCGATCGGCTCGGATTTTGCACTTGTAAAAGCAAGCACGGTGTCATTAGTTGATTGCGCTCCATCTACAGTGAGTTTATTGAAACTATTCTGCGCAGCTTTGGAAAGAGCATTTTGTAAAACATTAAATTCTACATTTGCATCAGTAGTTACGTATGCAAGCATTGTTGCCATATTTGGCTGCAACATCGCAGCACCCTTGGCAATTGCACCAACACAAAATTGATTACCATTTGAATCCACAAATTCTTCAAAGAAAGCCTTTTCTTTTGTATCAGTAGTCATGATTGCTGTTGAAGCTAATTCTCCACCTTGGGAAGTTGATTCTCCCACTACCTGCGGAATGGCTTTTTGAATCTTTTCTATTGGCAATTGGTAACCTATTAAACCAGTAGAAGATACAGCAATTTGATTAGCATTTACTCCTAGAGCTGATGCCGTTTCTTGAGCCATTGCAAAAGCATTTTTATAACCTTCATCTCCAGTTGCAGCATTTGCATTTCCGCTATTTACTATCACACCAACAAGTCTGTTATTGGTATCTTTTAGGTGCTCTTTGGTTAACGTTACTGGTGCTGCACAAAGCTTGTTCTGAGTAAATACTCCAGCGCACAAAACAGCTTGATTGTCTTCACTTCCAATATATGCAAGGTCAAGTTTGTCGTTAGCTTTTATTCCTGCTGAAATACCATAGGCTTTAAATCCTGGCACACGTGTTACTGTCATTTTTCCTCCAATTATGGATAAATAGCGATTTGAGACAAACCTAGCGATTCTTCTAATTCAAGTGACACATTCATCGCTTGCACTGCTTGGCCTGCTGCACCTTTGAGCAAATTATCGATTGCAGAAATTGCGATAATGTTTTTTGTTCGCTCATCGTAAAATGCTGAAACGATTGCGTTGTTTGTGCCGACAACTTGTTTTACATTAGGACTTTGTGTTGATGCCTTTACGAAAACTTCGTCTCCATAGTATTTCTGGTAGATGTCGAATAAATCATTCGAAGAAATGTCTTGGTCTGTCTTTAAATAACAAGTCGCAACTATACCTCTGCTGATCGGAAGCAAGTGTGGAGTGAATAAAACTTCCACACCAAGCTCTTTTGACATTTCAGGAGTGTGACGATGGTTGATCAAGCCATATGCGCTGTAGTTCGAATCTATGTTGGAAAAAATATTCGTTTGCGTCGGGTTAATTCCTGCACCCGACACACCAGATGCAGCGTCTACTATGGCGGTCTTGTCGCTAGATAGCCCCTCTTTGATCAATGGATTCAATGCAAGAATTGCAGAGGTCGGATAGCATCCTGGAACTGCTATTCTTTTATGCCCGACAAGCTCATTACGAT
Organism: uncultured Burkholderiales bacterium; assembly: GCA_964561855.1. Taxonomy (GTDB): domain Bacteria; phylum Actinomycetota; class Acidimicrobiia; order IMCC26256; family JAGPDB01; genus JAGPDB01. The sequence continues at coordinate 65,841 of CAZLQP010000004.1, read as the reverse complement.
AAATCTCCACCAAGCCATACTGGAATTTCTCTTGCAGATTTTTGCCTACATGTTCAGCGTTGTACCACTTCTCATATGTATCTGTGTCTTCAAAACGGAAATCGGCTGACAGATCAACAATCACGATATCGTTTTCATCAATCTGCGAGACAAGATTTTGACTTTGAGTGTGAGGTAATGCAAGAAAGAGAACATCGCAATCTACGACACTATTTAAATCGATCTCTTCAACCACAGTTTCAGGAAGCGAAAATTCCAGACTGCTGAAAATTTCGCTTAGTTTAAGACCTGCTTTTGAATTCCCATAAACACGATTTAGCTCTAGGTTAGGGTGATTTAAAACTAGACGGACAAGTTCGCCACCGACATAACCTGTGGCACCAACTATGTTTACTTTATAGCTTGTCATCATCTAACCTTTTGCGCTCAGAGATCTATCAAATCCAAAAATAGATCTACCCAGTATAAACCTGTGTAAAGCTACATCTCCTCTCGCGCGATCCAGATAGTCACGAAACTGCGAATTCAAAGACTTCTCTAAAGCTTTTGCCCCTTCTGCTTTTGTAGCAATGAATAAAATTGTATTCTTTCCAGGTATTGCGGTCAAAAAATGCTTTGAGTCTTCTGACTGACTAATCGCATTAGCAACCATCTTGGCGTAATGATCAAAAGTTTTTACAACCACATGAAGACCAGATCTGTCAACAGAAACGAGCTTATCTAGATAGTAATCTTCCATGATTACCTACTTTCCTTAGTATCAAAATCGCATTGGATATATCTTCTTCTGAAACAATCAAAGGAGGCACAAACCTTATCGAAGTTTTTGAAAGTGCATTACAAATCAAACCCTGGTCTAAAGCTTTTGACACAAAAGTGGGAGCGTCCATATTTAAAACTTCACTGTCGATATCTACACCGATCATCAAGCCCAAACCTCGCACGTTAGTGAGAAACTCAACTTCCGATAAGCCTTGTGTGAAAACTTCTCCGACTTGTTTTACATGATCTATAAAATTACCTTGATCCAATTGTGTGAAAACTTCATTGACTACTCGCAATGCCAGCGGTTGACCACCATAGGTTGATCCATGATCTCCCACATTCATCACTTGAGCTACTTCATCCTTAATCCAAGTTGCTCCAACTGGAAAACCATTTCCTAAGGCTTTAGCCATCGTGACAATATCGGGATTCAAATCAAAGTGTTGAAATGCAAACCAACTACCAGTTCTACACATTCCCGTCTGCACTTCATCGACAATTAGTAACAGGTCTTTTTCTTCGCAGAAATTCTGCACTTCGGAATAGAAAGAGTCCTCGGCAACGTTAACTCCGCCCTCTCCTTGCACAATTTCGATCATCACCGCAACGCACTCATCGTCGTAGTTTTCTTTCAGCGAAACAGCATTTCCAAATTCAAAGTAATTGAACTGATCCAATAATGGCGCAAAAGGTTTATGCTTCTCTGGCTGTCCGGTTGCACTCAAAGTCGCAATTGTCCTTCCGTGAAAAGAGTTAAATGCAGTTAACGTTTTAAATCTTTTGTGATCACCAAATTTCTTTGCAACTTTTATTGCGCATTCGTTTGCTTCAGCTCCGGAATTTGAAAAGAATACTTTTCCAGATTCGCTTTTGTTTTTAAGGGTTATCTTCTCGTCGATAGTCGATGAGACCTGTTGGGTATATTCGTTTTCAAAGTAGTTAGACACATGTTGAAGTTTGTCTACTTGATCTTTTATGGCATCTGCAATGGCTCTATTTGCATGCCCAAGATTCACCACTGCTATCCCAGCCAAGAAATCCAAGTATTGATTTCCTTGATCGTCGAAAAGGTGTACACCCTGTCCTTTTACAAACTTCCTCTGAAATTGAGGATATGTCTGCAGTAAGTGAGTATCTTCCATAGCCAATCAATGAGTGATCATGGTTCCGATACCATCTTCGGTAAATAGTTCCAACAAGATTGAGTGTTCAACCCTACCGTCGATAATATGAGCTTTGTCCACACCTTTTTCTACTGCTTGGACACATGACTCTATCTTTGGAATCATACCGTGTGATATCTCGTCACTCTTCATCAGCTCTCGCGCTTCAACAACAGTCATTTCACTTATCACTGAATCCATATCATTAATATCTGTTAATACTCCTGGTACATTCGACATCACTATCAATTTCTTTGCGTTAAGACCAATAGCAATTGCAGATGCAGCTTCATCAGCATTGATATTCAACGATTCGCCATCTTTTGTTACCCCAATTGTTGAAATAACAGGGATCAATTGTTCATGATATAAACGCTCGATAATCGCCGCCTGGACTTCTACAACCGTTCCAACATATCCAAGTTCTGGATCTCTTTTTTCTGCAATCATTAATCGGCCATCTTCTCCAGTGGCACCAACTGCATAACCACCGTGGCGGTTGATAGCAGCAACAATGTCTCTACCGACTTTACCGACTAACACCATTCGCGCAATATCGAGAGTCTCTCGATCAGTTACTCGCAGACCATCTTTAAAAACTGCTTCTTTGTTATAAACTTTTAGAACTTCATCTACTTGAGGGCCACCACCGTGCACCACAACAACATTTATACCCAACGATCTGAGCAACACCATGTCATCTGCAAAAGAATCGAGTTCTTTACCGAGCCTAAGTTGACTACCGCCGAATTTCACAACAACTACTGTGTCTTTGAATTCTTTAATATAAGGCAAAGCCTGCATTAGAGACTCGAGGCGGAGTGTCGAATTTATACTATTTTGTTCCATTTTTTCAACTTATCCTGACTTTTAAGAGAATATGCTTTGCCAAAGGGATTTTGACATGATACCCTTCTTTTTGAATAATTAACAATTGAGGGGAACCAATGATAATTATCAGCAATAAGAAGTCTAATACTCCGGCTCCAGACCGAGCAATCGCAGTTGTTGATGACTCATACACTGTCCGCATTACTAACAAAGAAGCTCAAGCGCTACTTGGGCGAAAACCTAAAGGTCCAGTTACAACAAAAGACGTCCGAGCAATTTTAGATGGCAATAACGGTAAAATCATTTCTCAATTAACTGGTGCTTGCGTGGAGTTTGAGATCGACATGAGTCTTCCTGACTCAATCGGTACATCTACTGGATATAGAAATCAATTCGACCACTCAAGAGGTCTGACACGGGCTGAAGTTGCGAAACCCAAGACCAGAGTACCTTCACTGTCGATTTAAATTCCGAAATAATACCTTTGCTGTTGATAGTAAGATTTAATGGTGCCTGAAAATATATCTAGAAAAATTGAGAAGAATTCAGGCTTCGAAAAAGTCATAGCTCTTCCGGGATCGAAAAGCATTACAAATCGCGCTTTAGCTTTGGCTGCGATGTGCGATGATCCAAGCATCATTAACAATCCGCTTAAAAGCGACGACACTGAAGCTTTTGTCAAAGCACTAAATGATATGGGCGCAATTATTGAATGGGAAAATGGCGACGTCAAGATAGTAAAACCTTTACCTATCGAGAATTCTTCGAGTGTCTATTGTAAAGATGCTGGAACTGCTGCTCGCTTTCTTCCACCAATTGCTGCGACACTTTCATCCCAAGTCGCTTTTGACGCTTCAGAACAACTTCGCGCTCGCCCAATGCAAGATCTATTGATTGCTCTTCGAAGCCAAGGCGCAAGTACAGAACCTAAAGATGCAACTCATTTACCTTTCACTATTAGTTCAACCGGACTAAAAGGTGGAGATTTAGAAATTGCAGGAAATATATCTAGCCAGTTTCTCTCTGGTCTTTTAATGGCAAGTCCTTTAGCTCGTAAAAAGACCACTTTTCATGTAACTGACTTGATTTCAAAACCATATGTAGATTTAACACTTTCGATGATGCATGAATTTGGAGCTGCTATAAATCGTGAAGGTTATAAGAAAATCGAAATTGAAAACCAAGGAAGATATATTGCTCCAGAACTTGGATATAACGTTGAGGCAGATGCATCGACAGCAAGTTACTTTTTCGCAGCAGCTTTAGTTACAGGATCGAAAATTACTGTTTCCAATATTTGTCGGGATTCGCTTCAAGGAGACATTAGACTTCTAGACATTTTCGAGTTGATGGGAGCACAAATCATTGATGATGACGATGGTGTCACTCTTATCGGACCAAAAGAATTCACGGGTGTTGATGTTGATATGAATGACATCACCGATGTAATGATGACACTAGCTTGCGTTGCGCCACTGGCAAAAACGCCTACTCGAATACATAATGTAGGACACGCTCGATATAAAGAATCAGATCGCATCGATGCTGTAGTTAAAGGACTAAGCACTCTTGGAATCAAAGTTGAAGAAGGCAACGATTGGCTGATAATACATCCGGGATCTCCGAAGTTCGCCAGTATTGACACTTTCGAAGATCACCGAATCGCGATGTCCTTTACAGTTTTGGGATTAGCGACAGGACAAGTCGAAATCCAAAATCCAGACTGTGTCAAAAAGACTTGCCCGAATTTCTTTGAACTGATTGAACAACTCAATTGAAAAGGGTCCGTCCTTTTCAAGGAAAAGGACGGACCCTTGCTCTAGAATAATCAACTGTGACTGACATCGACATTGAACAAGCAAAAAAAGTGGCCTGTGAAGCTATCGACCATGCAATTGAATACCTAGATTCACGCTTTGGCACTTTGTTAGAAAAAAACATTGCCGAACAAGGCCACGATGTCACCACTGATGCCGACATCGAAGCCGAAAAGATAATTCGTGATATTTTGATAGAAAATTTTTCAGATATAACTATCTTTGGCGAGGAACTCGAAACCTACCAACAAAATTCTGATTATGCATGGCATATCGACCCGTTAGATGGAACAAATAATTTCGCCTATGCAATGCCTCTGTATGGAAGTTGTATTGCACTCACAAAAAATAACAAACCTGTTTTGGGAGTTATCGGACAAGGCCAGTTAAAAACTTTTCACTGTGGTGTAGTTGGTGAAGAACAAAACACTGCCGTTACCCCTGTCGTTGATTTACTCAAAAGCACTTTTGGTATGTCGATTGGCTATCTAAAAGATGATGAGCAAGAAGAGGCCCTTAGGTTTCGGGAATACTTAGTAAGAAATACTGGACGAGTACTTTCTACATGGGCGCCAACTGCGGACTGGGTCTCTTTTGCAAAAGGTGGAGTCCAAGCAATGATTGTTCACAATGATTATGGCGCTGAAATAGCTGCCGGAACTGCTTGTGCAATAGCTGCCGGAGCAGAAATAAGAAAACCTAATGGCGACAAATTCGAATCTCTCGATATCGACCCCGACACAGGCGAGCTCTGCCCCACCTCGCTAGTTTGTGCTCACCCGGATTCGATCGATCAAGTCCTCACCCTAATCCAATCCTTTGATCTGGGGGTCTGATTCCCCAAAAGGTGCAAATGCGATTTGTCTGTTTTGGGGGATCAGACCCCCAGAAGGCGGAGGAGGCCTCTGGCCGAGTGCATGCGATTTTGTGCTTGAAGAAAAATTCTTGATTGCGTTGATCTCATTACTTCATCAGTAATTTCTTGTCCTCGATGAGCAGGAAGACAATGCATCACGATCGCATTTTCATTCGCGACAGACATCAATTGTGAGTCGATACAATAGCCATCGAACATTCTTTTGCGAATATCTGATTCTTCTTCATCACCCATTGACACCCAAACATCGGTGTACAAAACGTCAGCATTTTTCGCGGCGATTTTAGGATCGTCAGTTGTTAAATCGATGCCTCCATATTTATCAATTACTCTGCAATCATCTTCGCTAAAACGATATTCATTTGGCGTAGCAATCGTAAATTCCATACCAAACATTTTTGCGATAATCGCTAGTGATCTAGCAACATTATTTGGATCTCCAATATATGCAACACGCTTATTTTTCAAGTCGCCGAATTCTTGTTTCATTGTCAATAGATCAGCTAGTGCCTGCATCGGATGCGAGGAATCAGACAGCAAATTAACGATGGGAGCAACATCAACGCTTGCCATTCTCTCGAGCACTAGGTGATCAAAAACTCGCGCACAAATAATCTCATGATATTGCGCCATAGACATCACTACATCTTCAATACTTTCACGTGAATCAATTCCAACTTCCATATCTTGAATGTAGACGGGATGTCCGCCTAATTGGACCACTGCCATTTCCATTGAGTTGCGTGTGCGTAAAGATGGCTTTTGAAAAATTAGCGCAACGCCTTTATCTTTCAATGGCTTAGACTCGTCAGGATTCAATGCAAAATCTAAAACCTGATTGACTTCATCGATCGACAAATCGTCAATATCTAGCAAATGTTTAACCATGTTTCCCCCAATGATTTCCATAGACCTTATATCTCAATAACAAATAATGTCAATCTCATTTCACCGGAGGACTGACCCTCCAAAAGGGACGAATCGTTCATGCGATTCGTCCCTTTTGGAGGGTCAGTCCTCCGGCAGTGGAACAAAAGGGTTTAAACGTACTATTATTTATACATGGATCACCCTTTCGAAACTAACGAAGAAAATCCCAATCCAATAGTTTTTTCAAAATCTACTATTGATGCAATCGCTTCAATTCCTCAATATTTAACTTTCGATGATGTATTACTTTTACCTCAACCTAGCGACGTAGCTCCAGCATCAATTGCAACAACATCTAAATTCACAAAATCGATTTCTGTAAATATTCCATTCGTAAGTGCCGCAATGGATACAGTAACCGAAAGCGAAATGGCAATAGCCATGGCTAAATCAGGTGGAATTGGTGTAATCCATCGAAGTCTTGCGCCAAACGAACAAGCAGATGAAGTTCGAAAAGTTAAACGAGCATCTTCACTAATAATTCGAGATCCTTTAACCGTTAGAGCAGATGACTCAATCTCTTTTGCAAAGACCACTATGAGAAAAAACAACATTAGCGGCTTACCCGTCATTGACGAACATGGCGCGCTCGTAGGAATAATAACTTCTCGAGATATACGAGCAACCAACGATGATGATTCAGAAGTCCAATCTGCGATGACTGCAAATGTAATCAAAGCCGAAGAACCTATAGATCCTGAAACTGCACGCGAATTAATGGCGCAAAACAAGATCGAAAAACTTCCGCTGTTGATTGAAGGTCGATTGAGTGGATTAATGACTCTTCGAGACATTAACCAAACAAAACTATTTCCATTAGCCAATACCGACAAAGCTGGACATTTACAAGTCGCTGCAGCAGTAGGTACTGACAACATCACTGAAGAAAGAGTCGAAGCGCTCGTCGATGCAGGCGTCGATGCAATTGTTGTAGACACTGCCCATGGACATAGTTCACGAGTAATTGATACAGCTACACGTATCCGAAAAGACCATCCAGAAATCCAACTCATCGTTGGAAATATTGCAACTGCATCAGCTGCAAAAGATCTAGTTGATTTAGGCGTAGATGCTATTAAGGTTGGAATTGGTCCAGGATCGATTTGTACAACAAGAGTTGTAGCTGGTGTAGGCGCCCCTCAACTCACTGCAGTAATGGATGTATTTTCTGTTACGCGAACAACTCAAGTTCCTATTATTGCCGATGGCGGTATCCGTCACAGTGGAGATGCCGTAAAAGCTTTAGCAGCAGGTGCTTCAACCGTAATGCTCGGAACAATGGTTGCTGGCTGCAAAGAATCTCCAGGAGAACAGATTATGCGCGACGGTCACCTCTACAAATCTTTCCGCGGGATGGGTTCTCTCGGTGCAATGAAACGCGGATCGCGTGACCGATACTTTCAAGATCATATGTCGCCAGATGAAGAACTTGAATCCAAGCTTGTTCCTGAAGGCGTCGAAGGAATGGTTCCATTTAAGGGCGATGTTTCAACCGTACTATACCAACTAGCGGGTGGTCTTCGATCCGGCATGGGCTATATTGGTGCTGGAGACGTTGCAGAAATGAATTTACGTGCACAATTCGTTCGCGTCACTCCTGCAGCGCTGCGAGAAAATCATCCTCACGATGTAATCATCACTCATGAGGCGCCAAATTATTCAGCAAGCTAATTTCCCAAACTAGCTCGGCAATTCAAGCCTTTCAATCGTGAAATCGACTCTACCTGTCTTGGTGACTGTATTCGATGCATTCGGAGCTAGCTGATAAGGAGAACCTAGGTTGAAAGTTCCAGTTGCAGTTACATCAAATCTCATCACGTCTGGCGAGTAGTTCCCGATTTGCCCTAAGTCGACACTAAACGTATGTGTACGTGATGCCGTGGCACCATGACTTAAGTTAAATATTTGGGTACTACCATTGATTGTCAACGTAACTCTCATGGGCTGCGGAGGTGGTGATCCAGCAGGTCCCGAATATGTCGTTGTATTTCTAACAGTAACGCTCAATGATCCTCCCTGCAATTCTTCCACGACACGGTTTGCAGGGTTTGTAGAAATTGATACTATCTCTAGACCTGGAGTGTAGATAATAGGTATGACCTGATCACATTTGAATCTATCTAAAATTCCTGTAGTGATTCCATTAAGTACATTGTTGTTGTAATCTGGGACTCTCCACCAATCGGCATTTCTTGCTCCAAAGACAGCATCCATAACATTATCTGCATTTACTCCGTTTATGTCCGTACCAGGAGTAACCAGAATTCCAAATACATTGTTTTGTTTTCTAGAATTCAAATCATATTGTGGGTTTAAGTAAGGAATATTGTTGTTTTGGTCTCTATATTCCGCGCCAGTTCGAAGCCTGTTAACACCATATCTAGCAGATATGAAGTCAGCAAAGTTTGACACTGTCTGAGTAGTTGCAAGAGTATTATGGTTGTCTGCAATATGATTCCGGTCATTGTTTACAGTTGGCACACCATCAGTGAACATCACTGTTAAACTCCGTCCGGGACCTTGAGTTGCACCTTCCCAAAACCTTACCATTCTGGCAGAGTTTGAAAAAGCGTCATGCCAGTTAGTGGCAAGTGAGTACAAAGTAGAGTTAGGAACCGCCCTATAGCCTCTATATGCAGTTGAAGGATTTGCATAAGGGATATTTCTATTTTGGGAGAAAAATATATCATTCACTAAAAGTTGATGCAGTTGAAGCGCATTTAATCCAAATGGCCCTGGCGTAGGATCAGCAATGTTCCTAAAAGGACTCAATACTGGAAGCCAATCTGGATTATTTTGCCAAATGGCATATGTCGCAAAAGCAAAGATATTTACATAAGCTTGAGTATTCTCTTGTCTAGCGCGATTAGATAGATCAGCCAGAAAACTATTAACCGCACTTTTATATGCTGGAACATCATGAGGAGCAACGCTAGATGAACGGTCGAGCAATATAGTAACGGAATAAGGTGCGGTTTGTGAACCAGATGCGGTGTGAGGTTTGCAAGCATCAGGATGCAAACCAGGATTGGCCACTACAGGTAAAACAGGGAAGACAGCATTGGGATTTGCTACCTTTATTTCTGAATTAGATTCCAAAGGCGCTCCACTGCCCGCCAGAACAGAGGCTGCAATAGAGACTACAACCAACACAGACAAAACCCAAGATGGGTTAGCCTTCCGACTCCGTTTAGATCTAGACAAACTCACGTCAGTCATCACCACTCCTTGCGTATATCTCCTATTATCATTGATTTCGCGCAAAATGCAACAAAAAGAGCTTTAAAGGATCTCAGTCGAAAGCGCATATAACGAAATGTCATTGAATTAGCGCATGAAAGTAACGCGATACAAAAACTATTTATAAAGCTGAACTAATTTTCCCAAATCCCTAAAAGTTTAGAGCTTGCTTCGATATAAAGTTTTGAATATTGCGGATCACGTTTCATTAAATCAAAACATGTATAGACATGCTTGACTAGATGTCCGTCTTCCAAAGTACATGCTCGAGAAATAATATCGGTCATCCTTACATAATGTTCAGCAAAAACAGATTCTTCATCTTCTTCGTAGTAAGGCTCGAAATCTTCTTTCGATATTTTATGTGTACCCATTAATGACCGAAATGCTGAGACAAACGTTGCTGCAGACTTTATCAGATAGCCAGAATCCCCTATTTGATTTAGCGCCCAATGGGAATGCGGAATAGTTGCACAATGTGTCCAGCCATATTTTGCATGATCGTTCTCTTCTATCACCATTGAAAGGACCGCAATTCGAAGCAAGATTTTAAACGGGATATCAAAATCACTCCGAGAAGAAAAACTAGCAATGCCTTCTATTTTTGAAATCAGATCGTCAAGTAGACCAGAGTTTTGAGCAGTACAAACCAATCCTTTGATCGTGTCTGTTTCACCCATAATTTGTTCGATGTTTCCAACATGATCAATAAAAAAATCTTCTGGATGCGCTACCAATTCAGCAGTTAGCTCTTTTGGTTCAATTCCTTGAATCACGAACTTCAGTTGCTCACTGGGTGATGTCATTATGTCGTAATCGAATCTCGCTAACACATTATGTATTTCTTCATTTGTGTCACCCAATAAAGTATGTAATGCAAGCAGGATAGATGGGTGGCTTGCAAACAATAATGTTGAAGACCATTTGTTTACATCAATAGTTAGAGGGTTGAAAGGAACATCTGCGATTTTAACTTCAGCATTTTCGTAATCGTGATAACGACGAGCGAGCCTTCTTATCTGTGCCCGTGCCGACTGCACATGAGTGTCGTCAACTAGAGGCAATAAAAAGTATCGAGCGCAGAGCTCTAAAGGTGCGTGAAGAATAAAACTTCTATCTTCAAAAGTCTCGCCTTGAACTTTTGGGACTACAACTATTTTTGATGCGGCATCAAATAGTTCTTTGTCGCTATTTGCATTATCTAATTCTTCCAGCAGATCAACTTGCATTTATCGAAGACCCACGGCTTTTCTAACCTGTTCCATTAACGTCCCTGCCTGTTCTTGTGCCTTTTTTGCTCCTTGAGCCAAAACGTTATCGACAAAACCAGGATCAGACTGTAATTCTTGATACTTTGCTCGCGCTGATGCGAATTCCCTTTTTATTTCCTCAAATAAAAGTTCTTTAATATCTCCCCAGCGAATATTGCCATTTTCTAGGTTATTTTTAACTTCAGAAATAGCCGATTCGCTACCTACAACCTCTAGAAGTTTAAAAATTGGGACTTCTTGAGGATTTCTCGTCTCACCGGGTTGAACTGAATCTGTTTTAAACTTTTTGACTTGTTTTAATAATTCATCATCGGATACAAATATCGAAATAGTATTGTTGTAACTCTTCGACATTTTTCTCCAGTCCAAACCTGGAAGTGTAGCAACATCTTTTTCGATCAGCGGCTCAGGTACAGTCAGCAGTTCGCCGTAGGTATTGTTAAATTTAAGTGCAATATCACGAGCGATTTCTACATGTTGTTTCTGATCTTGTCCAACAGGAACAAAGTTTGCAGAATACATTATGATGTCGGCTGCCATAAGAATCGGATAACTAAACAACCCCATATTTACAGACGAATCAGCATCGCTATCTCCAGCTTCAATAGCCGCATCGACAATTGCTTTATAAGCGTGAGCACGATTCATAAGGCCCTTTGGAGAAAGGCAATGAAAAATCCAAGACAACTCGTAGACATCGATGATGTCGCTTTGCTTATAAAAAGTAGATTGTTCTGGATCAAGTCCACAGGCAATCCAAGTCGCTGCTACTTCAAATGTTTGATCACGTAAAACTTGCGGGTCAGTCACCGTTGTCAACGCGTGAGCATCTGCAATAAAGTAATTGGTGTCATATTTTTCCGCCAAAGCAATTGCAGGCCGAATAGCGCCGATAATATTTCCAAGATGGGGTGTTCCTGTAGGTTTTACACCAGTTAAAGCCTTTTTTCGTTGAGTCACGGCTTAAATACTAGTCGAAGCTACAGCGCCTCTATAGGGTCTGACCCTATTTGTAAATAGGGTCAGACCCTATAGAGGCGTTTTGGAAAGATACATCCAGTTTTCTTTGAATATTCTCGGTAATCTTCAAAGAATGAGTTTAAAAACCTCTCTTCAATATAGATTTTTATTGCTAAATATCCTATTGCAAAGAAAAACATCACGAGTAGATCTTGACTATAGCGAACAAGTAAGAACCCAATCGCTACCAAAATCAAACCGCTATACATTGGATGCCTTACATAGGAATAGATCCCAGTCTGTATGAACTCAGCTTTTTCGTGAGGCTTGGGATGCACAGCGAAACTTTTACGTAGATCATAAATCCCGCGAATACCCAATGCGATCCCAGTACCGATCAATACTGTACCTACTAGGAGTATCACTATATTTTCCGACCAAGGACCTGCGAAGGAAACATATATAAAACCGATTATCACTTGTGCCAACAAGACAAAGAAGTCTGAAATTCGTTTCATTATTTAACCTGACTTTCTAGTTCAAACTTTGGTATTTCATAAATAACTTCTATTTGCTTCATTCCCAACGATTCATAGAACTGATGTGCATCAAAATTGTCGGCGTAAGTTTGTGCCTTCATTCGCTTAACATTATTTTTCAAGGACCATTCGTTGAAAAGATTTACAAGTTTTTTTGCGACGCCTTTCCCGCGAGCTGCTTTGGTGATGAAAATATTATCTATTTCCGAAATTGGATTATCTGATCGATGAGCCGTTGAATATATCTTTCCTAACAAATAACCAATAGCCGCGCCTTGAGCATCCTCAGCAATCCAACTTTTATGCAACTCATCTCCAGGTACAAATTTAGAAACAAACTCTAAACCTACGTCCGAATGAGGCCAACTAATAATATGCCTCGTATGGGAAAAAGTCTCACGCATAAACTCGTAGTGTTCTTGAAGCAAAGTAGCGATAGTGTTCACATCCGCTTCATCAGCTTCGCGAAATCTAATGCCGCTTTGCATCTATTTACTCACGGCAACATTTACACTAAAGACTGCTCCATCCACTTCAACTATACCTTCTCCGTTTTGTCCGTTTTGGAGGGTCAGTCCTCCGGAGATTGCGGAGATGGAGTTGGCGAGGATTTCTTTGGAAATTAGGTTTTCGAATTTTTCGACTGCTTGGACTGCTTTTTCGTTGCCTTGAACTTCCAAAACAATTCGGTCGGTAATGTTGAGATCCGCAGTCTTTCTTGCCTCTTGCGTAGCTCGAATAACGTCTCTAGCTATTCCCTCGAGTTCAAGCTCACTTGTCACTTCAAGATTCAAGGTAACAATTGTCTCGCGGTCATCTAATGCTCTAGAGCTATCAGCATTTTCTGGTTCTAACACCAAAGCATATTCATCAGGCCGAAGTTCTATTCCTCCAACAGTCATCACGCTATCAACTAATTGCCAGTCACCCTTTTTGTATCCGGCAAATACTTTCTTTGCATTTTCACCATGACGTGGAGCCATAACACTTGGCACCAAATTCAGTTTTTGTTTTCCATGCTCTGTTGCATCAAGTTGAACAACCACATTTTTCACATTTACTTCATCACGGATGATGTCGGAAAATCGCTCCGCACGTTTTGCATTCGGACCTGAAATGACAACCTCGCTTAATGGAAGTCGAGTACGTAAATTATTTGCACGTCGGATAGATAATGCGTTCGAACAAATTTCTTGCGCCATATCCATTGCAGCGATCAACTCGTCATCTTCCGCAATTGCTTGTGCATCTTCTAGAGGCCAAGTCTCGAGATGAACGCTCAATCCATTGTTCTGCTCAACATCTTGTGCATTGAGACCACGCCATATACTCTCTGACACCAAGGGCAACAATGGCGCTACTGCACGACAGATCAGATTCAATACAGTAAACAAAGTGTCATAGGCATCTTGTTTGTCTTGATCTTTTTCATGTCGCCAAAAACGTTCACGACTTCTACGAATAAACCAGTTCGTTAAAACATCAAAATGAGATTCCGTAAGTTCACTTGCTTTGAACATATCATTTGCATCCATCGACACAGTTAACTCTTCAATATATTTACGTGTCTTTGCCAAAATGTAAGTATCCAAAATATTGGAAGACTGAGTTATGTGTTTCGCCTCTATTCCATCGCTATTGGCATATAACGTAAAGAAGTAATAAGAGTTCCATAAAGGCAAGATAGCTTTTCGAGTAGCAGTCGCAAATGAATCTCGATCAACAATCAGATTTTGACCGCGCAATATAGCTGAGCTTTGCAATAACCAGCGCATAGCATCAGATCCAAACTCGTCAAACATCTCTAGAGGATCTGGATAGTTCTTTAAACGTTTAGAAATTTTTCTTCCATCAGAACCCAAAACAATTCCATGAGATACACATTCTTTAAACGCTGCTCGATCAAACAAAGCTGTTGCTAAAACATGCAAAGTATAAAACCATCCGCGCGTCTGGCCGATGTATTCAACAATAAAATCTCCTGGGAAATGAGTATCAAACCACTCTTTGTTTTCAAATGGATAATGCACTTGCGCAAATGGCATCGATCCTGATTCGAACCAACAGTCAAACACTTCCTCAACTCGGCGCATTGTTGATTTTCCAGTCGGATCATCTGGATTAGGTCTAGTAAAAGTATCTATTTCCGGACGGTGTAGATCTGTTGGACGTTTACCAAAATCGCGTTCGATTTCATCGAGGGAACCATAGACGTCCATTCGTGGATAATTGGGGTCATCAGATTTCCAGACAGGAATTGGTGAACCCCAAAAACGGTTCCGAGAAATCGACCAATCACGAGCACCTTCAAGCCACATCCCGAACGCACCTTCTTGAACATGATCGGGTATCCACTTGATATCTTTGTTGAGTTCCAACATTCGATCTTTGATTTTCGTTACTTCAACAAACCAAGAGCTCATTGGGCGATAGATCAATGGCTGATCAGTACGCCAACAGTGAGGATAAGAGTGGCGATATGTATCATGACGAAGTACTACCCCACGCTCTTTTAAGTCGCGCACAATATTTGCATTAGCATCAAAAACAAGTTGACCTTGATAGTCTGGAACTCTTGAATCGAATTCGCCTTTAGCATCTACTGCTACAGGAATTTCAATATCATTTGCAGTTAATAATGCAAAGTCATCTTCACCATAAGGAGCTAGGTGTACAATACCAGTTCCATCTTCAGTTGTTACAAAATCTGGACCAAAGACCTGGAAAGCATTTTGAGTATCAGCAAAGTAATCAAACATCGGCACATAGGTTGTCCCTACAAGATCTGAACCTTGCAAGGTAGTAACTGGCTTGAATCCCTGCAATTCTTTCTCATATTTTTCAAGCATTGCCGTTGCCAAAATAAATGCAGTTGGATTTTCATTGTCTTCACCAACAACGACGCTATATTCGATTTCAGGACCAACTGCCAAAGCTAAATTCGAAGGCAACGTCCAAGGTGTTGTTGTCCATGCGAGAATATTTATCTCAGCACCATCTAACATCCCTTGTGGAACAATGTCGATCTTTTTTTGCGCTTCTTTTGAAAACTCTCGAACTTTAAATCCGACAGTCAACGCTGGATCGTCGCGTTCACGATATGAATCATCGAGTTTGGTCTCATGATTCGATAACACTGTTTCTGCAGCCCAAGAATAAGGCAACACGCGCATACCTTCGTAGACCAGACCTTTTTCATGGAGTTGTTTAAAAGCCCAAATAACACTTTCCATATAATCTATGTCGAGTGTCTTGTAGTCATTATCAAAATCAACCCAACGCGCCATTCGTGTTACATAGTGACGCCATTCATTCGTGAACTGTAATACTGAAGTTCGACAAGCATCGTTAAACTTATCGATGCCATACTCGTTGATCGCAATATGACCAGAAACTCCAAGTTCTTTTTCAGTTAACATCTCTGCAGGCAAACCATGACAGTCCCATCCGAAACGACGTGGAACACGTTTACCTTTCATTGTTTGATATCTAGGAACTGTGTCTTTAACAAAACTTGTAATCAAGTGACCATAGTGCGGGAGCCCATTTGCGAATGGAGGTCCGTCATAAAAAACATATTCACCTTGATCTTTTTCGTCTTTAGGATTGTTCTTCTTACCTTCGACAGATGCTTGAAATATTTTGTTGTCATTCCAAAACTCAATAATGCTTTCTTCTATCGCAGGAATATTTGGAGAAGAAGTGACCTCAGGATAGATATTGTTTTGTTTTGCGTTAGATGACATAAGTACCAAGTCTAGTTACTTAGTTGTTTACTTTCCTATTGATATTCAGTAACGAGAGTCTTGGCTGTGGTTGTGTCTCGAATTGCATTTGCAGCGAGAGTCGAGACCTTAGGCTCGTCTCGTCAGCGAAGCTGCGCGAAACACAATTCGAGACACAACCACAGCCAAGACTCGATAACGGAACTAGATATAAATACGACGTTTTCAGAGATGGAATTTTGGTTCAAGTTCAGCTAGAGTCGTTATCAAACCGGCAAAAATGGGCGATTATGAGGGATAACTGAAGAAAACTCTTACATAGTTGTACCACTTTGGTGTAGAATGTACTAATTAGCAATCGGTTTGAGGGGAAGCACATGGAAGAGCAAAACAACGTTATCTCAGTAGCAGAATACGAAGGTAACGATCCAATAATTTTGCTAGAAAAAGAACTGCGCAGACTTCCAGACATTAAGGCTGCTCGAATTGTTGCAGGATATGATGGCGAGCCAAGTGAAGTACACATCGTTGCAGCTCCAAATAAGGCGCCCAAGCAATTAGTTCGAGATATCCAATCTGTTGCAATTGCGAGTTTCGGTTATGACATTGATCGACGCCGAATTTCTATCGTGCAAATCGATTCACCTGAAACAGAATTTCTATTCGATAAAGATTTCCGACCGAAAATTCTTTCCATCACTTCTGAATCTACAGGACTGCGCTCTACTGTAAAAGTTTCCTTAGAACACAACGAAACACAAGCTTTAGGTTTTGCAGAAGGTTCTGTTGCATCAGCTGCACGGCATCGCTTGATTGCACAAGCTACACTCGATGCTCTTCGCCAGCTCGAGCCATTAGCAGAATCTCTTGATGTTGACTCCGCATTGGTTACTCGCATTGGCGGAAGCGACGTTGCAGTCGTGACAATCATTTTTGTTGTTCCACCTGAAGAACAAATAGTTTCTGGTTCTGCAATCGTTCGTCAAGGAAACGAAGCGGACGCAATTGCGCGCGCTGTGCTTGACTCTACTAACCGTCGATTGATGATGCTGGTAAACCAGCAATACTAATTAACTACTTATATCGCAGCGTCAGCAAACGATACCGAAAATCTTTCACACCAAATAACGACATAGTTATACTCATTGATGTCTACATCTGAAGGCACTTCATAGTTTGAATCACCTTTGTTGGCTTTTAAGGATCCTAGATTTACAAAGTCAATTGGACGGCCATTGTCTTCCAAATCTTTGGCAAGATATACAAAAAGATCCGGACCATTTGATGTGTTTAGATTTTCGAAACGAACAAATAATTTCTCACCTTCTTGTGTTAAAAATACTTCACCTGTAGTTTCCTTATCACGAGAACGCCAAGTGGATTTAGCTGCTTCCATCATTTCTTCGTCTTCAACAACATCGACTGTGTCGGAATCTGGAGCTGACCTAACTACGATTTGACCTTGTTGAGATTCTTCAGCTGTTGTGTTAATGAAAAGAGTTTGAGGCTGAAAGTAAATGAGAATAAAAGCGATAATCGCCGCTACAATGACTGCTCCGATGATACCTTGTTTTTTAGATATATTCATGAAAGTATCTTATCTTGACTAGGCAATCTAGTGGTGTTTACGTTTAGAATTGAGGCTAATGGATGATCCGGTCTTAGAAAAACGTGAAGCTATAAGGCAAAAAGTCAGCTTCTTTAAGCGCATTGGCTATGGTCTGATGGTTATATCGATAGTCGCTTTTTTCGTTTGCTTAGCAACTGGTTGGCCAGTCTGGCTTACCTGGGTGTCGATTATCAGCTTTACTGCAAGCTGCATCATCTTGCCACTACCCATAATTTTTGGCTACGCAATAACAGCTGCCGAAAAAGAAGACCGCAAGCTCGGCTACTAATTTCTATAGGGTCTGACCCTATATGTAAATAGGGTCAGACCCTATAGAAATAAATTAGGAGAGGATCCATTCTAGGAGCGCGGCTCGCACAAAAATACCATTGTTGACTTGTTCCCAAATCACACTTCGAGGATCTGAATCAGTTTGCGGATCAAGCTCACCAGTTCTAGGAAGTGCATGCATTACCAATGCATCTTGTTTCATCCGAGAAATCATTTGCATATCAATTGCTTTATATGCACCATGTTCTTTTCCTTCCCAACGTTCACGTTGAGGTCGAATCACATGTAACACATCAGCTTCTTCAATAACTTCATCAAGATTGTTTGTCTTATAAACGCTCGCACCTCGAGAAACTAAATCTTCATGCAATTCAGTTGTAATCTGCATATCGTCATCAGCAACAAAAGAAAATGAAATACCATCTCGAGCCAATAGCTTTACTTGCGAAACCATTGTTCGAGAATTTAGGAGATCACCATAAGATACAACATGATTGATGCTTGAAATATCTCGCTGTTCTTGAATAGTGAAAACATCCAATAATGCTTGTGTAGGATGTTCGACCGCTCCGACACCTGCACTTATTACAGGCTTTGTAGCAATTTCTCGAATGATCTTTGGAGTGTCTTCATCTTTGCGACGAATCACAATCACGTCAGCATATTTTTCAACTACCTTGATTGTGTCTTCAAGTTGCTCTCCTTTTGCAGAAGAAGTCGCTTGAGGATTATCAAAACCAATTGTTTTACAACCCAGTCTTTGCGCAGCAGCATCGAATGAAAGCTTCGTTCTAGTAGATGGTTCGAAAAATGCCAAAGCCACCATTGGTGCATTGCCTGGCTCAAGATTCATCATTGCACTATCAGTAAAACCCTTAACTTTTAGTTGCGAAGCTCTTTCAAAAATTGCTCTAACTTCGGCGGAACTTAGGTCATCTACACTAAGTACAAATCTTGGATTTTCTCCTGTAATGGTCATTTACGCAATTCTAGCTAGTAAGTGCAGCATGCGTAGAATAGAGGTCATGAAGACACGAAAACTAGGTAAAAGCGACCTCGAAGTATCAGAAATCGGATTCGGAACTTGGACGATATCCACTAATTGGTGGGGTCAAGCAGATGATGCATCAGACATGCTCAAAACAGCTTTCGATAGCGGAATCAATTTTTACGACACTGCGCCTGCATATGGAGAAAATGGTCTTGGCGAATCAATCATGGCTGAGTTCATTAAAGAACACAAAGATGAAATAATTGTTACCACAAAATGTGGATACGATATTCACGCCGAGCGACCCAAAGAACATTCAGAGCGTCCACACAACTGGACTCGCGAATCAATCATTCAACAAACAGAAGAGTCACTTTCGCGTTTAGGTTTAGAAACAATTGATCTTATGCAATTACATAACGTTCGTATTGATGCTGTACAAAATGATGAGTTATTTGAAACTTTTGAGATGTTAATTAGCCAAGGTAAGATTCGCTATTTGGGAGTCGCTTTAGGACCTGCAATTGGTTGGGAGCAAGAAGGCATCGAATCTTTAGATAAACGAAACATTGTTTCCCTGCAGACTGTTTACAACTTACTTGAACAAGAACCTGGAAAAACATTTGCAAAACACCAAGCTTGCACGACAGGAAATGTATCGCAAATGGCTCGCGTACCTCATGCTTCGGATGCTCTGTCAGGTAAAGTAACACACGAAACACTAGATGAAATGCTCGCTAGCGGAGATCACCGTTCTTATCGAGTCAAAGACAATATGCTCGACAATCTTGATAAGGCAGATACACTCAGCTTTCTTTGGGCTTCTGAGACTGGACGCACAATCGGTCAAGCAGCGATTGCTGGAATTTTGGCAGAGCCAAGTTTTGCAACGGTGTTCCCTACTTGTTTAACAGTCGATGAAGTTCGCGAATACGCTAAAGCAAACGACAACCCCTTGAGTGATGACGAAGCAAAGCAAATGTGGGAGCTTTACGAGAACAATTTCGGTATTGAAAATCGCTTCGATATGGAGCTTCGATCCTCTGAGTGATCCTCATTAAAGTCTTATTTAAATGCCGATTTCGAATCTAATCCTTTTGGTCGATTTTTCGTTGTGAAAAAATGGATAGTCAAAGTAAATACTGATACAAGTGAGATCCCTACAACGAACATCGGTGTACGAAATGCTTCCATAATTATCGCTGCGTAAATTGCTCCTACAAGTGCGATTACATAGATTGATGCATGGTAAAAGAATTCAAGGTTAAGGCGAGATTCTCTAATTGGATCAAACTTTTGAAATAAATATGCACTGATTACCAGCACAGCTCCGTAAACTAGTGGCGTCCATGTTTCATAAATAACAGTGTCACCTTCTTCAATCTTTGTCACACCCCAGCCATACTTCATTGAAGTAACAAAGATAATTGTTGTGAATATGTTTAATACTAAAAACGCGATTAAGTTTCTTGTCAGTTTCATTTGGTGTCCTTTCCTGAGACATGTTTTGTTACGTCCTCGTTCAAAAAAAGAGAGATATTTCGTTTACAGAAATCGGCGAATACTTGTTTGCCTACATCTGAGAGCACATAGAGCTTGCGCTTTGGGGCACCTGGTGTATCAATCTCGCGATAATCCACCAGCTCTAGGTCATAGAATTTTCTAAGACTTCTATATAGCGCTTGTTCAGAAGTTTGGTAAGTGTTATTGGTAAGTTCCAAGATTCGTTCTCTTATCTCAGCTACTGTCTTTTCCTCATCTTCTATAGCTAAGAATGTCCAGAAACTCAATAATCCCTGGCGAAATACCGATTCCCAGTCGTCTAAAAGCTTTTCTTCATAACGTTTCATACACCCTGTATTATACAGGCTGTATAATACGCTGTCAAGTAGTCTTCAATTGTGTTTCCAACAAGTAAGTTACTAGGATGGCCAATATGGTAAAAAAATCCGGAACCCGAATGCGAAGCCACGACAGACGAAGGCAATTACTTGATACGGCTTGTGGAGTATTTGCCGATCGCGGATTTTCCGCCACAATCATGGATGATATTGCCTATGCAGCAGGAGTCACCAAACCAGTCCTATACCAACACTTCACCTCAAAGAGGTCATTGTTTATTGCCGTACTCGAAGACTCTGGTGAGCGACTAATTAACTCGATCATAGAAGCAACAAAACAAGGCGAGACTCTTAGAGAACAAATGACTAAGGGCTTTATTGCATACTTTGATTTTGTGCGTAACGATGACTCAAGCTTCAGATTACTTTTTGGTACCTCAGCACGTAATGACACCGACTTTGCAGAAGTGACCAACAACGTGCTCGATCGTTTCGCCGATGCTGTAACTTCGTTGATCATCGAAAACCTTCCATCAGAGGAACGACGACTAATCGCACACGCCTTAATAGGAATGGCGGAATCTGCTGCAAGATTCAATTACCTATCAGGTGAAAAGAAAATCAGCGACGATGAACTCCACCAGTGGGTTGGAGATCTTGCATGGAAGGGCTTAAGAGGTATTTCAGACTAGCGTTCCTGTTCAAGCTTAGGACGGTAGTGGAATTCTAATCACGTCGAACCGCACGATCTCACTAGTTGTAGATGGGTTCGGACTTCCCGAGACGACAACGTTAGAAGGTCCAAGTATTGCTGTACTATTAATACTAATTCTGAATGTCAAAGGATCTAATACACCAAAAGGTACATCGATTGGATGGGTTAGTCTAAATGTTCTAGTTTCTCCTACACTAAAACGTCCAGGAAAAGGTATTAACCACAATTCTGGAGAATAATTAGTTGCAGTACTTCCTACCAGTCTTTGAATACGCGCCGTAACATGTGTTAAATCGACATCACCGTTATTTCGAACTGTAACTTCAATAGACCCTTGTCTACCTTCCTCGACAGCAGAGGGTACCGGTCTTGCAGACACGACTTGGATAGAAGGATTTACTGGGACAGGCCTGCTTGAACAAAGATTATCCCTAATTTGTCCTGAAATTTCAGAGACTAAGTTTGCGTAGTTCGGGACGGACCTAAAATTTCCTGGCCCAAATACTGTGTTCATATGGCTATTTGAAGTTCCGTCTGAAGCCATATTCCCTACAAGAATTGCCTTCACGGGTCCTGGAGCTATTGTTCCAAAAGCTCCTAGTTTGAGTCCGTTTGCAGCACCTTGCCCTGTCATAATGTCATTAAAGTCTGAAACAGTTGTGCTTCCACCACGTGGATCTAAAAAGTTGCTGGTAGGAAACCCGTCAGTGATCATGTAATAAAGATCTACATCATCATCTGGTCCAGCTGAAGAAGTCGAAAACAATCTCGCATAGTTTTGTCCGGCTTCAAGCGCAGCTTGGAAATTAGTATATCCGCCGTTACCTGGTCGGTCTTGATATCCACGTATCCTATTTTGATTAGTAGCTACAGGATTACCTGGCACCACTTTGTAGGCAGGCTGGGTATATGAACGTCTGAAATAAATACCATCGTCATTAGAACCGATCACGTCCCTTTTTACATGTTCTCTTACTGCCGGATTGGCAATATTTGTGTTATTGATCCAGCTGAAGAAATCATTCCCGTATCGATCTGGACCATTTTGCCAAACAGCTGTATCTGCAAAAGCTGTTATATAAATATATGCCTCAGTTCCATTAGCCTGCGCTTGCATTCCAATTGTATCAACGAGAATTTGTAATGCAATTTTGGTTGCATTCACATTCGAAAATGTTCCACTAGCAAAGTTCATAACAGAGTGAGACCTATCCACCATAATGAACAACCTAGTTACACCGCGAGGACCACAACGGGTCGCTGGGTTAGCAACGGGAGCCATCGGCCTAGAAACACTAGCCGGTTTAATCTCTAACTCATTCTTCACTAGCTCTTCATCATTTTCTACAGATACATTGGTCGCAGTAGTAAATACAGAAATCAAAACAGCAACCACTAATAAGAGTGGCATAAAATGCTTAAGAAAGTTTCTTTTCAAGCTCAACTTTTATCCTTATATATCATTTACTCATCCGACAATGGTTGCAAGCCAGATGCTTATATTGTCGGCTCATCCATGCGAAAATTCAATAGTGCTTTAGAACTAATTAAAGACAAAAAGAATAGGTAGACGCGAAATATAGAGTTATTCGCTTAATTCAATATATATCTTTCAACCGAGAACCTAAGAAATCTTCTCACCGCTGATCGCACGAGCAACTACTAGCCTTTGAATTTCTGATGTTCCTTCGAAAATTGTGTATATTTTTGCATCTCGATGCCAGCGCTCTACAGGATATTCTCTTGTATAACCATAACCACCAAGAATTTGAATCGCTTTTTCGGTAACGTCAACTGCTACTTCACCGGCTTTTAATTTACTCATTGAACCTTCACCTGCAACAAAACGTTTTCCATTTGCTGCCATCCAACATGCGCGCCACACCAAAAGTCTCGCTGCATCGATTTCGGTCACCATATCAGACAGTGAAAACGCAATTGATTGGTTTTGGATTATTGGTCTGCCAAACTGTACACGCTCTTTCGCATATTGCAATGCGTACTCATATGCTGCTCTCGCAATTCCAATCGCTTGTGCTCCAACTAACGGACGCGACGCTTCAAAGGTACTCATCGCTGCTTGGTTAGAAGTCGATTTTCCTTCTTTAGCTTTTGCTAAACGCTCATCGAGTTTTTCTTTGCCACCTAATAAACATGATCCTGGTACACGCACATCCTCTAAGACTACTTCTGCAGTGTGGCTTGCACGGATACCGTGTTTTTGAAATTTCTGTCCTTGGGAAAGTCCCGGTGTTCCTTTTGGAATAACAAAGCTTGCATGTCCTCGAGCTTTTAATTCTGGCTCAACGCTCGCAACAACAACATGAATGTCAGCAATACCACCATTCGTTATCCAAGTTTTAGTTCCGTTTAAAACCCATTCATCTTTTGCTTCATCATATACAGCGCGAGTGCGAAGTGAACTCACATCTGAACCAGCATCAGGTTCAGAAACTGCAAATGCTGCCAATGCGACTTTGTCAGGTGTACCGAAACATTGTGGCAACCATTCACCGATTTGTTCTGGAGTGCCGTTACCCATAATTCCAGAAACACCTAGAGCTGTTCCCATGATTGAAAGACCAATACCTGCATCACCCCAGAAAAGTTCTTCCATTGCAATCGGTAAAGTAATACCTGTAGGGTCAGCAAAAGCTTGTGCAAGAAAATCTAGTGAATACAAACCAGTCTTTGCTGCTTCTTCGATGACTGGCCAAGGGGTCTCTTCTTTTTCGTCATATTCATGTGCAACAGGGCGAATGACGTTCTCCGAAAACTCATGAACCCAATCTTTAATCTGCAATTGTTCATCTGTTAGATCGAGTGTAAAACCTGACATCATTTCTCCTTTTGTTCAGGAGCTAATAGCTTAAACGCCACCAGCCCTGATTGCTTGTTATTGTTAGCATCGACTATTACTCAACTCTTATTTAGAAATAAAAAAGTCCGTCCTTTTCTCTCGAAAAGGGCGGACCTTATATACCTTTTGGGGGATCAGACCCCCAGAAAAAGGTTAGCGTTTTTTCGCTGTTTTCTTTGCAGCTGATTTACGAGCTGTTGCTTTTTTAGCTGGAGCTTTCTTTGCTGGAGCTTTCTTAGCTGTTGCTTTTTTAGCTGGAGCTTTCTTTGCAGCTGGTTTTTTAGCCGCAGCTTTTTTAGCAGCTGGTTTTGCAACCTTTGTTGCTGGAGCTTTTCCAGTTAGAACTGCATCTTTAAAAGCCTTTAGCGGTGTGATTCGAGCTTTACGTGAAGCTTTGATTTTTATTGTTTCACCTGTTGCTGGGTTACGGCCCATGCGAGCTTTACGATCTACACGTGCGAACTTTGCGAATCCAGGAATCGCAACGTTTTCACCTTTAGCAACTTTTGCTGTGATGATTTCTACAACATGTTGTAAAACTTCATCTGCTTTTTTCTTTTCTAGTTCGGCGCGTTCTGCGATTTCTGCAACTAGTTCTTTTCTATTCACTTTATATCCTCCAATGGATTTGTGGTTGTATAGAAATACTTGCACATTTGAATCAACAAATACGGTATTTAAAGCACTTTTTCTAAAAATTTTTCCTGATCAAAATTTAGGCCGATTCGCCAAATAAAAGGTCCTGACATCATCTAGCTCAACAATGTCTTCATCTGAAGGGACCTCGATTTGAGTCTGAGAAAAGGCACTTAATAGAAAGCTGACATCATTCGCAAAGCCTTTTATTTGTGCTTTTACCTTCTTCAACTCCCCTTCTACGGTTACATAAAACGTAATTCCACCAGGACTTTTCAACATCAAAGTATCTACACCTGAAGTGGTTTCTACTCCCAAAAATTGGGCTCCATCTTGTCTTATCAACAATGGATTATCTGCAGATTCAGAGGCAAGTTTGATAACGAATAATGAAAGTGCATCTATCCCGAAAGTCTGCGGATCAAGACTTCTACGCACCCAAGGAATCGCTGGATCTAATCCTAGGTAATTTTCCAGAACATTCACTTCAGTACTAACTGATGTTAAATCAACTATTGAAGGATCGGCTAGAGAGACTTGCATTGATACCGTTTTCGATTCCCAATCGACTTTTCCTTGAGCAATAAAACCTTCAGTTGAAAGATCTCCCGAACGAGCAACAAACGATGCATTCTTTGCCAAATGATTTTCATAAAGAACTCTAGAAAGTAATTGTGCTTCTTCATTGTTGACAGTCCTGGGAACAGAATCTGAAGTTGTAGTTGGTTCTTCATCTTTGGAAGACGTTGTGCATGCGCTCAAAAAAGTAATCGCAACAATTAAAAACAGAGTCAGTGCTTTGGATTTAAATACCTGTATTGCCATTTGGGAGCTTCAATTCTTTTAGATCTATAAATTCAACTTTTTCAAGCTTTTTAGGAATTGCAGTAATGTCTCCAGGCTTACCTTCTCGAGATTGAACTTCGATTCCTATATCGTTATAGTTTGGCGCTTGTGGTACATCATATGGACGCAATGGTTTGAATCTAATCAGCTCGTTTGAGTCTGCATCGCAAGAAAGCACCTGTTGGATCCTTTCTATGGATGAAGAAGCAAAAGTATTGTTCTTGAAACAATTGCCGAGTTTTTGAACCTCTGTTCTACCTTCAAAAAGATAACCGATGTCGAAACCAAATGGGCTTCCATTTCCTAGAGCAGAGTTTGAATCTATTGTGTTATTTTTGGCGGAAAAGTCTTCTGTTGAAATAATTAGGATTCCGGCCTGCACATTACTGTCAGCTTTGTTCCTTTCGATGAAATTATTTTCACCGCCGACAATTATTATTCCAAAGCCAAAAATATCTGAAGTAGTTGTAGGAGCATCGGCATTATTATTTGAATCCGTTCTATTGCCAACTATGTTCGCGCTTGTTTGTGGCGAGAGTCGTTCTTTGGTTTCACTTAATATTTGAATACCGGTTCTATTGTTTGAGAAATTATTGTTGAAGATATACATACCTTCGCTGTTATTAGCACCTTGGAATCCGATTCCATTTACATATGCAATGTTGTTGTACACCTGTGTATTGCAAGGTTTACATTGACCAACATAAATGCCAGCATCAGCATTTGCTCGAGTAAATGTATTTGCAATGGTTCCTTCAGTTGCAGAAAAAGCGTAGATTCCATAGAGTCCGTTGTTCATAGCATTAACGTATTCAACCAGGAATCTCGAGACTACAGAATCTTCATTAGCCTCTAGAACTTCATCATTATATCCACCTGCGACGAGTACACCATTTGTGCGAAAACGTTGCACTGTGAGATTTTCAATTCGCACACCATCTGCTGCAACGACAATTCCATTGTCTTGTTCGTACTCACCATCGATTACTACATTGTTTCGGTCTTTACCTCGGATAGTAATATCTTCAGTATTTACTACAATCTCACCTTCATAGGTCCCTGGGTCAATAAGAATTACGTCTCCCGGTTTTGCAGCATTGATAACTTCTTGGATACTTTGACCGGCTTGTACGCCTAACACCATTGGTTCGGTATCTTCAGATGAGGAGCATCCCGCAATTACAACTGACAGGACCACAACGGCACATAAAATATACTTCTTCACCACTACATCCTACCGGAGGACTGACCCTCCAAAAGGGACTAATCGCTCAGGCGATTCGTCCCTTTTGGAGGGTCAGTCCTCCGGTTAAGAGGCGAGGTCGCGGCGATCGTTGAGGGAGCGGTGTTTGTATACGTCCTCTACAAATCTTCCAAAGAGCAGCTCTGCATTATCCATTAATTCGGGATGCCACTGCGTACCGATTGCAAACCAATCCGTTGTAGATTCAATCGCTTCAACTGTCCCATCGTCAGCACGACCAACAATACTTAGACCATCGCCTAACTTATCTACACACTGATGGTGAATCGAGTTTGTCTCAACCCTATTCGTCATATAAGTATTTGCTAACCACGAAGTTGCATCAAGAGTCACCATATGTCGATATGCAACTTTTTCTGCAAAAGTTTCTGGCTCAACCGGATGATGTGCACGTTTACCGGCGATGTGTTGTTCCAAAGTACCACCACAGGCAATATTCAATCCTTGCATTCCCCGACAAACTCCTAAAGTAGGAAGTTTCATTTTTTTAGCATGTTTTAAAAAAGCTAGATCACTGCGATCCAAATCGTCATGAGGTTCGCTCGTTTCATCGATCTTATCTTGCCCATAACACTGAGGGTTAAAGTCTCGCCCACCTGTAACAACAAGTCCATCAACAGCTGATAACAACACAGATACATCACCAGGTTCTGTAATCGGAGCAATCGTCACAATCGCACCTTGATGTCGCAAAGCATTTACATAGCTTTGGTAAACATATTCTCGATATGGAGACTCGCCAATCGGCGCTGCATTGTCACTTGGACGCGAAGTAACCAAAATCCTAGGTTTCATACCATTTAATCGGCCATAAAAATGACCTACTCAAGAGGATTATTTCGCCAAAATACCAGCTTTTTTGCTTTTTCTTATAGAAATCAACGTTGGAACGATGAATAATACCGTAGTCACAACCAATAATATTGTCGAGAGAATATTCACTTGCGGAGGAACCGAAGTTCGAGATTGATTATATACCCGCACCGGAAATGTCTCAAAGTCTCCATTAGTAAACAAAGTGATAATGAAATCATCAAATGAAAGCGCAAACGACAATAAAGCGGCCGCAAATACACCTGGCAAAATTAAAGGCAAAGTTACTTTCCAAAATGCTTTTCTTGGAGTCGCACCTAAATCTTGTGCAGCATCTTCAAGCATCCAAGGAAAACCGCGCATACGAGCTTTGATTGTCAACGTCACATAGCTCATACAGAACATTACATGAGCTAAAACAATTGCAATAGGACCAAAAGGAATTGTAAATTGACTCGCACCCAAATTCAACGAGAAATCAAGAAACAAAGTAAATAGTGAAGCACCTAAAACTATCTCTGGAGTTGTCAGCGGCAAAACCAACAACGTCGATAATGCGCCAGATCTTTTTGGCTTATAACGCGTTAAAGCTAAAGCCATCAAGGTCCCTAACGCAGTTGCGACAATCGCAGTTATTGCACCAATGTAGATGCTGCGAATTAGAGCTTCATTTAATTCAGGGAAAAAGTATCGGTCTGGTTCACCACCAAAAATAGTTTTTCTCCAATGTTTCAGAGTCACACCAGACCATGTGAAGTTATTCTTAGAAACGGGGTCATTAAAACTAAAAACTACGATCACAAAAATTGGCAAAAACAAATAAAACATAGTCAATGTTGCCCAGACATTTATAAACCATTTGCCTACTCTTCCTGATTTTGATGATACATAAGTTTCGTTCTTCGCCATAATTAACCCGCTAAATCTTCTGCATCAAATATTGCACTGTATATCGAAAAGAGAACCAGCACAATCAACATGAAAACAAATGACAATGCAGCAGCCACTGGATAGTTATTCAGACCCAAGAACTGTTCTTGAACCACATTTCCAATCATCTTTGTTTGAATTCCACCGAGATATTCTGCATTTACAAAATCTCCTGCAGCTGGAATGAAAACCAATAAACTTCCGGCAAAAATACCAGGCATTGCCAAGGGGACAATTACTTTTCGAAATGCAGTAAAAGTATTTGCATATAAATCACGCGCTGCATCGATCAAACCAGGATCTATTTTTTCTAAAGCCACGTAAATTGGCAATACCATAAATGGCAAAAAGTTATATACCAAACCACCAATCACTGCCGCTGGCGTGAATAAAAACTGATTGGGAGTTTCAATAGTGAATAAAAACAAATCAATCTCACGATTGAATATAAAACCAATCGGGCCATTAGCACCAAGCAGCGTTTTCCATGCCAAAGTTCTTATAAGAAAATTTGTAAAAAATGGAACCATCACCAACGCCATCCAAAAGTTTTTCCATCTGCCTCCTCTAAAAGCGATTACATAGGCAAGCGGAAAGGCCAACAATAGAGCAACAACAGTAGCAATACCTGCATAGACGAACGAACGCTGAAACTGTTCACCAAATTGAGTAAAAGCTTGAGAATAATTAGCCCATTCCCAAGAAAAAGAAGTTTGAGCAAACCGAGATTCCTTAGATGAGAGTGACTCGATAAAAAGCATTGTTAGGGGTACAAAAAAGAAAAGCCCTAACCAAATCATCCCCGGCGAAAGAAGCGCAACAGGAACGAAGCGCTTCTTTCTTGCCGATGATTTAGATTTCATTTAATGTTCCTAGATTAACCAGCACCAAGAACTTCAGCAGTTCTTTGATCAAATGCTTCTTCATCTTCTTCAGATAAAGGACCAAAGATTTGAAGGTTACTTAGGATTTCTTCTGTCGGAACCACAAGAGGGTTGTCCACGAGTGCAGCCGCTTCACCACCAAGCTTTGTGAGCTCATCTTCAACTCCAACTACAGGAGAAATAAATTGCACAAACTCGACCCATTTTGCAGATACTGCTGGATCATAAAAGTAATTTATAAACTCTGTAGCAAGATCTGGCTTATCTGAAGAAATCGGAATCATAAAGTTATCTGACCATAGCGTTCCGCCTGATTCAGGAACAACAAATCGAATATCAGGATTATCGACAGAAGCCTGTGCCACATCTCCAGACCAAGCGAAACATGCAGCTATGTTTCCGCCTTCTAGATCTGTAACATATTCGTTTCCGTTCGCACCATTTATTTGTCCAGAATCGAAAGCCTCTTGCAATGCATCAAAACCTGCATCGAGTTGAGCACGAGTAACAGTTTCAATGTTCACGCCATCGGCCATCATCACGATACCCAATGTGTCTCTCATTTCCGTAAGAACTGTTGTACGGCCTTCAACAGCCAAGAACTCTTCATAAGTTCTAATTTCTCCACCAGTCAAAGAAATGTTGTATGCAATACCTGCAATACCGCTTGCCCATGGAACGCTCTGTTCACGTCCTGGATCAAATGCGGGATCAGCTAGTGCAGGTTGCAGATTTGAGAAGTTAGTAAATACGTCTTTGTCTAGTGGCTGAGTCCATTCGAGTTGGTTAATTAAACGACTACACATCCAGTCAGTGAGCACAATTCCATCACGATCAATTGAATTATTTCTACTCAATACAGGTTGAATTTTTGCAAAGTATTCTATATTGTCACTGATGTCTTCAGTATAAGTAAGACTAATTCCGGTTTCTCTTTCGAAATCTGATTTAAGTGCATCAGCAATATATGCAGTCCAGTTAGAAATGTGAACTGAATTCGCGGATGAAGAATCATCCGAAGAACACGCTGCCAAAAGCGCAGGTGATACTGCTACTGCACCTCCCAAGACACCTATACTTTTCAAAAAGTTTCGCCTATTTACGCGATACGATCCACTGTTGGTTGGATTTTCTTTTTTCATTTTTCCCCCTTGGTTGAGAATGTTCGAACGACCTTGCGGTCGCAAGTTAATCTAACTGTTGCTCCTGTTTCTTGATTTGGTAATTCGTCAGTCCAGTCAATGTAGGCAAACATTTCTTGTCCTGATTTTGTCATAAGTGAATATCGAGATTCTGCTCCTTGGAAAGAATGTGATAAAACTTCACAGGTAATGTAATTCTCAGTCGGTTTTGCTGGATCATTTTCAGGTTTTAAAATAATACGTTCAGGCCTAATCATGGCAACTACTCGATCTCCTGGTTCGAAAGTTCCTGCTAAAGATTCTGAACGGATTACATCTGCACCGACTCTAAGATCTAAGCCCTCTTCGTCAACACTTTGGACTTCTGCCTGGATTAAGTTCGCATCACCAATAAAACCCGCGACGAATTTGGTTGCAGGAACATTATAAATTTCTTCAGGAGTACCAATCTGTTCGACATTTCCTTTACTCATCACAGCAATTCGATCGCTCATAGTTAATGCTTCGGTTTGATCGTGCGTTACGAAAATAAATGTAATTCCAACTTCACGCTGAATACGCTTTAGCTCTAACTGCATAGCTTGGCGTAACTTTAGATCTAAAGCGGAAAGTGGTTCATCTAACAAAAGAGCTTTTGGTTTATTTACCAATGCTCGAGCTAACGCAACACGCTGTTGCTGACCACCCGAAAGTTGTTGCGGTTTTCGATCTGCGTAATCGGCAAGCTGGACGATTTCTAGCATCTCCATTGAGCGAGTTCTTGCTTCAGATTTTTTAACACCCTTCATCGTCAAACCAAACATGACATTTTTTAATAAAGACATATGCGGGAACAGTGCATATTGTTGAAAGACTGTATTCACATCTCGCTTATATGGAGGAGTGTTTGAGACATCTTCACCTGCGAGTTTTATTTGACCTTCGCTAGGCCGATCAAAGCCGGCAATCATTCTTAAAGTAGTAGTCTTACCACATCCTGAAGGGCCCAGAAGCGAGAAGAACTCACCTTCTTTGATATCAAAATTCGCACTATTGACCACAACTAAGTCGTCGAATTCTTTAGTTACGTTTTTAATTTCAATAATCGGCTGAGGACTCACTACATATCAGGTTAGTCTGAAAATAAGATCTGGTTGTTGAATCCATCACAAATACACACAAAACGTGCATTTAACATTGATTGTTAAAAGCCTCCGAGGTCAAGTTGGTTACCTTGTCCATCTTCGATGAAAATGCATTCACCTGGACACTCAAGTGCAGCATCTACCACATCAGATCTTAATGATTCTGGAATATTTGCTAATTGTTCAGATCCGCCTGGAGAATCCAACATCACCCCGTCCTCATTAACATAAGCAACGCCGTCAGATCCCATTTCAAACATTGGTGGAGCAATTTCTGTGCATAATCCATCTCCTGTACAGAGATCTTGATCTATCCATACTCGACGCACATTTGCTAGTGCTTCTTTTGTTCCCTCTCCATTTGCTTGTGCCGGTGTAGCCATAGTTCCCCCTAAAGCCATGTTAATTATTCATGATACTAATATCTCAAAGTGTTTTTTGTCACATATCGCTGATACTCTTATATTTGTGGTTTTCAAATTCATACATTGTGCAGATCTTCACCTAGATGCTGTGCTTCGAAATGCTCATAGAGCGAGCGATCACGATGAACTATCTAGTGTTGAAATCCAAAAAATGCGTGATGCGCCGCTAAATACACTTGAATCTATCTCTCAGCATGCTATTGAAAACAAAGTAGATGCAGTGATAATCGCTGGAGACATTTTTGACAAAAAGGAGAACACCACTACAAATTTGCGAGCTCGAAGTAGATTCGCAAACTTTCTGGAAAAGCTTGATGAAAACGCTATCGAAGTATTGATCGCACTGGGCAACCATGACCCGCTCGATTCAATAAATGAGTTAAGAGTCTCTTGGCCAAAAAACACACATGTGTTTAGTTCTTCTGCTCCCGAGACAATATCGAAAGTATTCGGTGAACACAAGGTTGCATTTCATGGAGTTAGCTATAAGAGTTCTGATGAAAGCAGAGACCTCGCTTCGCTATTTCCACAAAAAGTTTCTGGCTCAATAAATATAGGAGTGCTTCATACAAATGTTGGCTCGAATTCGAATCACTCTAATTATGCTCCAAGCAGTTTAGAAAAATTGACATCTTTCGGTTACGACTATTTTGGCTTAGGACATATTCATAAACGAGAGATTTTGAGTATGCACCCAATGGTTGCCTACAGTGGAAATGCTCAAGGGTTGAGCGCAAAGCCAGCAGAACAAGAACCCAAAGGCTGTGTACTTATAACAATAAATGATGCAGGATCAGAAGTAATTACAAAGTTTTTGTCATGTGACACGGTCAGATTCACTGAGCATTCATTTAGCTTTGAAAATATTGATAGTACAGAAGAGCTGATCAACGAAATAAATGAAACTCTTAACGATATAAATAACGAGAATGTTCTTTATCTATCAAGAGTAAACATTCAGCTAGACATGGAGATATCTAATTTAGATATAGATGCCCTTAGATTAGCTATTAATGATTCTCGTAACCGAACGATCATTACTCGACTAAAGGTTGAAATAACGGATAACAAATGGGATGAGCTAGTCGATACCGACCCATTTTTTGCAGAGTTCGATCAATTGATTGCCGATACCTCTGAAATTGACTACGAAACTGTTTATGGTTCTAAAGCAACAAATATTACTTTGTCGTTGGGAGACGATCTAAACAAAAATATTGACAAAGAAGATATTGTTCAATACGTACTTGCAACTCACACCAAATTGAAGAGTAAAAAATGAACCATCCATATATAAGTTCATTATCAATCAGTTTTCCTTCACTTTCCCCACTGAACTGCAGTGATCTCAGCGCGGGATTGAACGTAATCTATGGCCCTAATGAAGCAGGAAAAAGCAGAATTCGTGATTTTATTGAATGGGCGATGTTCGTTTACGAATCAGAACACGAAGACTTAAAGCCCTTAGCGCGAAAAAATGCATTTAACCATCTTATCCCTGGCATCTCAGGACGAATTACAGCAGAAATATCAAACAAAAATGTTTCTATTCATCTAAGCAGGGACTCGACTCTATCTGAAGTGAAAATTGAGAATCCGGACTTTTCTTTGTCGGACATTGCAACTGCTCTTACCGATAATATGTCGAGAAGTCACTACAAAGATATTTTCTCACTATCGCTAGACGAACTTAGTTTCAATAGATCTAACAAACTTTTAAATGAAGATGAACTTGCTGAGATATTTCTAAACGCATCGCAAACAGGATCGGGAGTTTCGCTTTCTTCTTTGGTATCTGCATTAAAAAATCAAAGAGACGATCTTTTTTCTCAGTCGGGCAATACTCGAAATAAAAACATCAACAAAACTTTAAGACAGTTACAAGAAATAAATAAGGAAATAAGTCGTCTAAAAAGACTGGAAAATGAGTTTCCACATCTAGAACAAGAATTAAAGCTGCTTACAGAACAAAGTAATGAATTTGCTCTAGAGATCAACGAAATAGATACCTATCTTAAAGAAAAGAAGGATCTTATCCAATGGTTTGAAAGATTCACTGCTTATCAAGAAGCAGTAACAGTTGAGCCTCAAAACCTTAATCCTGAATTAGCTAAGAAGTATACAGAGATCGAAATACTCTTAGAGGAAGTAAAGAGTTCATTATCAAAAGAACATGAAAGAGAACTTCTGCAAAGTCAACTTTCTAATTTGAACGATGAACATGAAGAACAAAGAAAACTTTTGATCCAGACTTTAGATCCTGACGAGCTAGAAGAATACGCCGGGACACCTGATTTTATTAGTAGCGTAAAAAGGTATGAGAAGTCATTGCAAGAACTTACTCAGTCGCTTTTAACTACTCAAGAAAAAATAAGAGAGAACACAAAAGAGCTTTCGTACGTAACAGAACTTTCAGAAAATATACAAGAAGAGATTGATGAGCTAGATCAAGTTCAACCGCAAATACCGATCGAAAGTCCTAATGAAGACTTTTTAGCTTCCAATCCAAGGAAGAAAGTTTCTTTCACAAAACTACTATCCGCCATCGGGATTATTGGTGGTGGAATTGCACTAGGTGTTGGTATTTCAATATCGAATGTTATAGTCGCAGGTTTAGGTTTAGTAGTTGCTTTCATTGGTTTGTTTCCGTTGTTTTTTACGAAACAAAAAACGGTTGAGACTCCACTGCTAATTCCCGATAAAACTCTCGAAATCAAGCCGCTAAAAAACCGTTTACGAGAAAATCAGTCCCGTATAGAACACTTTGAATCAATAATAAGTGATCTACTCGAAACCCAAAGCAAAATAGAAAAAGACCTTGAGTCAAAGAAAACTGACTATGTAGATTCTTTAGATAGAGCCGGCTTTAAACAATATTTTGATCCAAATTTGATAGATATCTACCTTGGAGCTTTTACCGAATATAAAGCTCGGATACATCGCATTAACGAACTAAAAAGTAAGTTCGAAAGAGATGATGAAACAATTAATTCACTTCTCAAAAGAACAAATTCTCTAATCGAGTATGCAAAAAACAGTGATGCGCAAATAGATATTGAGCTAGAAACCCTTGCAACGGCAACTACTTGGCTCGGATCTTTATTGGAAGCATCAAATATTTTTAGATCAAATGAAGAGTTAGAGAAGAAAAGACAACAAAAAATAGAAGACTTAGAAGAGAGTCTGACCGAAAAATTCTCTAGTGTTGATAAAGCAAAAGAAATATTCACTTCTACTTCCCCTGAAACTTTGGAAGCTGAAATTGAATCGCTATTGGAACAAAAAACCAGCCTTGTATCTCAACGAGATGATATCAACCAACAGATCGGTTCGCTAAGACATCAAATAGATTTAGCTAGTCAATCAACTGAACTTATCGAAGCGATACAACACAAGAATGAATTAATAGAAGACTTACGAAGCGAGAGCAATGAATATCTAATTCGCTATAAGGCTGCAGAATTAGCTGAAATCGCTTTCGAAAAATGCCAAAGAGAAAATCAGCCTTCTGTATTGCGAACTGCTTCATGGATGTTAAGACAAGCAACGATTGGAGCATGGGACCAAGTAAGCATTGTTTATTCTGAACAATCAAAGCGAGGCCCGCTAGGTCAGATACAGGTTTCGAATTCTAGTAACGGCCATTCGATCTTGGCGACACAATTATCTCGTGGAGCACAAGAGCAACTCTATTTGGCATTGAGATTTGCACTTATGCAGACGTCAGTTAAAGGACAGCATGTTCCAGTACTGCTCGATGACATTGGAGTGAATTTTGATATCGAAAGATTTTCAGCCATTGCGAGTTTAATTAGAGATATCTCTTTCGATCGTCAGATTTTTTACTTTACTTGCCATGAAAAAACCCGTGATATCTTGGCTGAACTGCCTGGAACCAAGGTAGTTTCCATATAAAACTTCTGTTTTTAATGGTTCACTTTGCCCTGTAAATTGTCGAATAATCTATATCTATGACAGCAGAAGAATTTGATGCCAACGAAAATGGTCAACAAAACATATCTCCAGATTTCGAGAAACTAATAAAGCCTGGCATGCAAGCCCAATTGGATGCTCCAAGCTATCAAGGTATGTTGAGTTTCGGAAAATTTCCTTATCTGACTGAGAGCGAAGATCTCGACAGTTTTACTCCAGACGTCGCAATCGTAGGTGCACCCTATGACGCAAATGTTTCAAACCGTCCAGGCGCGAGATTTGGACCCCAAGCTCTAAGAGCCAGCGCTTATCATCCAGGCACATACAATATTGATCTCGAAATAGAAATCTTCGATTATTTAAAGTGTGTTGATTTTGCAGATGCAATATGTTTTGCAGGAATGTGGGAAGAGTCTAGACAAGCAATCGAAAATCGTGTCTACGAAGTAGCCTCACGTGGAATTTTTCCAGTTACTTTAGGAGGAGATCATTCAGTGGCCGTTCCTTCTGTTACAGCTGTTGCACGAAAATATGGCGAAGGCAAAGTCGGCATGATTCATTTTGATGCACATGCTGATACAGGAAATATTATTGACGGCAACCTTTACAGTCACGGAACGCCTATGCGTAGGCTAATTGAATCAGGTGTCGTTAAAGGTGAGAATTTTATTCAAGTTGGTTTACGGGGCTACTGGCCTGGAGAAAAAGAATTCCAATGGATGAAAGATCAAGGAATGCGTTGGCACACAATGCAAGACATCTGGGATAAAGGAATAAAAGAAGTTCTCGAGACCGCTATTACACAAGCCAAAGAAGGGACTGACTATTTGTATCTCTCAGTAGATATTGATTCCGTCGATCCTGGATTTGCCCCAGGTACTGGAACACCAGAACCAGGAGGACTTACACCTCATGACATTTTGAGAAGTGTCAGGCGAATTGCTCAAGAAACAAATCTGGTCGGAATGGATATTGTAGAAGTCTCTCCAGCATACGACGTTGCTGATACGACTATTAACGTCGCCCATCGAATTGTCTGGGAAGTTCTTTCTGGATTGGCAGCAAAAAAGCGTGACACCAAAGGTCAGTAGTGGATTTACATCATTTCGACGATGAAGCTAATGAGCTTGCTGAACGCATTGCTAAATATTCAATTGAAAGATTAAAAGAAGATCCACCCACTTTAGATACTCCAGTATCTGCAGAGGAGCTTCTACCCAAACTCGAAGGCGTCATTAACGAAGACGGTTTAGGTCCACAAAAAGCGTTTGATGTATTTGAAAACATAGTCGCTCCCGCAACACTTTCTACTGACCATCCACGCTATCTAGCTTTTGTACCCAATGCCCCAGCAAATGCCGCTTCGTTAATCGACCTTGTGGTTTCTGCAAGTTCAATGTTTGGAGGCACTTGGCTCGAAGGCGCTGGAGTTGTCGCTGCTGAAAATCAGGCTTTGAGATTTATCTCTGACATGATTGGCTTTCCCAAAACATCTGGAGGAGTATTCGTCTCAGGAGGAACAGCTGCGAATCTATCAGGTTTAATTGCTGCAAGATATAGATTTAGAAAAGCAAAACCTCAGTACAAGAAAAAGCGCCTTGCTATATTGGCGACACCTAGCGTACATTCATCTATTCGCCTAGCTGCTAAAGCAATGGACATCGATGTCATCAAAGTAAAAGGCGATGAAAACTTTCGCCTAACTGGCGAAGAATTACAAAAGACTATAAAAAATCTTGATCCTGAAGAATTAGATAGAGTTTTTGCAGTTGTTGCATCTGCAGGTGCAACCAATACTGGCTATGTTGATGACTTAGATATGACATCAGAAATATGTAAAGACCATGATTTTTGGTTTCATGTCGATGGAGCCTATGGTGGCGCAGCAATCTTGTGTGATAAGACAAGGCATTTATTCAAAGGTGTGGAAAATGCTGACTCATTCGTTATTGATCCCCACAAATGGTTGTTCTCCCCTTTCGATTGCGCAGCACTGATATACAAAGATCCCAAAGTTGCGCGAAAAGCTCATGCTCAAGATGCAGAATACCTTGATGCAATTCACGAAACTCCTGATTGGAATCCATCGGACTATGCACATCATTTAACAAGACGAGCTAGAGGACTTACCCTTTGGTTTACACTGGCAGTCCATGGCACTAATGCAATTAAGCAAGCCGTCACACAATGCATTGATGTATCTCGACAAGCTGCCGAGCTTATTCAAAACGATGAGAGACTCGAACTTGTTATAGAACCTGAGTTGAGCGTCATACTTTTTAAAGTAAAAGGTTTTGATACCAAAGACTATAAAAACTGGTGTGAAAGTTTAATGCAAAAAGAATTTGCCTTTATCGTACCAACAACCCACAAAGGTGAAACCGTAATCCGATTCTGCATCATCAACCCAACAACAACCCTTCAAGACATAACCCTAATCCTCTCCACCCTCCCGGAGGCCCCGGAGGACTGACCCTCCAAAAGGTACATTTCACACTCAAGTAGATTCAGTGTTCAATTCACTTCTTAAAAAATCCTCGTAGCTTCCAATTTCAAACAACTCCAAGATTCTTTTTGGATTTAAGCAGTTCAACACATCGTCGTTAGAACTCTTCTGAAGATAGCGACCGAGACTTGAGTAAGCATATTCGAACGAAGACGGGCCAGGATTTAAGTGAATATATCGCGTTATATGAAGCAGCTGACTGTCATTCCCTATTGTCACGGCTTTATATCGACTTTGAAAAAGTGGACCGACACGATCATATCTTTTGTTGAAATACATCGTATAGGCGCTTCCAAGACTCCTCATGAATTCGCTTAGCGATCTAGCATCATCTGCTACCCAAATTAAAAAGTGAAAATGATTGTCCATTATGCAATAGCTAAGTAATTCAATTTGATCATTAAACTTTCTGTACGGAACACCGTCGCGATCACATTCAGTATTTTCGGTGTCCAAGTATCTAGAAACCAGTCGGAGAAATTTTTCTTTATTTTCGGCGCTTTCGAATATGTTCTTTTTTTCGATTCCTCTATTGTAAATATGGTAATAACTATACGAAGAATAACACTTAATTGCATTTCTAGATGGCATATTAAAAGATTATGCAATCTAACTAAGTGGATCAAGGGATAATTAGTCCCTTTTAAACCTTTTGGAGGGTCAGTCCTCCGGAGTGAATTGGACGCCTTGGGCTAGGGGGAGTTCAGTTCCGTAGTTGACAGTGTTTGTCGCTCTGCGCATATATGCTTTCCAAGCATCGGATCCAGATTCTCTTCCGCCACCAGTTTGTTTCTCTCCACCAAACGCTCCGCCGATTTCTGCACCCGACGGCCCAATATTCACATTTGCAATACCGCAGTCTGAACCTACAGCAGATAGAAATAATTCTGCTTCTCTCACATCATTTGTAAAGATCGAAGATGACAACCCTTGCGGAACACTATTGTTAATTTCAATCGCTTCTTCAATCTCTTCATATTCAACAACATGAAGCAAAGGCGCGAAAGTTTCATGTTGTAGCAACTCTTCATTCTTATCAACAAAAGAAATTGTCGGACGGTGATAGTAAGCATTATCAAAATCACCAAAGAATTCTCTTTTTGATTCAACTCCAAGTTTTTCTTGCGCAACAGTCAAAGCATTATGTGATTTTTCTTCTATCAATGGACCTACTAAAACCGAATCGCAAAGTGGGTTGCCTACTTCAAGAGAGTCATATGCACTTTGCAACTTTGCAACTAGTTGTTCTTTAACTGACTTATGCACAATAAGTCTGCGCAATGTTGTGCATCGCTGACCTGCTGTACCTGCAGCCGAAAATGTTATAGCTCTCAAAGCCAAATCAAGATCTGCACTGGGAGTTACTATCATTGCATTGTTTCCACCGAGCTCCAATAGGGATTTCCCAAAACGCGCGCTAACAATCGGAGCCAAAGCAGCGCCAGCTGCAACTGAACCAGTCACACTCAACAACGAAATCCTGTCATCTTCTGCCAGTAAAACTGCAGGTTCAACCCCACCTAGTATTAATTGAGACACATCTTGACTTATCCCACACTGTGCGGCTGCACGTTTTGCCAATTCATGAATCACGATCGAGGAAACTGCAGTCTTGTCTGAGGGTTTGAATACGACACTATCTCCACAGACAAATGCAATACATGCATTCCATGCCCAAACCGCTACTGGAAAATTGAATGCAGTGATCACACCTACTGGCCCTAATGGATGCCAAGTTTCACGCATCGCATGTTGTGGTCGTTCTGAAGCTATTGTTTTGCCATAAAGTTGACGTGATAGTCCAACAGCGAAATCGGCAATGTCGATCATTTCTTGGACTTCACCTAGTCCTTCAGAAACTATCTTCCCAGCTTCAATAGATACCAAAAAACCAAGTTCTGATTTATATTCACGCAGCAATGTTCCAAGTACACGCACGAACTCTCCTCTTACAGGAGCAGGGAGTGCTCGGAAATCTTTAAATGCGTTGCCAGAATCATTAAGTGCCAAATCGATATCAGTTGATGTCGTTGCACTAATGGTTGCATAGGCCTGACCAGTTATAGGCGTACGCAAAGACACTTTACCGTCACTTGTTCCAAGATTAGCATTAGGTACTTTTAGCATCTCAAATCCATATGCAGCTAGATCGATATCTAACTTCTTGAGCACTACCAACACCTCATCTGCAATCGCAGAAGTCGATGGCGGTGTCTTTGTTTTTAGACTTGTAGGTATTGTGTAACTCATATTGCCCTCTTACAACTCGACTTGTTTTATTCCTAATACATTTTCTGGATCACATCTTAATTTGAAACCTTTAGATAGATACTTGACAGACTCTTCAATAAACTCATCATATAAACCGATGTTAAACAAACCAATGCCATGCTCAGCAGAAAAGCTGCCCCCAAGATCAACTGCTACTTTTGAAATAGCTCCACGAAGTTCTTGTTGTTTTTCGATGTCATTCTCATTATCATGACCAAATGGAATAACAACATTCATATGCACACCACCATCGCCAAGGTGTCCAAAATCACAAACTCTATATTGAGGATCGATCTCTTGTATTAATTTGGTAGCGCTATTTCTGAGTTGATTAAATTTATCTTTCGTCACAGAAATATCGCAACCGACAAGTTTTCCTGACTTTTGCACTGCTTCAGAAATGTTATGCCGAAGTTCCCAAGATTTATCTGAAGGTACTATTTGGGCATCAGCTACTAAGTGTGCTTGCATGACTTCAGATATTTTGGTTTCTAAAATCTCTTCGAGAAATTTCTGGTAACCACTTCCACCAACTTCGATCATGACTAGATCACTTTGCCCGTCGAATGGTATCACCGTATTTGAATTTGAGTGTAACTCTGAATCTTTCAAAGCAGTCAGGGCATTTGCTGAAACCAATTCGACTGCTAGTAAAGAATCCTGAGTATCTTCTTCCAAAATTGAGATTAACTCAGATAGATCACATTCATCTGACAGTTGCAACCAAGCAGTTAATGTTTCATTAACTTTGGGCACAACATCGAGTTCAACTTTTGTTATTACTCCACATTGACCAAAAGAGCCTACAAACAAAGACGTAAAACTTAAATGAGAATTATCTTTCACCGGCTTAGAAATAGAAGAGAAGATGCTTTCATTTTCGTCAGCAAGGACCACTTCAATTCCCGAACAAAGTTTTCTAAAATCCCCATATCGCATTACTCTTGCGCCCGCAATGTTTGTTGCAGCCATTGCACCAACCATTGGATCAGAACTTACATTTATAGGAACCTCGACTCCGTAAGTCTCAAGATATTCGTTGATCTCGCTCAAAAAATATCCTGAGCTGACGACAACTTTTTTCTCAACAGAATCAAAGCGCAATACATCTCGAAAATTTTCCATCGACAAAATCAGATGTGAATCTGTCCCATCTTCTGGTGGTACCGCTCCGCCAACAAGAGATGTTCGTGCTCCTTGTGGAACTATTTTCAATCCATGTTTTTTTGCTAGACGAATCAGGGCTTTAACTTGATCTATCGATTTTGGCGCGACAACTGCCAAGGCAGAACCCTTACTACCCCGCCAAGGGATTAAGTATCGATCTTCAATATTGCCTTGATTGTCGAGCTTGCGACCACATAGAGCATCTAGCTCGGCATAAATGGTGGCAATATCAGAGATCATAGTGTACTTTCGTCATATTACAGGACTAAATAAAGAGTCTAAAGCTCTTATCTTTTATGGACGACACCTAGTAGTAATCCCAGGTAAGAGAGGTATTTGTGGAAGGTAATATCCAACATGTGGCTGTAGTAGGCCTTGGAAAAGTGGGTTCTTTAATCGCAGAGCTTCTTCACTTCAATGGCGTTAAAGTGACTGGCTTCGATCAATCTCCACGCGAGGATTTCTATTTTGAAACAAAATCTGTAGATGTTACAGATGCGAAGGCTTTGAAGAAAAACTTAAAAGACTTTGACGCTGTCATTTCTTGTCTTCCTTATTTTCTAAATACAGAAGTCGCCAAGATAGCAATGGCTAACAAAATACATTACTTCGACTTGACTGAGGATGTACCTCATACGAAATTCATAATTGAAAACTCGAAATCTTCACCTATTGCGCTTGTACCTCAATGCGGATTAGCTCCAGGACTTATTGGAATTATCGGTGCATCAA
The DNA here is from genome assembly GCA_964561855.1 of uncultured Burkholderiales bacterium. Taxonomy (GTDB): domain Bacteria; phylum Actinomycetota; class Acidimicrobiia; order IMCC26256; family JAGPDB01; genus JAGPDB01. Next base: position 22,743 of record CAZLQP010000004.1, on the reverse strand, counting down.
TGATGCGAGAATTCGATGATGTACGTTCACTCGAATTAAGAGTAGGCGCTCTTCCTCGCGCACCACATGGATTGTTAGGTTACGCAATTAACTGGTCCGCCGAAGGGATTGTTAACGAATATCTAAATGATGCTGAAGCTATAAGGGACGGTAAAAAGAAAACTATTCCTTCGCTACAAGAAATTGAAACAGTAATTATCAACGGTATCAAGCTCGAAGCATTCACAACTTCTGGCGGTCTGGGAACTATGACCGACACCTATGAGGGTAGAGTCAATCGTCTTGACTATAAAACACTTCGCTATCCTGGTCATGCAAAGCAAATGGAGTTTTTATTTGATGAACTACTTCTTAGAGACAAACGCGAACTTGTAGCAGAAATACTTCTAAATTCAAAACCACAGACCACCGATGATGTCGTTTACATTTACTCTGCAGTTGAAGGACATCGCAACGGAGAACTTCTTCGCGATACTTTTGTTCGCGCATATCATGCTCGAGAAATCCACGGTAAATCTTGGCGAGCAATTAGCTGGACAACAGCAGCAAGTGCCTGCGCGGTTATAGAGCTTGTTTCTAAAGGAGTTCTGCCCAATAAGGGCTACATCAGACAAGAGGACATACCTTATAAAGAACTCATCAACACGACATTTGGTCGCTACTATGTAGATGGCGTTGCTGTATCTCATTCATCTGACGAATAGGAATCAACATGGAAAACAGTTCCAACGAAATGTCATTATTTAGCACTGACATTACAGTTTTTAATATCATCCGAGAAATAATTGGCGGCAAAAGAGTCGACGAATTCTCTCAAACGATTCTGATCCCTGAACCTCTTGGTACTTTCGGAGATGAGAACGTTTCAAGGGCCCATATCGCATTTTCTTTGTTTCTAGTTTTGTATGCTGATTTGCTCGAACGTGTACCTCATGCACAGAAGTACTTTGAGCAAAAACACTCTGAGGGAGAAACAATTTTTTTGGATCACGGCGCAGTGAGAACAGTAGACCATCTACGAAACGGAGATTTACCTGTAGGAGAGGAATCGCTTACGCGAATCTTAATTCCACTCGGATATTTCCACAATGAGACATATCCTTTAACAAAACTCAAGATGACAGGTAGAAGTTACACTCATGCTGATTATCCTCAAGTGATACCTCAATATTTTGTGAGTGAACTTCATCCTGACAAGTTCGAAAATGATGATTTTGAAAAAGCTGTAATTGATGTTGTTGAAGAATCAATCGATCCTCTTAACCAAGAGACTCTTGATGATCTGAGTTTCATTGGTGAAAACGGATACCTTCCACGAAATAAATGTGGGAATCTTTTACAAAACATCGCTCGCGCTTTTGATCGTCAACATCCTGTACCACTTTTGTCAGATTATAACGAGCTGTTACAGCATTCTGCAGAAATGGCTTGGATTGCAACTGAAGGAAATGCTTTTAACCATGCGACAGATAGAGTTGCTGACGTAATGGCATTATCTGAAGAACAAAAACAACTCGGTTATCCAATGAAAGATACTGTCGAGGTTTCTAAGACAGGAAATATAATGCAGACCGCATACAAAGCAGATCCGATCACTAGAAGTTTCAGATTAGATGACAATGAGATTGTGCATAAAGAAGTTCCAGGCTCATTCTTTGAATTCATCACTAGAAAAAACAAAGAAGATGGTAGCGTCGATCTAGCTTTTGATGCAGGCAATGCAACCGGCATCTTCCACATGACCAAATCCGACGACTGAGAAAAGGTCCGTCCTCTGAATCTTGCGATAACTTGTATTAGCGACATTAGTGCAATTTATCGCAAGATTCAGAGGACGGACCTTTTCTCTAAGAGTTTGTCGAGAAGAAAGTAGCCGAAGGCTAAGGCTACAAAAAACAAAGTTACAAATCCCATGGTTATAAGCGCCTCTGCATACCCAAGATCTCTTACATCCATAAAATTGTATGGATAATAATCAACAATCGGTCCGCGAATCATGACAGCCACTGCCCAAATAATAGGAAACAACAAAGACTTTCCTGCAACCTTCGCATTCACTTGACCACGATTGTTGAAGATTATCCAGCCAAGTACATAACCAAGCGGAATAAAAGTATGTAAGAAAAAGTCGGTAACGACATTTAGGCCACTGAGATTCGCATCTGCAGCTAAGAGCAAATGATAAACAATTCCCGTAACAGTTATAGCAACTAAAGCAGTGTGCTTTGCAACATTGAACCTCGCACCTTGTTCGACCCCACTTAATACAATTCGATAACTTACGTAGCCCACCAAGATATTAGACAGAATTGTAAAGAACCAAAACATATTAAACACCCGAGCATAATTCTCAGCAAACATCCCGGTTTCTTCCTGGAAATTCAACACCGCCTGGACCGGTATCACCCATGCAACAGAAAGAGCAAGGATTGAGAACCAAATCTTAGAGATAACCTTTAAAGTCATAACTTCATTCTATATAAGCTGAATTGACTGAAATTCCATTTCTTCATAGAATTTGCGCATTCTTTTAGATAGGGGAACTAAATGAAATTCAAACATATCTTTTTAATATCCGCACTTGTCATAATCTCGCTTATCATGACAGCAATGCCAGCAAGCGCAGCAGACGGATCAAGCTATACCGATTGCAGCGGACGAACAACTTATAGAACTAAAAATATTGTTCGCAACGGCGCTACTGTCGGAACTTTAAGAGTGTTTAACTGCAGCAATGGCCACTTCTTCGCTCAAGTAAACAATGCCACTGGAAGTAAAGCGAGTGGAACATACGTCAGCATTAGAAGAAATAGCAGCAGAGAAGCAGTATATAGAATCATGTATCCACAGATTTCTGGAAGATTTCAGTCAGTTACCTATCTACTACGCAACCCTTCAAATACGCAATGTTTTCAAGCTTTTGGGCGAGTTGATTTCAACAGCTCAACCCTACGAGCTAGCACAACTATTGATTGGTGTGCATAACGGATCCCAAAACTAAGGTTTGCAACTAAATCGAACGAGTGTCAGGTACCTTCAATGGTTGAATTACCAGAAACAATACCTAAGATTAATGAATGGCTACCAAACAAGCTGAAACAAAGAACCCAAATGTTTATAACACTATAAATAAATCATTGGCAATATCGGCTACGCGATGCCTACTCAGCTACGTTATATTTCCATTCATTCTGCCCTCCATAACATTCATTCGCGAGATTGAACCTGTAATCGGAATTACAATTAGCATTATTGCAATAGGTTTCAACGTTCAAGCTATGCGTCAACTCTTTTCAATCTCACATCGATATCGTTGGTACTTTTCTGTAATCTCTATCTCTGTAATCGCACTGCTCGTGGTGCTTATTATCCGCGATATCATTGCTCTCACCTAGTTAAATATAAGATTGGCTACTATGACGACAAAATCAGAAGTTAAAGACGAACAAACACAACCTAAATGGATTGAAAAATATAGCGTAAAAGCTTTCATGGCTCTTATGTCGATCAATTTGTTTATGCTTTTGATCCAGCCAATATTGATTGGTCAATTCTTAGACGGGCGTTCCGAATGGCTTAAACATCACTACGATACAGGAATTGGAATTATGGCAGTCGGTACTTTACTTCTCATCGCGTCAGTATTCACCTGGTGGTTCGCACGTTGGCCAATTGCTGTTATACCTATCGTTTTGGTAGTAGTTAGCTTAGAAGGCTACCAATTAAGCACTGGGCTAGATCGAAACATGGGCATCCATATACCTCTCGGTGTATTTCTTATAGGAATATTTTTCGGTCTAATGAAATGGGCCCGCAAACAGCCTGTCGGCCCACAACGCAGTTTTAGAAGTTCTTAGACAATAGAAAGAATTAGATTATTCACCAGCAGCAAATGATTTTATTGATGGTTTCTTCGATTGCAATGTTCACACCAAAGATCAATTCAACTTATGGGCTATTGGTGACTTGATTAGTTCGTGGTCGAAATCGTCTTGTAAGCATAAGTCCTAGGGCTAACATTAAAATTGGTGTGATGATATCTGTGCCAAAACCAGTCGCTGGAAGTTGATTTGATGTACCTTCCAAACTTCCTTCAGAGCTACCTTCTCCAGAGCTACTATCTGTTGTGCCAAATCGCACAACATTTTCTCCGAGCACTTGTGATCCATTTGTAATGGCTGAATAATCAATTACGCTAGCTGGTCCAAGCAAAAGACGAACTTGACCACCTGGTGTCATACCAGTAAGTCTTACAGTCCATTGTGTCGAAGAATTTTGAACAAACGAGTAGATAGTTCCGCCACCTTCGAGGACTAGATCGTCTACTGTGAACGAAGGCGCATAGATTTCTTTGTTAAATGTAATGGTGAAACATGCATCGTTAATAAGTACGACTGCGGAAATTCCACTACAACGATTGATAGTAACAGTCAAAGGGTCTGCGTCATAGGTCAGCCAAGCGATATTGTTTAATCCAAGAACAAAACCATCTTGTCCAGCACTAAATAGATTTATGAAACTTATGGATTCCGACTCATCAAAGGCAATAACTACTGCAATTGCTCGTGTCGATCCAGAAACAAAACCTGACCCTGCTGTCATTTCCAAATTGAGTCTCGCAGAAAATCCGGGCTCAGCAGGCGTCGGAACACTAATCACACACCGAACTAGTTGGCCATCATAAGCAGCCAAGCCAGGAGCAACAGAACTCGCAATAACAGGTTCTGTACACCCACTAGGATCAAGACCAAACATTGTTCCATCCATCAATCCCACTCCGTCACCAGGGACTGGATCACCGACACCATTGAAAACAGCTCCATCAGGCAACAAAAATGCAAGCATGAGGAAACCTGCATTCGACGAACCTGGCCCTAGGTTGGTGATTTGAAGTTCGTATTCAACTTCCGTACCAGGAACAATTTCGCCTTCTGTCAAAAGTCTTGATTCCATGACGATGTCCGGCTGATCAGTGATAGGTAAAGTGATAGTTCCTGTGTTATTTGATGGATCTAATTCCTCACCTGAGATTCCGCCGGCAAGGGTTTGCATTTCCACATCAAAAGTCAAAGAAATATCAGTACCTGCAGCACCCGTCACTTCTCCTATTACTAACATTACGATACAATCCCCAGATTGCATTTCACCTTGCCAAAGACCTTCGTCATCAATTGATCCTAAATTGGTGACAGAGGAATAATCCTCAAAAAGAACCAAATCAGAAATCAAAAATCTGACTGTGGATGTACTTACACTAAATGAAGTGACTGTTTCTCCATTTACATGACAGAACTGGACCATCATGCTATAAGGTTTTACCCCGCCGGGCACACCGAATTCATCTCCAGGACCTACATGGGTTATGTTTCCAAATGTCGAACCAGCTTGTATGTAGTTGACTTGTAAATCAACACCATATTGTTGATATCCACCGTATTCACTTGACTGAACGTTTACTCCACCTTCTCGTCTAACACTTTGAATAGAAAGTAATTCAGGGTCAAACCCTGTTCCTGAAACAACAATTTCAAACTGATTATTTCCCGATGAAACATCATTAAATGTTTGTGTAGCTAAAAAGACTTCACATGCACCCCCCGAAGGATTACCGCTTGGGTTATTACAAATATCAAAACGGTAATCTCCCGCCCTGCCATCAAGAGTAAAGATGACGGTCGTATTTCCACCATTGACATTCAAACCTCGAATTAATGGATGATTTAATGGATCATTGAGATCACCATTGTCATTGCTATTCACCCCATCATTTCCGATATCAAGATTGAAGTTTCCATTCGAGTGAATAATGTTGTTATATATCGGACCAGTTGAACCATTCTCGGTTTCAATACCATTATTAACATTATCTGTCACAATGTTGTCATGAACATCGAACTGACTGCTAGATGCAAGAATTATTCCATCTTCACCAGATTCAGTGACTGTATTTCCTGCAACTTTGACATTCGCGCCATGAATTCTCATTCCAACTAACGTTGAGTTAGTCACTGTATTGTTGAGAACATCTCCATCGATTCCGCCTGTGAGATAAATTCCGTCTAAAACGCTGTTGGAAATATCATTGCCATCAATTACCGAAGCCGTTGAATCAGCCGCATAAGAAATTCCATAGGTTGTTGAGTCAGAAATCGTATTATCTTGAATTGTGTGATCGCCTCCGATTAAGGAAATTGCAGCCAAGTCAGAATTAGAAATTGTGTTTTCTTGAATCATTAGTTCACCGATCGAATATGCCAAAATCCCGTGTGCTCTAGATTCATCAATAACATTGTTAGTAATCGACCCAGAAATATTTTGGGCGTTCCCATTATCTAATGTGATATTTCCGTTATTGCCAGTGAGCGTATTGTACGAAATATCTACAGTTGATTCATACCCATTTGATGGATAAATTCTTACTCCAGGACCGTCACCATTATTTACAATCAGATTACCTGTATCGATACTTCCACCAACTGTCCAGTTTGTATTTGATGCGCCATGATATAGATGCACTCCTCCTTGCGAATTAGCAAGTCCTGTCGCACCTGTAGGATCTGTACCAATTTTGTTACCTTGGACAGTTGCATTTGGCCCATAACCAACAATTCCCGTACCACCATTGTCTGAAATTACATTGTCGACAACAGTTAGATTGCTTGAAGTAACTTCTATACCGTTAGAACCGTTACCATCTCCTGTTCCGTCTGCTAAAACACCAATGTAGTTGTTTTCAATCGTAAAATCTCTCGTTCCAGATTCGCCAATAACGGAAATTCCATGTCCACTATTGGATGCAATGACATTTCGATCGTCAACTGTTGGTCCACCTATAGCGATGTTTCCTAGTGATCCATGTAAATAAATTCCGGTGGAAGTGAGACCAAGACCCGTTAAGCCAGATGATGTAGTACCTATTTTGTTGCCACGAGCAGTAAGATTTACATCTCCTGTAAGGTTGAAACCTCCAATAGCTTGATAACCTCCACCAAAAACATTATCCTCGACGATGACATTTGTACCACCGTTTCGAAGATTCACATGTGGAGATGTATTCACAATGTTCGATGAAGATGATCCATCAAGTGACAGACCGAAATAATTATTCTCTACGTTGACTCCACCGTCCCCATCGATTAGAACCCCACTAATAACAAAGAAATAGTTTCGATTAGAGACATCTGGGCCTCCTACGTATCCGCTGGCAGTTGGGTTGAAGTATACGTATCCACTTCCGGTTGAAACTTCTGTTCCATCTGGATTCAATTGAAAAGCATTACATTCAAATCCAACATTGTCTGAATAAATAAAGGCTGGAGTATCTGCATTATCAACGAGACTTAGTCCTCGAACCAATGAGTTATCCGAACCAGTCTCGAAATGTAAGCGAGCATTTACGCCTAAGTTAAAATCCAACTGCACATTCCATGATGCCGGAGTTTCGTTCGTGGCACAAACAGAACCACCAGTTCCTGTAGCATCGATAGTGAGTGTATCTGTAATAGATAGAACTGACGTCATTGAAATAATATGAGGCCCCGGACCTGGAATATCGAATGCGATGGTATCATCTCCAGCAGAAGCATTGGCATCAAGTACCGCTTGAACAAATGATCCTGGACCCGTAGAGTTTGTGTTGGTGACGGTAAAGGTCAATGCTGATGCTTCTTTTATTGTAAAAAGTTGAGCAGAAAAAGAGAACAATGCTACAACAATTAAGCCAACCATCAAACGCCGAATAAGAGTCACGAGAAATCATTCCACCTTTTTTGTAATCTATAATTATTTCGGCCGCTATCAACCCTTCTATATGGGTCAAATTGCTTATTTTGAATACGTTTAGAAATCAAATAAATGAAAAAACCGCACCCATTATGAGTGCGGTTTAATTGGTGGCGGGGGTTGGATTTGAACCAACGACCTTCGGGTTATAAGCCCGACGACACCAATAATAAATCTGATTTAGGTCAGTTTCCTTAGATTTCAGAGAAAACCAAGCAAAAATTAGTCTCTAAACTAGCTCTTTGGCTGATTCAAATAATGTAAACACTGAATAGTAAAAGACCGGAGAACTGCACTATGAAAAAGCATAATCGACTCAACTCAGAAGTGCGCCCTGCATTCATTCAGGTTCTCATAGTCTTGACTCTTGTATCTTTCATGTTTATTGCAAACTTGGTAGATGTAGTGGATGATCCAATGGGTCTTTCGATGTCATCAATTCTAATTATCGCAATTTTTCATCTGATCCCAATGATCCTATTCATCTTGCTAATCACAAGTGCAAGCAAAGCAAAAAACAAGAAGACACGTATTACAATTAATTCACTAAATATCTTATTAGTTGCAATTTTCATTTTTGTTAACATCATTGCTCTTATGGCAGAATTGCATTAATAACACAAGTTCTTCATTCCACAAATAGATGTCTTAAGATTCTTTGCATCTTTCAGAATGACGATTGTGTGGTCAACCTAAGTATATAGAAGATCTAAAACATCAGACATTGGAAAAAAAGCCAGGTCCGAAGACCTGGTTTAATTGGTGGCGGGGGTTGGATTTGAACCAACGACCTTCGGGTTATGAGCCCGACGAGCTACCAGACTGCTCCACCCCGCGGCGAGCTTTTCCTAGAAAAGGACAGTCTTTCAAGATACAGGACTTAAAACCTTCAAGCAAATTGTCGCACCTATTATGCAAAATTAACCAAAAATACTACTCAGATATCACCACATCGGCGCTCAAGGCCCGATGGTCGCTCGTAAGCATCGACGATACCTCTAAGTTTTCCAACCCAAATTTTCTCGAAGAAATCCAGTCGATCTGGTATCGAGGATTCTTTGCAGGTGACGTTGGATATCCATTTGGGGCAATGAAACCAAACTCTTGCGACACTTCTTTGACAACATCATCGAGCTGATTGAAATCTCCAGCTACGATCTCAATATCTTTATCACGCGCATATTCATAAACAAATCTAAGCTGATCTATACCATGTTGGTTATGGTTTTCTATTCCTTTAATCGCATGCAGATGAGTACACAGCACCTTAATCATTTTGCCTTCAACATCGATCTCAGCAATGAGAGCTTTTCGTTTTTGTTGTCCTTGTTTAGATGGAAGCGAAATATTTTCGTAAGAAACTATTGGAAATTTACTCAATATTGCATTGTGTTGAAAACCGATTCCAAAATATCTTATGAATCCCGACTTCCAAAAATAGTCGAGCTTTCGACCAACTAATCTCGGTTGATGCGCCAACCTTGTTCTAAGCGAATAAACATCTGTCTCTTGCAAACAAACTACATCTGCACCAAGTTCCGCAACTGATGCAACCATTGCTTGATGAGTATAAGGAACTAAATCGACTTTGCCATGATGCATATTAAAAGTTGCAAGCCGAATCGTCGTCATAATTTCACACTACCCGATCGTGATTAAAGAATCTAAACCTACAGAATCTAAAAACAAAATCAACTTATTCGTTAGCCATGTCATCTGATTAGTTGCCAAAATAACTCCGAAAAACAACATGATTGAAATTGTTAAAGCAATAAAAACATCTAAGTGCCTTTTCAAAAAGTTGGTAAAGCGCTCATATCGAAACGAACTATACACCACAACACTAAGCGCAATCGATAACCCTAAACAATAAGCCAAAATAACCAACACTGCTGCCATGAGCGAATCTGCGATTGCAGCGTAAGTCAACACTCCTGCCAAAATCGGACCTATACACGGAGACCAACCGAAACCAAATGCAGCTCCAGTAATGAAAGCCCCCGAATCAGTAATCCCCTCTCTTAAGAATGGCCGATTTTCAATCATAAAAAACCGATAATTAGTATGATGGCCAATCAATAAAAACAATGCCAAAAAGATCAACACTACTCCGCCAATCCTTGTCGCAGTCTCAGAATTTTCTAAAAATACCCTGTTGAGTTCAGTAGCTGTTAATCCAATCACGATGAATACTGAACTAAAACCGGCGGAGAACAATGCACAGAGTATTAAAACACGTCGACCAAGTTGATTGTCTCCTCTAAGCTCTTCAGCACTCATTCCAGAAACCATGGAAAACAATCCTGGCAATATTGGCAATACACAAGGAGAAAGGATTGAAACTACTCCACCAACAAATGCGATGAACAGTCCAATCGGCTCGGCTGTAACATCTGTTTCAAACATCTATTGTCTCTGTTTATCTAGGCACTACATCGTAAAGATCATAAGCAACAGGACGTAAGTGATCTTCTATATCTTTCCTCATCGGATTCTTATTATCTCTCTCAGAAACCGTCAGGTCATCTAATGGCCATTCGAAACCAAGCGCTGGATCCGCATAGAGCACACCAAGCTCATCGCTTCCATTGTAATAGTTGTCAACTAGATAGGTGATAGTCATATCAGTCAGCGCCAAAAATCCATGTGCTATCCCTCGAGGAATATATACACCTTTATGGTTCTCACCACTAATTTCTATTGTTTGACTCTTACCATTTGTTGGGGAGCCTTCGCGTAAATCATGAAGTGCAACTAGACATGTTCCAAATGGCACATACCAAAAGTCTTCTTGATGTAAATGATAATGCATCCCTACCAAAGAACCTTTTTTGCGAGTAGCCCTATTTCCTTGAACCATCATCGGAGCGTTCTCTGGAAGCCACTCTTGTCTAAAAGTTTCAACAAACATTCCTCGTTCATCACCAAATACGTCAGGTGTAATAATCAAGATATCTTGGATTTCGTCAGATTTTTCTATTGTTGCCATGACCTAAAGGTTATCTGATTTCTTCTATCAAAATGATACTGAGAACAACCACACTTAAAGCCAAACCTATAAAGCTCAGTCTTTGGGGTTCAGAAAATATTGCAAAAATAGCCATCGAGGTCAATATGGTGTTTCGTATAACTGTATTGAGCCTAACTTTTTTCTTAGATAACGCACCAAAACACAAACAAGGCTGTCCGCTCTTGAAAATAAACAAAAGGAATGTCCAGATTGTGAAGAATCCAAGCAAAATTGCTGAAAGTGCAAGACTCACACTACGAAATGCTGAATCAGAATTACTGAAAATTATCAAGGTAACGGCCAAAAGCATCTCGATGATCACTAAAACAAAAATAATGATTTTGTTTGCTGTGATTGAATTAATTTTGCCTAAAAACGCGTTGTCCATAGGGAAATCCAAGAACTTCGGTTTAGGCAGATCAATTAGTTTCGATACAGAACTAATAAAAAACACCGCCGCGATGGCATATATCATTTGCGAAGCAAAGTTCTGTAAGTCCACGAAACTATTGTATGTTAGGAACACAAGAAATTAGGAAAAATATATGAGTTGGCAAACAATAAGCAGCTTCAGAAATGACTCGAGCTCTATAAAAGGACAAAAGATAGAACGCGTCAAGATAAAGCGAGTCTGGCGTTTTGCTAAACCATACAAAAAAGCAATACTTCTATTCTTGGGAGTTTTGTTCCTCGCAGCTGGAGTGGGAGCTATCCCCCCACTTCTATTTAGGGAATTATTAGACAACGGACTTCCTACACAAACCACCGAGGGAGATCTAGGAGTTATCACCTGGCTAGCAATCGCTGGCGTGTTTGTAGCTATCATCGAAGCAGCGCTCAACATTGCTCAACGTTATTATTCTGCATCAATTGGTGAAGGCCTAATCTATGACCTTCGAGTTGCGTTATTTGATCACATTCAAAGACAACCCTTGGCTTTTTTTACACGCACCCAGACTGGTTCTATTTTAAGTCGACTTAATAACGATGTAATCGGCGCTCAAACAGCTGTCACTTCAACTATAGGGACAGTTGTCAGTAACATCATCACGTTAGTAATCACATTGTCAGTAATGCTCACACTCGAATGGAAACTAACTCTGATCACTCTCATCGTGTTACCCCCATTCGTTTTCCTGGCGCGCAAAGTCGGATCAAAACTTCAAGCTGCAACGAGAGAATCAATGAACCTAAATGCTTCTATGAATGCAACCGTTGTCGAAAGGTTCAACGTATCTGGTGCTTTGATCGTAAAACTATTCGGTCGCCCAAATGAAGAAAAAGACTATTTTGCTCAACGCGCCAGAAGAGTTGCTGATATTGGTATTCAAAGTGCGATGTATACAAGAACGCTCTTTGCTGCACTTGGTCTAATAGCAGCTATTGGAACGGCAGTTGTTTACTATGTCGGTGGTTCGTTTGCTATCAATGGAACCATTACTGCTGGAACAATTGGTGCATTTGTATTCTATGTAGGTCGAGTATATGAACCCCTAGCGCAACTCACAAATGCTCGAGTTGATGTTTTGACCGCGTTGGTGAGTTTCGATCGAGTATTTGAAGTTCTAGATTTCGAACCAGCATTAAAAGAATCTCCGAATGCGGTTGAACTCAAAAACGTTAAAGGAAAAGTTGAATTCAAAAACGTCAACTTTACTCATCTTCCTAAAGAACAAATCACGCTTGAATCGCTAGAGGAAAAAGCGGCTACAACAGCTGCTGCTAAAGAGGAGCAAATTTTAAAGAACATTAGTTTCACTGCAGAAGTAGGAGAAAAGATTGCATTGGTTGGACCTTCAGGCGCAGGAAAAACAACAACTGCAATGATGCTGGCGAGAATTTTTGATCCGACTAATGGAGAAGTTCTTCTAGATGGTCAAAATGTAAAAGATGTTACTTTCGATTCACTAAAACAAAGCATTGGCGTCGTAACTCAAGATCCACATCTATTCCATGACTCAATTGCGCAAAATCTTCGTTATGCCAAGCCGGATGCAACAATCGAAGAAATTATCGATGCAGCTAAACGGGCACAAATCCACGACATGATTGATTCACTACCAGATAAATATGAAACTGTTGTTGGTGAACGTGGATACCGTCTCTCTGGTGGAGAAAAGCAAAGAGTAGCAATTGCTCGAGTTTTGCTTAAAAATCCAGCTGTTGTGATTTTAGATGAAGCTACATCACATCTTGATTCCGAGACTGAAACGCTGATTCAAAAAGCTTTTGATGCAGCACTAGAAAAGCGAACTGCTTTAATAATTGCCCATAGATTATCTACCATAAAAAATGTCGACAAGATTATCGTTCTCAAACAAGGTGAAATAGTGGAATCGGGCACGCATTCAGAGCTTTTAAAATCCAAAGGCCTATACAGCGAACTCTACGAAACCCAAAATTCTCTAACAACAATTGAACTCTGAGACGATATTGGGTAGAGACAAAAATAGCTTAATGATCTAGAATAGAGTAGTTATGACTGACCCAAGATATCCTCAATCACCTTTTGGGCAAAATAACAACCAAAATCCTTACGAACCAGCTCAGTACCCTGTCCAAGGTAACTCGAATAAAAAAAGAATTGTCGCAGGCGGTCCAGTTGCATCTTCTAGACGCTTAGCTCGGATGAAACGAGCACAGCTAAGAAGAAATATATTGATCGCGATATCTGTAATCCTAGGTTTACTCATGGCACTTATCGCAACCGATACTTTGAAACTCGGTACTGGTCCTCAGCCAAGTCTACAAAGCGAAAGTTCAATTTCTGCAGATCCAGCACTACCTGTAGAAGTTGCTGGGATAGAAGCTACAAATATTCGAACTCCAACTACTGATGATCCGTTAAGGGTATATATTGGAGGAGATTCACTTGCAGGATCATATGGCTTTAATTTAGCTACACAATTAGGCAAAACAGGTTTGATCGAGCCAGTATATGATTCAAGACCTAGCAGTGGACTCACAAATCCAGATTTCTTTGATTGGGAAAAGCATTCTCGAGAAGTCCTATCTACTTACGATCCTGAAGTTCTTTTTCTAAGCCTTGGAACCAATGATGCTTCGATTGTATCAACTGATCGCAGAAATTACGAAGAACAATATGGCAAGCTAGTCGAAAATATTATCGACATTGTTGAAACAAATGAACGCACACTTTACTTTGTTCTAGCTCCAGCCATGCGGGATTCAAAACTTAATAGCAACCTTCAGAAACTTAATCAGGTTATAAAATCAACCGCTGAAAAGAATCAAGCATACGTTATTGACATGGGACAAATTTTAAGTCCAGATAACAAGTTTGTTTCCACTCTTAGATTGAGTGGATCAAATAAAACCATAAGGACAGCCGATGGCGTTCACATTACAGGGACCGGAGGAAAGGCAGTTAGTAATCAAATATACGCAGCACTTCTTAATGCTTTTAGAATTCAACCTGACCCTCTCGCAAAAGCCATAACTCCAATTAAAGCTAAAGGTTGGGGATCAACAATTAGACGAAATACAACAACGAGCTCTACAAGACCAAGTGTCAAAACTCAATCGACTTCTAGCACTTCTACTACTACCAGCACCCCACCAGATACTTCAACCGTTGAAAATACAACACCTGAATCAACCGAAGCTCCGCAAGAAGATTCAGAAATCTAAATATTCGCCATTTGCGCCAATAGCTGAAAATTTTTAATCCGTTAGGCCTATGGATATAAAGACAATTATGGCCGAATATATAAGCAAATACGTTCTCGGCGCCTTTCTCCCACCCCATCGCCGTAGGACGAAAACTAAGAGGACTGGGTCTCCCTTCGGTCCTCTTTTTTATTGGGTTATCAAGAATTCGGCAATCGAAATCTAAGAGGTGGAAACTGCTTATTGACTACTAAATCTGCAGCGGCCTTTGCTAGAGCTGGAGAAAAAGTAAATGCCTGCTGCTGACATGCCATCAGAATCACGATGTCGCCGACTCTGTCCAAAACAAAGTTTCCGTTCTTAAAAAAAGTTGCCACGCAAGTATCGCTCTGAATCGGCTTTGGATCTAGCCCAGGCAAATAGTTTGAGACATAATCACAAACTTTAATCGCAACCAAGGGATCAACAACAAAATCTCGATCTTGGACTTTGTCGATATATGTACCCATTCGTATTCCACTTACTAGTACGCCAACTCCTGGAGCTTCTTGTGAATAAAAAGTGAAGTCATCAAAATGGTGGTACATGTTTGGCCAAATAGCGCCTGGATCTTTACTCATAAAATAAAGCGATTGTTCTTGAGAAATTTTGGGCTTAGGAATATCAACTAAACCTTCTAGAAGCCCCGGTGTCCAAGCGCCTGCAGCACATACAACGACATCAGCTGAAATTGTTTCGTTTTCACTTTCTAATATAACGTTGTTCTTTGCAACCTGAGTGATTTTCTTAATTCCAAAAAACTCTTTTAAATCTACTCCTGCCGATAAACATCTTTCGTGTAATGCTTCAAGTGTTGCACGAGCATAAATTCTTCCACCTCCGGGGTGATATACAACACTTTCTTGAAATTCAATATTCGGCCAACGGTATTGTGCTTCGTCTTTTGATAAAACTTCACTCGCTATTGAATGTTGATCCATAGCAGAAATTCGAGAACTTACTTTTTCGGGGAGTCCTTGATCGATACAACCGTTAGGTTCAATTAAAGATACTTGTGCGTCATCTTCGAGTTGTCTCCAAAGCGCTCTTGAGTTTAATGCCAGCTTCACATAATCTGGATCTTCATTTGAAAGCGAGAAAATCCTTACAGCACCATGAGATGATCCTCGAAGGTGTCCGAATTCGAACTGTTCGCAGACGACAACATTTAAGTTACGTTTCGATAGTGCATAAGCGCTAAAAAGGCCATGAACGCCACCACCGATGACTGCCACGTCATAATTTTTCATTTAAAGCCTTCCAATGCGCTACTCTTTATACCCATGACAACTGCTCCAAATCCTACAATCTCCGTTAGTACTATAGATGGCACAACTAGAACTTTAGACGATTGGACTACAGTTTTTGCACAGTGCTGGGTAGTGTTACCTTCAAAGTTAGAAGCAATTGATTATATCGGAGTTTCCGAGCAGATATTTAAGACTTTTGGCGATTCCGATGCAAGATGTGCATATCTAATCCCTGGCGATGTTGAAGCCGCAAAACGGATCATGGAGAACACTACAATCCCTACACAATGTTTCGTGGATCCAGATTTTAGTATCTGCAAATCTTTGGGTATCTCTCATGCCCCAAGTCTTGTATATATAAGACAAGACACGACCGTTGCATTTTTGGCAGATGGATTTAGTTACTCTTCATGGAGCGAAGTGTGTTCACAAATCGCTCAAGCTCAACGATGGACTAAACCTAAGCTAAATAATTTCAGCAATCTTGCTGACGCGAAGTTTTTGATTTCATAAAAAACGCGCCGTGTAGTGATCACACCCTCAAGAAGAAGAACACCACACGACGCGATCTAATGCGAGGCTTTAAGCCTGCGCGATCATCGTTAGATTTTTACCTAACTCCAATCTTTCTAGAACATGCTGGCCATTGTCCCCAACCTGAGCGTTCTTGCAAACGACGTGCTGCGTCGTCTTGAACCTCTGGTGGAGCTTCATGTGGCCATTCATATCCAGTATTCATTGAGTCCCAAGTGCGTTTGTGGAACTGATATGCACCGTAATATCCATTACCGGTATTTGTTGCATAGTTACCACCAGCTTCGCAGTTACGAAGTGCAGCCCATACATCATCTCCGGCACGTTCAACACGCTCTCCGGCTACTCGAACAGGTGCAGGTCCATCTGTATTCTTAACTTGGGTAACTTCATTTGATTTACCTTTTGCAATCCAATAGCCTTCGCCATTTCCATAGATTGCAATATCAATTGAAGGAAGTTTTTCACCATCTGGAACTGCTGAACCAAAGAAGTTAGCGTCACCAAATGTAAACACTCCTCCATCTTGAGCCAAGATCCAATAGCCTTCGCCATCAGATGTTGGAGAGATAGCAGTCGCAGGAGCGCTTAGCATTCCTGGATGCGCTGCTCCATGAAAGCGAGTGTTTCCAAATACAAACACTGACCCAAATTGGGAAACCATAAGATAGCCTTCGCCGTCATAAGAAAGGACAGCGTCAACGATCTCTTCGCCTTCTTGAAGGATTCCAGCTCGACCGAAGTTTTCGCCATCACCAAAGACAACAACGTTACCTTTGTTGTCTACGAGTAAATAGCCTTGACCGCTTCGGGTTGGAACTAGAGATACGAACTTATTTTCATCTTCAGGTGATGATTCAACACCACCAAAGTACTGTGCATCACCATATGTGTACACGGCACCAGTTTCAGCTAATAGCCAGTAGCCTTTACCGCTAGGTGTTGAAGCAATGTCTACAACATCGTTTCGTTCACCCTCTGGCAAGCCGCCAAAGTCTTCAGCTTCTCCGAACGGGAATACCTCACCACGCTTTGTGGCAATCCAGTACCCTTCTACCGGTTGTGCTGAGGCAATTGCTATTGCTTCGTCTTTTGTCGGAACGCTAGGAACTCCGAGCTCCTGAGCGGCTCCAAAGCTTTTGATTGCGACATTTGGTCGCGCAGCTTCAGCGTAATCAGTAATTACCATTGTCAGACCTGTAGAAACTACAAGAACTGCGATAATCACTGCTGACATAAATCCGTTTATACGAGATACAGCTAATTGGATGCGGGACAAACTACGTGGGGATGACGCACTTTGTCCCATGGGTTTACCCCAAGGGTCAATCTGCTGGCTAGGTCTCTCTTTTTCTTTTTTAACTCCATGCTTTGTTACATACATAGGGCTATTCCTTTCTGTTTCCATAGACACGCATGCAGACATAGGCATGCACGAGTGCTAAGGAAGTGTGGGTATTACGCTGCAGTAAGTGGGCAGCGGGCCTCTTTTGTCTCCGTGCCTGGGTTCAGTTCCCCTTAACTGAACTCACCGGGTCCGGGCTTGTCTACAAAAGCGACGGAGAATCAAGCTAGTTTGCTTTTTTCAAACATTTCAAGCTTACTGATGTACCATATTGTCCGTTTTGACCTCGTATGAACCCCGAGAGATAGATACTATCTGTGGATCTACCTGGGATTATAAAAATTTTGAAAAAAGTCGGAAGTTAGTTCATTTAAGACAAGTTATCGCAACTCTAAGTGCTAACTATAAACTACCCTTCCGGAGGACTGACCCTCCTTTTCGGTCAATTCGGACATCTATCGATACCTGTTGTCGACGAACGGAATCAATAAATGAGCCAAATGGACTGTATAGGCTAAGCAGTAGAGTGCCGAAACAATATATGTCTTGAAAGGCTGTATCTAGTGGTGAAAATTTTGAAAACTCTAATGATCAATTTTGCTCTAATTGCTCTAGTGGGATTGAGCTCTTTTGTTAATACAAACAGTGCGCAAGCAGCGCCAGCGACTTTTAGCGTAAATGTAACAACAGATGAATCCGACGCCAACCAAGGCGATGGAATATGCGAAACCGCCAACAGTGGCGAGTGCACATTAAGAGCTGCAATCGAAGAAGCCAACGCAAATGAAGGGGCAGACACAATCGAATTCACAATCCCAGGATCAGGAGTTCACCTTATTCAGCCTGGTTCGATATTGCCAGCTATTACTGAAGCACTTACCATTGATGGCTATTCCAACAATCCTGGCGCGACTGAAAATTCTGCAGTAAGCCCTGATCCTATTAATAGTGTGATCAATATAGAAATCGATAATGCTTCTGGGCAATTCTGGGACGGTCTCCAAGTAAGAGCTGATGATGTGACTATCCGAGGATTGGCAATCGATGGATTTGTAAATGCGATCTATGTAGACGGAAGCTTGGGTAGTGCGAATAATATATCGATCGAAGGAAACTATCTTGGTACAGACGCGACTGGCCAATCACCCAATTCATTACTTGAATACCGCGGTATCGGCTTAGAAAATAACTGTTCAAACATCACTATAGGAGGAACAGATCCAAGTGATAGAAATATTGTTGTTGGAAGCAACACATCAATTGAAATACTATGTTCTAATGTTTCAATTTACGGTAATTATATTGGTATAGGTCGAAACGGAGTCAACAGCATTGTTGGTGAAACTCTAGAAACAGGTGGAGCTGGTGTAGTTCAGCCACTCAATCAAGGTCCTCCAAGATCAAACCTTATTGTAGGTGGGCCATCATTAGGTCAGGCAAATGTTATTTCAGGTATTCCTGGTACTCAATTAGTAATCGCTGGAGTCCAAAATATTGTCCAGGGCAATATCATTGGTGGAGATTACACAGGTTCTGAAAATGCAAACCTCAATTCTGGCGCTGGGATATCTCTCTATGGTGGAGCTTCCAATACCCTAATTGGGGGCACAGGCGAAAACGAAGGAAACATAATCGTAGGAACTAAAGGTGCCGCTATTGGAAACCTCGGGGTAGACATCCCTCTCTTTGAGATGAGCCTGATAGGACAAAATGTCGCAATATTAGGAAATAGTATTTTCGAAGTAGGAATTCTCGACTATTACGATTTTGGTGATTCAAATATCGGTATTGATTTACTACACAGCTCATATGATGGAGCACCCTCAGGTCCTCCTGAGAATTTCTTCGACACTGGACCTAATCCAACAAACATTGGAAACGACGTTAATAGGACTAATAGTTATCTTCGCGCACCTGTTCTAAATTCTGCGGTTCAAGACGGGGATCAACTCTCCATCAATTTTGATTTAGATGTAATAGGCTCTGACAGCAATCAATACCGTGTTGAATTTTTTGCAAACGATGCATCTACAGTGTTTGGATCTGGTCCCGGACAAAATTATCTTGGTAGCACTACAGTCGATACTGGAAATACACAATTCGATCTAACATTAAGCTCAGCATCCGACATAACCAACAAAGCACTTTCAGCAACTGTTACACCATTAAATTCAGCAGGTGTTGGAGGTTTTGGCGGCACGTCAGAATTTTCGACAAACATCGAGATCGGCTCAGTAACTGACTTCGATGCAGATGGTATTACTGATGAAGTGGAAGATGCTGGGCCAAATAATGGAGATGGTAATAACGATGGGATTCCTGATCGACTACAACCAACAGTTTCGACTTACATAATAGGTTCAACATACGTAACATTTGTCACACAAGGATGTTCTGCTAACGGTTCAGTTTCTTCTCTAACAGAAGATTCTCTAGGCGTAGTAGACGAAGGATTTACATACCCATTTGGATTAACTGATTTTGTTTTGAATTGTTCAGTTGGCGACACTGTAGAAATATCTAAATACGTATTTGCTGATGTAGAAATAAGCGACTTCGAAGTACACAAATACCGACCAAACACTGAAACTTTTGAAGTAGTAGAAGAAGCAACAGTAGAAAAAGTTGATATTAGCGGCAACCCAGCGATCCTGATGCAATACTCAATCGAGGACGGCGGAGAATACGATGATGATGGTATTGCTAACGGAATAATCGTCGACCCAGTCGGACTCGCAGCAGTATTTACTTCAAGCTCACCTCCAGTAAACAACCCTGATTCACCACCAACAGGTTCAAATCCAACCACAGTCACAGGAACTTTACCTGCGACCGGAGCCAATAACATTCAAACACTCTTATCATTTACAATAATTACACTTTTAATAGGAACCATAATCACCAGATCAGCACGGAGGCCAACAAGAAAAGCGACCTTAAAATGAAACAACTATTCACAAAGTTAATAATAAACATAGCTCTAGTTTTACTTATTGGCCTAATAACGTTCTCAACAACACCCCAAGCGCAAGCAGCGCCAGCGACTTTTACAGTAAATGTAACAACAGATGAATCCGACGCCAACCAAGGCGATGGAATATGCGAAACCGCCAACAGTGGCGAGTGCACATTAAGAGCTGCAATCGAAGAAGCCAACGCAAATGAAGGCGCAGACACAATCGAATTCACAATCCCCAGTGGCGGAGTTCAAACGATTACCCCTGGAACGGACTTACCGACAATAAGTGAAGCACTTATAATCGATGGATACACTAACAATCCAGGTGCAAGCGCCAACACCGCTGTTGCCCCAAATCCAATGAATGGAACCATTCTTATTCATATTGTTGCTACAAATATTTCATCTAACGTTCTTGATGTAGGCGCAGATGATGTGACGATTAAAGGACTTTCGATTACAGAATGTTCGCTTGCTTGTATCCAAACGAATTTCGATAATGGAGTATTCCAAGGAAACTATGTTGGAGTTGAGCCTACAGGCTTATCTATCGGTGGTGGACTTACCGACGTAGGTATTAGCGTTCATCCTGATGCTGACAATATCCTAATCGGTGGAACAAACCCAGCTGATAGAAATGTCGTCGGTGCAGAAGGTCCGGACAACACAACGACTGGCGGTATAAACATTGCAGGAACAAACGTTAGCGTTTTTGGAAATATTGTTGGGCTAGGCAAAGATGGTGTTACTGATCTTACTCCTCAAGCAGCTGACGTAAATGGGCTCTCCGGAAATATCTCCAAAGGAGTTTTGGCACTTGGAGCAGGACCTGTATTTATTGGAGGTACATCAACCGGAATGACAAATATCTTTTCTGGCTCCACTAATAACGTTGGCGTTGGTGGTCAAAATGCAAGAGTTCAGGGAAACCTAATTGGTACTGACTACACGGGCGAGGTGAATTTAGGTATAACTAACGGTGTTGGTGTTGTACCTTCAGCCAATGCGAATGGAAACCTTATAGGTGGAACAAACACAGGTGAAGGAAACATAATTGCCGGCGTTGGAGCATCAGGTATTACCACACTTGCAATATACATCCAGGAATGGGATGTCTCTCTCAATCCAGCACGCAACGCAATTCTCGGGAATTCTATTTACGACATTAAAGTCTTAAATTTTGAAGGAATCGGAGATTCTAATTTAGGTATAGATCATTCTGGGTTTACCGACTCTTCAAGCCCCCCTGACTATCTGCCAGACTCATTTCAATACCGAGGACCAACTCTAAACGATGTCGGTGATGGTGACTCTGGACCAAACAATCTAATGAACTTCCCTGTTTTGAAAACTGCAGTGCAGACTGGATCTGATATAGATATTACATACGATCTCGATGTTGCAGGATCTGATAGCAACGAATATCGTGTCGAATTTTTTGCGAATGAACGATCAACTATTTTCGGCTACGGGCCAGGACAAACCTTTCTAGGGTCTCACACAACAAGTAATGGTTCTGGAAAATCCGTCACACTCGATGTAGGTAGTGGAGTATTTTCAAATATGTCGCTATCTGCTACCGTAACAGCCTTGGATTCGACTTCACCTACTGGTTTTGGTGATACAAGCGAATTCGCACTCAATATTTTGATCGGATCTGCCACAGACTTTGATGCAGATACCATCCCAGATGCGGTAGAGAACGCTGCACCAAATTCTGGTGACGGCAACGATGATGACATTCAAGACAGTTTGCAACCTACGGTTTCGTCATTTGTTTCAGCAACCTCTGGGAACTACATAACTTTTGAAACTGGTGGTTGTTTCTCAAACGGTTTTGTTGATTCAATTTCTGAAGACAGTCTAAGTGTTACTGATGATGGATTTGTATATCCTTATGGTTTAACAGACTTTACTCTGAATTGTTCTAGAGGCGATACAGTTACAATTAATAAGTACATCTTCACCGATGAAACAGACTTAGACGGCTACTCAGTTAGGAAGTTCAATCCGAACACTGAAGAATTCACTGCAGTGCCTGATTCTACGATTGACATGGTTGAAATCGGCGGTGAAAACACTATTCATCTCAGCTACCAACTAACGGATGGTGAATTCGGAGATGATGATGGTGAAGTAAACGGAATAATCGTCGACCCAGTCGGACTCGCAGCAGTATTTACTTCAAGCTCAC